>CAJTTT010000003.1:0-115117 GCA_910579285.1 uncultured Lachnospiraceae bacterium | reverse complement strand
ATCTTTCCGCTGCTGTGCTCCCCGTGAATTTCCAGCACAAGCGTCATGTCCGCATCTTCCAGCAGCGGAATGACCGATTTGATATTTTCCGCCAAAATTTCATTGCCAGCCGTCTCTTTATCTTCCAGATGGGCTTCTCCCACGGAAGAAACGATATAATCACATCCGAAAAACCTGGCCAGCTCCATATTTTCCACAAAATCCTTCATTCTTTCCCGATCCATCAGATTGCAGTGCCCGCTCAGCGCAAAAGGGATGAGAGAAAGATCCCTCATTTTCTTTTTTAAGCCGGTCAGGTAAGAAAAAGACTGTGTCGGAAAAACATGCTCGGTCCATCCTTTCGTTGCCGTAAGTTCCACATAGCGAAAGCCTGCTTTGTGTATCCCCTCCAATGCCTCCTCAATCGGATAGCCGTGATAACAGTTTGAATTGACACCGATCATCCGTTTCATTTCACATTACCTCCTCTGCCGCTTTTCTCAATAAAGAAATAATTTGTCTGTCATATCTTCCAAAAATTTATAATGCATGTCCATATAATACTTGGCCGCGCCTTGTAAAAGAGCTTCTTCTTTCAGCCTGGTAAAGCGGATGTCAACCTTAGAGACAAACTGCTGAAAACCGGTTGCCTTTACATTCTCCTGTAAGTCCTGTAAGAAAATGTCCCCCAGCTTTCTTCCCATGCCACCAATAACAACACTTTCCGGATTAAACATGGCAATCAGGTTGCCCAGCGCATAGCTTAAATCTGCCGCCAATACCTCTACCATTTTTAAAGCATCCTGATTTCCCTCTGCCGCCAGATTTCCCACATCTTTAAAGAGAATTGTGGCAAGATCCTGAAACGCACCTTCCGCATGACATTCCCTGGCTATCTTTGCCAGCGCAAGCTCGCCGATGCGGTTTTCCAGACAGCCCCTGTTCCCGCAGACGCATTTCTCTCCATTCTTATCCACTGAAAAATGTCCGAACTGCGTTCCCATGCCGGTGGCTCCCTTTAAGATATTTCCCTCATATACAAGCGCCGCACCGACACCTTCGTTCATATTCAGATATACATAATTTCTCCCCTTCATGTCGCCAAATGCGTTTTCCGCATAGGCAAGGCACGCGGTATCATTGAACACTGCCAGCGGGTACTCCTGTATTCTTGCCCGCAGTTCCTGGATTACCTTTTCTTTCTCATCCAGCGTAAGCACCATAGAAATGATCTCTTCCTGTTCGCTGTCTATCATACCCGGAACTACCAGACAGATCCCCAATATTTTTTTGCTGCCGCAGCGGCGCTCGATACATTCCTTAATCTGCTGCTCAATCTGTACGGCATAGTTTTCGCCGATCCTTACTTCCGTCTCACTCACATGCTCCACCTCAAAGGAAGAGGTTACGATCGCCGTTTCCAAAATTCTTTTCCGCCAGTTAATCACCAGAAAGCAGTTCCCATCGCTGTTTACCACCAGACTGTTTGGCTTTCTGCCCTGCCTGTTGCTCTCCACGCTGCCTTCGTCTGTCACATACCCTTCGTGGATCAGCTCATCGACCAGCGCCGATACCGTTGTTTTGCTCAAATTCGTGACATTTGCCAGTTGGATCCTCGAAATGCCCGGATCTGCGTTAATCAGCATATAGATATTCTTCTTGTTTATGGCTTTGATTGTTTGCTGGCTGTATACACCCATGTTTTCTTCCAACTCGTCTGAAAAACAACTTTCAGACTTTTCCCCTTTCTTTTACACTTTTTAGTTTGTCCAGTGACCTTACTAATTAACTAGAGGTTATCATACTTGCATAATAAATGCAATATATTTTTTATTTTTTTGTCAACATTTTACGTTTTCACACTTTCCTGTCAGAAAAAAGGAGCCATCCGGCTCCTTTCTGTCAGTCCCTGTCATACAGTTTTTCTACTTCCGCCTCATAAGCGGCTTCTGTCCTTGCATCAAACAGGACCCATTCTACAAGGTCAAAGCTGCTCTCGTTTTCCTGCAAAAAACGATTCACCGTCCGAACCGCAGTCTTTGCGGCCAGCTCCACCGGGAATCGGTATACCCCTGTCGATATGGACGGGAATGCGATTGTACGGATCCCCTGAGCGAGCGCGATCCGCATGGAATGATAATAGCAGTCTGCCAGCAGCTCCTCTTCCCGGTTCCCTCCTCCGCTCCAGATCGGTCCCACCGTATGGATGATATACTCGCAGGAAAGCTGGTAAGCTTTCGTGAGTTTTGCCTGTCCTGTTTCACAGCCGTGCAGCGTCATGCACTCTGCCAAAAGCTCCGGCCCTGCCGCCCGGTGAATGGCCCCATCTACCCCGCCGCCTCCCAGAAGAGAGTTGTTGGCAGCGTTGACGATCGCCTGCACGCCTGTGATTTTTGTGATGTCTCCTCGTGTGGTTTTGATTATGCGCATGTGATCACCAATCCCTTTCTCAAATAAAATCATATATCCCTGAGCGCGTCAATGATATTCTCTTTCCTGATTTGATTGGCGGCATACAGCACCGTAATAAAAACGATGCAGAATACGCCAAGTATACTGACGCTCATACTCTTCCACGGAAATTGATAGGCAAAGCCTTCAAGCTGTTCGATCCCCACCATTCCCTTGTAAATCAGCCATGAGAGGACACCGGCAGCCGGCACGCCAAACATGAGGGTACGCATCCCGTAAAAGAAACATTCAAAATACATCATTCGGTTAAATCCCCGTTCCGACATCCCAACGGAACGCAGCATGGCGAGTTCCCGTCTCCTGATGCGGATATTCGTTGAAATGGTATTGCATACGTTGGCCGCCGCAATCAACGAAATCATGGCGGCAAATGCGTAAGTGAATACATCCACAACAAAAGTTGCGCTGCGGAACAAGTCAACTGCCGAAGACAAGTTGATCAGCGTATATTCACAGGCAGTTCCCGCGTCTGTGATCTCTGACTGGAGCTGCACCATCGTCTGTGAGGGTGCATCTGTCCAGAAAGTCAGACCCGATTTGGATGTTCCCTCCAATCCGTCAAATGCACGGTTCATGGACCACGGGACAACCATTAGAAATAAATATTGCGGCTTAGTATCGTAAGTCAGCATATCCAGGGGATAGCGATCCACCACAGTGGCATTGATTCGTTTACCCTCTCCTGTGGAAGCATAAAGAACAAACGCCATTTCCTGTCCCGTGAAAAAAGTCTGATGCGCTGCAGTGTCTGCCATAAGCCCCAGAACCTTTGCTTCCTGCCCGCTGTATTCTTCCACAGAAAATCCGAGGCTTTCTATAAATTCAAAATACACCGCGTCTTCAATAAACTGGACATAGATTGGTATGTTACAGTCCGCCTGAAACCGGCCGCCTGCAAAATCATCGGGAAGCCCTTCCACTGTGCCGGAATAGAGGAAGTCCGCCTGCCATGTGCTCTTGCTGACCCCATCCACCTTCTTTAATCTGTCATGCAGCGCAAGGAGTTCTTCCTTTGGCATCTCTTCTGCCTCAAACAAAATATCCCCGTCAGCCTCCACCGTTAATTCCTTTGCGATTCCTTTCAAAGTGCCGCCAAAGGCATTACCTGTTACAAACAGCACAACACTCAGTGTCAGAGATAATATGACACTCTGATAACGCCGTCTGTTCCTGCGAAAATTTTTGAGCGCAAGCATTCCCTCCAGACCATAAACACGGCTGGAAAATCTGGAAATCTTAACATCCTTTGCCTCACTTTTAATTTCGTCTGTCTGGCGGATACATGTCATCACCGGGACAGACGCCGCTTTTTTTGCCGGAATATATGCGGAAATCAATATGGTGATCAGACTGACTGCAATTGCTGCCGCAAGCGCCGGTACAGACACCGATAATTCCAGCTGTGCACTGCTGGCGGCAATGGTGGCAAAGTTTTTTTCAACAACAGGAAGCGTCGCGGCAACGATCCCGATGCCGGCAGCCACGCCGGGCAAAATGCCAAGCGCGCCGATGCAGAGACCTTCAAACAGAACAGCGCTTTTCAGCTGCCTGGCAGTGGCTCCCACTGACATAAGAATGCCAAACTGATGAACACGCTCATTTAGGGAAATATAAAACGAGTTGTAAATCAGAAAAACGGAACCGATCATAATAATGGCAGTTAATATTCCCCCCACCGCAGACATAACCGTATTGAACAACGTGTTATCCGATGCCCCATAAAAACGCAGTACCTCTTCGTTCATAACAAAAGGATCAGTACCCGAAAAACGCTTTCCATATGCTGTCACTTTTCGCGGACTGTCCAGAGTGAGAAACAGGCTGAAACGTCCCTCCCCCGCAGAATCCGATCTCGTGATCAGTGTATACCCCGGTGCGTCATGCTCTTCAAATCTGGCTCTTTCGTAAGTCCCTACAACCGTATACTTCTTTTCTTCCGCAGCGTTTAAAGTTTCGCCGCCCCTGTATGGATCGTGCTGTGTCAATCTGTCCCCGCCGGCTTCCCGATTACCGACTGCTGCGCGTAACGTCTCCCCTATCGGGATTCTCACACCCGCCTTGATGGAAATATGACTGGGAATGATGACTTCCGTATCATTCTGCGGAAGTCTGCCGGAAATCAGTGTCACCGGCAGCTTTGCAAAGGTTTCGTCCGTAAAACCGGCGACAAACAGATACGGTTTTTCTTCGCTTTTTGCCCCGTCCAGCATGGCATATCCGATATTTTCAAATGTCACTGCATCCGTGACCTCAAAATCTGCCGCCCTTTCCTGCACAAAGTCTGCATCCACATCCACAAAATTCAAATACCAGTTTCCGCATTTCGCTATCGAGCTATTGATCAAATATTGTAAGAGAGACGTTCCAAAAGTGGCGACAGCCGTAAATAACGCGGCTGACAACGCCACACCGATTACTGTCACAAGTGTACGGCTGCGATTTTTCTTTAATTCCTGTAAGGCGGCCTTATGGAAAATGTTCATAAACGCGCCACCTGCCTCTCATCCCTTACCACTTTTCCATCTGCAATGCCGATAATACGGTCTGCCTGCAAAGCGATGTTTTCATCGTGGGTAACAATAACCAAAGATTGGCGGTATTTGCGATGGCTCTCTTTTAAGAGCCGGATAATTTCCTGGCCATTGCGGCTGTCCAGACTGCCCGTGGGTTCGTCTGCCAGGCACACCTGCGGAGCATTCATCAACGCCCGTCCAATGGCGACACGCTGCTGTTGTCCGCCCGAAAGCTGATTGGGCAGATGCGTCCTTCTGTCCTGCAGTCCCAACAGCTCCAGCAGCTCTTCCAGCCGTTCCCGGTTGACCTTTCTTCTATCCATGAGAACAGGCAGCGTTATATTCTCTACCACATTGAGCGTAGGTATCAGATTGTGGAACTGATAGATCAGTCCTACCTGCCGCCTGCGGAATATGGCAAGCTTTTCACTGCTCTGGGCATATACATCCTGCCCATCCAGATAAATCTTCCCGCTTGTCGGAACGTCCACCCCTGCAATCGCATGGAGCAGAGTCGATTTCCCCGAACCCGAAGCGCCAATAATAGCTGTAAAATCACCTTTTTCGATATTCAGGGAAACATGGTCCAGTGCTGTGACCATATTTTCATGCTTACCGTAGACTTTACACAAGTCCTCAATTTTCAAAAACTCCTTCATATGAGCCTCCTTTGCCTTTTACCAACGGATGCCTGTTACAATCCGGCATCCGCTGTTTACTCATAATGATAAGATTTTGAACTTACTATTCGGTGACTTTTTTGTGACTGATCCGTCACATTTCAATCAGAATGCTGTCCCTTTAAAAAGCGGACGGAAAATACAGCTCCGCCCTGCGGATCGTTCCTGGCCAAAATTGTTCCGCCCTGCTGCATGATAATGGTCCTGCAAAGAGCGAGGCCGATTCCATATCCTGCCGCATCCGCATCCTTCCCCCGGTAAAACCGCTCAAATATATGCGGTAAATCTTCCTTTTCAAACCCTGCTCCATCATCGTGAAATGTAATCTCTGTAAAAATCGGATTATCCACACAGGTAATTTCTATTTTTCCGTCTTCGCCCACGCTCTCCATACTGTTTTTGATCAGATTCTGAAACGCTTCTGAGAGCCATCTGAAATCTCCTGAAATCCCGGCCTTCTCTGGTATGTCGGTCTGTATCTGAATATTTTTCAGTTCCATTGCAATCAGAAACGGACGAAGTGAAGCTGCCATCAGACTGCTGATACAGATCCAATCCCTTTCGAAACTCACAATTCCTGCATCCAGACGGGATAACTTTAACAGGGAAGAAAGCAAAAAATCCATCTGCCCAAACAATTCCCCGGTTTCTCTGAGCAATGCTTTTTGCTCTTCTTTCTCCGTATCTTTTTCTAATAATGTCAGGATAATATGCACCGATGTAAGAGGAGTGCGAAGCTGATGTGAAATATCTGCAAGGGAATCTGCAAGATGCTTTTTTTCTCTTTTTAACGCCTCATTCTGCTCGCGGATGCGCAGCGTCATTTTGACGATCTCGCTCTGTAAGATAGAAAGTTCGCCCTCCTCAGCCTCACTGATACACAGATGTTCCGAATTGTGCAGTACCAGGTCGATCTGCTCAGACAGCCGTTCTATTTTCCTGTAACGTGCCCTCGTGAACAAATAGAATAGGATGCCCAGCAGACAGGCCTGAATCAGTATCAGCGTTCCAGTCATCATGCCGGCCTTAAATCCCGCCATTGCCACAATAAAAACAATCATCAAAAACAGAACTGCAAACCGCCGTATTTCTTTATTCCGAAACATAACCGTCTCCCAGCCGATAGCCTATCCCATGAACTGTCAGTATCATCTGTGGGCTGGCCGGATCATCCTCCATTTTTTCCCGCAGCCTCTTAATATAAACCGTCAGCGTGTTATTATTAACAAACTGGCCTGCGGCGTCCCACAGCTCGTCCAAAAGTCTGTCCCTCGTCAGAATATTCCCGGGATTATTGATAAATATCAACAAGAGGCGGTACTCCAGCGCAGAAAGGTATATTTCTTTTCCATTCTTTTTGACAAGGCCGCTGACTGGATCCACAAAAATCCCATTTCTGTCAAAACATGCAGGCTGACAGTCCGTTTTCCGTAATGCGGCCCTGATTCTTGCGATCAGCTCCCGCGGTCTGAACGGTTTTGTAATATAATCGTCCGCCCCCATATTCAGCCCCGTGACAACACTGGACTCATCCCCGGAGGCCGTCAAAAAGATAACCGGGATATTCTGCGTCTGCTGGATTTCTGTACATACAGCAAATCCATTCCCGTCGGGAAGCGAAATATCTACCAGCGCCATGTCAAATCTGCTTTCCGCAAGCATAGCGGATGCTTCCCTCTGTGTGCCAGCGTGGCTGACCGCAAATCCCTCCGACTGGAGCAGGCGCATTAAGTTTTTGGCGATGGTCTTATCATCTTCGACTAAACATATTTTTTTACGCAAACCGCTTACTCCTGCTCCAAAATCCCAGCCATCTTCTCAATCATTTCGTCCTCCTTCAGGCGGAATTTTATCTCCACTCTTCTGGAAGCAGACATATTTACCTCTCCTGCCGGATTGCCGAAAGCGTCTTTCTCATAAATCGGATTGCTCCACGACTTTCCGTTGACGGTAAGGAGTTTCTGCAACTGTTCAATCTCCGCCTCGCTGAGACCGTTTCTTTTGTTCAGACAAAAGTCCGCAACGGCCTTAGCCCGCTCGTAGGACAGCTCCATATTTCCCTGATAGCCGCCGTCCGTATCCGTATGCCCCTCAATGATGATTTCAGCAATATAGTCGCGGAACTGGTCCTGCAGCAGCACATCCAGATACATCGGGATAATCTGTTTCAATGTCTCCCTGCTGTCCGGGGTCAGAGAAGCGCTGTTGTATCGGAAAAGCACGTCAGAGGAAAACGTAATGGAGCCGGTCTGGGCGTCTACCTTCATCGTGGAATTGCTGAACGCGGACTGCAGTGCCCCGATAATGTCTGTGCGGATCCCGACAATATCCTGAAGCTCCTGCTTGGTCGTTGTCAGCTCCTGTCTGGCATTTTCTATCTCCAGATAGGCATTGTCCAATTCTTCCTGCGTCAACGCCGCCTGCTCGTAAGCCTGCTGTAATTCCGCCAGGGAAGACGCAAGCTCCTCATTAGACCTTTCCAGTTCTGCCTTGGAAAGCTCCAGATCCTCTATGGTTTCATCAAGCTCACTCTGCGCCTCGTTAAGTTCCAGCCTTGTCTTGTCCAGATCATTCGTCTTCTGTCTGTATATGGCAAGGGTGATCGCTATCATCAGAATAAAAATCAACAAAAGAGCCGCCATCATGTCCGAATAGGACTGCCAGTAGCTGTGATCCGCAAAGGCTTCTCTGTTCCTTTGTCTATTTCTCATATAAATCCCTCATCTGCCCGAACGTATAAATCTGGCTGCTGATCTCATCACTCATATCGCTACACGCATCCGCCAGCATTTTCTTCTGTTCAACAAGCTGTTTCGCAAATACGTCCTGCCGCTCCATGACATTGGCGAGCGCCTCCTGCACGCTGCGGTTTACCTCCACCAGGGCAGTGACTGCCTCCACCATCTCCGCCGCATTGGCCGCGCTGACAGCCTGTGATTCTCCCGCACTTTTTAAAACACTTCCCAGCTTCTTAAAATCCGTATCCAACGCAGCCTGCATCTGTGTGGTAAACTGCTCTACGATACGCTCCACGCCCGCTGTCTGCTCCACTGCACTGCCTTTCATCATTTCCACTATCTGCTTTAAGGAACCTGCCATTCCTGCCTGATAGACAAGCATTGCTGCAAAGCTTTCATCCTCCTTCTGGACAGAGAGCTGCGCAGTCTGACGAAACACCGTCAAAAATTCATCCAGCGTCTCATAGGCATCCGCCATCACGCTTCGGTAAGCGATATTAAAGACCAGCGAGAACAGGATGCCGTATACAGAAGTATGAAAAGCCACCTTCATACCCGAGAGCAGCGAACCCACATTGTCAGAAACCGTAAAAATATCGTCCCCGCTGAACGCGCCAAGCCCCAGAGACAAACCGAGAAACGTTCCCAAAATTCCCAAACCTGTGAGTGTCCCGGATACCCCGGAGTTAAAGAAATTCATGCCTACCCTGTCCAGCAGATCCTCATTGATATATTCCCCCAAATCGCAGGAAGCCCCGGCTCCGCGCCTTGTCTTTGTGCTTTTTATGCGCAGGCGGTATTTATTAAAGGCATCCTGCAATTCTGTCTCCTCAAAAACCTTGTCATTGTCTTTGTATTGATCCCAGAGATTCTTTCCCCCTGCTTCCTTATATTCCTTCTGCAGGCGGAGCATCACATCCTCCAAATCATAAGTAACCCTGTTAAGTCTGCCGAATCCGAAAGAGGATATGACAAAAATAATTCCAATAATAACCAAAAATACAAGATTGATGATCAGATTGGAATAAGAACTCCATTCTCCCGTAAAAACGCCGTTCAGGTACAAAACAAAGGCCACAACTATGGCATACAAAAAATATAGTGCATAATACAGCTTACTTTTCATCCGTATTCCCACCCTTTTCCTCTGCTGATACAATTAGTATTTCAGTGATCTATTCCTCTTTATCCATAACAACCGCAACAAATTTTGCCATCAGCGGAATATACGTTACTGCAAAAACTGCCGCAGCAGCGTACCCTGCCTGCTTTCTGTTCTTTTGCGGTATTCTCATCCCGGCCAAAATTCCTATTGAGAAAAGGCAGAGCTTTATCATGGCCAGATCCTTCCAATCGCTTCTCTCCAAATATTTCGCTGCATAATCAAACAATTTTTTCATTCTCATCCTCTCTTTCATTCTACATATACCATCTCATTTTTGTTTTTTGACTTATATATTTTTTCTAATCTGATTATATATGGCTCTTCCTTTCTTTTGTCCGTATTTTGCAACAATCGCTTCATAGATTTGCTGCTTTCCGTTCTTAACTCCAAGATTTTTTACAGCCGTGGATGCCGTATACGCAACAATATCATTGGAATATCCCGCTTTGCTTAGCAGCTTCATAATCGCAGCATTAGTCGCTGTTCTATCCTTTGCTGCTGCCGTTGGCATCTTATTCTGTGAAGATATAGCTCCCTCATATTTTGACAAAACCGGTTTCATTGCACGATACACCTCAAGATAATTCGGACAATGATCTCTCAACGCATTATGGACTTCGACAAGCATATGTTCATCGCCGTAAAGTCTCGATGCAATCTGCGCAGCAGTATTCGCTACAGATGCACTAAATCCAGCACGTTTTACTGCCTGCATGGTTTCCGAATTGAGTTTTGTCTTTTGGGTTCCGACAACCGTAATGTTGGGCTTTTTCTGTGTTACAGAATGCCTGCTTTCCGATGATTTTCTAATTGCTGTTTTCTTTCTAATCTGCTGCACTCTTGATGCCGTAATGCCTGTCGTTTCTTCCCAAAATGCTACCACATTGTCAAAATCTGTATCCTTACTGACTATTACAGCGTTACAGTTCTTCCCTTTTTTACCTGCCAAATACCCTAAAAAAGATACGATATGCATATCCGCAGACTGTTTTCCTACCGGCACTTCTATCATCTTAAGTTCCGCTCCGCCGTGGTCAGAAATTTCGCTCATATCAATACTTTTGGCATTTTTAGTAAAAAATATAAAGATATGGTCTGTCTTTCCCAGCTCCTCACACCCATTAAGACCATCACAATGTACATTTTCATAATCGACTAAATAATAGGTTTCTATTATTCTCACCTTCTCACCATAGGATTGTCTCTAAACTTCATTACTGCTTATTCGATATAATCCGCACTTCCTGCCGTCCTTTTTTATACGTCACATCCCGGTACTCCGAATGCAGCACCTCGCGTACGCCATTTATGATTATCACACACCCCACATTCGAGGTACCGTTTACCACAATTTTTCCGTCCGCCGAACGCCTGTTAATGTCAATCATCTGTTCCCGTTTCGCACAAATCTCCTTCAGTTTCAACTGATAGTTGATCTTTCGGCGCATCTGCTCCGCTTTCTGCTGGTTTAGTTCTGGCGCGGCGGGCTGCGACTTTAACTGATAGGAAATACGGTCAAGAGCGTTCTCCGCATCTTTCATATTCTGCTCATATTCTTCCGTCAGACGGTCGATTTCCCCCATCTTTTCCTTAAACTCACAGTCCAGACCAATCACTAACTGAGTCGTCACCGCGGCGCGGTTTCCGATGGAGGCGGCGGTAATCAGTTCCACCGCCGTGACACTGCCGCCGATGATGGTACCCCGGTTCCCGGCTATCACCACGCTCTGCCCCGACTCCACTTCACAATTTAAGATCGCGCCTGTATTTACTTCATTGCCGGCATAAACCTGTGTCTGCTCCAAAAAGCGCGCCATCACATTGCGCCCCGCGCGGATAACGCCGTTTCCTGAACCCTGCATACCGTTTTTCAGTATCACATCTTTTCCCGCAAAAAGATGCGCCGTCTCCACATGCCCGTTGACGGTAATCGTCCCGGTCGTTTTCAGTGTCACCCCTGCAAATACATTTCCCTGCACCAGCACATCCCCGTGAAAGTCCACATCTCCTGTGGCCGCATCCAGATTGCCGTCTATCGCGTAGATCGGCGTAACCGTCAGGCATTTCCCTTCCAGCGTCACATTGCCTTCCGTACTGGCAAAATACTGACAGCCGCTTTCATCCGGCTCACAGCGCTTACACTGAAGGGGCTGCAGCTCCTTTCCCTCGTAGGCTTCCATGATATTTCCATAAACGTCCCTGCCGACTACGGCAGGAAGAACGGCGTGATAAGTGGCAAGAAGCTGTCCCTTGGTCACAAGCTCCATTTTCCCCAGCACGTTGTAATCCACGGAGCCGTCCGGGAGAATAATCGGTCTCGTTTCCGGGTAGGGATTAAAATGGTATTCAAAATAACCGTCACGACCATCCTTCCTGGCAGTCCCCTGCGCCACGAAAGTCTCTTCATACTTATGCTTTCCCTGTGCAAGCTCTTCCAGCGCCTTTTCTCTGATACCGTAGACAATTTCGTTTTCTTTCAGCAGTTCCACAATCTCTTTCTCGGAAAAGCCTCTGTACAAGGTGAGAAAGGCTTCCATACGCGTTTCACTGATCCGCAGAAGATAATCCGGCCCGTTTATAATAATCGGATTGCCGCGGAAGGTTTTCTCACGGGAATAACTGGGCTGTTCTCCGCTCTCCTGAGATGCCCGGCGCGCACCCTTACCTCTGGAACCCGTTCTCTCCCCCGGCGAAAGAAACATCGTTTTTTCCAGCTCATCCCTCTTTGGAGCAGTCTGCTCCCAATCCGCCGGAAACTCCCCCGCACGGTTTTTCTGTTCCTTCTTCTTTTTCTTTTCCGTCTGTCTCAAAAATCCCATATGCCCAATCACTCCCGCCGCAGTACTCCGACATTTGCACTGTTCATAATGCAGCCTGTATTTCTAAAAATTGTAGCACATAGTACGGGAAAGTGCAATTCTACAGTCCGATCCAGACGTCCGATTTACAAGCGAAACACAGCTTCACCCATCCAGCCCTGGTCTTTGCTTTTACTACTCAATACCCATATCTCTTTCTATACTTCAAAAACAAGCATGCGGACAGGACAAGAGCCATCAGTTCCGCCGCCGGCGTGGCCAGCCAGATCCCGTTCACGCCAAAAATCAGAGGCAGTACAATCATGGTGATCAGCATAAAGACAAAGGATCTTGAAAACGCGAGCACCGCTGAAACCACGCCATTTGACAGGGCGGTAAACATACCGCTGGCAAAAATGTTAAAGCCGATAAACAAAAGTGCGATGGTACAAATTCTGTTACCAGTCACCGCCAGCTCATACACCGGGTTATCCGGGCGCGCAAACACGGACACAAGCGGTCTTGTCAGCAGAAAAGAAGCCGCAGCGGTCACAAGGGAAATCGCCGCAATCACTCTCATACTGACTGCCACAAGCTTTTTCAGCTTTCCGTGATTCTGTTCCCCATAGTAATAACTGATCATGGGCGCCACGCCATAAGAATACCCGGTATACAGGGAACTTGCAAACATCAGCACATACATGATAATGGTAACCGCCGCCACACCGTCTTCACCCACATAGCGCAGCATTGTCCAGTTGAACATCATGGTAATAATCCCCGTGACAAGGGCTGTTGCCATCTCTGAACAGCCGTTTGCCGCCGCGTTCGAAAGAATCTTCCATCGAAACGCCGGCTTCCTGAAATGCAGCAGACTCTTTTTCCGGCCAAAAACAAACAATCCCACAACCGCCGTCACAGAATAGCCAAGCCCCGTTGCAATTGCCGCCCCACTGATTCCCATGTCAAAAACGGCGATAAGCACATAATCGAGCGCCATATTTAAGACACCGCCTGTCACAGAGCAGATCAGGGAAAGCGCTGCCTTCTCACTGGCAATCATGTAAAGGGTAAAGTTGTTCATCAGAAGAATCGGCACGGTAAACACCAGATACCGGCTCAAATATGCGGTGCAGTATCCTTCCACCTCTGCAGAGAGATGCATTCCCGCAAAAATATGGTCCATGACCAGATATCCGGCCGCACACATGATGATTCCTACCATCACATTCACTAAAATCAGAAACGTAAAATCCTCCCTCGCCTCTTCCACCTTCTGCTCTCCCATCTTTTTCATAATGACCGCACTGCCGCCTGTGGCCAGCATGGTGGAAATGGCTGTCACAAGCTGAATCACCGGCGCAGTCAGATTGACCGCAGAAAGTGCGTCTGTGCCGATCAGATTCGATACAAACAGCCCGTCCACCATTGTGTAAAAGGACATGAACACCGTCATGGCAATGGTTGGCACGGCAAATTTTAAAATATTTTTTAGTGTGACCGGCTTTTCATAAACATTTGTGTTTTCCATAAACTTTTTCCTCCTGTCTCATCCGCCTCTTGCATTTGCTCTCTGTATAAGGTATCATAGACCGTACAGTAACTGTATGGTCAAGAGTGAAAATGAAATTTAACATGGAGGAATGTATGAATAAGAAAAGCGGTCTTCTCACCATCGGCCAGTTCGCGGCCATGCATGGGATCAACAAAAAAACGCTGATGTGGTATGACGAGACCGGCCTGTTTAAGCCTGCCTCCATCAATCCCGAAAACGGATACCGCTGCTATACCTATCACCAAAGCCCTGTTCTGGAAACCATTCTGCTGCTGCGGGAACTGGATGTATCCATCCCGGAGATACAGGATTTTATGAAAAACCGTTCCGCCGAAAATATGAGAGATCTTTTAGAAGAAAGAATCAGCAATCTCGACCGGCAGATCACCCATCTGCAGGCAGTCCGCACTTCCCTGCGCGCACACTGCCGGAATCTGGACACGCTTCTTACCATGAATCTGTCAGAAATCAGTGTGATAGAAAAAGAAGAACGCTGTCTGATTACGGTAGAAATCGATCAAAACACCTCCTTTGAAGAGGAGGTGGAACTGATTACGGCCGAGACGGAAAAATACCATCTCGGCCGGCTGCACGAAGCCTCCTACGGCTCCATGATCCCTGTTTCCAGTCTGAAAAGTGGAAACTACGACGACTATTCCAGGCTTTTTATTGAAATGCCTTTTCTCGCATATGAGCCGGGACTGCACCAGCCGCCAGACGGCAAATACCTGCGGGCATTCCATAAAGGAGACTGGGAGAATATACCGGGACGCTATGAGGAAATCTTTGCCTATGCCGAAAAACACGGCTATACGCTCCATGAATTTTCGTATGAAATGGGCATCAACGAAAACGTCATTGACCGCATCGAGGATTATATTGTCCAGATCGAGATTCCCATTCTCGAATAATTTGTCCGCTACCTTTCCATCACGAACAGTCTGGCCATCACCGGCTTCTCAAAGATAACCGTCAGCACACCGCGCTCCACCGCAAAGCTGACCGGCTCTTTTTCCGGGTAGAGGCAGGAAACCTTGATCCCGTCTCCCGCAAAAGGCAGGCTGTCAAGGGGAATGGACAGCGTTGTCTCTGAACACACAGTGCCGGCTTTCTGCCGCCTGTCGTTGTTCTTTCCCTCCATCTGCCGTTTCCACACCGCCAGGTACGCCTTATTTTTCGTCTGCAGACCACCGCAGGCCCACATGTCTTCGTTGTCCGTCACATCCAGCGGATAGAACGGCACCGCTTTTTTGATATCCGAACGTATCTTTTTATAACAGGCAATGCCCTCTTTTACCAGCTCTGTGCGTTCCGCTGACAGCTCCGCCAGATGTCCGCTCTGATGCACCCGGCCAAGCATGGCGTTAACCATGTTATAGATCACTTCCTCTTTGTCTCCCTGCCGCATGGGATAGGACCAGACTGCTGCCTGCTCCGGCGTCACTCCTGCCCCGGCGTTGGCCGCAATGGTGGCATAGTTGCGGTAATCCTCCTGATCCGAGGTGGACTGGATGCTGTAGCGGGAAAGCAGCGCATAGTCGATCCGCAGACCGCCGCTGGAACAGTTCTCTATCACCAGATCGGGATATCTGGCAAACACATCGTCCAGCCATGCAAGGTAAGCACGCTCATGCGCAAGCATCCCCTGTCCCACGCTCTCCACACCAATTTCCGTACCGATCCCCGGCTCGATATTGTAATCCATTTTAATATATCCCACGCCGTACTCGTTGACCACCCGGTCAATAACCTCGTTGATATGGGCAATTACCGCCGGATTGCGGAAATCAAGCTGATACCGGCTCCTGTCAAACACTCTTTTTCCATGACGCACAAAAAACCAGTCATCCGGCGCCTTCTTCGCCTTCTCACAGTTGATTCCCATGACCTCAAGCTCCAGCCAGACGCCGGGAACCATGCCCTTGCCGCGGATATAATCAGTGACCTCCCTGATGCCTCCCGGAAACCGCTCCCTGCACTCCTGCCATTCGCCCACGCTGTCCCACCACTCACCAGGCGCATACCAGCCTGCGTCTATCACATAATATTCACAGCCGCACTGTGCCGCCGCATCTATGAGGGGCAGCTCTTTCTCCGTGGTGGGATCGCCGAACAGGCAGTTCATATAATCGTTAAAGATCACAGGCAGATTTTCATTGTCTTTGTTTGGCCTGCGTATCAGACGTCGGTATTTCGTCAGCTCATCCACCGCCTTTTCGAAGCTGTCCTCCGCCACGCCCACCGCCACAGGCACCGATGTAAAGCTCTCTCCGGGCGCCAGATTCTTAAACCAGTGGGACTGCACCTCCGTTGGGCCGCTGACACTCAGATAAAAATGGGTGTTCTGGTCGCCGATCTCATAGTGCCATGAACCGTTGTGCTCGATCTGCCAGAACAGACTTGTGTGCGCCTGCGCATTCTCGATATAACCCAGAGGCAGATATTTTTTGGAAGACCAGTTGCCTGTATTAGTCACCTCAAACACCTGCGAAGTGCGCTGATATACACCCGGCTGTGTCTGCGCAAATCCCACATCCCCGAAAGTGTACTCTTTTATGCTCATCTCCTTCTGCCAGCCGTTGTAGGGAACCCGCAGTTTCATCTTGGCATCGGAATTTTGGTCTCCCTCCTTCTCAATCCCCGTATAGCAGAAGGAGGACAGATATTCCAGACACTGTGTCTCCTGCCCCATATTGGTCACCCGGTTCCACATACGGACAATGGAAGTGCCGTTATAAAACTGCATCACTGTCTCCACGCGGACTTGGGTCACTTCCCTGTCTTCCTGTGTGATCGTGAGTCTGCGCCCGGTCTCGTTGACACTGTCCTCCATGCCGGCATAGGTAAGCAGATATCCTGGCGCCGTCACGATATGCTTATTGCCATGCTTTTCATAAGGGCGGTTATAGCCGGAAAGGCTGACCTGCACAAGCTGAAACGCCTCGTCAATGAACTGCTCCTTTCTCACCTGGTCCTCCTCCTTGCACTCCGGGCCAACTTTACACAAGTCCTCCTCCCGAAAAGCATTCTTTGAGAAATGAAGCAGTTTCAACTGCCTTTTTTCCGTTACGCCAAACACGATATGTATCCCGTTTTCAACTATGTTTATGTATTCCATTGCGCCTCCTCAATATCCCTTGCAGACGTCCACCCACTGCACAGGAACTGCATATTTTTCTAACTCAGGAATCGTCAGCTCGATCGCACTGTTGGAGCTTCCGCAGGCAGGAAATACGGTTTCAAACCGTTTCAGCGATGCGTCCAGGTACACCTCCACGCCCTCGTTTACCGCGAACGGACACACGCCGCCCACGGCATGTCCCACCAGTGTCTCCGCCTCCTCCGGCGCAAGCATCTTCGCCTTCGTGCCAAACTGTCCCTTATACTTGTGATTGTCAATCTTCACGTCCCCGGCCGCCACAATCAGTATCGCGTGACCATCCACCATAAATGACAGTGTTTTTGCTATCCTCGCAGGCTCACAGGAAAGAGCGGCCGCCGCCAGCTCCACCGTTGCGCTGGACACATCGAACTCCCGGATCTTATCCTCCATTCCGTACTGTTTGAAATAGGTTTTTACTCTCTCAATCGCCATTTGCCGTTCTCCTTTCAGCAGGCATATGTTCTTTAATCACTCTCTTTGCCTGTGCCACAACATTGCTGTCCGTTCTGAAAATACTGTACTCATCCATAGCGGGAAGTCCCATAGGAACCCCCTCCTTGCGGTAGCGCATCCCGCTGTCCAGCACTTTCTTGGCAGACAGATGATAGCTGGTAATGTCCGTCTGCGCACAAAACTGCCGTATCACATCGGGTGTCACGCCTGCCCCTGCCATAATGCGCGGCATTCCCGCCTCCTTCTGTAACCCGCACAGTTCTTTCAGAAGCGGCATCCCCTCCAGACACTCCTTTTTCTGCCCGGATGTCAGTACGGTGTCAATGCACAGCTCCCCTGCCTGTCTGTATGCTTTTATGGGATCCGCGCACACATCGAAAGCCCGGTGCAGTGTAACCTTCATGTCCCCTGCTTCCGCAATCAGTTCCCGCATCTGCTCCATATGAAGCCCCCCATCCTCCTGGAGACAGCCGATCACCACACCCTCGGCTCCCGCTTCCCGAAAGAGCGACACTTCCCTTTTTAAAATCTGAAATTCATAATCTGTATACAGAAAGTCCCCAAACCGCGGTCTGAGCAGCACCCGGACCGGCAGTTCACAGCGGGCGCTGACCTGCTCAAACAGCGCAAGCCCAGGAGAAACGCCGCCAATCACGAGGGCGGAGCAAAGCTCCAGCCTGTCCGCCCCGCCCTCCGCCGCCGCAAGAGCCGATTCCACACTGTCCACACAACATTCCAAAACATACTTATCCATCCGCTTTCCTCTCCTTCCATACCGCTGCCAGGATATCCTTCAGTACAAGGAAGGAATCCAGTTCATTATAACCGTATTTCTTTTGCAGATCCACAAGCAGCTTGTCAAGCGATGCCGCGTAACTGGCTGTATCCACTTCCCCCTGATACTGCAGTAACACCGGGTACTTCCTGCCCCACGCCTTCGTCCAGTCGATCTGCTCTGTCACCTTCTCGCTGGTTTTGTCAATGGCCTCCTTGCTTCATTTTTCCCAATTATAATCTGTTTTTCCCAGACATGCTATCAACAAAACCACCCAACTGCGCCCGTTTTCTTAACAGCGGTTTCAGATAATTTATTATAACACAAAAATCTCTGCCCCACAGAAAAGGCAGCTGACTTTTGTGATTCCCATTCCCGAAACCGCCTAAGTCTCATCTGCAGGATAAATGGCTGTGCCATTATTTGCAAAAACAAATGTGCCGGGGGCCTTATCCGCAGCCGCTTTTGCATTGCTAAGACTGCGATAGGCTCCCACCTGGGACTCGCTGTCCTTCCATTTCTTACGCACACGGTAGTAACCGGATGTCAGCATTTCGGGGTAGGACACTGCAGGACCGGCAGTGTCCCCGGTATCCTCTTCGGTGTCGGCAGTAAGCAGATCTTTGACCTCCGCACGGAAGGTGTCCATACTCTTGTTGTGCTTCGGAAACCAATGCATTACATCTGCGTGGTTAGATGCAATTCCCTGTTGATAACCCTCGCTGTGGCAGACGATGCTCTGTTCCGTCAGGCCATACTCCTTGCAGAGGAGGGCACTAAGTTGGACGGCCTCATGGTACACCTTTTTGAAGTAGGTATCGTCCGTAAGCCCGTCCTCGCAGATTTCAAAACCGATATGCGTATCGTTGGCGCTGCCTCCGGCATGCCATCCACGGTGATTCCAGGGAAGTGTCTGATAGGCTGCTATGGAGCCGTCAGCCAGCCTGCCGATAAAAGCATGGGCACAGACCTCTCTTCCCCCGGGATGATAGGTGTTCCAATGACTGCCGTTTTGATTTTTGCCAAGCATGCCGTCATCGGGACCGACATAACACTTGAGATTTGGGTTATTGACACCAGTAGAATGAACCATGATGCCTTTGACCGTGATTTTCCTGCCTGCCTTATAGCATGCATTTTCTGTCAAAATGAGTTTGTGCAAATTCATATTACCTGCCCTCGCGTTCTGTATTCATCAGCTTCTCCCGAATCAACAAACCACATGCATCCGGGAATTGCTGTATATTTTAAGATACAGCGTTCTTTCCAAGATGTGCATTGTCCTTTCCTGTCCAGAATCCCATCTGATAAAACATGATTCATACTTCCTGAGAACAGTAATCCGAAAAAAAGAGACCGCTGCACACGCGGTCTCTCTCCATCTCATTTATTCCGATGCCAGTGTGAACTGATCCACCAGTTCTTTTAAGCAAGTTGCCTCCGCAGAAAGTTCCTCGCTTGCGGCCGCGCCTTCCTCTGCAGTCGCGCTGTTGTTCTGTACCACAACCGAAATCTGGTTGATGCCCTCCGAAACCTGCACCACTGCCTCCGACTGCTCGCTGGATACTGTTGCAATCTCATCAATGGCCTCCACCACCGACTGAATGCTGTTCACAACACCCAACAGGACATCCGCCGTATTCTGTGCAATCTGCGTACCCATATGTACCGCCTCAGTGGAATTTTCGATCAGCTGCGAAGTATTTTGCGCTGCCTGTGCAGATTTCCCTGCCAGATTGCGAACCTCCTCCGCCACCACGGCAAATCCCTTTCCTGCGCTTCCTGCCCGCGCCGCTTCCACGGCCGCATTCAAGGCAAGTATATTGGTCTGGAAGGCAATGTCATCAATGGTCTTAAGAATCTTTTCAATCTCCTCGGAGCTTGCCTGAATCCTTTCCATAGCCTCCACCAGACTCTGCATCTTCTGGTTGCACAGAAGCACTTCCTCGCCAGTCTGATGTGTCTGGCTGCGGACTTCCAAAGCGCCGCTGGCCGTATTTTTCACCTGTTCGGCGATGACGCTGATGCGCGCTGCCAGCTGTTCCACAGAACTTGCCTGCTCCGTAGTTCCCTGACTGAGCGTCTGGGCACTGGCCGACAACTGATCGCTGGCGTCAGACACTTCTCCGGCTGAATGGTTGACCTGGCGCATGGCACCGCTCAACTCTTTTCTCATATTCCGCATGGAATGCAGTATGCTCTGGAAACTGCCCACATACACATCCTCATGCGCGGTGTGGACATCCAGATTCTGATTTGCCATCTCATTTAAGAGATAGCTGATATCATTAATGACGATGCTCAACCCTTCTACCAGTGATTCTGTCGATCTGGCGAGCACGCCTGTCTCATCCTTGTTTGTTATTTTGGGCATTGGCGTTTCCAGATCACCCTCCACCAACAGCTTCATCCGATTGACACATGCCTTCATGGGACTGCCGATGTTGCGTGCAAGAGCCAGAGCCACAACAACAGAGAGCACTATGGAAATGACAATCACCAAAAGATTGACTACGATCGCATCACGCGTGGAAGCCAGATAATTGATCTGCGGGGCCGTCACAGCAATGCTCCAGCCATCTGTATCCGGCACGGGCGCATAGGCGGCAAACATCTTATCCTCACCGCTCGTGTAACTTCCAAATCCGTTTCTGCTCTGGCGCATCTCTCCGTGGATCGCTGCCAGCTCCTGCAGCGACGGATCGCTCTGGGCTTCCGCTTCAATATTCTGGACCGTGATCGTCTCAAGCGTAATATCTGCAATCGTGTCACCTGTCTTATTAATCATGTAAGCCCTGCTGTTCTCTCCGATCTGGATTGCAGACACGATATCATTCAAAAAGGTCTCCTGCGGCACAAAATAGACTACGCCGACAATGGAAGAACCGTAAGCTTCCTCAGCGTAAAGAGGCGCCGCAACCATAATGGACAACTGGCCTGTAATCTTGCTTACTAACGGTTCCGACACATAAATATTACCCTGAAGCGCCTGCTGCACATACTCACGGTCGGAATAATCTTTTCCGTCAAATATACTGATGCCGTTCGCACCTATGATATTTCCTCTCTGGAAACCATGCATGGAAACACGCTCATCCATAATGGCCTGCTTTTCCTCCACCGAAACACTGGAATCACCAAGCTGTGGAATATGCCCTACTTCCATGACAACATTTTTGTACGCCGCCAGCTCCTGCTGTGCACGTCCTGCCGCCAATACTGCGGTCTGACTCATCATCTGCTCCACCGTAGTCATGGTACTGTTATAATTGAGAGCGATGCTGGCAGTGCCGGATGCTACCAAACCTACCAGAACAGTTAAAATGAGACAAAGGTTGATTTTAGTCCGTATGCTTTTCATGTCGATACCCCCTCCTTTCCAATTATAAAAATTTCTGCCAACTCTTGTCAAGACTGTTCATTTTTTTGTTGTGCTCTGATACGATAAGCCGTTTCAATGCAAGTAATTCGTTTTATCGTTCATATATTAGCTGCAATACAGACCATTGACACAACCGGCTATCCGCACGTTTCCTTAATCGCCTCCTCCAATCTCTTCATCGCTTCTTTCAAAATACTTCTCGGACATGCCACATTGATCCGCTGGAAACCTTTTCCGCCCTCCCCGAACATTCCACCGCCGTCCAGCCACAGCCTGGCCTTATGCGCAATCAGTTCCTCCAGCTCTTTCTCCGACAGTCCTGTCCCTGTAAAATCGAGCCAGACCAGGTAAGTCCCTTCATGCTCCGTCATCGTTACGCCAGGCAGATTTTCCTCCACATAACTTTTTACAAACGCAATATTGCTGCGGACGTACTCAAGCATGGCAAGATACCACTCTTCCCCCATGCTGTATGCTGTTTCGCAGGCAATCAGTCCCATCACGCCAAGCTGGCTGATCCCCGCCGCATCAAGCTGTTTTCGGAATCGTTTTCGCAGCTCCCGGTTGGGAATAAAAATATTCGATAAAACCATCGTTGCCAGGTTGAATGTTTTGCTGGGAGACGTACAGACAATACAGCGATCCTCGTACTCCTTTTTCAGCCCCGCAAAAACCTGATGCCTGCCCTGAAACACAAAATCCTGATGAATTTCATCACTGACGACAATCACATGATGTTTCATGCAGATATCACCCAGCCGGATCAGTTCCTCCTTTGTCCACACTCTCCCCACTGGATTATGCGGATTGCATAGAAGGAATAGTTTTACCCCGTTCTGAATAATCTTCTCTTCAAAATCCTCAAAATTCATATGATAACGGTTATCCTCACCACGAAACAGAGGGCTGCTGACCACACGCCTGCCATTGTCCTCAATCACCTCCGCAAAGGGATAATACACGGGAAGCTGGATCAGAACCGCATCTCCCGGCTCCGTATAGGCTTTCACAGACATGGCAAGAGCTGTCACCACGCCCGGTGTCTTCACAAGCCATTCCTCCTGCGGTTCCCAGTCATGCCGCCGTTTCATCCAGTCTCTCACAATCTCAAAGTAAGGAGTTTTCACGTCACTGTAGCCGAAAACGCCTTGTTTCACACGCTCCGCCAGCGCATCTTCTATGAAGGAGGAAGTCCTGAAATCCATGTCCGCCACCCACAGCGGCAATACGTCCTCCGGCATCCCCCAGTCCGCCGCAAAATCATATTTCAGCGACCGGGTATTTCTTCGCTCAATTACCCTGTCAAAATCCAGATTTCTTTCCGCCATCTTCTGTTCCCTCTCTCTTTCATTTTCTATAAAACAACACTGTGCAGCTGCCTAAAGCCAATCTAAAACATCCAGGGAGGTCAATCCCGATGCAAGAGACAAAATCAACTGCAGAAACCATACCGTAAAAAAACACTTTCCTCCGTGTCCTTCCCCTGTGATGAGGCAGTTCTCCTGCCTTCACCCGTTACATTCGTCCACAATCTCTTTCGGTTTCACCGTCATCTCCACCCACGCGGGAATAAATCCGCTCTTCACCGCATTTCTCACCGATCGGATATTGGACCATGCCGAGCAGTAAAAAGGCACCTTTTCTCTCTCCAGAATTTCCAGCGTCAGACGGCTCGTAAGAGCTGATGCCACACCGCGTCTCCTATGTTCCGGCAGCACATCTACACCGATCTGCCACATACTCTCACAGTCCGCAGAACATCCGGCCAGCCCCGCCAGCTTTCCGCCATCGTATGCGCCGATGCCCAGGACATCCAGCTCCTTCCTGTCCGCACACAGCGCATTGCCCCATTCCGGCTTATACAAGTCCCGAAAATCTGCCTGCTCCAAAACCCGCAGCTCATAACCGCATGACAGCGCGCGCAGTTTCTCTACATCCGGGAGATAGTATTCCGCCATAAAACATACTTTCTGCCCAAGCAGCTCCATCCTCTCATTCAGCCAATGGAGATTCGGTGTCTCAAAGCAGTGGTAAAACGGAAACTTTTTGACATACGTCTCCACAATCTCCCGGTATTCATCCCGCACGGATGCAACCACGTTGTTACCATACGAGACCAGATTGCAGGCAATCGGCTCCTTATAATATTTCCGCGCATCCGGCCCCACGCCGGATCTGACGATCACTGGATCCTTACATAAAAAGTCCTCCGCACTGCAGTTGATATCCAATGCAGACTGTTTCATGGCAGCAAACAGTATCTCTTTGTTCGTCATATCTTTCCCTTTCCGTCCCTGTCATTCATTCGGCGTACCGTCATAAAGGGCGCTCCGCTTTTGACGGGCGCCCAATCCTCTTCACTTCCTCACGGATACTTTTAGTCCTCTCAAATATTTTTTCTGCTCCGGCGTGATCCGATAGCTTTCCACCGCCTTCTGAATCGCCTTATTGTGCGTCCAGTCTGCCAGTTTTTTCTCCTCTATACAGGGGAGAGCCTCCTCGTACTGCTTCGCCAGAGCCGTGGCGAAATACCATGCGATCATCATATTGACATAATACTCCTCCGAGCGGACTTTAGAAACCATGTCCAGATAAATCCGATCAAAATCTTCGTCCAGAAAATGCTCCATCAGCATCCTAATGCCAAAGCGTACCGTATAAGTCTGCTCAGAAACAAGCCATTCTCCGATATAGGGCAAAAGCTCCTTTCTGTGTTTCTTAAACACCTTCGGCGACAGCTGGTCACAGGTCGCCCAGTTATCCACATAGGGCAGAAACACGGTAAGCGCCTCCATACACTGTGCAAAATCCTTCCTCTCCGCAATGATAAACGCGTGAAGCTGGTTTTCATCAAAATACATGTGCGGAAGAACTCCCAAGAATTCGCCGATTTCCTCCCGTTTCGCAAACTGCTTTGCCATCTTCCGAAGCGCTGGCGTGCGCACGCCGATCACGGTTTCTTTGTCAATCGTCGGTATCAGCTTCGCCTGAAAATCCCGGTAAGCAATGTCTTTCTGCGCGGACAGCGCCTCTCTGATCTCATCCGTAATGCTCATCTTACCCATTTCTGCTGTCTCTGCCCCTTTCCCGTCATACGGCTTCCCCGTCTGATGCCTCCCCGAAAAGTTCTTCCAGTCTCCGCCTCGCTCTCTTTGCCGGAATATAAAACCCGGCTCTCACAAGAAGCTGTCCAAAAAAGAAAAATGCGGCCGCCGATACAATCTCCTGCCACCCGTCCAAGCGACCTATAATCAAGGTCAGAAAACAGATCAAAAAATACAGGCCTGACATACCAAACCAAATCACGCAAAAAACGAGTACCTCCATGCTTAACCGCATGCGGATGTCCACTGCCGCCCCACTTCCTCTTCTCCGTATCTGCCCCAGAATCACAGGCCGAAAAGAATCCCGAACGCAGGCCGGCAGCCTCTGCACTACCTTAAACTCTGACTCCTCCACCTCTCCAAAAAAATCCGCTTCAGCAGGTGAATAGTGAAACAGTCCATCCTGAACTGCAGTCTCAGCCTCCATAATACGGTGCACCTCCCAGGGCGTCTTTCTGGAATGAATTGTGAATTTCATACGCGGTATGATATGTATCATTCTTCCCTCTTCAAAAGATTGCTGATCTCATCCACCATCCCGTTAATGGTATTGATCTGGTTGGACATTTGTGTAATATCATTCACGTTGCTCTCCACCATACTGTTGATAGACTGGAACTGGGTATTCTCTTTGCTGATATCATCCGCGATCTCTTTGTTGATGGATATGGTGCTCTGTATCACCATCGCCTGCTTATGATGCGCGTCTCCCATCGTGTTCACCGCATCCGCCGAAATATCGAGAAGCTGCGTCATATCCTGTATGCCCGCATACACGTTTGTAAAATATTCATTCTGCTTATCCAGCTTTTGGGAGTTGTCATTGACATACATGGTGATCTCATTCACATTGTCCTGTACCATCTGAATCACCTTTTCTACCTCATGCAATGATTCCTGCGTGCTGTTAGCCAGGTTGCCGACTTCCTGCGCAACCACGGCAAACCCTTTCCCCGCCTCTCCAGCTCTGGCCGCCTCAATGGAAGCGTTCAAAGCCAGCAGGTTCGTGGACGATGAAATATCGCTGATCAGGTTCAGTGTCATACCGATCTGCTCCACCGCTTTCGACAGTTTCTCCGCCACATCCGTCGTTGCAACCATAGATCTGGAAACTTCCCCGTTAATTTCCCGAAGTTCAGCAAGCCGCTTCTCATTCTCTCTTGTTTTATCTAACAGATCTCTGGATGTCTGCTCCACTTTCTCCACATTATCTGCCACAACATTCTTCCACTCATCAAGCTCATTGAGATTTTCCATGCTTTCCCTGGTCTTGCCGTCCAGCCTGTTACTGCTCTCTAAGAGCATTTCACTGGTGGCTGAAAGTTCCTCCACGGAAGCGCTCTCATTTTCCGAAATCTGTGAGAGCGCCTGCCCCGCGCTCAGTAGATTTGCCGAGAGAGACTGCACGGAATCCAGCACATTTTTCACCTTTTCGTTGTTGCGCTCCATCTCGTCCTTCTTGGCGTTTACAAGAAAACGGTTTACCAGATATGTCATAAGTATCGTTGTGGGAAGAGACAGGCTCAGGCAAACCCCTCTGTCAGCAATGTTTGTAATAAACATCTCATCCTTAACCGGCAAAAGAACCGACGCCTTCACAAACCACGCAATCACCAGAGAGCCGGCAATCTCTACCGAAGTAACGGCCACCAGCTTATAGTCCAGGAAAAAGGTGGTAAGCACTACAAAGAAAAAGGCAAAACCCCAAAAGTCCCCGGCGGGAACCATATACTGTATAAAGTTCCACTGAATAAGCATAATCACAGCAACAAAAATCTTTCCGGCCTTCAGACTGGATGCTTTCACTACACCGTTCTCGAACCCTGTTTTGACAAAGTAGAAACCTATCCCCAGATAAATCATGCAGGTCACGTCAAAAATAAGTAATGCAATCCATGATACGGGAGGCAGCCAGCCCATGATCTTCATAAACGTGTACATAAAGCCCGCACACATACACGCTCCCGGTATCAGCAGCAGAACCAGCACATACACCTTATTGATATACTCATCCAATGCCGACAAATATACCTTTTTGTTTCCTTCCATAACCCTCATTCCTCCTGTTGAAAAAATACCGCGCCCTTCCCCATACACGCTTTTTCATTCATAAACCGCCTCAACTTTGTCGAGACGGCCTGCGAATAATCCGACACCTTTATTACACCAAAATGCCGGATTATGATATGAGCATCATTATATCATAACCGCATTCTTTCTTCCACTACAAATTTGTGTTTCAAAGCATGCTATTTGCAGTAATCTTCCACAATGCGCACCGCGATTTCCTTCGCCGCCGCGCTGGAACCATTCCCATCATCTGTGCGCCCGAGATAGACGCAGAAATACACATTACCCTCCTCCGTTTCCGCAAACCCTGTGAACCAGGCATCTACCATGATACCTTCCATTTTACCCATACCAGTCTTTCCGTAAATGGGAATCGCCGTCCGCTCAGGTTCTGTGACAAGCATTGCCTCTTTCAGCACATGCCTCGTCCCCTCTGAGCAGACTGAATCCTTCCCAAAAATACGCTCCATCACCTCAACCTGTTCCTTTGGGGAAATTGCTAACGAGGATTCAATCCAGAATCCTGTCAGCGCCCGGTTGTTATTATTGGTATTTAACCGCCCCTCCCAATCGGAAATGTCACAATTTCCGTACTTTAAAAGATCCAGTCCCTCCTGCACCATCTCTGGCCCCATCACATCTATGATCTCACGGAAATACCAGACACAGGAGACGCGGAACGCTTCCTGAAAGGCAATATCCTGATTCCAGTTTTCATTCCAGAAAACTTCGCCGCTCCACTTCCGTCACTTTCGGTTCCGGGGTCTTATCCAGCTGCTCTTCCCTCAATTCTTCCCGCTGTGTTTCCTGCATCTGTGTCCTCTGTTCAGCGGCGCACCCGTCGGACAGCAGAAACAGAACGCCGGATATGAAACAGCATATCACTCTGAAAGATAACGTGCGTTTACTCATAACCGCCGCGCCTCCCGTTTTCCTCAGGCCCTTTTAATCTCCACCTTCACCTCATACCGCTTACATTCACCGGGCTGTAAAAATTTGAGCATCCCTGTCTTTCTCATCACATCACGCCCGTCGGGATAGCAGTTTCCCGGCTCCAGACCGAGCACATAGTCCCGCACACCCATCATCTTCCACTCCACGAAACCGTCCAGCTCCTCCGCATCAAAAGTGATCGCAAGCTCCATGCCAAGCTTCGGCTGATAGATGGATGCCTTTCCCTCTTTTCCGGCAAATTTATGATAATAACAGCGTTCCTCATATCCCGCCTGGGGCTTCTCCATCCGCAGACAGTTTTCAATATCAGCCGCCGCATGCTCATTTCTCGGCACCACTTCCTTTGCGGGGATAGTGACAACGCTCTCCTCGTCCAGAAGGGGATATCCCATATTCATATGGTAAAGGATTTCAAACGGCTCCACGCGGTCTCCCATGTTTTCAATCTTGTCCCGCACCACAAAGCTGTTCTCCTTTTTTGATATCTCGATCTCACGGCGAAGAACAAGCTTTCTGCCAAAGATCATCTCATCCTTCACCACGCCGCGCACACAGATTTTATTCTCATCCTCCTGCCAGTATACCTGCTCCGCTGGCAGATTGCCGATGGAGCCGTGCAGAGGCAGCTCCTCCCCCTCATCCACGCTCGGGGTTCCCACCGTGTACAGGCCGCACGTCGTCATAAACCCTGCCGTGAAGGTTTTCAGCCATCTGTCACCCGTCCCTTCATAGTAAGCCGGCGCCACATAACCGCAGGCCGAGAAATACCCCATGTTGACGCCGTTTACGCGGAGTCTGGAAATATCCATGCCCCGGTCAGGGGTCAGCGTCATCATCAGCCCTTTCCCGTTATCTGCCTGCAAAAGGCGCATCCCATCGCCCTTCCCGCCTGTCAGGCGGTGCTCCTCCACACCCGAAATCTGTGATTCATGTCCAATATACGGATTCGTCATGCCAAACCTCCTTTATACTCATACCAGTCCTCTGACCACATCGTACACCTTCCTGTACCTGCTGTAAACCTCCATATACTTCTCGTGTCTTGCCGCATCCGGCTGACAGATTTTCGTTTTCTCCACCATATGCGCTGCGGCGTCCTCCAAATCTTTGAAACAGCCCACTGCAATCCCCGTCAGCATGGCGCTCCCAACCGTCCCCGCGTTGGCTGTTTTCAGCGTCGTAAAGGGCACGTTCAGGATGTCCGCCTTCATCTGTGTCCACACCTCGGAGCGTGCCCCTCCCCCGGTGGCGTGCAGCATCTGAAAGTGAATGCCGGAACCTTTTAGCCACTCCAGGTTGAGCCTCATTTCATAAGCTACCCCTTCCATGCATGCCCGGTAAATGTCACTGACCGTATGGGCTGCCGTCAGCCCGATCACCGCGCCCTTCGACCCGGTATCCATATAAGGCGTTGCCGCCCCTGCAAAATGGGGCAGCACAAGAAGCCCTGTGGGCTCTGCCGCACGTTCCTCCCCGTGCTCACGCGCATACTCCCGTTCCAGATACTCATGCACGGAGATACCCTCCTGCGCCGCCAGCCGCTTCTCCTGCTTCGCCAGGGTATCCACGCACCACTGGATCAGCGCGCCGCCTGTGTAGGAAAAGGCATAACACACATACCTGCCCGGTATCACATAGGGCACCACGGAGAAATACCCGTCATACATCACATCGGAAGGCGGCAGTCCTTCATATACAGGTGTCATGCATTCCACCGTACCTGCGCCTTCCACCGCCGTCTCCGCGTCAAACACACCCGCGCCCACCGCAGCGGCCACCTGATCATGGCTGATACTTACGATCTGCGTCCTTTCGGAAAGACCCGTCCGCCGCACGATATCGGGAAGGATGTGCCCTGCCGATGTGCCCACCGGCACCGCCTCAGACATCAGAGAAACATCGATCCCTGCCAGCGCAAAGATCTCCCTGCTCCAGGAGAGGGACGCAATGTCAAAGGCCATTGTCCTTGTGGCCAGGGAATAATCAATCTGTGCCTTTCCCGTCAGATGAAACACCACATAGTCCTCCATCAGAAAAGCGTGCTTTGCCTGTTCATAGACTTCCGGCCTGTTTTTCCTGATCCACATCATCTTGGGAAGGCTGTACATCTCGTGGGGACGAAGTCCCGTGATGGCGGCGATCTTTCTCCCCTCCATCTTCCGTGTCAGCTCCAGACACTCCTCCCTGCCTCTCGGGTCAGTGTAGAGCATGGCTCTGTGAAGGGGCTTCCCCTCCCCGTCCGTAAACACAAAGGTCTCCCCGAAACTGGTGACGCCTATTCCTCCTATATCAGGGTGCTTTTCAGCCATCAGCGCAAGCAGTGCCAGCACACCTTCCATAATACTTTCCACATCCACCTCATGTTCGCTGCCGCCCCTGGTGACGGGATAATCCCGGTACGCCCGGTCGATATCCTTTCCCTCCTCCGAAAAGACCGTCAGCTTACAGCCTGTGGTTCCGATATCCAGTCCCGCTGTTTTCATAAAACCGCCTCCCTCTTTACGCCTGCCGGCATGCTATCCGTCAATCTCCACCCACTCATATCCGAGATAGGTGACAAAAGCCTCCCGCAAAACCGCCTTCATATGCCCTGCACCGACAGACGTATGATGTTTGAAGCCGCCTCTGGCCAGACGAATCAGCTTATTCTGCATATCCGGGATTTCGCAGACCGCCGCACATCCGAAAAACGCCTCCTCGATCTCGTCCTCCGTAAATCTGGCTTCTGAGGCGTACACAACCAGCTTTCCGTCCTTCGTCTGACAGTTGGAAAGCGTAATGTCCCCGGCTTTCATCCGCCCTTCGCAAGTGCCGCAGCCGCTTCCCGCATCGGTTTTGTCGAACATCTTGTGGCTGGTCACCCGGCCTTTGTCCGTCATCAGGGAATTGGGCACCGGCCCGCAGTGGAACAGAATCACCTTGTTCTCGTCATCTCCGTAATTGTTGTTCCAGTCAAGAACCGTGGTAGGCGTTTCGCTGGCTAACGCCATCGCCCGCATCGTGACGGCGGAGCACATGTCAATCTCACAGGATGCGGTGATCCCCCGGTCATTCAGCTCAGACAAAAGCACACAGGGGCACACCCGCAAGATCTCCTCCATCTCGTTCCAGCAGCGAAGGGCAAGCGCATCCAGATGGTACACTTCTATGTACTCGTCGATGACAACCGAAATCTTCGCAAGGGTATTCTTCTTCTCCTCGGACACGCCGGAAAAATCCGTGTAATCCTCCAGCGCCGCCTTCTTTGCCACAACCTTCTCGTCCCCGTCATCAAGCTTTCCCACCTTAAAGACAAGCTCCGACAGATCAAAGGATTCCACATTGATCCCATATTTCTGCATGGCAATCTCATCAAAGCGGACCGTTTTAAACGCTGTAGTTCTCGCTCCGATACAGCCGATGTTACAGCGTTTCATACCGTTCACCACCCGGCAGACGGCTGCAAAATCTCTGAGATTCTCCGCAAACTTCTCACTGAGGGGATGCACCACATGGGGCTTTAGCACGGTGAAGGGTACCTGATACTGTGTGAAAACATCCGTCACGGAAAATTTGCCGCAGAACGCGTCTCTTCTGTGAGCAAAATCCATCTTTCCAATCTCATCGGGATAGGCCTGCATCAGAATGGGCACACCGGCATCCTGCAGTGCCGTGATTGCACCGTTTTCATCCGCAAAAATCGGCATGGAAAAGATCACGCCGTCATATTGTCCTTCGTGCTCTTTCAGCCACTTGGCGTAAAGCAGTCCCTCATCCCTCGTCTCCACGCCGCCGTAGCGCGTCAGCTCCGCGTCCATAGCGATATAATCATACCCCGCATCCGTCACTGCCCGGATCATATCCTCTCTGGCCCCATAGATCAGCTCTCCCGGCATGAATCCCCGGTTACAGAAACATAAAGCAAATGTCATTCTTTTCATTTTGTTCGTCCTCCTTTTTCATCGCACGCCCACCTCCGCCGTGCCCTGACCCGTTATGCTCTCATTCTAATCCCCCTGCTTCGGGAAATATATAGACTTCTGTCCACTTTTCTTTGAATTTGTTCGCAAAGCTGATATAATCATAACAGAAACGAAAACCATTCCTGCAATGTATCAAAGCGGAGGACATTATGATTTCCACCTTTAATCTTTCCAAACTCAATTCCCTGCTACAGGATTTCCATAAGATCACCAGCCTGCGGATCACGGTATTTGACGACTCCTTCCATGAGCTGACTGCCTACCCGGAACAGATCGCGCCCTGCTGCCGGATCATACGGACCGATCCGGCGGCCGCCGCCCAGTGTGCCCGCTGTGACGCCCACGCCTGCGAGATGGCCGCAAGCAGACGCAGCGCCTACACCTACCGCTGCCATGCCGGATTAACCGAGAGCATCGCGCCCCTTACTTTAGGCAATATTGTGATCGGGTATCTGTTTTTTGGGCATGTATTTTCCTATCCAAGCTACGGGGAAGGCTGGAAAAGCATCCGGGAAAAATGTGCCTCCTACCGCATTGACAAGAACGCGCTGGAAGAAGCCTGCCTGGCAAGCCCGCTCATTTCAGAGGATTACATTGTTTCTGTCTCCCACATCATGCAGGCTGTGGCCTCCTATCTCTGTCTGGAACGGATGTCCATCGTTCAGCGGAAAGAACTGCCCGTCCAGATCGACGAATATATCAGCGCACACTTCACTGAGGAAATCAGCGCCTCTGACCTGTGCCGCCGTTTCCAGATCGGTAAGACCTATCTCTACGAAATTTCCGATCAGAATTACGGATGCGGCATTGCAGAGCATATCCGAAACCTCCGCATAGAAAAGGCGAAAGCGCTTCTCGCCGAACATCCCGAATGGAAGATCAGCGAGACCGCCTCCGCCTGTGGCTTCTCTGACTACAATTATTTCATAACCGTGTTCAAACGGCTTACCGGCATGTCTCCCGGGAAGTACCGCAATGCCCGCAGGCAGAACAACCGATACACTTTATCCGGCTCTTCCTCGGACTGACAACAGTCTTCTCCTCGTCCTCCAGAACAGACTGTCTCTTCCCATGCCGCGCCAGTACAACAACCGCGCATGCCATCGCAAGCACCGCCAGAGCTCCCGGAATAAATCCGTTCCCCAGACTTCCCGTTGTGATCAGCGTACCAATCTGATACACGAGAAAGGCTGCTGTAAACCCGATGCCCATCTGCAGACCGATTCCTGCCCACAGCCACTTCCTGCTTCGCATCTCAGCGTTCATCGCCCCAAGAGCCGCAAAACAGGGCGGCGTAAACAGATTAAACATCAGGTATGCCAGCGCCGCCGCCTTTGTCAGCGCCATGACCTGCGCCACCACATTTCCGTCCCCGACTAACGCCAATTCTTCCGTATCAATGAACGCGCTAAGGCCATAGCAGACTGCCAGCGTGCCGACCACATTCTCCTTGGCGATAAAGCCGGTAACTGCAGCCGCCGCAAGCTGCCATGCCGCAAAACCGACAATCGGCACGAGAAGAACGGCGATGGGAGAAGCAATGGATGCCAGAATAGAAGTATGTTCCATTCCCTCCTCCACCACCTGCAGATGCCAGTCAAAGGACTGCATGATCTGCACCACCGTATTGCATACAAGAATAATGGTTCCCGCCTTAATGATATATGCCTTACCGCGTCCCAGCATAGAAATGACGGCTCTCTTCAGACTCGGCATCTTATATTCCGGCAGTTCCATGATAAAGAAAGATTTCCTGAATTTGTAGCCCGTCACTGCGTTGACCAGCAGCGCACCTAAAAGGATCAGCGCAATGCCTGCAAAATACATCGCCACACCGACCCACGGCGTTTCCGGGAAAAATGCACCCACAAACAGAGCAATCACGGGCAGCTTTGCGCCACAGGGCATAAAGGGCGTCAGCATAGCAGTCGCTCTCCTCTCCCGCTCATTGCGGATGGTGCGGCAGGCCATAATGCCGGGAATCGCACATCCCGTGCCAATTACCAGGGGAATCACGGATCTGCCGGAAAGTCCCACTCTCTTAAAGATCGGGTCAAGCACCACCGCAGCGCGCGCCATGTAACCGCAGTCCTCTAATAGTGCGATCAGGAAGTACATAACCATCACAAGAGGCAGGAAACCCACCACTGCGCCTACGCCGCCGATGATGCCGTCCACCAGCAGGGACTGCCAAAAAGGATTGGCGTTCTCCACCAGACCCGCCGCATAACCCTGAAAGGTTTCGATCCAGCCCGCCAGCCAGTCGGCTATCCATGTGCCGAGCGTGGATTGGGAAATATGGAATACCAGAAACATGACCACCGCAAAAATCGGAATCCCAAGCCAGGGGCTGGTAAGCGCTTTGTCAATCTTATCCTGTCCGTTCTTTTCCCTCGTCAGGATCTTTCTCTTTTCCACGCTCTCCACTATCCCGTTCACAAAGGCAAACCGGTTCCTGTCTGCCGCCTCCACCGCCGCCTTATCATGCAGATCTATTTTCCCTTGCTCATAAGGTGCCTTCTGCCCGCTGCCTATGACAGTGACAGCCATCTCCACCACCTCTTTCAACCCGTTATGACCGAAAGCTGTGGAAACAGTCCGCAGCACGGGACAGCCAAGCTTCTCAGACAAAAGCTGTATGTTAATTTCCGTGTCCTTTTTCTCATTGATATCACTCTTGTTCAGAGCCACCACCACAGGAATCCCAAGCTCTAAAAGCTGGGTCGTAAAAAAGAGACTTCTGCTCAGGTTGGTCGCATCCACGATATTGATGATGGCGTCCGGATTCTCGTTTTTCACATATCCGCTTGTGATGCTTTCCTCGGATGTGAAGGGCGACATGGAATAGGCGCCCGGCAGATCCACCACAATCAGCTCCTCCCTCCCATCGTAATAAACTTTCTTGATCGGACTTTCCTTCTTTTCCACGGTGACGCCCGCCCAGTTGCCGACCTTTTCATTTCTGCCGGTGAGAGCGTTGTACATCGTGGTCTTCCCACTGTTCGGATTTCCCGTTAGTGCAATTCTCATCTCATGCATCCTCCTCGTTTTCATTTCTTACTGTTTTCATTCCAGCGGCCTCTCTTGTTAGTATTAACTAACTATTTGGCAAAAAATAAACTCTTCTATATTGAAATAGCTTGCGCTAAATCAGTATCTATGTTGTATCTGGCGTCTTTCATAGCGACAACGCATCCCCCCTTCATATGGGAAATCACCGTGATCGGTTCCCCGCTGTAGCATCCTAGGGAAAAGAGAAAAGATTTCAGCTCTTCGTCCTGTGTTTCGATGTCTTTCACAAAATACGTTTCCCCGGTTTTTGCATCATTCAACTTCATTTTCTATCCTCCCTTTCTATCGTTCCCGCTTTTCTTTTGTCTGCTATGATACCTCGCCCGTTGGTTAGTGTTCTCTAACCAATAGTTAGTTTAATATAACCAAGTTACTTTGTCAATCCCCTTTTTCCATATGCAGGAAAAGAATTGCAAAGAAAAAAGGGACAATCTGTCCCTTTTCTCTTTTACCCCTATTTGATGATGAAAGGTTTTTCAACCCTGCCGGAATAATTGCCAATACCGACTATTGTCGCCATTGCTCTCTCATTTCTCCCGGTATTGCCTGTATAGGTGACCAGATAATCCCTGCCTTCTTTAAGGCTCTTTCCGTTCACCTTAACGGTCAACCTCGGTTTGGACGGTTTTCCGTTGTAGGTCTGCACCTTGATCTCGCTCACACTCGCTGCTGTGATCGCGGCAGTCGTAATCGTAAAGTGGATCGTCTGCGACTGTTTGTTTTTGCCGCTGCATGCCACGGGTTTTCCTGATGCGTCAGTTCCCATATACGCCCGCATCCCTTTCTCCTTAATCTCCACATAAGGACCACAGCCTGCACCTTCTTTATCTTTGCTTATGCTGCTCACCGCATTGCGATTGTTTTTATATGCTGCGGTGTAAGCCGTGCCTGCCTTCATCGGAAGCGTTGTGCCGGTTTCCTTATACACGAATGTAATGTCCGGCTTGAGCGCTTTGTTGTCGTATACAGCAGGTTTCACCGTTATCGCGAAATCATCGAGGGTTACGTCTTTTACGACAAAGGCGTCCTCAAACTTCACCTTGCCGCTGTAACTTCCCTTACCGTTTATGGTGATGACACCATGTTTTTTGGCTTCCAGAATATCGTTCGGCTTTTGATTGTTGCTGAAAGTAACCGTATAATCAACGCCCTTTGCAAGCAGTTTCTTCACCTTGCCGTTCTGCGCATAAACCTTCAGTTCCGGCGTCCAGTTATAGCCATTGTACGGATAATAGTGCACCCCGTCGCCGGCATTCTTGTAAATGTCGTCCTTCTCCAAGAACTCATAGGTGATTATGCCGCACTCTTCTATTTTCTGGTTTGGCTTCAGATCCGTCCCGGAAGCGACAATCGCGCGCTTCTTGATCTTAAAGCTGGCCGTTTTACTTCCCGCATAACCGCTTCCGTTCCTGGCCTTAATGGTTACTTTCGCGGTTCCCGACTTGATATTGTTCGTATAGACCGCGGTGTAATCCTCGCCATACGAAAGGGGAGCGCCCGCCTTGTTCTTCACTTCAAGGATGTTCTCCAGCTCAATCTTGTTGCCCGTATAAATCTGATCGGGAATTTTGGCAATGACTGCCTTGGAAAGCATATACTCCTCGCCAACTACCTTGAGCTTCTCTTTCTTTTCCCCTTTGTAATTCCCCAGGCCTTCCAGTGTGACGGTATAGGTTCCTTTCTCTTTCACTTTGGCCGTCGGTTTCTGTTTGTCGTACTTATATACCTCTCTGCCCTTCTCGTCAGTGATCTTCAAGATCCGATACTGACTGCCCGCAGACAGCTTTTTCTTTCCATCCTTCAGCGTCACCTTAACCGTCTGTTCCCTGCCGGTATCAATCAGATCGGTAAGTTCAGCCGTCACGCTGAAATCGTCAATATCCTTTTCCCAGATCGCAAAAGTCAGTTTGTTACCGTCTTTGTCCGTGTCCGTATTGCCCGTATAATTTCCGGCTCCTGCAATTTTCACATACGGCAGTTTCTTAGGATCCGTTACCCCTGTGCTCACTTTGGTATTATTGTAGTAGGTAACCTTGTAGTCTCTGCCTTTCTGCAAAATCCTGCTGCCGTATTTCACGGTAATGTTCGGCGTCACTTTGCCGCCTGTATAGGTGCCGCTCGACGGCTTTGACACCGTTATGGATGCATCGGTAACCGGTCTTTTGGCAATCGTGAAGGTCTGCGTGACAGATCCCTTGATCTTGGCGCTGTTGTCCTTGGCCACAACGATCATGGTCGCCTTGCCTACCTTAATGTTATTCAGATACTTAACCGTATAGTCCGTGCCGGCTGTCAGGACAAGCTCCGTCCCGGCGCTGTCTTTGATTTTATTGCCTTCCCTGTCGACAAATGCCGCCACCTCCGGCTCCACATAGTCTCCCGTGTAATAATACGTCTTCTTCTGTTCATCGTCGTAAGGCGATGCAAACTGCAGTTTTGCCTTGGAAATATCGGTTTTCGTATCTACAATCTCAAAGTACAGCTTCCTCTCGCCCGCGAACTTTTTCCCCTTGCCCTTCAGCGTAATCTCAGCCAGAGTTTCCGCTGTTGTCGCTTCTTTATTCTTTTTGTACTGGGCTGTATAGTCCGCCGCGGTGAGCCGGTATCCCTGATAACTGATGTCCAGATCAAGCTGGATATTCTTCCCTGTATATTCCTGCTTCGTGTCATATACAAATCTATCTGCGCTGTCTTTTGTAAATCCTGCAACCGTAACCTCACTGATCTGAATCTTATCTGTCCCCTCAAACACAGAAGTAAATTCCGCGCTGATTGTCACAGTCGTTTCAGGCATTCGGAAGGAAGCAGTCATCGTCGCATCCGACTTATGATCAGGGTCCGTATTATAACTAAGCGATGCCTGATCTGTTTCGGAAGACTCTAATGTTCCCGCATTTCCGGCAAGTTCGATGCCGGCCGCGGTCACACCCGTTCCCGCAACAGTCAGTTTGGACAGATAATAACCGGCGTCAGGCGTTGCCGTCACTCTGACCACTTCTTTGCTGTTTGGCTCCAAATTGCTGACAGTCAGCTTACCGTTCTGAATGGAAGCATCGACAGCAATGCCATAGCTGCCGTACAGATAGAAGTCATCCAGCGTACCCCAGGATTCTGCTTTGTTGACTTTCACTTCCATCCCGACAACGACATAATCTCCGTCACTTACCCTGATACCTGTTACCTCCGGCTTCATCCAGTTTCTGTGGCCGCCCATTGAACAGGAATTTCTGTAATTGCCGATCAGCTCATTCTTTTCATTGTATACTTTGACATAGGCACTCTGGAAATCGCTGCTTGTCGCCTCACCCTGTATGTAACCGCCGAACGTATAGATTCCCGCTTTCAGCGCATTCACTCTCTGCTCTACCGTAAAGTCCAGTCCATCCTTCGCTTCATCATAAAAATGCAGGGAGGACACACCGCTGTGCGGTGTTGTATCTGTACTCTTCACCTTCGCATCAACCGCATCGCTGATTGTCCAGCCGGTATTGCCGTTTTCAAATCCGGGATTCACAAGGATATTGCCGGACGGCAGCACCTGAATTGTCAGCGTCACAAAAAAGCTTTCCGTTCTGGTCTCCTCCGCATCGTCTTTGATCTTATATGTGCACGACACGGTACCTGCAACCGCATATTCTCCCGCCTGATCCGTATTTACAAGCTCCTGCTGTTTTTCATCCCACTTTACTGAGAGATTGGTAATCGGGCTGCCCACATTGCTATTATTTTCTGCGTTTTCCGCCCCGGTGTATTTGTTACCGTCAGCAAAAATCACCTCAATGTCCGTTACCTGTTCCCAGTCAATCTCCTCTCCCACAGTAACCTCTGCAAGCAGATCCGCCTTTACGTTTGCAATCGAATTGCCGCTTTCTTCTGCAGTCGCCGATGCTCTGATATAACTGTAAATTTTCGCCGTCTCAAGCGCTTTTCCGTCAAAATCGAACCATGCCTGGTTGTCCACCGCACTGCCGCCGTACCACAATCCCGCATCCGAGGGATCGTATTCGATGGAATGGCTGGACGCCCATCCCGAACCATATTTCTCCCAAAGTTCTTTGTTTTTCTTGTACAGGCTCTGGTCTACCGAACCGTCCGCCTGATAGACATAATACGGGGAAATCCATGCCGGCTCCCAATAGAACATACCGATTGCCGCGCCGGGAACTTTGGTGTTCACATTTTCTACCGCCGCCACAACGTCCCTGATTTCATCCGCCTGTCCCTGCAGAGAAACGGAGTAATCCAGCTGTTGTGTGATCTTGGGCGCCGAGTTTCCATGTCCGTCGCCATCCTCCCACGTTGTCACCCATGATGTCTCCGCAACCATAACCTTCTTGTCATAATTCTTTGCAATCTCGCTAAGCTTTGTCGTCAGATTTTCTGTCGTACCGTGCCAGAACGGATAATAAGAGCTCGCAAACACATCATAATCCACATTGTTTGATTTCAGGCTGCCTGCAAGATCTACAAAATTGTTTGCCTGCGGCTCCGCAAAGTGGATCGCAACCAGACATTCCGGATCGAATGCCCTGACCGCCTCGCTTCCCGCATTGAAAATTTTGGCCATATTTGCCCAATCATATTCACCGCAGATACCGTTGTTCGTCTCATTTCCTACCTGCACCATGCCGACATCAACGCCCGCAGCCCTGAGCTCTTCCAGACTTTCCTTCGTAAAACTGCGGACTGCATTGACCTTCTGGTCAACCGAATAGCTTTCCCACGCCTTCGGCGCTTTCTGCTTGGCCGGGTCCGCCCAGAAATCTGAATAATGGAAGTCAATCAGCACCCGCATACCCGCATTCGTTGCAAGCCTCCCGATTGCCTTCGCCTTCTCCAGATCGGAGTTTCCGCCGCCGTAGCCATTTCCGCTGCTGCTGTTATAGGGATCATTCCATATACGGATCCGCACCCAGTTTGTGCCGCCGTCACGCAGCAGTCTGAAAAATCCTGCATCTGAAAGCGCCCTGCCGTCCGCGTCTTTGAACACCACACCGCTTTCTCTCAGCGAAATGTAGGAGGACACATCCGCGCCCGTGATAAAATCTTCATCCACCGCAACGCGCTCCACGCTGATGTACTCTGAATCCAACGGAATAGGCACCAGCTTCTTCATCGTTGTGTTTAGGCCATTATATGCCGTTACAATTTCATTGTCTGTGGGCTTATTGGCTGTCTTATCCTTTTCCAAAACAGCCTTTGCCGCCGACAGCGCTGCCTCAAAAGCCGTCCACGCGCCGCCGTCGTCTTCATGCTTATATTTCGGTTTATCCTGATCACTTGCTATCAGCTCATCGGCTTCCTTTACAAGTGCGGCCAGATCATCTATCGTAGACGGTCTCTGGTCATACCATGTGCCGTTTTTATAATAGACCTTTCCCTCAAAAACCCCGGTAATGTCAACCTGTTCTCCGTCAGCAGCGGCGCCCTCCACAAAGGTTTTCATAAGCTCATAAACCGCAGCATTGCCTTCCTCACTCTCCCGCAGACTGTATAATCCGCAGATCTTTTTATTCTCATCCGGCTCAGGCACGGAAAAAGTCAGCTCATACCAGTTGGCATGGCTCTCAGAAGCCGTCATATTGTGATACTTGACACCGTCCGCTTCCTGGGACGGCACAATCACATCCTTCTTCCTTCTGCGTTCATTCACATAATAGAGGTCTGACGCCGTGCCGACAGCCGGCACACCCTCATTATCATATACATATATTTTGACATTGCGCATCAGCGCATCAATCAGCTCCTCACCTGCATAGCCCACGCCCTTGCTTACGGCATAGACACCTGACTCCCCGGAAAAGAGTTCCGCATATATCTCCGTTGCTGCCCATTTCTTAGAACAGGTAAACACCTCCGTACTCTTCTCCCCGTCATACCTGTGCACGGAAAATCCGGCATCCTCACCGCCTCCGTGGGTAAAGGAAATGGGTATGGAATACCATCCGGGATACTTCGCCACGGCCGTCATCTGATAAGTCACATTTTTTGCATCATTCCACGCATGCCAGTCGCTTGTCTGTGGTGCGCTGGTTGCAATCGGATCCAGTCCGTCCTCGGCCCAATAGGTAAATCCGGCAGCCTGGGCTTCCCCGATATAATAATACAGCGCAACCTCCATCGCCAGACTTTCCATCGCGTCCTTCAGCTCCATAAAAACGCTCTCGACGCTGATCCCGCTTACCGCGTCCGGGCTGTCATCCGTGTAATCATCCCCTTTTCCTTCCAGACCTTTAATTGCCGTGTCCGCACTCTTTACCGCCGTTTCAAACCTTGTCCATGAAGCGTCCGAGTAGGCGCCTTTTCCCTCATCATATTTCTCCTTCGCCTCCCCATAGAGCGTTTTCAGCTCACCCAGGGATACGCTTCTGGAATCGGACAGTTCACCGTCCTTATAAAAAACACTGCCCGAAAAGACTGGCGTAAAATCAACGCCCCACTCATCTGTAGGTCCGTTCACCAGATTTTTGCTCCACACATAGCTTCCACCATTTTGTTTTGTATAGAAATTGCATATTTTTGCCTTGTCAAAATTGATATTTCCCGGCGCACTGAATGTGAGATAATACCAGTTGGCCTTTGTGTCAGCCGCCATGATATAGCCGTCCCCGCCGTCAACTTCCGTTTTCCCGGGAAGCGCAGAAACCGTGCCCGCCGCCTCGTCCACCACGGATACTTTGGTATCCTTGGTAAACTGTATGCAGGGCGCACCTGCCGGATCGTACGCATACAGTGTGACGTTTCGCAGAATGGTCTTCACATCCTCATTCAGATAAGGCTTATAATTTTTAACCGCACATTCCGTATTGTCACCGCCAGTCAGCATACTGTAAATATTCGGGTTATTTGAGGAATCAGCGCTGCACGCAAACAATGCCGAGCTGTCATTGTTCACAGCCGCCTCTGACTTTTTGACGATCTTAAATCCTGCAGCCTCACCCGCATTTTCAAAAGTAAGTGGAATGCTGTACCAGCCCGTATAGCCGGTCACGGACGACATGGCATAAGTATCACCATCGTTCCATACCTTCCAGCCGGCTTTCTCCGCCTCCGAGGATAAATTGCTTCCCCAATAATACAATCCGATTTCTTCCGCCGCATCCACATCACCGACATAATAGTAGAAATCAATGCTGCTGTTCTCCGAATCAGACGCTTCCTCAAACTTAACGTTATCCAGATTGATCGTCTGTCCGGTTCCCAATTTGCCGGAGACCGCTATCTCTAAATCAACCTGTGTCTCCCCGGATGGAACAGCCACTTCAAATTTATCTGTTTTGACAGTCTTCCACTGCCATCCCGGCCCGTCTCCCAGGCTCTTTTCCGCCAGAGAATCTATGTCCACATAAGTGTCCCCGGACTGTTTGACCCGCTTTACCTGAATGGAAATCGGATCATCCGCATCCTCCGCAAAATCCCCGTATGCTTCCAGCGAAATCGTGTAGTTTCCAGGCTTAACATTTTCTACTACCTGACTCAGGGAGATAGAACAGCCGTTTTCGCTCCACCAGTGAGCCGTTGCTGTATATCCTCCCTCATCTTTACTCTTGTAGTCATCGCCGGAACCCTTCCAAATCTTGGGCACCCACACGCCGTCTACCGTTTCACCTTCTGAGAAATCCCCGTTCTGCAGCTCGCCGTATGTTCCCGCGCGCACCGCGCTCAATACCTTCTGGGTCTCCTCTGTTTCCTCTTCCTCTAATGCTTCCCCGTCTTCACCTTCCATTCCCTCGTCAGGCGTCTCATCGGGATCTGCATCCTCGTCTTCCGAGGGCTCTTCCTGCATGTCCCCACCCTCATCCGGGTCAGGATCTTCTTCCGTATCTCCGTCCTCATCCGGGTTTGCAGGTTCTTCCGGGTCTCCGCCTTCATCCGGGTTTGCAGGTTTCTCCTCATTTCCACCTTCATCCGGGTTTGCAGGTTTCTCCGAACCGCCTCCCTGACCGCCTGTTTCTTCGGAATGATCTTCCCCACTCTCTTCCGTCCCCGCATCCTCAGATCCGGGCGTTTGTGCACCCTCGTTTTCCATGCCCGTTTCCGCAGCATGCCCTGTCACATCCGGCTGTGCGGCATAAACTGCCGTGTCTGGCACGAGCAGTCCCGACATAATCATCGCCGCGCTCAATATGCCGCACATGCTTCTCCGAAAGTACAGCCTCCTCTGTTTACCCATCATCTTCCTCCTCCCACACTTTTCTTGTCCATGATCCCACCGTGCGTCTGACCACATTCCGTCCTTCCTCTCTCAGCTTTATCAGTCAAATGATACAGCGCAACTGTTGCGCAATCGGTTGCGCTTTGTAACTTTTATTATAAAGGAGCCACATTGTATTTATCAAGGAACAATGTATCGTTTAATTTTACGAAATTCCCCTGCAGATTTTATACAAAATACACAATACAAAGACGTTGCTTGCCAACAGCTTCCGCCAGATTCCTTTTTCGTTGTCTTTCCCTTCTAAAAATGGTATGATGATAGAAAAATCAAGAGGAGTATGCCATGAACTACATCAAACACCGCGCAGACGAATCTCAGGAAGACTATCTGGAAACCATCCTTCTGCTGCAAAAACGGCTGGGACAGGTTCGTTCCATAGATATTGCAAACGAAATGAATTTCACCAAACCCAGCGTCAGCGTGGCCATGAAAAATCTGCGGGAAAAGGCCTACATCACCATGTCCGAAAACGGGTTTATCACGCTCACGGAAAGCGGGCAGAAACGCGCAGAGAATGTGCTGGAGCGGCACACCATCCTCTCCGACTGGCTCATGGGCATCGGCGTAAGCCGCCAGACCGCGCTGGAGGACGCCTGCCGGATGGAACACGATCTGAGCGAGGAAAGTTTTGAAGCCATCAAAAGAGCCGTTCGCTCCTCCTGACCGTTCCGCTCTCCCCTTCATTCTTATCCAAATCTTAACTGCCTTTCATGTATACTATCTGGTAGAGACTTTGCCGGACGGATCCATGCTTTGTGCCTGCCGCTCTGCATTTCCCTTTTACCAAGGAGGCTTTTCCCGATGAAAAAGATTCCAAAGCTCCTGGCTGATGCCGCTGTCACCTTATCTCTTTTAGCCGCATGTTTTATCCTGTGTCTGTTGGTGCAGACCGTTTCCGGCGCGCATGCACTGATTCCCGCTATCTTTATTCTGGGAACCTTTTTGACCGCCCTGGCCACGGACGGCTATCTTTACGGTATCCTTTCGGCGCTGGCCAGCGTCTTTGTTTTCGAACTTGTCTTTGAGCTTCCCTATTTCAGTTTAGTTTTCACCATAACCGACATTCTGGTTACCTCTGTGATTATGATTGTCATTTCCTGTATCACCTGTACACTGACCACGAAAATCAAAAAACAGGAGACATTAAAATCACAAAGCGAAATGGAAAAAATGCGGGCCGATCTGCTTCGGGCAGTATCCCACGATCTGCGCACCCCCCTCACCACCATCTATGGCGCAAGCTCCGCCCTATTGGAAAGCGAAACCGGCTTATCCAGAGAACAGAAACAGAAAATGCTGCAAAGCATCCGCGAGGATGCCGCATGGCTCACCCGCATGGTGGAAAATCTGCTTTCGATCACGAGACTGGACGGCACAAACGTCAAAATCATTAAAGTTTCAACCGTGCTGGATGAATTTCTTGACGCAGCTCTGATCAAATTTCACAAACGCTATCCAGAACAAGAAGTATCCGTCGAACTGCCGGACGAGTTTATCACCATAGAGATGGATGCCCTGCTGATCGAACAGGTTGTGATAAATATTCTGGAAAATGCCGTTTGTCACGCCAAAGGAATGACCATACTCTGTTTAAAAGTGTCTCTGCTTCCCGGAAAGGCCGTGTTTGAGATAAGCGATGACGGATGCGGCATAGAAAAGGAACGGCTGAAAACCCTTTTTACGGGTTATTATCAGGCAGAAAATCTGCCCCCTGACAGCAGGAGAAGCAATGCCGGTATCGGCCTCTCCGTGTGCGCCGCTATCATCCGGGCACATGGCGGCGCCATCACGGCAGAAAACAGAAAAAGCGGCGGCGCCCTTTTTTGTTTCACTCTGGATACGGAGGAGGAATCCCATGAGCCATAAGTATAAAATTCTCGTTGTGGAAGACGATTACCATATAAACAACCTGATTGGCACACTGCTTGAGGCGGATGGCTGCCAGGCTGTCCCGGCAAGAAATTTTTCCAATGGAAAAATGCTCTATCTTTCGCACCGCCCGGATCTGATCATACTGGATCTCGGCCTTCCCGATGGAGACGGCATCGGTCTGCTGCGGGAAGTCAGAAAAGACTCTCTCGTGCCCGTCATCGTTTTATCCGCCAGGGTGGACGAAGCGGACAAGGTGGAAGCGCTGGATCTGGGCGCCAACGACTATGTCACCAAGCCGTTCAGCTCTGCCGAGCTGATGGCAAGAGTACGTTCCGCACTGAGGACAGCCGCCCTGCATACCGGCGCAGGTGGTTCCCCGGACGGAGTTTTTGCCTTGGACGGCCTCGTCATCGACTACGGCGCAAGACAGGTTTTCATCGACCAGGCAGAAATCAGATTGACCCACACCGAATACGACATCCTTTCCTACCTGTCCAGGTGCTCAGGAAAGGTTGTCACCTACAACACCATCATCAAAGAAATCTGGGGTTACAGCGATTCGGGGAGTATCAAAAAGCTGCAGGTAAATATGGCAAACATTCGGAAAAAACTTGGCGCCGAACCGGGAAAGAAAAACTATATTCAAAACGAACTGGGGATCGGATACCGTATGTAGGAGGACACAGCAATTATGAATATCTTTGACATTTTGACACTAGCAGGGGGCTTAAGCCTGTTTCTGTTCGGCATGAGCGTGATGAGTGAAGCGCTGGAGCGGCGTGCGGAAGGGAGCTTAAAACTGCTCCTTGCCAGACTGACCCAGCATAAAACTGCAGGATTTCTGACGGGACTGATCGTCACCGCCGTGATCCAGAGTTCCTCCGCCGCCACAGTGATGGTGGTTGGCTTCGTCAATTCCGGCGTGATGACCTTAAAGCAGGCCATCAATGTGATTATGGGTGCAAACGTGGGCACCACCGTCACCGCATGGCTTTTGAGCTTAAGCGGCATTTCCAGCGACAACTTTTTTATCCGCATGTTAAAGCCCACCTCCTTCACGCCCATTCTTGCAACCATCGGCATCCTTCTTTTCATGTTTGGAAAGACAAGCAAGAAGAAAGATACCGGCACAATTCTGTTGGGTTTTGCCACCTTGATGTTCGGCATGGACACCATGTCCGGCGCGGTGTCCGGGCTTGCCGATGTGCCCGCCTTTCAGCAGATGTTTATCCTGTTCAAAAACCCGGTGCTCGGTATTATCGTAGGCGCCGTACTTACGGCGGTGATCCAGTCCAGCTCTGCTTCCGTCGGCATCCTGCAGGCGCTCGCATCCACCGGGCAGGTCTCCTACGGCGCAGCCATGCCCATTATTATGGGTCAGAATATCGGCACCTGTGCAACGGCGCTGCTTTCCTCCTTTGGCACCACGAAAAACGCCAAACGGGCGGCGGTTGTCCATCTTTCCTTTAATATACTGGGAACCCTGATCCTGCTCCTTGTTTTTCTTCCCGTATCGCTGCTTGTAAAACCCCCGCTTCTGGATGAGCCAACGTCCCTGTTCGGCATCGCGCTCACCCACTCCGCGTTTAACATTTTATGTACCCTAGTGCTACTCCCCACCTCTGCCCTGTTAGAAAAGCTGGCGGTAAGGCTTGTGCCCGACGCTGAGACGGAAGAAACCGCCTCCGTGCTGGACGAACGTCTCCTCGCCGCACCCCATATTGCGCTGGACAGATGCCATACGCTGGTGCGGGAGATGGCTGAAATTTCTACCGTTTCCTTAAAGAGCGCGCTGAAGCTGCTGACCCGGTACGACAAGCAGACTGCAAAGGAAGTGCAGGAAGCCGAAGAAAAATGTGATCACTATGAAGATATTTTAGGGACCTATCTGGTGAAACTGAGCAATTATCAGATGAGTGACGCGGACAGCGGCAGCGTCTCCATGATGTTAAAGGTGATCGGTGATCTGGAACGGATTTCCGACCACAGTGTCAACATATTAAAATCCGCGGAAGAATTGAAAGACAAAAAGCTGCGGTTCACCGCCGAAGCCATCAAAGAGCTGGAAGTGCTCTGCAGCGCTGTGTCTGAAATTATGACGCTCTCCTGTACCGCCTTTGTACAGAATGATCTGGATTTATCAAGAAATATTGAACCGCTGGAACAGGTGATCGATGATCTGAAAGAGAACATGCGAAACGCTCATGTAAGACGTTTGAAAAAGGGTGTCTGTTCCATAGAGACAGGCTTTATCTGGCTGGATCTTCTCACCAATTTGGAAAGGGCGGCAGACCACTGCTCCAACATCGCCATCTGTATCGTGGACACTGCCGAAAACAGCATGAATCTGCACCAATCCCTTTCCGTTATGAAGGAGGAAAGCCCTTACTACAAAGACCAGTATGCCTTCTACTCGGAAAAATATGTACTGCCAAGAGTCAGTGAATAAAATTGGTTCTCTGGGCAGGCTCGTTTTCCGGCAGGCCGTAAGTTTCCTTCCCGAGCGCAATGCTCTTGATTAAGAACGTCATATTCCGCGCAAGCGTGCGCATGGTCTGTAACCCTTCCGCATCCTGCGCCGCTTCGCCCTGCAGTCTGCCGTGAACACTGTTCCAATACTGGCTGGAGGCCACCGGCATACCGCAGATCGTAAAATACTTGTTCAGCTCATCAAAAGTGGCCGACAGGCCGCCCCGTCTTGCCACGACGACACTGGCTCCTGCCTTCATGCGCTTGTCAAAGGGCGTGCTGTAAAACAGTCTGTCCAGAAAAGAAATCAGCGTGCCGTTGGCAGACGCATAGTAAACCGGGGACGCAATCACCAGCCCATCGCATGCCTCAAACTTCGGCGCCGTCTCGTTCACAATGTCATCAAACACGCATTTTCCTTTTTCCGCACAGGAATTGCAGGCGATACAGCCCCGTATGGCCTGACTGCCGATCTGGATGGTTTCTGTTTCCACGCCCTCCGCCGCAAAAACCTGCTCCATCTCCCGCAGGGCGATGGATGTGTTGCCGCCTGCACGCGGGCTTCCGTTGATCATAAGTACTTTCATTGCTTTTTCCTCCTTAATCAATAGCATTTAAAGCTTGTTTTCTGCTTCTGTTCCTTTTTTCCCGCATTGCTGCAAGTAAAACATCGCTTTTTGAGATTCGATTTCCGCTCGCAGTTCTTCTTCCGTTGGCAGATAAAGTTTATACTTAGAAGCAAATAATTGTTCATTTCCGTGAAGAACCGAATATCTCGCAATATCTTCATCCGTATCCGCACAAAGTACAATACCGATTGTCGGATTGTCTCCCTCGCTACGTTTTAATTCATCATACATGCGGATATACATATCCATCTGACCGACATCCTGATGTGTGATTTTCTGTGTTTTCAAGTCGATCAGAACAAAACATTTGAGAATATAATTATAAAACACAAGATCAATGAAATTTTTGAATATTGGAAAGAATACTTTTTTCCAAATCGCTTTCTGTAAAATCCGCATTTGACGCAAACCCCAAAAATTCAGCAACAATCGGATTTTTGATAAACTCCAGCTTGTCGTTCTGATATTTCGCCGTCAGCTCCTTCATCTCGCCCTCAACGAGTTCCTTATTCTGCGTTTGAAGGATACGGTAATAATACTGCGAAGAAACATTACGCTGTAATGTTCTGACACTCCACGTTTGTTCGACAGCTTCTTTCTCATACCATGCACGAGCTTTTTCGTCATTTACCTGTAGCAGCACTGTGTAATGCGACCATGATAACAGTCTTTGAGATTTTCCAGACGATGTCTGGAAAATCTTCGGATACATTTTATAAAATGAATAAAACGCATATAAATTGGTTTTTGTAAATCCTTTTCCATACTCTGCGGATAATTCTTTGGAAAGATTCTTTATAATCTCTGCCCCGTATTTTGCACGCTCTCTATCCTGCATTTCTTCACTGGCAATTCTATATCCAAGAAGCCAGTTTCTCTTGACAAGAGTCATATTAACTGCCTGATATGCAGCCTTCTGCGAAGATTCGATGATGCCGCACATATCCATTAAAATATCATCCGTTTTAACAAATTGATTAATCATGTTATTCTGATCAAAGTCTATCAGCCTATTGTTCATAATTGTTCCACTCCATTTCGCCAATTGCAGCTTTTAAGCGAATCTACAACCCGGTTTTCTCATCAATAATTAATATACCCATTCACCCTCCAACTCATTTTGTTCACTTTACCACATCAATGCGAAAATAACAACTACGACGGTCTCCAGGCAAATTAATCCTACTTCATTCCTATTGACATACAGGTAACTTGTTTCCATAATTAAGGGTAGAGGTTTATGCTGATGAATACAATCGTAATTTACACTTCACAAACAGGATTTACAAAACGCTATGCTGAATGGATCGCGGAAGCAGCGGGGGCTGATTGCTTTGAATTGTCAGCCGCAAAAAAGAAAGATCTGGCTGCATATGAAGCCATTATTTTTGGAGGTTGGGCTTGTGCGGGCAATATCAGTAAAATTAGCTGGTTTAAGAGAAATATGGATAAATGGGCAGACAAGAAGCTGATTGCATTTTGTGTTGGAGGAAGTCCGATAGACAACCCGGAAATTGACATAGCGCTTAAACGGATTTTCAACGAGTCGGAACAGAAAAAAGTCAGGATCTTTTACTGTCCGGGAGGGTTCAATTATGAAAAAATGTCCATGCCATCTAAACTGATGATGAAAATGTTTGTAAAAACCCTTAAAGCAAAAAAAGACAAGACAGAAGATGAAGAAATAATGGTTAAAATGATTTCTTCCTCTTATGACATTTCAGACAAAAAGTATATTGAACCGATTTTGCAATATCTGAAAAAATAACTTTAACGGCGGCAAAAATACATGCAGCATTTTCACCGCCCCATGCGCCTTTCACACTTTCTTCCGTGTGAAGCAGGCCCCGACGATCGCCCCAATCAGGGCAAACGGCGCTATTCGGATGAACAGCCACTCAAATGCGTGAAACAGTACTCCGGCTGCTGCGGTTTCGGGATGACTGTAGTCCCAGCCCAGGTAAGGACTGTTTAATGCTTTCAGTATGGCAAAAACAGCCGCTATAATCACACACAACAAAACAAAAAACCAGTGAATCACTTTTTGTCTTACCGCTTTTTCATGCGCAAGCTGTAAGTTTATGACCTCAAGCTTCTCAGCGATTACTCTCAGATCATCGGCCTTCCTCTCAACAACGGTTTCTCCAAGCAGTGTGCTGACTGGTATTTCAAATACCTCTGATATGGAAATCAGCATGTCAGCATCTGGAACCGACAGACCTTGTTCCCATTTCGAAATCGTTTGTCTCACCACACTCAGCTTGATTGCAAGTTCCTCCTGCGAAAGCCCTTTGGACTTTCTGATGGTTTTGATATTTTCGTTCAGCATCAGGGATGCCCTCCTTTCACTCCCATTATACGGAGGAACACCCGTTGCGGCAAGCAACGCAGGTTAACATTATTTTACATAAAGGCAATATTTTTCTATCTTTTCGTTTTTTATGATATCCCTGCTTTTTAACTTTTCCCTATACGCTATGTTTTCCCCGACGATCCAGACGCTTCCCCGCGTCCTCTTTCACGAGTTCAACAAAAACAGCCATCAGCGGAATAAAGAAGATAATTCCCATGATTCCAAAGAGATTGCCGCCGATCATTGCCGCAACAAGCGTATACAGCGGCGGTAATCCTACAGAGCCGCCCACCACTCTTGGATAGATAAACTGATTCTCAACAAACTGGACAATCAGATAGACAATCAGACAGCGGACCGCCAGAGCCGGGCTGATCAGCAGAGCAAGAATTACGCTGACCGCGCCGGACATAAGCGCCCCCACATAGGGAATGATCGCACAGACCGCCGTCAGTACGCCGACCAGACTTCCATAAGGCAGTCTGAAAACCGTAAATGCCAGAAACATCAGTATTCCGAGGATCACCGCCTCCGCACACTGCCCTGACAGGAAATTGGAAAAAGACCTGTTAAATGTACGGCAAAAATGCATGACATTTTCCGCCCATGCAAGTTTTAAATAGGCATATACTATCTTTTTGGCATGTCCGCCTATCTGCTCCTTCCCCAGCACCAGATAAATGCTGATGATCAGTCCAAATACCGCCGTTATGACTATACTCGCGGCAGAGGATACCGTGCTCACCACACCCTCCAAAAACAGATTGGCCCCGATGCCAACGTTCTGCATGATCTTTTCCAGGTTGATATCCGCCAGCATGTCCTCCAGCCACCCCGACTGCAGGTCCAGACTCTCCAGATAGGCAATCCACTGCGGCAGGCGCGCTTCAACCAGCAGATAAAGCCCTTTCACGGAACTTGCAAGCTCTGGTATGAGCAGTGTGAATACAAGCGTAAGCACCAGTGCAACACAGACAAAGGTGAGCAGAAACGAAACAAGCCGGTAAGCCTTGTCGGAAGGCTGCTTTTTCGTTTTCTGCATCCATTTGCGCAGCCGCTTCTCAATCCCCGTCATGGGCACGTTGATAAACAAGGCCAGGATACCGCCGACGATGACAGGCAGGATAACCGCTATCCCCTTTTCCAGAAACTGGAGCACCACATGCAAATTCATCAGGGCCGCAAATAATACCACTCCCACGATCACTATGATTAAATTCTGTTTTGTTTTCTTTTCCATTAAACTTTTTCCTCTCTAAAGTCATTGCAATGAAAATTCTTAATTGGTATCTTTCCGAATATGTATGGCAAACTACAAGCTGCGCCGCACCAATTCCCTGTACTTTTTATTAAAATAATACAACTTTACTCCCACATATTCTTCACGTTCTTCACAGTTGTAAAGATTATCTATAATCCTTTTCACAGATGCGGAAGTACATTTTCCGCTCCTATCAAGCTTTTTCATCATCAGACGCGCTCTGTCATAAGCATCTCTTCTACCTTTTAAAATTTCTGTTGATGTATCCCTGCAAGAACCATCTGCTTTTCTAATCCCGTTTAACAAAAGGGTTTCATTCATTTCTTTTTCCATCTCTATATCTTTTGGATTCGTATATATGGTCCCATCCGGCTTATATGCGATTTTATCCATCTGATTCTTATTTAGAGGGCTTGTCTTAATCTCCGACTCTCTCTTATGAGCATCACAGCATAATATATGTCCCTGCTGTCCCATTACCTTTTCCCCACCGTCACACACCCCAAGCATATTGTTATAATCAAGTGCCCTTTCTTTGTCTCTGCTCAGGGGAACAAAATGCTCAACTCTGGAGTGAGAATCTGTGCGGATTCTCCGCATACAATACGCACACAATCCCTTCTGTTCACGGATTAAGACCGCTTTTACATCATTCTTAGGAAAATCATCATCAAATACCTGCCTTATGGCATCTGTATTGTCCTCCTTCACATTCTTCCACTTGTCACTCTTACGGATCTCAACGATTCTCCTGTTCAGCCCGTCTGGCAAGCCTTCTTTTTCAATCAATATCATGTAACAGCTCTCCCATTATCGCTTTCGCATCTCCAATGATGCCAGCCATCTTTTTAAATTCAGAGTTATCTTCTCCCAACATACCTCTCAACTGTTCCAAAGCATTCTCTGCCTGATCAAAATGTTCTTCTTCCACAAATTCATTGATTTGATCTATAATCATTTTTACATTCTTTGGTCTGGAAACGCTTTCCTGCCTATAGCATAGTACGTCTTCCACTGCATATCCATAACATTCAGGCAGATAGGTTACTTCCTGATTCTCATCCAGCAGAATCAGATTTGCTTCCTTGGCGGAAGATATGACAATCGGAGAATGTGTGGCAATGACAAACTGAACCTTTGCAAAGGTTGCGCTAAGTGCCTTAATGATATTCCACTGCCACTTCGGATGCAGGTGCATATCCGCCTCATCAATCAAGACGATCCCCTTTATTTGTTTTTTTTCACAAAGTTTCGGATTCAACAGGCATACTCTATATGCCAGATCCATGATCATCCATAACAGTGACTGGTATCCTGCACTCAGTTTAGAAATTGTCATTTCTTTCCTGTTATCTCTATATACCAGTTCGCTAAACTGAGGAGAATAGTAAATTTCAGGCGCTTCGTCCAGTTCGCTGATCTCTTTCATAAATGTTGATATGATATGTTTAAATGCTTCATATTCACTAATTGTTTTCCCTTTATTAAGCGCTAATATTTCCTGCTTCATACACCACTGCTGTATAGATTTCACATCCATAGATGAGTCGAGACAGCCGATATACCCGCATCTTCTGTCATCCAGTTTTTTCTTTAATTCTGTCCCGAAATCTCCACGCTTTACTTTCCATGCTCTTGCCGCACTCTGGAAACTGATTAAAGGAAGAAAAGACTCGGCCTGATTCGTGATTTTTTTCATCCATGCACACACGCTTTTATCGTCTATCTTCGTATGTGTGGATGAAATTTCTTCCTTAACTCTATTCCACGAAAACGATTCCCCATCACTGGTTTTGAAAGTGCATCCGGCACATACTGGTTCACAATACGTCACTAAAGTTGATGAATCGCCGGCCTCATCGACCAGCATTCGAACATCCTCTTTTACAATATTTTTTGTACTCACACCTTCCACATTTACAAACAATCCGCCAAGGGCAACAGCTATGCCTTCCAGCACAGAAGTCTTGCCTGCACCATTGTCTCCAATCAGCAGATTGATACCGGGCTTTAGCTTGATCTCCAATTCTTTTATTGCCCTGTAATTCTTTAAACTGATCTTTTCTAAATACACCTTTTACTACCTCTCTTCTACAAATTAGCAAAATATCATACACTTGGTTTTTATTGTAACATTGAAAATCCAGCTTTTCAATAAAGCGATAAATTTTAACGGAGAAAAGTCAAAGTTTCTTTTGATCCTGGAAAAAGGCTGCTATCCAGCGCTCCAGCATAACACCATCTACGAGACCCCTTGTACATCCTTCCAAAATCTTCTATAATCATTATGACAAAACAGGCCGAGTCCCCAAATCCTTCTTAGCCGGAAACGGCTTAGGTTACGGTGGACGCACAAAAATGGAGAAACTATGATTAAACAGGAAATACGCACCATTGACGAGCTGTTACAGTTCGTTAACAGTTTATATCAGGAGCACGGTATGCGGCTGTGGTACCGCGGGGAGGAAAACGCATCGCTCAAGCTGATTCCTTCCATCCAGCGCAGTAAAAAGCGGCTGGATGCCGAGCGGTATATCACCAACGATTTCTATACGCGCGCCAGACAGATCATTGACAATCCCCCTGAAAAGCATAATTACGCGGGCTGGGTATCTTTGATGCAGCATTACGGCCTACCCACCAGAATGCTTGACTGGAGTCAGTCCCCTCTGATCGCGGTTTTTTTCGCCACGGAGACTTACCGGGAACTGCCGGAAACGGACGGCTGCGTCTGGGTTCTGGCGCCTGGTCTTTTGAACGAGCAGGAAGGATTCGGCAACTGCATTTATCCCATCGACGCCGACACCACGCAGGAAATGCTGCTGCCCGCCTTCAAGCATGCCCATCACAACCACGAGCTGACAAACCGCATTCTTGCATGCAGTTCCACAGAAAATAACCTGCGGATGTACTCCCAGCATTCCAACTTTACCGTGCATAACTCCCTGAAACATCTGGAGGATGTCTGCGATGAAAACATGCTCTACAAAATCATTATTCCCTGTGAGCGGAAGAAATACTTTATCGACAGTCTCCGGGTGCTCGGTATCACGGAGAGCTTTGTCTATCCCGATCTGGATCACATTTCGGCAGATTTAAGGGACGAATACGGTATCTGACAACAGCCATTGATTCGGAATCCGTTCCGCAGATTTCGGAAAGGAATGCAAACTTATGAAAATTGTACTCTCGCATTTGACAAAAACTTTCCCCGGCAGGGGAAAAGGAACCAGAAAAAAGGACGACGTCATTGCTGTAAATGATTTCAACTTTGAGATACCCGACGGAAAGCTGGTCGGCCTGTTAGGCCCTTCCGGCTGTGGAAAAAGCACAACGCTGCATCTGATCTGCGGTCTGCAGAACCCTACAGAGGGACAGATCTTTTTCGATGAGGAGGACGTCACGCCGCTTACCCCGCAAAAGCGGGGCGTTGGCATGGTGTTCCAGAATTATGCCCTCTATCCCCATTTAAACGTAGAGCAAAATATCCGTTTCCCTCTGGAAAACCTGAAAGGGAGCGACAAACTTTCCAAGGAAGAAATGCATGCCCGGGTAACCGAGGCCGCAGGGCTTGTGCAGATTGATGATCTTCTGGACCGAAAGCCGGCGGAACTGTCCGGCGGCCAGCAGCAGCGCGTGGCCATCGCCCGGGCGCTTGTAAAGCTTCCCCGGGTGCTTCTTCTGGACGAGCCCCTCTCCAATCTGGACGCAAGACTCAGACTCCAGACCCGTGAGGAGATACGCCGCATCCAGCAAAAGACTGCCATCACAACCGTATTTGTGACCCACGATCAGGACGAGGCCATGAGCATCTCCGATCTCATTGTGGTGATGAAGGACGGACTGGTACAGCAGATCGGGAAGCCCCAGGAAGTATATGACAATCCCGCCAATTTATTTGTGGCAAAATTCCTCGGAACCCCGCCCATCAATCTGTTCGAGGGCAGAGTGGAAAAAGGTTCTCTCTTCCTTGGGAAGGAGGCCGTTCTTAAGCTGAAGCATGTGCCCGACCAGCCGGTTCATGTGGGCATACGCCCGGAAGGTTTTGTTCTGGCAGAAAACGGCTCCTTCACCTGCCGTTTAAGCAGGCCTGAAGTCATGGGGCGTGACGTGAGCATTATCTCCACTCACCCTGCATCGCTGAATCCCGTGATCCGCTCCATCGTGGACGCGGAGAGCTGCGGACATCTTTCTGGCGATACCGTGCGCTTTATGTTGAAGCCGCGGAAGGTCTTTCTCTTTGATCAGACTACGGGACAGCGGATTTCATTTGAAACTGCCTGACCATAATTCATATATGCAGGAGCTGTGCAAGTCGGATATCCGCCGGTTTTACCGGCCGGTTGTTTTCCGATTGGTACAAACGCTTCGGAATGGAGAGTCTCATGGAAAAACAAACTAACAAGGGCTGGCTTTACCTGCTGCCCGCCATCCTCTTTTTGGGCGCTTTTCTGATCTATCCCTTGATTGACGTATTTATCTATTCCTTTGAAGAAGGCTACAACTCTGCCTCCCAGACATTTTACGGTATCGGCGGCTACAACTATTCTTATGTCCTGCACGATGCCTATTTTTTGCAGGCTTTAAAAAACACGTTTATTCTTGTAATCATCACCGTGCCGGTCTCCACCGGGCTGGCTCTCCTGATCTCCGTGGCGCTCAGTTCCATCAAACCCTTGCAGGAACTGTTTCAGACTATCTTCTTTCTGCCCTATGTGACAAACACGCTGGCGGTCGGTCTGGTGTTTATGATTCTATTCAAAAAAACACCCTACTCCGACGGTCTCGTCAATCTGCTGATTCACTGCTTCGGCGGCAGCTCCGTGGATTTTATCGAAGGTCCCTACTGGGCGAAAATGTTCGTGCTCTGCTTTTATACGGTCTGGGTCGTCATGCCCTTTAAGATTCTGATTCTGACAAGCGCGCTGGCAGGCGTCAATCCCGTCTATTACAATGCCGCAAAAGTGGACGGCACGGGACGCATCCGCATGTTTTTGAAAATTACCCTGCCCATGATTTCCCCCATGCTCTTCTATCTGGTCATCACAGGTTTTATCGGCGCATTCAAAGCATACAGCGATGCGGTGGCCCTGTTTGGCACCAATCTGAACGCGGCGGGCATGAACACGATTGTGGGCTATGTGTACGACATGCTCTACCGGGACAGCGGCGGCTATCCCTCCTACGCATCGGCGGCGGCCATTATCCTGTTCTCCATTGTCCTGACCATTACATGTATCAATCTGCTGGTGAGCAAAAAGCATGTTCACTATCATTAGGAGGTTTACATTATGAAAAAGAACCGCATACTCACCATAATCACATATGCTTTTCTCACTTTCTGGGCGCTGGTCGTGCTGTTTCCCTTCTACTGGATGGCTCTGACCTCCGTAAAAGATTACGGCGCCTACAATGCAGAGCATATTCCAAAATTTTTTACGCTCTCTCCCACCCTGCAAAACTATGCGGACGCCTTTACCACCGTTCCTCTTGGCCGGTATCTGTTAAACACCCTGGTATTTACGGCGGGCACCACAGCGCTGATGCTCGTTGTCATCACGCTGTCGGCCTTCGCTTTTGCGAGACTGCAGTTTGCCGGACGTGATCTCGTATTCACTCTGTTTCTGGCACTGATGATGATTCCAGGCGAACTGGTGGTGATCACCAACTTTACCACCATCACCAATCTGGAACTGCGCAACACCTTCACGGGACTGATCCTGCCATCCGTGACCTCCGTGTTTTATATTTATCTGCTGCGGGAAAATTTTGCCCAGATTCCAGACGAACTGTACTACGCCGCCAAGGTGGACGGCACCTCGGACTTTCGGTACCTGCGCAGGGTAATGATTCCCATCTGCCGGCCCACACTGGTCACCATCACGATCTTAAAAATCATTGAATGCTGGAATTCCTATGTGTGGCCGAGACTGATCACCGACGACGCCAATTACTATCTTGTCTCCAACGGCATTCAGGAAATCCGTGAAAACGGATTCGGACGGGCGAACATTCCCGCCATGATGGCTGCGGTGGTTGTGATTTCCATGCCGCTCATCCTCCTGTTTCTCCTGTTCCGCAGGCAGATTATGTCCGGTGTAGCCAGAGGAGGTACCAAGGGATGAATAGAAAATGGAAAAATATACTGGCAGTCCTCTTCACAGGCGCAAGTCTTTTGACCCTCACAGGCTGTCACGGCTCCAAGGCTCTGCCGGAATTTACCGTGCCTGCAGAATTAGATACCGCCAAAAAATATGAGGTCACCTTCTGGGCAAAGAACGATACCAACAAAAATCAGACCGATGTCTACAAAAAAGCCATCGCTGATTTTGAGTCGCTCTATCCACACATCAAGGTCAACATGAAACTCTACACCGACTACGGCAGGATTTTCAACGATGTGATCACCAATATCTCCACCGGCACCACGCCGAATGTCTGTATCACCTACCCGGATCACATTGCCACTTACATGACCGGGACAAACACCGTGGTTCCTCTGGATGCGCTCTTTGCCGATGAAAAATACGGGCTTGGCGGAAGCGCCCTCCTCTATGACGGCCCCGCGCAGGAAGAAATCGTTCCCCAGTTTCTCGCGGAATGCGTGCTGGAAGGACAACACTACGCCATCCCCTACATGCGCTCCACCGAGTGCTGCTATATCAACAAAAACTATGTGGAAAAACTGGGCTACTCCATCCCGGACGTGCTGACCTGGGATTTCATATGGGAAGTGTCAGAAGCGGCCGCCGTCAAAAATGATGACGGCACCTTTGCCTTGAACGGTCAGAATGTGATGATTCCCTTTATCTACAAATCCACGGACAACATGATGATCCAGGCGCTGAAGCAGCAAGGGGCGGCCTATTCCACGCCAGAGGGCGATATCGGACTTTTTAACGACACCACCGAGGCGTTTTTATACGAGATTGCGGATCATGTGGAAAGCGGCGTTTTCTCCACCTTTAAAATCTCCAGCTATCCCGCCAATTTCCTCAATGCGGGACAGTGTGTGTTCACCATCGACTCCACGGCAGGAGCCACATGGATGGGCGCAGATGCGCCGCTCTCGGATATCAGCGAAGACGCCTTTGTAGACTTCGAGACCGCAGTGCGGATGATACCCCAGTATGACCCGGAACATCCACAGATGATTTCCCAGGGGCCGTCGGTCTGCGTATTTAACAAAGCCGATCCGCAGGAGGTGCTGGCCTCCTGGCTCTTTGCCCAGTATCTTCTGACTGACGAGGTGCAGATCGGCTATGCCCAGACAGAAGGCTATCTGCCCGTCACGTCAAAGGCACAAAAATCCCCCGCCTATCAGGCGTATCTGGCTGAAAGCGGGAAAGACAATCAGACCCATTACCGCGTAAAAATTGACGCCTCCAAGTTGCTCCTTAACCATACCGGGGACACCTTCGTAACGCCCGTGTTTAACGGTTCGGCCTCCCTGCGGAACGCGGCGGGACAGCTCATTGAGAATGTGGCAAACTCCGTGCGGCGCGGGGAATCGGTGGATGACGCTTACATGAATCAGCTCTATGCGGACGTCACCGCCCTCTACCGCTTAGACCAGAAAGACATTGCCGCCGGCAGCCGGAAGGAACTTGGCGCACTGCCGCCGGCAGCCGTGCTTCTCCTTGCCTCACTGGCTCTTGCATGGTGTCTGATTTTGCTCTATCTGTTGTCCGATTTTGTCAAAAAGAGAAAAAAGCATTGATTTATCCACTGGTTATGGTATAATCGTCGCTGTAAAAGCTAACCAGATAATGCTACAATCGAGGAGGAAAATTATGAAAAAGACACTTGTATTAACCCTGGCGCTGGCCTTTGTGTTATCCCTCACTGCCTGCGGCGGCGATGACCCCGGCAAAAAGTCCAAAGGCGTTATGACCTACGCCGAGTACATGGCCGCTGATCTTGACAGCGAGGTCGTAATCGAGACCTATGTACAGGCAAAGCAGTCCTGGTGGGAAGATAAGGCTACCCTCTACACGCAGGATAAGGACGGCGCATATTTCGTTTACAATGCAGTCTGCTCCGAGGCAGATTACGCCAAGCTGACTCCCGGCACGAAAATCAAAGTGACCGGCTACAAGACCGAGTGGTCCGGCGAAGTGGAAATTGCCGAAGGCGCTTCTATCGAAATTCTGAAGGGCAATTATGTAGCTCCCATAACCGATGTTACCGACCTGCTCGGCCAGGATGCGCTGATCGACCACCAGAACCAGTTCGTCTCCTTCAAGGGCATGACCGTGGAGGCTGCAGACGACAGCGGCGCTGCTTTCCTCTATAACTGGGATGGCTCCGGCGAGGACGGAAGCGACCTGTACTTCAATGTCTCCAAGGACGGCCAGACCTACACCTTCACGGTGGAGTCCTATCTGTGCGACAGCAGCACTGATGTTTATCAGGCAGTTAAAGGCTTAAACGTTGGCGACACGGTTGATATGGAAGGTTATCTGTACTGGTATGAGGGCGTAAACCCGCATATCACTTCCCTCACCGTAAAGTAAAAGATAACCCCCTGCTGCCGGAACCGCGGATCGTTTCGCCGTTCCGGCAGCTTTTTTATAAATAGGAAATTGCGTCTTTTATTTATGCATCCCAATTACCTGATACAGCCGTTCCAGTTTCTCCTCACCGAGCTCTCTCGGCCCGCCAAGCTGTGTTGTACGATACAGAAGTTCCGCATAAAACTCCAAAGACTCCATCTTCATATATGCCGCCGTCAGATCCTTCGCCCATGTGAGCGCACCGTGGCTCTCCAGCAGAATGGCCTGGTAATCCGCCAGATAAGGCTCAATGGCGTCCGGGATCTCCGCTGTGGAAGGCGTGCCGTAAGGGGCAAGCGGTATCTTTCCGAAATTGACAATCACCTCCGGCATAATCGGACTGTCAAGCGCCCTGCCCATCACCGCAAAACTGGTGGCAAAAATGGGATGGGCATGCACCACAGCCGCGATATCCGGGCTTTTCTGATAGACGCGCAGATGCATCTTGACCTCGGAGGACGGGCCAAACCCTTCTGCCGCCTCCAGCACATTACCCGAAATATCCATTTTACAGAGCTGCCCCGGCTTCATAAAACCCTTGGAGACGCCTGTGGGTGTACAGATAATCTCATTTTCCGAAAGCCGCACCGAAATATTGCCATCGTTTGCCGCCACCATCCGCCGGTTGTACATCCTTCTCCCAATCTCACAGATCTCTTCCCGTACCCTCTTCTCATCCTGCATGGTTTTCCTCCGTTTGATACCTCATTTTCTCGCACGACCTTTCCTGCTGTCGCAGTATATATCCATGTAAAACGCCTGTCATCCCACTGTCAGAAAATATCGTCCGCACGCAATTATTATACCGAAAGAATATCAAACGAACAAGTACCTGTACACCACTTATGCCCCGTATACAACCGACTATCAGAAAACAGTTGCAGGAAATATCCCCTTTTCCTATAATGACATCACAGAAAGAAAACAGAGCATACATGAAAGAAGATAAACGCTGTGACCGGGAGGTGAACACAGAAATGCAGGTTGAAATAAAAATAGACAGCTCCTGTACCGAGCCGAAAATCGTCATACACACCGCTTCCATAACGGAAGAAGTGAATACTCTCATGCAGAGGCTGTCCGACCAGACGCCGCCCATCCTCACCGGCAGCAAAGACGGCAAGATGGAAGTCATAGAGCCGGATGATCTGTTTCGGATTTATGCGGCAGGAGGCAAAGTTTTTGCGGTGACAGACAAGGGAGAATACCTTCTGCGGCTTAGGCTCTATGAGGTTTCGGAGCGGTTAAATCCCTCCCAGTTTGTCCGTATCTCCAACTCGGAGATCATTCACTTAAAAAAGGTAAAAAACTTTGACTTGAGTTTCAGCGGCACGATCTATGTGAAACTGACAAACGATACGACTACTTATGTTTCCAGACGTTATGTCTCAAAAATCAAAAAAATATTAGGAATGTGAGGTAAAAGACATGTTAAAAAAAATCATTATACGCGGGTTGTATGGTTTCCCGCTGGGGCTTTCCATTGGCTACACCTTCACGATCATCACATCCCTGATCTGGGCGGACGGTTACTACGTTCCCTGCATGCCAGAACTGGTGGAAATGGTGGGAAGTGAAATAGGCGGCGTCATCGTACAGGCGCTCCTGTGCGGCCTGCTGGGAGGCGGATGCGCCGGATGTTCCGTGATCTGGGATCTGGAGACTTGGGGGCTTGCCAAACAGACCGGTATTTACTTTCTGCTCATCACCGTTTTGATGATGCCAATCGCCTATATCACTTACTGGACGGAGCACAGTCTAATGGGCATTGTAAAGTATTTTGGCATGTTCGCATGTAATTATGCCATCATATGGCTGATACAGTATGCCTTCATCAGACACAACATCAAGAAAATGAACGCGACCCTGCACCAGCATCAGAATAAATAACTTTGGGCTAAAAAACCCCGGAAATAAATATCTCAACACCGATCGCAATCAATATGACGCCGCCGAGCACTGCCGCCCTGCCGGAAAGAGCCGTCCCAAACTTTTTGCCGATGACAAGCCCCGCCATACAGATCACAAACGTAACCACTGAAATAAGGAATGCGCACACAAAGGCCATCATAAATCCGTATTCCGCAATTGTAAAACCGACCGACAATGCGTCTATGGAAGTGGCGATCCCCTGCACCAGAAGAGCGGCAATCCCCAGCCGGGTTTTTGCGGTCTCCTCTCCGTTGTTTCCGATCCCCTCCTTCAGCATCTTACCGCCGATAAACAGAAGCAAAGCGAGCGCAATCCACGGTATGCACTTGCTGAATACCGTAAAGTATTGTATGAGTGTATGGACGCATATCCAGCCGATCATCGGCATGACTGCCTGAAACAGGGCAAATACCCCCGCTGTCGCGCACATTTTTTTACGTCTCATATCCGGCTCGTTTAACCCGTTTGCCATAGAAACCGAAAAGGCATCCATCGCGAGTCCGACGCCGAGAAGCGCACTTTTTATGAAAAATGCCAGACTCCATTCCATCTTACGTTCCTATACCGCCGCAGTAGCCTCCCCAAGCCATGCAAGCTCCTCCCCTGTAAAATAAGGCGCAAGTGTCTCATACACCTTTGTATGGTAATCGTTCAGCAGGCTGATCTCCTGCGGCGTCATCAGACTTGCGTCAATCGCATCCTTGTCAAATGGAACCATCGTGAGCGGTTCCAGATACATGAACTGTCCGTAATTGGTCTTCTCCCCTTTTCTGACCAGCACCAGATTCTCATGCCGGATGCCAAACTGCCCTGCCAGGTACAGTCCCGGTTCATTGGATAGCACCATCCCCTCCTGCAGGGGTACACAGGCCGCCTCGCCGCCCATACGCCAACGGAAGTTCTGGGGGCCTTCATGTACACTCAAGAGATACCCAACGCCATGTCCCGTGCCGTGGTTATAGTCCAGTCCCTCTTCCCAGAGCGGCTGTCTCGCCAGCACATCCAGATTCTGTCCGCAGACGCCCTCCAAAAATTTCGCCGCCCCCAGACGCAGATGTCCTTTCAATACAAGCGTGTAAGCCCTTTTCTCTCTCGCCGTCAATTCTCCCAAAGCAATCGTCCGGGTAATGTCTGTGGTGCCTTCGCTGTAATGCCCCCCTGTGTCGGCAAGACAGAAGCTCTTTGGCTCCATCGCCACATCCGTCTCCGCAGTCGCCTCGTAGTGCACGATAGCTCCGTGAGGCCCATAGGCCATAATCGGATCAAAGCTGGGTCCTAAATACCCTTCCCGCCCGGCCCGGAACGCCTCCAGTTTGGAAGCCGCACTGATCTCAGTGATCTCCTCCGCGCCCACATGGGTTTTCAGCCAGTATATAAACTGGGTCACTGCCACCCCGTCCTTCACATGAACCGAGCGTATATGAGTGATTTCCCGCTCCGTCTTCACCGCCTTCAACAACGCGATGGGACTGGGTCTGTTGATCTTCTCCACCCCTTTGGAAATCATTTTTAACAGCCGGTAGCTGACCTTTTTTTCATCCACAAGGATTCTCTGCCCTGCCGGCAGGGAAGCCACCATGTCCTCTATGCTCTCATAGGGCAGAAGGGTTACGCCCGCTTTCGCCAGTTCACTGCAGACCGTCTCAGAAAAGGCGCTCTTTTTTGCACATAACAGGGCACGTCTCCTGGTGATAAACATGTAGGCAAGAAAAACAGGTGTGTGCTTCACATCACTGCCGCGCAGATTCAAAAGCCAGGCGGTTTCATCCAGCGCCGTCACCAAAAACGCATCCGCCCTCTCCTTCTCCATCTCCTGCCTCACCTTTTCAAGTTTCTCCTCCCTGGAAAGTCCCGCGTAGGATATCCCAAGCTCCCACACAGGCTCCGCCGACATAGGCGGCCGCTCCTCCCAGACCCGGTCAGCCAGATCCCTTTTCCCGTAAAAGGTAACCTGCTTCGCCGCCGTCTTCTCCTTAAGTTCCTCCACAAAAGCGCCGGTCACTGTTCTTCCGTCGAAACCCACAACCGCTCCCTTTTTTAAGTGTTCGCCAAGAAACTCCGGGAGTGTTGGAACCCCCGGCTCTCCGCTCTTCATCAGCTCAATGCCGCTGCCGGAAAGCTGTGCTTCCGCCTGTAAAAAATATCTGCCGTCTGTCCACAGTGCGGCGCGATCCTGCATTACGAGAAGCGTACCCGCCGATCCTGTAAACCCGGACAGATACTCCCTCGCCTTAAAGTAATCCCCCACATACTCTGAGCAGTGAAAATCCTCCGTCGGCACAATATACGCCGAAAGATTCTTTTTTCGCATCTCCCCCCGGAGCGCCTGCAGTTTTTCTATCGTATTCATACCCACCTCATTTCTGCGCTCTGTACTGCGCATCATTTTTACCCCATCACCGTTCCCGGCACCACCGCGAAAAATTCGATCACCTCACTGCTCTCATTGCGCAGGCTGTGGCTGTGCCCGTTCGGGCAGTAATGGCAGCTCCCCGCCGGCAGAATTTCTCTTTCTCCGTCGCTGAGAACAACTCCCGTACCCTTCAACATAAAAACAATCTCGCTGTCCGTCTCGTGGGTATGCAGGCCGATACTTGCCCCCGGTTCTAAGGATGCCCGCATGATTTTGCACGCCTCATCCGCGTACAAACGTGTCTTAAACTGCTTCTCTCCGCCCTTAAAATTGGGGATAACCTGTTCCTCAATTGCGTCAAAATTTAAAATCATAAATCCAGTACCCTCCTGCCAGTTTTCTCTTCCTTTAACTATACTATCCCCCTTACTGAAACGCAAGCGAAAAGCACATAAGATGCCGTGTCTGAATGTGTGGCAGTCCTATGTCCAAAATTTCCTGTTTGACAAAAAGATACTGCAGTGTTAGAATGGCTTTATCTTTGAAGAGAGAGGTGAAAGGATGAAGAAATAATCTACTTTTGATTGCATGAATGTTTTGATGTATGGGAGTCTGTTCCCATATCATTTTCATGTCGCCAAAAGTGGATTATGTTCTCATAACCTCTCTTTTTGTGTGCATTCTTTTGTGGTGCGTTTTTCCGCACGGCACTCCCTGTGAGGTAACTGAGCATATCATGTGACTTTTCCGGCGACGGACACTTTTTCATGCATACTCCGCAGCGTAAAACTTTTTGAGAGAATGCCTGGCGTTCTCTGAACCGCCTCTTGCTTATGGCGGTTTTTAGAAGGGAGAGATGTGTATGTCACAAATAAATGTAACAAATCTGACGTTCTGCTATGAAGGGAGCTTTGACAATATCTTCGAAAATGTCTCTTTTTCGATTGATACTGACTGGAAATTAGGCTTTATCGGACGGAATGGAAAAGGAAAAACCACCTTCCTGCGCCTGCTGACGGGAGAATATACTTATCAGGGCTCCATAAGCGCATCCGCGGCTTTTGATTATTTTCCTTATCTTATCACAGAGACACAGCGAAAACTGCCCGCATCCGCCTTTCTGGACGAGTTGAAACCAGGATGTGAAGAGTGGCGGGTGATCTGTGAGCTGGCGCAGCTTAACGAGGACGCAGAAATCCTCTACCGCTCTTTTGAAACCTTAAGTTTCGGGGAACAGACAAAAATCCTGCTGGCCGTTTTGTTCTCAGGCGAAAATGATTTCCTGCTGATCGACGAACCGACAAACCATCTGGATCAGGAAGCCAGAGAAATCGTGAAAAATTATCTCGCCGCCAAGAAAAGCTTTATCCTGGTATCCCATGACCGGGATCTGCTGGACGCCTGCATCGATCACGTCCTTGTCTTAAACAGGCAGAGCATTGAGGTGCAAAGCGGCAATTTCAGCATCTGGTGGGAAAACAAACAGCGCAGGGACCAGTTTGTCCTTTCGGAAAACGAAAAGCATCTGAGAGAAATCAGAACACTGAGACAGGCCGCCAGACGGGCCTCAAACTGGGCTGACAAAAACGAGGCCACCAAGATCGGTTATGACCCCATCAAAGAACATGACCGCAGTATGGGCACAAGGGCTTATATCGGCGCGAAGACTAAAAAAATGCAGAGCCGGGTGACCCAGATGAAGCAGCGGATTGACCGGGAAATTGAGGAGAAGGAAGGGCTTTTGCAGGATCTGGAAAAAACGGTAGATTTAAGGCTTGTGCCTCTCTTCCACCACAAGGAAAGACTTGTGCAGATCCGGGACTACGGTCTGCAATATGCGGATGCCAAATCGCCTGTCTTTTCCGGGATCACCTTTGAGATCCAGCGCGGGGACAGAGTTGTCCTGCACGGGGAAAACGGATGCGGGAAATCCACTCTTATCAAGGTGATTCTGCAAAGAGCCGGGTTTCAGAATTTTGGTATGGCATTCACAGAGGAAGGCGTCTGTGAAACTGCCTCGGGACTTGTGATTTCCTACGTCAACCAGGACACTTCCGGCCTGGCGGGCAGCATTGCCGATTTCTGTAAAAAACGGAATCTGGATCAAAGCCTGTTCTGCGCTGTTTTAAGACAGCTTGACTTTGAGCGGACACAGTTTGCAAAAAATATGGAGGATTACTCGGAAGGGCAGAAAAAGAAGGTGCTGTTGGCGGCAAGCCTGCTGACTCCCGCGCACCTCTACATCTGGGATGAACCACTTAACTATATCGACGTCTTCTCTCGGATGCAGATTGAGAAACTGCTTTTGGAATATGAGCCGACACTGCTCTTTGTGGAGCATGACGTGCGGTTCCGTGAGAAGATAGCAACGAAAGTTGTGCCGTTATAAAACGCAATGCATCTTCCCATATCTTTTTCCCCTATTTCGTCACAAAATATGATCAGACAAGAAAGGAATGTCCGCGCCGCAGCGCCAGACATTCCCTTTTTTGTCTACAGTCTCACATCAAACGGCATATACCCCTCGGGTATTCCCGCCGCATTGGCCGCTTCCTTTTCCGCCGCCTCTGCCGCGGCAGCTGCCTCCGCAACCTCTTTTGCGGAAAGCTCCGCATTCTCGGGCAGCGCTTCCGTAAGCTCCTCAGTCGTCTCCTCCACCAGTTCCTCGGTCAGTTCTTCTACAACTTCCTCGAGTTCTTCCATAGCCTCCTCGAGTTCGCCGCCATCCTCGATGCCAAGCGCTTCCTCGGCCATCTCTTCCAGACGCTCCTCCGGGGTTTTGGGCTCCAGTTTTTCAGCCGCCTCTGCGTTCTTCTCTCCGCGTTCTGTGGATTCATCCAGAATATGGAACATCTGCTCCTGGTTGTAAGCCGCCTTTATCGATGAAATCTGGTCTTCGTAGGATTGGAACATTTTCAGCTTTTCCGCGATCTCCTCCACACTTTCACAGGAAACATTTTTCAGATTCTCCTTCTGCTTCTCGAAAAAATCCACCTGCTTCTGCGTCTGTTCCTGACGCTCCAGCCTGTCCTGTGTACTCTTCAACATGCCTGCGGTATTCATCCTCCGCAAAATACTGCTGGTCTGATCCCATGAAATATTCATAAACGCCGCCTGCCTTTCTGTCAAAATATCAACGCGTTTCATTTTCCTCTGTTGTTGTTTATTTCGGTGTACTCATCTGATTTCTAAAGTCTTTTCGTCATCAATAACCCTTTTTTCGTCACGGATGGAAAATTTCACAGCCTTGTGCTAATATGTCAAGTACCGAGAACCCGATATCCCATCAGACCATAGGATGTGATAAATATGCCGCATGACAGCACATTCTCCCCGACTCAACCAACGGTTTGTGTACAAAGAATGCCTTTCGGTGTATGATGCAGACATAACAAAGCACAAGGAGGAACCAGCATGGATCAGACAAAGATCGGGAGCTTCATCGCCCAATGCCGCAAGGAGAAAAAACTGACGCAGATGCAGCTCGCCGAAAAACTGAGAATTACAGACCGGGCCGTCTCCAAATGGGAGACAGGAAAAAGTATGCCCGACTCATCAATCATGTTAGAACTTTGCGAAATACTGGGGATCACGGTAAATGAACTGTTAAGCGGGGAGGTCATTACAATGGAAAACTATGAAAAAACGGCGGACGAGAATCTGATTGCACTGAAAAGAAAGGACGAAAATAATCTGACCAGAAACGGGATCATTGCCATCCTCTATTCTATGGCTCTTTTGATCGGCATGATGGTCTGTCTGGTCTGCAACATTGCCATATCCGGCGCCCTGACATGGTCTCTGATTCCAGTCAGTTCCATCATCTATGCGTGGGCGGTATCGTTCCCTGTTATTATTTTTGGGAAACGCGGCATCCTTACAAGTCTCGTTTCATTGAGCGCCTTCACCATCCCCTATCTGTTTGTGTTAAGCCGTCTCACCAAGGCGCCGGCCGTCTTTTCTATCGGCGCGGTGGTTGCTTTCGTTTCCATTCTGTTTGTGTGGATCGTTGCTGTCATTTGTATGCGCATGGGAAACTCCAGAAAACTGACCGCCCTTGGAATCATTTTTTTGTCAGCCGTTCCGCTCGTGTTTATCATAAATGCCATTCTTGCAAAAATGATTTCCGAGCCTTTGTTCGATGTGTGGGATATGCTGGCTGTCTTTGTTCTGCTGATCCTTGCGTTTTCCTGTTTTATGTGTGATTACGCAAAGAAAAAAGGATTGCTGCAGTGCCGGAAATAATTTAAATTTTTATGTCACAAAAGTCACGCATCGTTGTCTAATTATATAGGAGGTAACTTTTATGGACAAAAATACAGAAGAATTATTTGCCTTGGTCGACAAGGCGACCGCCGGAGACCGGGAAGCGCTGGAGGCTGTTATCCTAAATGTGCAGGATCTGGTCTTTAACCTTTCCCTGCGCATGCTCGGCACCTTTCCCGACGCGGAGGACGCAGCGCAGGATATCTTGTTAAAGGTCATCACACACTTGTCCTCCTTCAACAAGGAGAGCGCCTTTTCAACGTGGGTGTTCCGCATTGCGGTGAACCATCTGAAAAACTACCAAAAGCATATGTTTGCCAAACATCCGCTGAGCTTTGAATTTTACGGCGAGGATATCAAAAACGGAAACATCCACGACGTGCCGGATCTGACGCAGAATGTGGAAAAAGCGCTTCTGGCAGAGGAACTGAAACTGTCCTGCACCAATGTGATGCTGCAGTGTCTTGATGCGGAAAACCGCTGCATTTTCGTACTTGGAACCATGTTTCAGACAGACAGCCGCATAGCCGGAGAAATTTTAGGAATATCGCCGGAAGCATACCGCCAGCGTCTCTCCCGTGTCCGCAAAAAGATGGCCGATTTCTTAAGCGAATACTGCGGCGAATACGGAAACGGGACATGCCGGTGCGCAGACCGAATCAACTATGCCATTCAAAACCACAGGATTCATCCGGCCCATCAGGACTTTGCTGCCGCGGATGAGATCGAAAGGCAGACCATGCTCGACGTGAAGGAGGCTATGGAAGAGATCGACGATCTGGCCCAGAATTTCTCCTTTGCCAGACTCTATGCGACCCCGGAACAGACCAGACAGTTTATGAGAGATTTTCTGAACTCAACTTCTCTATCAGTCGTAAAAAACGCGTAACATGAAATGACGCACATGAAAAAAGTTCTGGCACAGAAGACGCATAAAAGTTCACATTGCTATGTGAGAAAGCACCTTTCGCATTTTATCTGTGCCCGGAAGGAATGGGAGGAAATGATGAACACAGAACTGATCTTCAAATACTTATCCGAATTAAAGGAAAACAACAACCGGGAATGGTATCATCAGCATAAGACAGAATACAAAGACGCAAACACGCAGTTTGAAGAGCTGGTGCAGGAACTGATTCTGGCTATCGGAAAGACAGACAGCAGTATCCTCCAGAATGTGCCCAAGGATCTTACCTTTAAGCTGGTGCGGGATACCCGGTTCAGTCACGACAAGTCACCGTACAATCCCGCCTTCCGCGCCCACATCGGCGCGATGGGAAAACTCCCTGTCCCGGTTGGATATTATCTGATGATAAAGCCCGGTGATGAATCCTTTCTGGGCGGCGGACTGTTTGCCGATATGTTCAAGGAAGCCACCGTCATGGTGCGGGACTATATCGTGAAATATCCAGACGAATGGGAACAGATCATTCATGCGGACACCTTTACCAAATATTTTACGGTACAGGGGACAGCTCTCAAAAAGGTGCCGGCCGGGTATGACAAGGATCATCCGCAGGCCGAATACTTAAAATATAAGAGCTGGTATCTCGAATACCCTGTCAAGGACCAGGATCTGCTGGATATCGGGACATTCCTGCCGAAAATGGTAGAGATTTTTGAGGCGATGAAACCTTTCAATGATTATTTGAACCGCGCGCTCGCGGATTTCAGAATGCCGGCACGATAGTGCCGGTATTCCTTTTCCTCTCTGTCACGTCAAGTCTTTCCTCGACAAACATCGAAATCTATATTATAATTAGAATAATTCTAATTTTTGATATGTTATCCCTGTCAAAATACAAAAACTACAAAGGAGGAAATTGCAATGATCTACAAATGCAGCATCTGTGGGTATGAATACGATGAAGAAAAGGAAGGAAAGCCCTTTTCAGAGCTGAAGGAATGTCCCATCTGCAAACAGCCGCCGGAGAAATTCAACGCGCTGGAATCCGAAACACCCGCCGCCTGCGCGGAGCCGGAAAATGGGGAAACTTGTAAAAACGCCGGAGACCTGGATTTAAGTTATCCGAAGGAAACCAGAAAAACAGACAGCAGTTACCGCTATATGAAAGAGATTCACGAGATGGCTGTCACCGGGAAATCTGCAATAGAGGCTATGGGCACGCAGATGAAAATGCCGGGCTGGGACGATGTCCTGATTCTTGGCGCACAGTTAAACCCGATGCCCCTAAATGAACATGACGAGGTATCTCTGCAGACTGTGATCGGCAAACACGCAAAAAAACCGATGACCCTTGCCATGCCGGTCTACATCTCCCATATGTCCTTCGGCGCCCTTTCCCGGGAGACAAAAATCGCGATGGCAAGAGGCAGCGCTGCCGTGGAAACGGCAATGTGCAGCGGGGAAGGAGGCATTCTCCCGGAAGAAAAGGCCGCGGCCTGCAAATACATATTTGAATATGTCCCGAACCAGTACAGCGTTACCGATGAAAATCTGAGAACATCCGACGCCATTGAAATCAAGATCGGTCAGGGTACAAAACCGGGTATGGGAGGCCATCTTCCCGGCGGTAAGGTAACCCCGGAAATTGCAAAAATCAGAAACAAGCCGCTTGGGGAGGACGTCATCAGCCCTTCCAAATTCCCCGGTATAGACAGTGCAGATGATTTGAAAAAACTGGTAGAAGAACTGCGCACCCGAAGCGAAGGAAGGCCCATCGGCATCAAGATCGCTGCCGGGCGGATCGAGAAAGATCTGGAATTTTGTGTCTACGCCGAACCCGATTTCATCACCATAGACGGCCGCGGCGGCGCAACCGGGGCTTCCCCCGCCATCATCCGGGACTCCACCAGTGTGCCGACCATCTACGCCCTCTGCCGGGCAAGGAAATACCTTGATGCCGTTGGCACGGACATTGATCTGGTCATCACCGGGGGCCTGCGCGTGTCCTCCGATTTTGCCAAAGCGATCGCCCTGGGCGCGGACGCTGTCGCCGTGGCATCCGCCGCTATGGTCGCTGCTGCCTGCCAGCAGTATCGCATATGCGGCAGCGGCATGTGCCCGGTGGGTGTGGCGACACAGGACGAAAAACTGCGGGAAAGACTGCATATTGACGCCGCCGCAAAACGGGTGGAAAATTATCTGAGATGTTCCGCTGAGGAGCTGAAGACGTTTGCCCGCATCACCGGCAATCCAGACATTCACGGCTTATCCGTGGACGACCTGTGTACGATCAGCCGGGAAATTTCAGAACATACCGATATTCCCCACGCAGGCGAAGCACGGTAATCCGCACAGGCTGATCCGCCAAAGCGTAAATCATTCGTTTTGTCAGATGCGGCAGACAATCGCGTACTCAGATGCGCAAAATACAAAAAGGAAAACGGCCTCCAGACACTCAAGCAATACGCTGACTGTCGGCGGCCGTTTTCTCTATCTCTTATGCTCTATCTTTCTGTTTTCCTGCTGCCCTCTCTTTAGATCGTCACCAGCTCATACTGGTCAGTCCCCAGCCCGATCTTCACCGCATGGGCAATACAGGACTTCCATTCCGTGTCCGGGTGGGTCATAAAGAAATGGTCATGCCCTTCCTCGTTGCCGTGCTTATGCAGATTTTCACCGAGCACGCTCTCCTCCACCGGGGCCATCTTATTGCACAGGTCAGCGCATGCCTGGTCTAACGCCACCGGGTCATAAGAGGCCAGCATTCCCACATTGGGGATAATCGGAATGTCGTTTTCTGCATGACAGTCACAGTTGGGCGACACATCGCAGATCAGAGATACATGGAAACACGGTTTATCTTTGCAGACTGCCCACGCATACTCCGCCATCTTATAATTGAGCATGGCGATGGAATCCTCAAAACTTGCAGAAATTGCATCTTTCGGACAAACCGCAAGACACCGTCCGCAACCCACGCATTTGTCATGGTCAATATGCGCCTTGCCATCCCCGATCACAGGCGCGCCGTGGGCACAAATCCTGTCGCATGCGCCGCAGCCCACACAGAGGGACTGATCCACCTCCGGCTTACCGTCGCAGTGCTGCTCCATCTTGCCAGCTCTGGAACCGCAGCCCATACCGATGTTTTTCAGTGCGCCGCCGAAACCTGCCATTTCATGCCCTTTGAAATGTGTCAGGGAGATGAACACATCCGCATCCATGACCGCGTGTCCGATCTTCGCCTCCTTCACATACTCACCATTGATGGGTACCAGCGTCTCGTCTGTCCCTTTCAGACCATCTCCGATAATAACATGGCATCCTGTCTGATAAGGAGAGAAGCCGTTCACATAAGCTGTTTCCAGATGATCCAGCGCATTTTTCCTGCTGCCTACATAGAGGGTATTGCAGTCTGTCAGATAAGGCTTGCCGCCCAGCTCCTTCACATAGTCCGCCACCACCCTTGCGTAGTTCGGGCGCAGAAAGGCCAGATTTCCGTACTCACCGAAATGAATCTTGATCGCTGTATACTTGTCCGCAAAATCAATGTTCTCGAAACCTGCCGTCTTCATCAGCCGGTGAAGCTTCTGTAATAAGTTCTCATGCTCCGTAGCCTTAAAGGATGTAAAATATACCTTTGCCTGTTCCATATAGAATCATGCCTCCTTTTCTTTTCTACTGTTTAGCCAAACCTTTTGAAACGTTCAATCATTATCGCATACTGCTCCTTGATTTTCAAGTATAATCCGATGGTGTTTTCTTTTTCTTTCTCAAACTCTTCGATAATGCTGTCATAATTTTTCTCGAGGGTTGTCACCACATTGCGGTTAATCTTGCCTTTATCCGCGTCAGAGTTCATAATGTCGAGAATTTTCTCCTTGCTGAAAGCCTCCTTGTAGCTGCGTTTGCCGTAAAGCGCACTCAAAATGTCCGCCACCGCAATGATCTGCTGGGGCAGAGTCAGATCCGCCGCCGAAAGCCCCCTGTGATAGCCTGTCCCGTCCAGTTTTTCGTGATGTCTGACCGCGATCTGCAGCACTGCATCATCCACAACGCCCTCCAGAATCATCTCCGTGATCCGCACATGGGCTTTCATCACTTTCATCTCATCGTCACTCAGCCGTCCCGTGGACTCCAGAATATGTAAAGGAATGGCAATCTTGCCGAGATCATGCAGAAGCGCGCCGTAATGCAGATCACGCAGATCCTTGCCGGAAACTCTCGCAAGCCTGCCAAGCTTCTCCGCAAAGTTCACCGTCGCCAGCGTATGGATCACCGTATGCTCGCTTCTAAAATCAATGGTATAGACAAGCATCTCCAAAAAGCCTTTTTTGTACTGCTCGGAAAAGGCTCTCTTCGCCAGCAGCACATCCAGCTCTTCACGATATTTGCCGGTCACGAGATTATCCGTTATCCCATAACACTTTTCCGCTTTCTGGAACAGATCCATCGCCGCACCCGAAAATTTGATATTGCGGTACTTTGAAAAATAATCCTGCTCCAGTTTCTCCTCTTTCAGATGCAGAACCGTATCCATCTTGTCCGCCAGATTCAGAAGTTCCGTCACATGCAGATAGCGGCTCTGTATCATACTGTAGCGGTTATAATCCAGATGATGATAAAGCACGATCTCCGCCCTGTCCCCTATGGGTGAGAGATACTTCAAAAAGAGAAAGCCGTAGATCGAGTGCGGCCAGAGATTTTTCGTTTCAAAATCCGACACATTTTTGACATTGTCTTCCTTATAAAGACCGATGTCATGCAGAATACCGAGCATGGTGTAATCCACCAGTTCCTGCTCCGTGTAATTCTGATCGGTGTAGGCATTTTCGTACTCCATCATCTTATATAAGATATACCCCGTGATCTCCCCATGATGCATAATCTTATTGTTGATGATGCCGAGAGTTTTTCGGATGATCTCGTTGACATCCTTACTGCTGATAACGCTCATATTCCTTTACCCCTTCATACATATAAGGGTATTCTAACATTAAATTACAAATTTGTCCTTATTTTTCTTTTTCCTGTCCAAAATAAATCATACAGACGGCATAAAATGACCGGCATCCTACCGCACCGCTTCCGTCACTTTGTCACTGCACTTGCTCTTGCCAAACATATGTTCTTGTGGTATGCTATGACTAGATAAGAAAAGCAACGAAACACGGACACGATGACTGATTGTAAAAGGAGCTGGAAATGAGCCGCACCTATCTCTGTATAGACCTGAAATCTTTCTACGCCTCAGTGGAATGCGTGGAAAGAAACCTGGATCCCATGACCACCAACCTGGTCGTAGCCGACCCGAGCCGGACGGAGAAAACCATCTGTCTTGCCATCACCCCAGCCATGAAAGCGCTTGGCATTAAAAACCGCTGCCGCATATTTGAGATTCCGAAATCAGTGGCATATATCGTGGCTCCGCCCCGTATGCAGAAATATGTGGATGTCTCCGCCGACATCTATGAAATTTATCTGAAATATATATCCAAAGAGGACATCCACGTCTACTCCATCGACGAGGCATTCATGGATGTGACGGATTATCTTACGCTCTACCGGCTCTCCGCCAGACAGCTCGGTTTTCAGATCATGCAGGACATCTATGAGCAGACCGGCATCCGTGCCTCCTGCGGTGTTGGTTCCAACCTGTATCTGGCCAAAGTCGCGCTGGATATCACCGCCAAACACGCCGATGACTTCATTGGTGAGCTGACGGAGGAGAGCTATTGCAAAACACTCTGGGCACACAAACCCCTCACGGATTTCTGGCGCATCGGCGCAGGCACCGCCAGACGGCTTGATACCTTCGGCATCCGCACGATGGAGGATGTGGCCGCCGCAGACGAGGATCTCTTATATAAGCTTTTCGGGATTGACGCGGAACTTCTGATCGACCACGCCTGGGGACGGGAACCTGTCACCATCGCCGACATCAAAAACTACCGGCCCCACACCAACTGTCTCACCAGCGGGCAGGTGCTTGGCAGCGACTATTCCTTTGACAAAGGACTTCTCATTGTCAAGGAGATGATGGATCTTCTGTGTCTGGATCTGGTGGAAAAGAATCTGGTCACCCGCTCCGTCACACTCCACGTCGGCTACTCCAACCGCATGAATGCGCCATCTGCCCACGGCACAGCCGACTTACAGACGGACACCAGCTCAGACCTCATTCTCATTCCCGCGGTGACAGCCCTCTATGAAAAAATCGTGAACCCCGAGTGGCCGGTCCACCGCGTCAATCTGACATGCAACCATGTAATGCCGGAAGAATACCACCAGTACCACTTCTTCGTGGATGCCGAAGAACTCGAGAAAAACCGCAAGGTACAGCAGGCTGTCATCAGCATTAAAAATAAATTCGGAAAGGACGCCATCCTGAAAGGCATGAATCTGGAGGAAGGCGCCACCACCAGAGAGCGGAATCACCAGATTGGAGGCCATAGGGCCGAGTAAATGCTCCAGACGGCTGATGATACCGCCGGAAATGGAAGGAAAAATGACAAAAAAACCGAAAACCAAAATGTCCATAGAAGAGAGAGCCAAGCAGTTTATGCCCTTTGCGGCGCTGCGCGGGCTTCCAGACGCCCTCGCAAAAAAAGAAAAAATTCTCGTCCCGAAAATCGTGCTTTCCCCGGAAATGGAGGAGGAGCTGGACATGCGGATGCATCTGCTCTCCAAAGGAAACATGGCCACTGTCGTCTATTTTCAAAACGGGGAATATATCAAAATAACCGGCCTGGTCGCCCGCATCGACGAGACCAGCCGGTTATTGCAGATCGTGAACACGAAAATTCGATTTGAGGATATTTTACAGGTGGAGGCGGACGGCGGCTGCTAAAGCGCCGGATCGTTTTCCTTTAAAACGAAGATGGATCTTTTTCTCAGTTGCCGATATATTTGAAATATTTAAAGTAATCTACGGTTTCCTGGTAATCTTCTTCGTCCACAAAAATATCTGCCGCCTTTCCCACCTCCAAAGCAAAATCAACGTACTCATTTCCCGGACTTAGGATCATATGATCCAAAACGCACGTCTTTTCAGGGAATTTCAAATCTCCGACAGCATCCGCGATAAGCCTTCTTCCTGCACAGATGCCGCCGACAATTTTCTTATCCTCTATACACTTCTTGATGATTTCAAATAGCAGTTCCTTATTATGAATGTTGTCAATTTCACCGCCGCAAAGAATAAACACATCCACACTTTCTGCTTTCATCTGGGAAAGGCTTATATCCTTTTGAACCCTGATTCCTTCATTCGTGCATATCACCTGGTATTCCTCCTCCGCAACGATATAGACACTGCCTTTCGTTTTCATAAAATAAGCAGCCAGCGTTACCTCAAAAAAGGATGTGTTCGGATATAAAAAAATATAGGTATTCATTCAGTCCTCCCTAACTATGTTCTTTTCCAGCAAGTCCCCTCTAATATAACACGCTTTCACAGATACATCCAGCCGTTCTGGAAGTGACTCCTGATCCAGAAGATACCACATCTGGCCTCCGATGTCCTCTTTCCTGCCAAGAACAGTGACAATTTCTCCCTCACCCAGCAGTCCCACCGCCTGAAACTCCGCCCCGGCGCCTTCCCTGATATAGCACGCGGGCATGCACACGGTCATTTCCTCGGGAAATGCCACCGCGTTCTCCCCGTCCGCCTCATTACCGCTGCCCTCTTCCTCTCCATATAAATCCCCAAACAGTTCCTCCACTTCCGCTTCTGTCATATATGCCACGCCCGTAATTTTCCCGTCCTGTGCGCGCACAATCTTAACGTTGACCTTCCCCGCCGGATTCATATTCAGCGTATAAAAGGCTCCGTTCGGTGTATGGATATCCAGAAAAATGTTCACAAGCTGTCCCTGATAATAATAGTTTTTCCCACTCCAGGTAACGCCGGCTGCCCGGTATTCCTCCCGCAGTTCCTCCTCCATCTCCTTTTCCAGTTTTTTCCCCTCCTCGTCCATGCCCAGCTCATCATAGAGAACCGAACAAAAGCTCCTCTTCTCATCTGCAAGGGCCCGGTCCAGCCATCCCTCCAGCGCTTCCCTCTCCATCATATCCGTGAGAACAGAGAAAAAGGCAATTTCATCCGCTTGATAAAACTTTTCTGCATAAGCCTGTATCAGAGGATTGTCTGCATCCAGACTCCCTGCACCGACAGAAAAGAAGGCAATCTCGTTGTCCGCATAGAACCTGTCAAGCCAGAGCTCCTGCTCCTTTTCCTCCAATTCGTAAAACACGATATGGATCATAGGCAGACTGCGCGATTCGTAATACTGTTCTGCTTTCTCCCATGCCTCCGTCTCACCTGCGCCAGCCTGCTCTTCCCGGCTCCCGGCTCCCGCTTTCCCATTCTCCTTTGCGGATAACGCCGTTTCTCCGGCACGGTCAGGCTCCGCCGCCACAGTCACTGCCGGGTACACCCCAAGAAAAACTGCTCCCAGGGCAATACCCACCGTCAACCCTGCCGTTATGATACCCGTCGCTTTCGACTTTTTCCTACAATTCATAATTGCACCCAGCCTTTCTCTCAACAGTTCTTTGTTGGCGCTCATGGTAACAGCTGCAAAAGGTTCTCTGCATATTCCGCCTGCTGCCATAGCGTTAAGCAATGTTTTCCCGTAATCCGCCGCATGGTCATACCCCGTCTTCGCAACCACCGCTTCGTCGCAGGAAAACTCACAGACTCTGTCTATCTCCCGGCTCATCAGATGAACGAACGGATTGAACCAGTGCAGACAGACCGTAACCTGCACCAGCCATTTATACCAAATATCCCTCCGTCTGTAATGCATCAGCTCGTGTATGGCAATCCACTGAAACTCTTTTTCCGAAATGTCCGCGCCGGACAGAATGATGCAGGGATGAAAATATCCCACAAGCATCGGCGAAGAGACTTGCGGATTCACGCAAAGTTCCACCGGCCTGCCGATTCCCAGCCTCTGCGCCGTCACTGTAAGCCGATCCAAAATCGGCATATCGCAGACCGGCTCCGCTCCCGCTTTCACATACCGCGTATAACTCTGGTAAATGGTTATTTTGCGTATCAGCATGGCAAGCGCTGCGGCCAGCCAGACCGTCCACAAATATTTTCCTGCAAAGGCTGCCGCATGCACAAGAAAAGAAGCGCCTTTCGCACCTGTGTCCTGCCCCGCGCTTTGTCCGGGTTTTTTCTCAAGACTCAGCCCGTCTTCCTTTCCGCCGCCCGGCCCATTACTCTGTCCCGTCATCTGCCAGGAATCCTGTCCCATAGTCTGTCCGCTCAATCCTGCCTCGTGCGTCACCTGCGTTCTTTGTGTGATTACGCTGTCTGCCGTCTGATACGCCAGGCCCATCAGACTTTCCTTGGGCCCAAAGGGAATAAGAAGCCGCATCACGGCAATCAGCCAGATATAATACTGCCACTGTCTGCCAAGTTTTCCCTTCAGAACCCGCCCCGCTAAAAGCACCAGCGAAATAAGAACCGCCCCCGACAGAGACATGGACAAAACCGTCATAAAAATCCGTGTCATCCTCTCCTCCCTCCTTCCAGCAGTTTTTTCAACTCCTCATACTCTTCCTCCGTGAGCAGATCTCCTGCGATCAGATTGGTGACCAGCCCCTTCACGCTCCCTTCATAGACTTTATCTATAAAATGCTGGGTCTGTGCCGTCTGATATGCCTGCTCCGAAATAAGGGGCACATATTCATTGCGCCGTCCGATTTTCGTCGCGCTCAGATATCCCTTGCTGACAAGTCTGGATAACAGGACAATCAGCGTGTTTTTCTGGCAGGGCTTCCCCTGCGCCGCCAGCTCCTCCATAAGATAGGAAAACAGCGTCGTCTCCTCCGCGTTCTCCCAAATGATTTTCATAATCTCAAACTCTGCATCGGATAAACTATTCGTCATCGGCGTTTTCTCCTTTATGTATAACATTATGTTATGCATTAAATATAACACAGCGTTATACTAATGTCAATTACACTTTCCAAAAGCCTTAGAGATTGTTATTATTTGATAAATGCCATATAATAAGTGGAATACCAGCTCTAAAGGAATCTTTGTAAAGGACAGGAACATAAAATGAAAAACAAATTGACTTTTCGTGCGACAATACTGCAAAACGGAACGATGGATGCCGCTTATGTAGAAGTCCCCTATGATATCAAAGAGCTCTTTGGCAAAGGACGCCTGCTTGTAAATGCCACTTTCGACGGCATTCCTTACCGGGGACAGGTTGTAAAAATGGGTACGCCCTGTTACATCATCGGCGTTACCAAACAGATCCGCAGACAGCTTGGCAAGAGCTTTGGCGATGTTGTCGAAGTGGTTCTGCAAGAAAGAGAAAGCGAAAAAACGACTATGTGGAAATGCCCAAAATGTGGAAGGGAATTTCAGAAAAAAGAACAGAGTCATTACTGTGGCGAAAAGCCAAAAACCATTGACGAGTACATTCTGCGTCAGGATGCAGACAAGCAGGAAGAACTGCAGTATATCCGCCAGATTCTCCACAGTGCACTGCCGGAAGCGGAAGAACGGATCTCCTGGAGTATGCCCACCTTCTGGAAAAAACATAATATTCTTCATTTTGCCGCCTCAAAGGGGCACATCGGATTTTATCCAGGCCCGGAAGCTGTCATGCATTTTGCGGAAGAACTCCGAGGATACAAAACAGATAAGGGAACGATCCGCATTCCCTATGGCAAGATCGACGCGGCATTGATTGAGAAGATTGCAAAGTGGTGTCTGGAAACTGGAAACCATGCATAGCCGGCATCAGTTCCAAACTTTTCCTCTGCGTCCTGCAGCTGCCCTATCCGCTTCCTTTTTCTGTCCGGCTATTCTTTTTTCATGTATCATCATGTATAATGAAAGAAAAAGGAGCCTTACTATGGTAAAGAAAAAAGCAGTTGTCAGTATCCGGGAATGCGTTGCCTGCGGATGCTGTGTAAAAGTTTGTCCGCGGCATGCGATCACCGTTCCCGATGGCATCCATGCCGTGGTAGACAAAGCATTGTGTGTCGGATGTGGAATATGTGTCAGAGAATGCCCTGCCAGCATTCTCTCGTTGGAGGTGGAAGAAGCATGAAAAAAAAGAAAAAATGGTATGATTATCTCTGGATTGTCTCGCTTACCTATCTGATCCTGGGCTTTTTCAACATCCTCTTTGCTTGGCTTGGCCTGCTCTGCTTCTTTATACCGCTTCTGATAGCGATTATAAAAGGCAATAAAGCTTACTGTAACAAATATTGCGGCAGAGGGCAGTTATTTGCCCTGCTCGGCGGCCGCCTCGGACTGTCTCGGAAAAAGGATATCCCAAAATGGATGAAATCCAGCTATTTCCGATACGGATTTTTACTCTTTTTCTTCACCATGTTTTTCCTTATGCTGTGGAACACCTGGCTGGTTTTTGCCGGAGCCAGAGATCTTGGCACTGTGGTAACGCTGCTTTGGACATTCAAGCTTCCGTGGCATTGGGCATACCACGGCACCCTGTTTTCCGATGGCATCGCACAGTTTGCATTCGGCTTCTACAGCGTAATGCTCACCTCCACCGTACTGGGGCTTTTCACCATGATTTTATGCAAGCCCCGCTCCTGGTGCGTGTACTGCCCTATGGGCACCATGACACAGCTCATATGCAAAGCCAAAAACGGCCGGATCCGTTAACGGATGGAGTTCAGGATGGGCATGCGGCCTCTGTGTTTGGGCCGCTCCTCCTAATTCTTTAGGCGGCATATCTCCTCCGCTGCAAGCATCTCCTCCAGCCCCCTGCCCGACGGGATAATCGGCCATACATCTGCCTCCTGTTCTATGATAAACTCAATGATGGTAGGCACTTTATCCGTATGTCTCGCCGTCTCCAGGGCGGCCGCGCTTTCTTCCTCTTTTGTCACACGGATTCCCTTCGCCCCATAGCACACTGCCAGACTGATGAAATCCGTGATGTAAGCGGGACACCTCTCTGTCGGGAAATTACATTTCTTCATTTACTTTCCGCCGCTACGGCTGGAATGGTAAGCGCTATTATTGGGGTTGCATTGATTTGAACGATTATTAGCACTAACCACATGCGCCCTGTTGTTTGGATTGCCTTGATTCGCATGATAGTTCATCTGTGACTGGCTGTGTGTATTACCAGAACATTTGCTCATATCTGAATCCTCCTTCCCTGACCTATATTTTTGTAGCGTCTTCATTATAACATTCTTTTAATATGAACATTCTCTTTAATACTCTTTTGACAATAATTTTTTATCCATATCAAATTGTTGGTAATATACTGGAATATTATATCTGCTCCGCATCCCTATCAGATATTGCATATCCTGTTGAGTAATTTCCAATGCTGTCACAATTATAAGTTTGTCGGCATTATTTTTGTTTGGGTAATGATTGTATTCCAAAAGCTGCCCCAATGCCTGCCTTATAGCCAGTTTTACAGTGTCCGCTGTTTTCAATTCAAAATATATCTTATTACCCTGTGGGTCTACAGCCTGAATATCAACAAAGTCCTTATCTGTAACAACATCAGTATAGCCTTTACATTTCAAATACTTCACCATCTCATTTGAAAGGTTGTTATGCTTCAGCGTCATTATATATTCAGACTTGACTGCTTCCACATTCCCTGCTTTCTTCTGTATTAAAATATCTGTAACATGGTCATAATACCCAGAAATTGTTTTTACATACTTATCATCAATCTCCGTGTCTGCTAAAGGTATGTCGCTTTCAGGGTGTTCAAGCAGGTACTTATCAATCATAGGTTTCTCATGCGTAATAAAATCCTCCAGAGTTTCTATGTAAGTCATATCCGCAGGATAATACCATTTCCATTTATTTTTATTTGGCGAAAATTGCTCAAACTTCTTGCCCGTGTCCTCTATCATATCTTTAATCGCAAGAATATAAGGCAACTTCTTGGGGTCATTCCGACAAGACAGGGTAATAGATACTTCTCCTGATGTATTGCAATCCCAATTAATCAGATAAATCTTGTCAACTACATCTGTTTTATTCCAGAATGAAATCACAATATAATCATCATTACCACGAAAGTACATGCCTTTATCACGCCTGCCGTTGTTATTTATTTTCTAGGCACAAAGTAAAAATCTTCATGTTCTAACTGCCATTTTAAAAGAAAATCTAAACAATTCCTGTGCATTTCAATAACATCTAATTTACCCATTGTCTTTCTGCTTTCATTTTATTTTACCTGATTCCATTTTAAAAACATTGTATTGTATTTCCTAATTCCCCATATAGAAGCGCCGCCTTCCATTTTCTCAAATGTTACATCTATTTTCTCCGCATATTTATATCCAATGGCATTTTTAAGTTTAAAAACAAATTCAAAATCAAGCTGTTTTTGCTTTTCCTCATTATCAGAAATTTCTATTTCAATAATGAACTTATTGAATCTATCATCTAATGTAAAATAGGCATCACTTGGTGTTGCATAATTTTTACGGACAATGCCATTTATTGAATACCCTGAATCACAAACAATAACATCGGCATTTCCTGACACATAAAACCTAATTCCATTTTTACTTTTCAGATTAAATATTCCAGCAACATCGTTTCTATTTTCTTCTGGCACGATAGCATTTGTCCTATCAATAATAAAATAGCCTTTTTCTTTTGATATCGTTTGCTTATGAATTTGCTTACTTAAAATTACTTGCCATATAAGTATTGCTGCCTGTACCAATAAAATGATTACATTCCATGCTTCTGCTGGTTCCAAAATAATATCCTCCATTATTTCTGTAAATTGTTAAAAAGCAGATATCGTTAGTAATATATTTCATTTCTATTATGTAGACGCGTAAAATTTCCATTACAATCAATTCCGCCGTACCTTAAATCTCTTTCGTACTTCGCTACCTGCTTCTGGATTTTCTTTTCAGAATCTTCTTTTTTTTGCCCCGTTAAAACAATTTTGAGGAAATTGTATATGAAAAGTCTTTTATTAATTTTAACCACTTCTGTCGTTACAGGTGTTTTGTATTTGTTTCTATTTTAAACAAGCCTTATAATCATAAATTCCATGTATATCCATCTTTGTCTACAACAATTTTCTTTTTGCGAACAGCTTTATTAAGATACATCCTAACACTAGGTTGTAAATTATATGACCAATTAGTAGGTCCATGACCCATTCTGTTACCCGTATAAATTATATGTGCTACTGATAATGAAACAACATTTCCGCTAGTTAAATCAACTCTCGCCATATTAGAAAACTCTTTCATTGTAGGGTCATAATAATTTTCAATCAAAAAATTTTTCTCCTCTGTCGATATAAGACTCTTTAAATATTTCCTTGTTACTCTCCTTAACCGCAAGTTCCCGTGGCTTATTTCTCTTTTCAAATAAATGAAAAGCCATACTATGCAACATGTTAAACAGAATAAAAATATCAGTCCCACCAAGCTTCTATATTTATCCCGCCACAAGAATAACCCTAATGTCTCCATAAAAGTATCTGGGACAAACAAAATAATTCCGCAGACAACTAATACAGAAAAGGCTATTTCTTTAATATGTATTTTGTCCATCACCTTTAAAAATACTTCCAACATTTGATTAATCCTCACTCAATAAACATCATACAAAAAATTACTGTTTACATTGTAATTGCTCGCTAATCAACAACGGTAAATAAAAATCTCTCATTGATGTAAGTTCCTTATTTTCAAGAAAAATTTTGCTTTTTTCTCTTTCTATTGCTAAAGAAAAATCTGCGAATGACTTTAATACACGCTCATCTGGAATATCCATCACACATAATTCTATCCCATCAAAAATAAGCCCTAATATATTTGTTCCATTTGTATTATGCGCTGCATATTCGTGAAAGAAATGTGTATTAAAAAGCCTGTTTAGCCAAAATTTCATATTCTGATTTTTTACCTTTAATGTTGTAACATGATGAGAAGATATAATATCACCCTCGAAAATATCAGGAACTAAAAGCGTCTTGCCGATAATATCCTTTTCATAGTCAATAGCAGTTTGCTGAGTATTACACATAATCAAATCATAAGGTTTTAGCATCTTATCTACTGTATAATTTCCAGAATATGTTTTCAGCCCATCAACTTTATAACTTCCATCAGGACTAAATGACGCCAGATTTATCATTGGAACTCCACCATTATCAATTTCAGCAGAAGTATATGATACACCTCGCCCTGATGTAAAAAACTCTTTTAATTCTTTGACTTTCCATCCCACAGGGATTTTTCTATTAAGTTTCTTATTCCACACCATTTCCCCACCAGACGATTGATAAGGTTTTCCATCATCATCTGGAAAATTATATTGAAGGAACCAATATTGAAAGATAGTATTAGCAAATCTCTCCAATTCCTCAATCGTCTTATTATTGTTCTCAACTTTCAAAAATATAGGTTCTAATAAACCAACGATTTTATCTTGAAACTCCCTGGGCGGCAATATAACAGGTATTTCCGCCAAATCATCAGCGTTCATATTCCCTCTTGTACTTCCGTCTGGATTATAAGTAATCCACTTTTTATAAATATCTGATATAGTATAATACTTTACATATTTGGGATTCACTTTTTTATCATCTAAATGGAATTTAATAAGGAATCCTGCATATACTAACCTCCCATATCTTGATTCATAAAGGAAAGCCCTGCCAGTTGAATTTCCTGTTCGTGCAAATACAATATCATTTTCTTCCAAAAAATAGTTTTCACATCCATCACATGATATAGATTTTTTCTCCGAATCAAGTAATTCTCCATAGTCTGAAATATCTGTTATTCTTAAATATCTATACTTATCTTCACTGTATGGTTCACCTGCGGCAGCAATTCCATATTCTCCATGCCCTATACATAAGTCCTTTAATCTTACAATGTTACTCATGTTTGAATACCTCAATCCATTGTTTGATTTCTTTTTCAAGTTTATTTCCTATGGCAAAGTAATTATCTAAATTTGTAGAGTATGTGGAAATTTTTTCTGAAAATTCTTCATCTGAAATTTCTTCAAATTCAACTTTTAGGTCAAAATAATGCCCTGCACTGTATGAATATTTCCGCTGTTTGATTCTTTCGTTTGATACAACAACGGAAAAATTATCAATCTTTTTCTTTTTCTTAAAAACATCTATAATATATTTTTCATCATCCGATGATAAAATTGTCCTTTGCCCATCATCTAATTTAACTTTATCTCCTAGCTTAGATGCGTCAATCAGAATAACATCTTTATCTTCTTTTGTTCGTGTCTTATCAATAAACAAAATAGATACATTGGTTCCTGTAGTGGCAAAGATATTACTTGGCATTGAAATGACACCCCTTAGCCAGTTTTTATCTGTTATTTTTTCTCTTATCATATATGCAATTTTAGAAGTACGTCTGCTTACTGTCAAAAAACCAGCAGGAACAACAACCGCCGCTTTACCCTTGTCATTTAAAGATGATAGTATATGCTGCAAAAAGCACAAATAAATTGCCATATCAGACTTGTCCTTCGGCGGGATATTAGGTATGCCTGCAAAAAATCTTCCGTATTTATCAACTTTCATTGTTTCAACATCTGCCGAAAAATCTACATTAAATGGTGGATTGGAAACGATAAAATCAAACTGTTGTATTTTATCTCCCTTTAAATGAGCAGGTGCTATCATCGTATTTCCCTCTACAACATTTTCAAGGGAATGTGCCAAATTATTCAGAATCAGATTGACACGCAAAAATTGTGTCGACTTCTGCGCTCTGTCTTGACTATAAAGAGTACAATTCCTTGTCCCAATTTTATCCGCCATAGATAAAAGTAACGTTCCAGAACCTGCAGCGGGGTCGTAAAGAGTGACATTGTCAACTGGCGTATCATTATAAAGAATATCTGCCATAATTGCTCCTGCCGATGCAGGAGTATAATATTCCGCATATTTTCCAGAATCTTTATTAAAATCCTTAATCAAATACTCAAACACAGATGAAAAATAATCCCATCCCTTATTATAAATATCTCCAAAGTTATACTTGCACAGAATATTTATTGCACGTTTAGCAAGTTCATTCTCCTTGTCTGGGTCACGCAAATATGCACTTAATGGTTCAAATAAAGGCTTCTTTGACCCTGTACTTGTTTCAATAGAATATACATCTTGGTTTCTATCACTAACAGCAATCATAGCTTTATCAAATGTTTTATGAAAATCTTTTTCGTTGCTTCGCTGAAAAAGGTTATTTAACAAATACTGTTCCTCAATACTTGCAATCTGTGAATCGGCAAAATCAATATATTCATCAAAACTCTCTGATTTATCATCTCTATTCTCATAAGAATATAACAATTTGTCATTTAAGAATTTGTATGTAAAAAGCTCTGAAATGACTTTATACTCATCGCCAGTATTAGCAAGTCCTAAATCAGCAGTCATTGCTTTTAAATCGTCAATCATCTTCTTAATACTATTCAGGTATTCCTCGTATCCCATGATATCCTCCACTTTAGTCGGTAAATTTATCATCTATAAAAATGTAAATAATGTTTTCTACCTGTCGCTTTGACACATCTGTAAACCCTTGTTTTTTCAAAGAATCTCTAACAGGCCTACATAAATCTCTTTTAACAACATTTTGGGACGGATTTGCCATATGTCCTAACAAATCATCAATCGCAGCAATTATATCAACCATAACTTTATAAGTCGCAACATCATTCAGATTCTCTGAATAATTTTCAACAATGCGTTTATGAATCCGCATGTATTCTTCACTGCCCTGGTATCTGTTTGTTAAGCTATTATTATTCTCATTAAGATTTTGCATTTCTTTAGTCAACGAATTTATGGAATCCTTAAACTCTTTAATTTTCACTGTTGTTGCCACGTCACATTTAAAGTCCTTGATAGCTTGCTTGTAACGATTATAAATATCCTGGAACAAAGGGTCTTTCTTATCAGTATTTGAGGACTTTGCATTATTAAATTTCCCTATAATGTCCAGCAAATCATCTTCAGAAGTAAAGTCTAAATCAATTTCCCCACTCTTCAAAAATTCCACAATTAAATCTGTAAAATCTATTGATTCGCTCTCTGGATCATCGCTTTCCAGTAAACGTTCAGCCACAAGAATATCAATTCTGTGTGCTGCTTCATGGCGTGCCATATCCAGCCTGTCAATAGGGATATTGCTTACATCCTCATGTGACATTTTTAATTCGTTGTAGCACTCCCTATATTCAACCAGAGCTGCATGAATGGCTCTCACCGTCTTTTCACCCAATGGTTCAATCTGCATTCTGAATGATTCTAAATTATTTTCTATATTTCCCATATAGGCAAACAGCGTATTCTCTAAATGGGCAATTCCTTTCTTTGCAGCATCAACATCTACAAAAATATCTTCTGTATTAGAATTTCCATCTTCATCCGCTAAATCAGCACGCAATTCTTCAAGATATCTTCTGTTTGTTTCCTCATATTCTTCTGTAATGTCAACAAAATCAACAACATACCCATAATTCATGGTTTTATATGGTCTGTTCACTCTAGCAAGTGTTTGTAATAGATTATGCTCTTTTACAGTCCTAAGCAAATAAAGTCTTTTTAATCTCGGCGCATCAAATCCTGTTAAAAGCATATCATATACAACCACACCTTTGTATTTGATGATGGTTTCACCAGTCGCATTATCTCTTTTTCCTCTGAAATACTCTTGTTTGCTTTTATTATCATCTTCATTACAAAGAACTAATGCAGTCGGAATATCAGAATTATTTTCAAACCATTTCTGTATTTCTTTTGCCTGTTTCGTTGATGTAGAAACAACCATAAATCCCATAGAATCATCATGGTATGTATCTTCAAAAATCGAAAAATCATTTACTATATATTGGCACAACTGATCTACATATTCTGGTGTCCTTGTCGCTGCTTTCCACTGCTCAACAGATATAGATTCATCATCTTTAATATTCAGCATGGCTCGTAAGTCTGTCCTAAATTTTGTATCAATATTTTCTTTTTTGATTTTCAGGGTATATCCATCCTTAATGCTCTTATCATAGTAGTATTTATGTATGTACTTACAAAACAAATCTGTTGTTTTAAATTTTTTCTTTATGCGTTTTCTTCCATTTTCATCTGGCTTATCATCAATAATCGGCGTTCCTGTTAAGCCGATGAAAATACCATTAGGATCTGCTCCTAACAGATTTCCCAGAAAAGTACCTTTCTCCTTATATCCCCTATGTACTTCATCAAGAAAGTAAATTCTTTGAATAACTGTGTCGGCATCAGGAACAACTGTTGATTCATCTGAAAACTTCTGAATATTTACAACATTCATTGTTTCTTTATATGTACCCCGCTGGCTTGAGCCATCCATAACTACAGGAGATTGTATATTGGTAATAAAATCTGCCTTACTTTCTATCTGCGCTATAGTCATGCCTCTGGCTTCAAATTCCATTTTTGCCTGTCGTAAAAGGTCAAGTCTGTCTACCACAAAATAGAATTTTGTGATAATCTTCTTTGTCTGATAATAGTCCCTCAATACATTTGTTGCGAAATATGAAAAAGCTGTTTTTCCAGAGCCTTGTGTATGCCAAAGAACCCCTCTTTTTATGCCCGCCTTTAAATCTGCCAATAATGCCTGCAATGCAAAATACTGTGGATACCTGATGATATGTTTATTAAATCCATCAACTGGACTGTTCACATATGCAATCCCATATCTGATGAAAAAAATAAGCCTTTCTGGTGAAAATACAGACGTAATAAATCTATTGGCAAAAGTATCTGTTTTCATGTTTTGCTTAAACTCTGCGTCATTTTTTATCGACATCATATTATTGTCGGACAGCACAGTATCTATATCTTCATCTGAAATAAATTCACTTACAGCAATCTCCTGCTCTTCTCTAAAATGGTTATACGCTACCGAAGTACCATTGGGAGTAGAATAATAACTGCCTTGTTTCTTCATTCTGGCTTCATCATCATAATTTTGATTATTCGTAAATCCCAAAACTTGAAACTGATTGAAAAAAGGCACAAGTTCATCCTTGCAGAGTCTCTCCTTTTTCATTCTTTCAAACTCTGCTTGTATGCCATTCACATTATTGGGTTTTTTCACCTCAACAAATCCTAACGGTATTCCATTTACAAGTATGGTAATGTCAGGGCGAAATTTCACATTTCTTTCACCTTTGAAAGTCAATTCCGACACAACACGGAAATCATTCCTCAATGGTTTCTCAAAGTCAACTAACATCATATCGCTATATGTTTTCATCCTGTCATAAAATGCCTGACCTTTATCTTTTCTATTTTCCGTAGTAATTTCTATTTCTTTAATCGCTTCTTCTAAACATTCATCTGAATAATTTTTTCCATTGATATTTCTGATTGACTGCTTAAACACATCCGCAAAAATATTATTGTGTGACCTAATGTCCATATTTCTTTTACTTTGATATATGTATCCAATTCTAAGGAAATGAAGCAATCCGGGAATCTTTACCCTGCTGTTTTCATTAAATGCCATACTCTAAACCCCCGTTAATTTGTTCTCTATTTTACCTATACCTTCAATTATAGTTTCTGCCTTGTCCGTTAGACTGTACTTTCCCCTTGTTTCCTGAATAAGCAGATTTTCCTTTTGAAGTTCAACAAAAATTGTATTGACCTTTACCTTTGACATATTAAGAACAGCGCATATCTCCATCTGCGTCAAAGGAACAACTTTTTTATCAAGTACGATTGTCTGATTGTTATACAACAGCTTTAGCAGTTTATAATAATCATTCAAAAATAAGTCCATCGTCATAATAAATCACCTCTTATGAAACAATCTACATTACTATAATCATACCATAAGCACTGAGAATTGTATATATAAATTACATTTTTTCAAACTCTAACGCATTGGTAAAGGATGTATAAATCCTTAAACATTCCAATACTATTTAATTTACTGAGTCGCCTTTTTATTAAAGTCTTTTATCGTGGTGATTTTACTAGCTTTGAGTGGAAAGCAACATTTACGACATGTAGTACACATTAACAACACATAAATATGGTATTTTGAGTAGTCACTGTTAATAGAATATGGAATATCCTATTTATGCCATCCACACAAGTGCTTACTTGCATAAGCTTTAAAAAATACCGCCGCCCGGCCGCGGCGGCTCAGAGAATACTTCGCATTCTCTTATCTTGATTTACCCCTTCGCAATTCCCTCCACAAACAGTTCCACACTGTTTCTGATAAATGTTTCCTGCTCCACCTTGGAAAGCGCCTGCCCGAAGGATGCTTTTAAAAAAGTATAGCCAAAAGTGGAAGAAAATATGGTCATAACCATACTTGCAAAATCTGTTTCCGCGATTTTACCAAGCTCCGCCATCTTTTTCAGATAGTCTGTCAAAGCCTCCAGAAATGTCTGGGGAACCTTCATAATCATGGGAGTTGTATCGGCATAGAGCTGGGGCGCCCGCAGGCCGATGGACAGATTTACAAAATCGAGTGTGATTCTCTCCATATAGGCGTTCATAAACAGTTCCAGATCCGGCTGCAGCTCCCACTTCAAATGCTGAAAGACCGCCGCATTCACATTGGCACGCCATTTTTCCTGTGCCAGTCCATCCATAACGATATCCTTCTTATTCTCAAACTTGCGGAACAGCGTGCACTCATTCACCTCCGCCAAACGTGCGATATCCTTTGTCGTCGTTGCAACATAGCCTTTGTCGCGAACCAAGGACATCGTCGCATCAATAATCTTCCGGCTTGTCTCGTCCATGTCTCTCCCATTCGGCCGCTCTCCCGCAGCCACACGCAAGTGCTTGCTCTCGTCTTGCACACTTTCCCAAATGCTGTCAACCCCAAACCTGCACGGCTCTATGCCGCCCGGGTCAAAAACTGAAATCCCATCACCACAACCCCAAGCGCCACCAGCACAATGCCCGTTGCCCGGTTCAGCGTCCTTGGTTGTGCCTTATTGGCGAAAACCGCCGCGATCCTCGCCCAGATAAACGTAAAGATCACGCACAGCATCCACACCGGCCAGTCCGGCATTCCTCCTATGGCAAAGTGGGACACCGCTCCTGTAAAGGCGGTAAAGGCCATAATAAATACACTGGTGCCGACCGCCGTCTTCAATTCATAATGCAGGACCGATGTCAAAATTAAGAGCATCATCATGCCGCCGCCCGCACCGATAAAACCGCATATAAAGCCGATTATCACACCTGCTGTGAGAGACTGCACCGCCCGCTTCCCCGCCGCGGTCTCTCCCATCGCTTCCTTCGTAGTCATCACGGGTTTCAGGATAAACTTAACGCCCAGCAAAAATGTCATAAACACGGAAAAACCGCCCATCGCTGTCGATGGAAGAAGGCTCGCCGCATAACTTCCAACCACAGTAAAAGTCAGCACACTGCCCATCATAATGAGACCGTTTCTGACATCCAGATTCCTGTTCTTCCCATAAGTGTACGCCGACGCTGCACTGGCCAGCACATCTGAGGACAGGGCAATCCCCACCGCCATATAAGCATCCATGCCCAGAAAGGTAATCAGCATGGGACTGATGACGGCCGCCGCACTCAACCCGGCAAATCCTGTCCCCAAACCTGCTCCCATTCCCGCAAAAAATGTGACCACAATCATCCATAACCAGTTCATCTTAATCCCGTCCTTCCCTCATTGTCTTAAGGTTTGTCTCCATCATGCTAAGAACACGGAAAAAATCAGCCTTCAGCCGTTCATCCACATTCTGAAACAGCTCGTCCGTAAAGTGTTCCTGAAGCTGCCTGCCCCTCTCCACAATGGGCCGGGCTTTTTCCGTGCATACAAGCCTGACCTTTCTCCTGTCACCGGGGCTTTTCTCCCTTTGCAGATACCCTTCTCTCACAAGACTGTCCACGTTCACGGACACCAGATTCGCCTTGATATATCTTGTCTCAACAATATCCCGGGCCGTGTCGAAACCGGGATTATTGGCCAAAAACAACAGAATGTCAAATGCGGTCTGCGGGATCCCCATTTCTTGACAAAGCGGTTTACACCTTTCGCTGTATGCCTGTAAAAGATTGCGCGCCATCTTAATACTCGTTTTCATATGACTCCCCTTTCTCATTTATACAAAATTGAATATTTCAATTTCGAACTATTTTAGTGCAGAAATAACTGTTTGTCAATACTCGCCAAAAAAAGAAAACCATCTGCCCACAGACAAATGATTTTCCTTTCATCATTTTCGTCGCTCACGCAACTCTTACATACTGATCGTGTCTACCACCGACATCTTCCGCATTTTTCGTATCGGCCCGTTCAAGGCTGCTGCCCCCGAAGCAGTCATCACCGTCGCAATAACGAGACATTCCGCAAGCGGAAGGACCCATGCATCCCCCCATCTTGTGGTAATCACCTGCCGGTACAGGCAGTAATGAAGGGGCAGACCAAGCAGCAGACCTTCTGCCAGGCCGCCAAACAGATAAGTGAGCGTCTCCACAGCAACCATCGTTTGTAACTGCCTTATACTGATTCCGATGGCTCTCATGGCTCCATACTGCCGAATACGCGCAGATACGCTCATGCCAACGCTGTTGATGATATGGAAAGCGGCAATCAGCGCAACTACCGCCAGGAACCCATAAACAAACAGGGCAAAGGAAAAGTAAACTGCCCGCATTTCCCGATTGTGGGCCCGGCTGTCAGAAAAGCTGTACGCCTCTTTCACCGTACTGCGTATCTTTTCCACTGCGTCATCTGATCTGTCCCGCAGTTGGATATCCAGAATCGTATAGCCATTCTCTCCTGTCAGCTCCCGGAACAACCCTTCTGAGCAGATCAGCGTACCCACATCTTCCCCGCCGTCAAATGGCGCATTCTTTAGGATCCCGGCCACCGTTACCTGCTGTGTGCCCTGCGAGGTCTCCAGCGTGATCTCATCGCCGGTATCTGCCGCAAATCCTGGCTTTTCCACCAGAAGAACGCCGCTTCCGTCTCTGACATGCTCTAAATCTCCCTGCCGCAGATCGCCCGCCGCCCAGTCAAACTGGTATGTCTCATAGGAAACCAGCATGACTGTTTTTTCCACGCCTCCCACTTCCGCCTGCAGATCATAGGCAAAACTACGGCCGAAAACCCGCCTGATATCTTCATTTTCCTGCAGCTCCCTATACAGTGATCGGGGTATGGCACAGGAATTATCAGGACTGACAACAGCCACATCCGGCGTGTAGGGCCGCAGTGTCACAATAGCATGTTTCATAAAATCAACCCCTATGCCGAAACCCAGAAACAGAATAATGCTTAAGGCGAAGGATGAGGTCAGTAAAATCAGATTCTTCCTGCTTCCCGCCGCATGATGCAGTCCAAGCGCCGTCTCCACATGCAAGCGCCCAGTATACACTGCGCCTTTCCCGGCTGACACCGGGGATGCATTCCCAGATACTGCTGTCAAGGGCGAAACCTCCGAGGCTTTGCGGGCCGGCGTACGGCTTGCCGCAAGCACCGTAACCAGGCCGATCAACGTCCCGAAGATCAGACCGGGCAGACTGATCCCCCATCCCGGCATTTCCCCAAACCAGGTGGGCGTTATCACCTTTAACATACGGCACAGCCCCCACACCATCACCACGCTGAAGGCAAGCCCTTGCGGAACTGATCTAAAGCACCAAAAAAGCCCTTCTGCCCGCACATAGCGCCGCACCTGCTTTCCCGTCGCACCCAGACACCGCATCATCCCGAAAAATTCTGTCCGCTGTGCCACATTACTGTTCATACTTCCCAGAATCATCATCATGCCAGAAACCGCCACCATCGCCGCCAGAAGAAAAGCAGTCAGATAGAGAACCATAATGTATTGATCACTGCTCTGCATCATCGAACCCATCAGTCTGGCATTTTCGCTGACCTGCTCCTTGGAAATGTGCAGTTCCCCGCAGATCTCTTCTATCGCCTTCTGTATCCTGCAATGGGGTACAAACTCCACATAATAAGCAAAATCCTCCTGCAGCGTCACGTCCCGGAAATAGGACAGATAAGTATCCGTACTCATAAAAACACCGAAAGCGTCCGTTTGCAGCATCATGGATGTGTCCTCTACAATACCGCTGATGCGAAGAGACAGGGAACCGTCAGGCGTCACTACCTCCACCAAGTCTCCGGGTGAAAGTCCCTGCCGCTTCCGCATGCCCTCTGTCACGAGCGCCTCGCCTTTTTCTTTTGGGTAAATGCCGTCAAGCAGTCTGACTGCCGGATATAGTTCAAAAAATGTCTCATCAAACCCGCACAGGACTGTCGGCACACCCCCTGTCTCATAACCCATGTCCAGTCTATAATTTGTGACCGCATATCGGCTTACCGTCTTCACTTCCGGCCTTGCGGCAAGCAGTGCCATCTGCTCTTCATCCACTTCCCGGAACATAACGTGCCACGCGCCATCCGTCATAATAGCCAGCTTTTTCTGACTTTGCAGAAACATATCCGCCATACCAAAAATAGCGGAGATCAAAAATACAGATATCACAATACACCATCTTGTCATACGGGTCTGTCTTCGATGAATTTTCGCCGAAATGGGAATCAGATCAAGATAATTTTTCATTGACATGCCCTCCCAGATCCGTCAAAATGCCATCCGACACCTGCATGACACGGTCTACCGAAGATATCAGATTCGGATTATGCGTTATCATTAAAATAGTCTGCTGATACTGTCTGGATGCCTTTGCTAAAAGCGCCATCACTTCCCTGCTGTTTTTTCTGTCAAGATTGCCGGTCGGTTCATCCGCCAGAATCAGTTTCGGCTTTGTAATCAGGGCTCTCCCTATCGCCACTCTCTGCTGCTGCCCGCCGGAAAGCTGTCCCGGCAGATGCCTTCTCCGCTCCTGCAGTCCCAGCACTTCCAGAATCTGATCCACCTGTCCAAAATCCGGCTTCTTATAATCCAGTAACAGGGGAAAAATAATGTTTTGCTCCACGTTGAGTTCCGGGATCAGATGAAAAGACTGAAAGATAAAGCCAATGTTACGCCGTCTGAAAACAGTGCGCTCCTCCTCCCCCATGCCAAACAGATTCTGCCCGTCTATCAGAATCTTTCCGCCAGTCGGTTCATCCAGTGCGCCAATGCAGTTCAGGAGGGTGCTTTTGCCAGAGCCAGACTCCCCGACCACCGCCGCAAACTCCCCTTTGTGAAGGAAAAAGGAGACATGCTTTAAGGCATCCACTTTTGCTTCGCCCTCTCCGTAAGTTTTACACAAATCTTGTACTTCCATAATTTCCATTGTATGACTGAACCTCCTCCGCTTTCTTCTTGATCAAGCTTTTTCTTTAGGATAACAGGATCAGCTTACAATCCCATGAATGGAACCTTACAAATTTGAAAGAAAAGTAATGGTAAAAACAGCCCCCTCTCCAGGCGTACTGCTCACAGAAAGGATTCCGTCCTGCCCTTCCACAATAGACTTTGCGAGAGGCAGACCCAGACCGATCCCCTGCCTGCCGCCATCTCTTTTGCTTCTGTAAAACCGTTTGAATACATGGTAAATGTCCTCCTCCGCGATACCGCATCCATCATCTGACACCGTCATGCGAAACACTGCCGGCGAACACTCCCAGGAAACCGTAACCACACCCCCCTCAGCCGTATGGTCCAGCGCATTCTTTATCAGATTGGCAACCGCCTCCCTTGTCCAGGGTTCATCGCACAAAAGCATCTGTGCCGGATCCCCCTCCACAATAAGCTTCTTTCCTTCCTTCTGCGCTCTCACAGACAAATCCGCCGCTGCGCTTTCAGCCAAGGCCAGGGCCGAATGCCATTCCTTATGGAAAACGATGCTGCCCGCATCGATACGGCTCACTTTGAGCAGCGCCTGCACAAGCTGTTCGATCCGTTCCAGAGACTGCATGGTTTTTTCTGAAAACCGCTCCACGATCTCTTTATGCCCCGGTTCCTCCGCAATGATTTCCGTGTACATATGCAGGGACGCCAGAGGTGTTTTTAGCTGATGAGAGATATCCGAAATCGTGTCTTTTAAAAAGGCTTTCATCTGCTGTTCTTTCCTGCTCTGAGCCCTCAGCGCAACAGCCAGCTCTTCCACCGCCGAAAACAACTGGTAAATACTGCCTTCTGCGTTCTGCGGCAGATGCCTTTCAAAATTCCCTTCGGAAAATTGAGATATGATACTTTCGGCCTGCCGGTACATCTTCTCCCGTTTCCACACAAAATGAATGGACATCACTATCAGCGTAACAGCCGGAAGAACTGCCATACCAGCTGCAATCCCTGCAAATGCCCGCACCGATCTGTCTATGTCTGGAAAAAGCCTGACAGAAGCAGTTTCCGTGTGCCCAATCTTCTTAAGCAGTGCAGCCCCCTCTCTGGTTGATTCCACATTTTTAATCGCACTGGCAATCATGGCTGGGGAAATTCCCTGCTCCATCAAAGATGAGCTCATAGTCCTCTCTCTTTCAAAAAGAAGGCTCTGTGTCTCTTTTCCGTGAAACCAGGCTAGAAAGAGGATCACTAATACAAAAGAACCAACGATGCCAATCACACATGTGACATACTGCCGGCTTTGTCGATCATGCAAAACGCTCATACAAACCACCATTCCTTTCCCTTTGCCCCGACACAAAAGTGCGCCCTATTTCCGCCATGTATACCCGAATCCCCGCACCGTCAGCAGATGCGCCGGATTGGACGGGTCTTCCTCTATCTTTTCACGCAGTCTGCGGATATAGACAGAGAGCGTATTGTCATCCACAAAGTTACCGTTCCCATCCCACAGCGCATCCAGAATCGTGTTCCTTAAAACTGTCTGCCCTGCGTTTCGGACAAGCAGGCAAAGTAGCCGATATTCCGCATTGGTCAGAGACAGCGGACGATTGTCCAAGAACGCTCCACCCCCAAACAGGTCAATGGATAACGGTCCTGAAAAAAGCCGATTCTCCACACTTCCATCACTGAGTCCGCTCCGTCGCAGCAGCGCCCGGATTCTGGAGCACAGTTCCCCCAGCTTAAAAGGCTTCGTGATATAGTCATCTGCGCCGCTGTCCAGCCCTCGTATCACATTTACCTCATCATCCATCGCCGTCAGAAAGATAATCGGTGTCCTGCTTCCCTGTTCCCGCACCCGGCGGCACACGTCCACGCCGTTTCCGTCGGGCAGAGTGACATCCAGCAGCAAAAGACTGTATGACCGTGTTTCCAGACGGACATAAGCTGTTTTGACTGTCTGCACCACATCTACGATATAACCTTCTCTATTCAGGGAATACATCAGCCCGTCAATTAAGTCTGCATCATCCTCCAGCAAAAGTATGGTGTGTTCCACGCTTCACGACCTCCATTCAAAAGTAAACGTTCCTTTTATGTCATAAATATATCACTCTTCTGTTCCATGTCAATAGAAAGGATCCTGGCAGAACGCAAAACACAGAAAAGCGCTCCCCGGTATGCGACCGGCAAACGCTTCCCCGCATTTTACACGCTCTTATCCTTACTGATCTGTAAACTCAGTGTTCTGCTTCCTGTATGTGTCCGTGTCCTTCTGACTCAGCTCCCGCTCCACCTGTGCCAGTTTGTTCTCCAGCTCCTTCGTTTTCTTTTCATCCCCGGAAGCTGCCTTGAGCTGCTGTTCCAGCTTTTTCTTCTTCTCCTTCAGTTCCCGGATTTCCCGCTCCACCTTATCCGTGTTCGCAGTGTATTTCTCCCCGCCATTGTTCGGGGCATCTGCATTTACTTTGGGGGATTTGCTGCCTCCCTCCTTTTCGGAACCCTCCTTCTTCGGATCGTTAAAATAAACTTTTTTGTTACCGTTCTCGTCCTGCCCTACATAGTACAGGCCGTTTGGCTTTTCCCCCGACTTTTCGCTGCTGATATACGCATCATGCGGCGTGCGGTTCTGGTTTGATGCCTTTTCTTCACTCTGACTGCTTTCGGATTTTGTCGCCTTTTCCGCATTCCGGCCGTTTTCGGCTTTCGCTGCCTCCTCCCGCTGTGCCTGCATTCGATCCGCATAATCGGTCTTGTAGATGCTCCCTTTTACGCTGATTTCCATTGCCATATGCCAATCCTCCTTTTCTCCACAGCATCGTATCTGCTGAATCTCACTATCCATTTCGACAAGAAAAAAAGAGATTTAACCGATTTGCCGTGGGATGCTCTCTGTATGCCGTGGAATGACAAGCAGCACGCTTAGAATAAAAGAGCCGCCCTGTGTTTTGATGCTCATTGCTCCCTGATACTTTTCCGTTACCGCCCTGATATTTGACAGGCCCGTCCCCTCTCCGGCCCGCCCCTTTTCCTGAAAACTATTCTCCACTTCCATCAATACAAAATCTCCCTGGATACGTCCCGACACACGGATATATGTCTCCGCACCGCCATTTATATCGCGGCACGCCCGGATGGCGTTGTCCAAAGCGTTTGAGAGAATAATGCCAAAGTCAATATCGCGCACCGGGCACGGATACGGCAGAATCAGAGAACAGTCGACGGCAATCCCTATACTTTTGGCAATCCCCAGCTTGTTCCCAAGCAGAATATCCGCCACCGGGCTGCCTGTGCTGCACGGAAAGGAAAGTTCCTCTGTCAGTTCCGCCAGATCACCGATATAAGCAAGCGCCTCCTCCGAGTCCCCGTTCCGCATAAGATCTTTGACCACAGTCATATGGTTCTTTATATCGTGGCGGAACGATTTTGTCTTTTCATAACGCGCCCGCGCTTCCTCCACATACTGCTTGAAAGAACGCTCCTCCTGTTCCAGCAGCGACAGCTCCGTGCGCAGTTGAAAATTCTGGAGCAGTTTTTTATAGGCGAACATAAGGCAGAACAAACTTGCCATACCAAAAACCTGTATCACAAGCATATGATAATGATTAACCGTTACGATGATACCGCCGGCATTCGTGACCGTCATGTTTCCGTATATGATAGAACCGATGTATTCATCCATAAAAAAGATCATCAGGATCGGAACCAGAATCATAAAAAGATACTGTTTCTCTACCGTTTCATAGTACAAAAAATAACGGCATGACGCACCATAACAGATAACTGCCGTCACAAGGGCCACCATTCCAAACAGTACGGATAACACCGCGGAAGCATTGTGATGTGCGTAAGACAGCTTCGGCTGCACAATCCCCGACAGAGAATTGACGATTCCAAAGCTGATCTGCATGATCTCCACTGTCAGCACCGCATATAAAATGACGGATTTCCAATCGGCACGGCATATAAAAATCCCGATGATTACAAGGAGCAGCGTATAAATCAGATATTGTACAATGCTTCCCGCTGGCGCTGCCTGCATCACGGCGCATCCAAGTGCAGCAGACAGCAGATAAACAGAAGTTCGCCCCCTTTTTTGTAAAAATTTCCTATAAAAGTAAAAGCCAGTAAGCATCTGGCTTATTCCTATGACATATCTGTTAAAAAAGTCGATATTATTTTCCATCTCACAGTCTCCATTCCTTCATATACTGTAAAATGATCCCTGAAAATTCTTTGCTGCGCAGCCGGGAAACAGGGATTTCTTCCCCGTTCTCCATATATGCCGCACCGTTTTTATAGCTTTTGAGATATTGCAGATTGATCAGATAGCTTCTATGACATCGAAAAAAACGGCCATCCAGCCTGGCCTCCAGATTTTCAATCCGATCATAAAAATCCACCACATCCGAAGACGTCAGATGCAGATACACCTTCCTGTCTATAATTTCAGCAAAAACAATGTCCTCAAAGGAAATAATGCTTCTCTCATAGCCTTTCTGCACAAGAAGCTTGTCCTCACTGACCTGTTTCATGGAGACAAGCAGCCGGTCCATCGTCCTTGTAAACTGCTTTTCCTCAATCGGTTTCAACAGATAATCATACGCCTGCACTTCAAAGGACTGGAAGACCATCTCTTTCAAAATCGTTATAAAAATGAGAAAACCCTTAAAATTCCGGCTGCGCAGTTTCCTTGCCGTCTCCATGCCATCCATGCCCTTCATCTGGATGTCGAGAAAAAGAATGTCGATGCTTTTGTCGTATTGTAATAATTCTTCTCCACACGAAAACCAGACAATGAATGCCTCCATATTTTTTTCCCGGAAAAAATGGGCCGCCATTTGTTTGACTTGATCCGCTATATATTTTTCGTCGTCACAGACCGCAATCGTAATCATAGCCTCCTCCTTAAGAGTGGTATTATATCACGTTCCTTTTCGGGAGACAACGGAAGTGCCGTGAGATGCAGCGCCGCTGCCGTAGAATGCGGGTACTGCCAAAAAGAAGCATGATATAGGGTCAACTGCAAACCGGGCAGGAAATGGCTGATGCAAAAAGATCTTTTCCCGCTTTTTCAATTTATATTGATTCTCCCCCGTAAATGTCTTAATATGATAGACACGATCCCTAATATTTCATTTGCATACACCAGAGGAAAAATTATGAACGAATTTCACAGCGAAACAGAACAATTAGACTTTTTAAAAAGATATGGGTTAGTATCCCCGACAAAAACCAGTCTGCCGCCCTTTCAATACTATGCTCCAAATTCCACAGTGCCCATTCCCTGCGAAATTGTCGGCTACGACCAGACTTTCGAAACTTGGTCCATACTGGTTATAAACGCCGCAGGAACCATGATCAAAATACACTCCAGCTGTCTTCTTGAAATGAAGACACGCGGCACATCGCCACGCAAAAAAGAGACCCGGACTGTCCGAAAAAAGGACACACTGCCGTCTTCTTACGTTGTCCTTGACATCGAAACAACCGGCCTCAGCTATACCGCTGACAAGATCATCGAAATTGCCGCCATCAAACACAACGGCGAACAAACCTCTGAATTTCAAGAATATGTATACATTGCTGACCCGATTCCGGCGAAAATAACTTCGCTGACCAGCATAACGAACGAAACCCTACAGGATGCCTCCCCTATAGATGTGGTTCTGCCAAAGTTTCTCTCTTTTATTGCAAATCACACGCTTGTAGGACATAATGTAAAATCTTTTGACCTTCTTTTTATCAACAGAGCCTGCTCCAATCTTGGACTTCCTCCTGTCAAAAATAGGGTAATTGACACCTTGCCTCTTGCACGGAAAAAACTGCCAAATCTCGGCAGCTATAAACAGACGGCTCTCTGCAGTTACTTTGGCATTGATACCTCCCATGCGCATCGGGCCCTTTCTGACTGCCACATGTGCGATCAAGTGTACCGTTCACTGACCGATGACGTTTAAGCAGGATTCTCCCTGCGATGCTGCAGATGAATACCGATATGCCCTATGCCCAAAATAATACTTGCCACCAGCATCCACACTACTTTTCCGTAAACGCCAAGCAGAAAAAAGGCAAGTACCGGCAGGGTGGCGCCTGCCACGGGAATCCCTAATAGGCTGCTGTAAAAGTCGGTAAGTCTGCGCTCACTCTTAAAGTACCTGATCCACCAGATTTCATACATGACCATTAAGGCAGACGCCGCCACAAGCCACCATGACCAATTCGACCATTGCCGCAAATTGAAGTCTGAAAAGATCAGGGCACAGCAGGTCGTCAACGCCTCTCCCACCCGTTCCAATAACGCTAAAAATCTGTTTTCCTTTTCCGCCGAGTAACCGTGCGGATGCTTTTTCATCCAGATCAGATTCGGGATGATCAGCATCAGCATAAATATGAGTCCTACATAGGAAAACCCTAAATGTCCACACATGTTGTTTATCCTCCAAAATTCTATTTTATTCCGTCCAAAAATATGCTATTATATAGGCAACAAAGTATTTGACAATATAGTATATTTAACCGGGGAGCCGGGGGACATGCTCTCACCCGATCCGAGTACCTTTCGGAGGAGGTGATTATTATGAGTACATATGAGGAATTGAGTCTAATTACGAGCGTAGCTTTGCTAATCGTAGCAATTCTGAATCTGAAAAATAAGAAATAGCCGTCCTGCTCTCGTCAAAAGTTTAGGAACGGCTATTCTTACAGCCTAACTTAGATTTTCGCCGGGTCGGGTGAACAGCACTCACCTTCCGGCTCCCTTGTTAAGCATATTATAAACCAGTACGGATAAATCTGTCAAACACTATAACCGCTGATCCCTCGAAATCCAACCGCTCCGAACTACCTCCCTTATCCTACCGCCAATCGCTTCCATCTCCATCCAGCCGGCGCAGCTCCTTTTGCGAAAAGAACAACAATGCAAAAATAACGGCCAGCATTCCAGCCATTATGTAGATCAATCTAAAATTCAGGTTTCCTTCATGGAAAACTGTCTGCATCACGTTACTGACATCAGGGTATCTCTGCAAAACCGCTGGAATCCAGCTATCTGCCATCGGGCCGGCCAACAAATAGGAAAACGGTATAATACATTTAGCCACCATACTTCTTGCCGCGTATACTCTACCCTGCAGTTCCTTCGGCGTCTTTAAAATCCACAAAGCTCCTGCCAGCGTATTGAATCAAATCTATTTTATGGATTAAAAAATCCCATATACAAGCACCTTCTCCTGTATATGGGATTTCTAATTTTTAATAAATATGCCTTACACAACCCCCTGTGCCTTCATCGCCTCAGCTACCTTTAAGAAGCCCGCGATATTCGCACCTGCCACATAGTCGCCTTCCTTGCCGTACTTCTTGGAAGCCTCATCCAGACTGTGGAAGATATTTACCATAATACCCTGCAGCTTGGCATCTACCTCCTCGAATGTCCAGGAAAGTCTCTCGGAGTTCTGGCTCATCTCCAGCGCGGAAGTTGCCACACCGCCCGCGTTTGATGCCTTGCCGGGGCAGAACAGCACGCCGTTCTTCTGCAGATACTCTGTCGCCTCCATCGTAGTGGGCATGTTTGCACCCTCCGCTACCGCAAAGCAGCCGTTTGCCACAAGCATCTTAGCATCCTCCAGATCCAGCTCGTTCTGGGTTGCGCAGGGAAGTGCAATGTCACACTTCACGCTCCATACACCGTGTTCTCCATTTTTCTTCTCATGGTACTCAGCACCCGGACGCATAGCCGCGTACTCTGTCAGGCGGGCACGTTTCACTTCCTTTACCTCCTGCAGAGTCGCCACGTCAATGCCGTTGGGATCATAAATCCATCCCGTGGAATCAGAACAGGTCACAGGCTTGCCGCCCAGCTGGATAGCCTTCTGGATTGCATAAATCGCAACGTTTCCTGCGCCGGATACTGCAATTGTCTTGCCCTTGATATCCTTCCCGTTACATTTCAGCATTTCCTCTGTCAGATATAACAGACCATAGCCAGTAGCCTCTGTTCTTGCAAGGGAGCCGCCGTAGGTAAGGCCCTTACCGGTCAGCACGCCCTCATACAGGTTGCGGATTCTCTTATACTGTCCGAACATAAAACCGATTTCACGGCCGCCGACGCCGATATCTCCGGCAGGCACATCGGTATCCGCGCCGATATGTTTACAAAGCTCTGTCATAAAGCTCTGGCAGAACGCCATCACTTCCCTGTCGGATTTTCCCTTAGGGTCAAAATCACAACCGCCCTTGCCGCCGCCGATAGGCAGGCCTGTCAGGGAATTTTTGAAAATCTGCTCAAAGCCCAGGAATTTGATGATACCCAGATTTACGGAAGGATGGAAACGCAAACCTCCCTTGTAAGGACCAATCGCACTGTTAAACTGCACGCGGAACCCGTTGTTCACCTGCACCTGTCCCTTGTCATCCACCCAGGGAACGCGGAACTGCACGATTCTCTCCGGGACAGTCAGACGCTCCAAAAGCGCATCCTTTCTGTATGCATCCTCATCCGCCTCGATCACAACACGCAGGGACTCCAATACTTCCTTCACTGCCTGATGAAACTCGGGCTGAGCAGGATTCTTCGCTACAACTAACTCGTAAACCTCATCAACATATGACATCGCCTTATGTCCTCCTTCTTCCTTGTATACATTACCAAGTACCATTATAGTATGTCGTATGGTAATCCACAAGACAGTTTAACGAATTAAAGTGTAAAAATTTCGGCTCCGTTTCCCTCATATATTGTACAATAATACCAAAATACTTGTATACAAACTTGTATTTTACATCAACCGCTCAAAGATATTCCTTCAACCGTTCGATGCTTTTCTCCTCAAAATCCATCAGCTCTTTCGCCAGTTCCACCGTTTCGTCTGCGGCAAGCCCATTGTGTTTCAAGCTCTTCCACATGCTGGTGATCCCCCTGTTGCTTCCCTGAATCATCATCTCCGCCAGATGCTCCGTGCTGATATTGAACGCCGTATTCGCATGTATGCTTCCTTTCAGCATCATTTCCCCGATCTGGCTGCCACGGTACGCTTCCCCCTCCTGCTGCAGAATCTGGTCCAGCGCCCGGTTGTGAATATCTGCATAATGCAGGGACTGTCTGGACAGTGTTATGGAAAAATCATCATTTCCGATCTTGTCCAGAATGGTATCAATGGCCGTCATTCCCATCTGCGTGTTTTTCTGTATTTCCTTCAAAACCATTTCGTCGTCATGTCTCATGGAAATCCCTCCTTCCTTCTCTGCTTATCCGCGCAAAAAACAGATGAGAGCATTGCACCCTCATCTGTCCAGTCTTTCCATTTTATTCGGTTTTAATCCGTTTTTACTCCACAAACTCTGACTTGACATAAGCAGTTTTTCCGTTGTACTTAATCTTTGTCCAGCCGTCAGCCTGTTTCATAATCACATCAAAGGTCTCTCCCATGTAAGCAGTCGCTATCTTCTCGGAATTCTCGCTTGCTCCGCTGCGGATTCTGACGGTTTCTTTCACCCTCACCTTTCCGCTTGCAGGAGTGGAATCTTCACTGTTATCCGCCTGTTCCTGCGCTTCCTCTTCCTCATTGTCATCGGTCTGTTCCGCGTCAGACGCCGCCACGGTTTCGGAAGGCTCCAGATAATCGCTCTTGATAAAAGCCTCTCCATCCTCGTACTTGATCTTACTCCAGCCATTGCCCTTCTCTTCGAGAAGTTCAAATTCGTCTCCCACAGCCGCCTTACCGAGCTTATCCGCCGTCTCGCTGTCAGAAGTCCTTATATTAACTACATCTATCGTCTTTACCTTGGTCACTACCTCGGCCGGCGCTTCATTCTCCTGCTCCTCCGGGGTCTCTTCGTCTGTCACTTCTTCCGGCTCCTCGCTCTGCTCCGCACGCGCGAGAGCCTCTCCTACGTTTTTCTCGATCTCTGTGCGCAGCTCCAAAAGGAAATCCGCCAGCGACTGATCTTCCACGATCATATCGTTGTAAGCGGCGGCAGCCTTATTGTTCAAGTCGATTACATCACCCTGCAGCTGGATTTCACGCATGTAATGCAGCTCGCTGTCGCTTTCCTCGCCGTCCTCATTGATATAGAGTTCACCGTCCTCGTTGGTACACACATAATATGTCCGCATGCCGGGAATCGGTTTATCATAATCATGGAACTTTAGCTCAGCGTAGACATAGGCAATATAGGTGCCTTCCTTCGGCCCTGCCTTGGTGTAAACCTCCAGAGGCGGATAAGAATCAATATATTTGCTTGTCTCTGCCGCCCGCAGGATCTCCGTGGCGTCCATATAATAGACCAGCTCTTCCATCGTCTCTGTGTCGCCGTCCACCATCGCCTTATAGTAGGTGTCAAACAACTCATTGATTCCCGGAACCGCATCTTTTTCTAACGGCACTTCCGGCACGGCAGCCATCGCCCCGTCCTCGTCTTCATTTTCCTCTGACGCAACTACTGTTTCCTCCTGCTCCACTTTCCGCTTGTTCGCCTGAATCGCTATCACAATCGTCAGTGCAACGCAGGCCACCAGAATAACAGGAAGAACAATTTTGGAGTATCGTATCAGCCAGTTTTTGAACGCGTCAAGCTTAACTTTCAGACCCTCCCATATTGTATTGTTTGTCGTATTCATGTAACTCCTCCATCCGCCGACCCGGAACCGTAGTCCCCCTCGTCAACCCGGAACGGAACTGGCACAGTTTAATGTGGCTCCCAAGAGCCCGCTGAGACCATAGACCTTCTGTTGAGCCTCAGAATTTCCGGGACAATATCAGTGTATCGTCCCGGAAATAATGATCCTATGCACCCGACAGGACTCGAACCTGCATCAAAGGCGTCGGAGGCCTACGTTTTATCCATTAGACTACGGGTGCCCGCCTCGATGTAACATACTCCGCACAATCCGCAAACAATTGTTACAAATTTGTTACATCTTTTGTATCATACCTCAAGCGGGCACACTTGTCAAGTAATCGCGCCTAAGAAATAATTTCCTCGATTTCCGATTTTTTTCGGCAGTAGCGGTAAAGGCCGTAAGAAAGCACTTCTTCCGGGTCCACCTGGGTTCGGTTCACCTCCTCCACCATCTGCCTGTAAACGGCATATTCTCTGGCATGGTCATCAGGGATCAGCAGCACTTCGTGGATGGAGCTTGGCAGAATCAGGAGATCGCAGCCAAACTGCTCCGCCAGCCGTCCGATCTTTTCGGAATACAGCATAACCGAAGCGCCGAAACGCTTTTCTGCGTTTGTCAGCACATACATCGGCATCGCATCATCCTCCCGCACGGCGACGCCTGTCATCTCCGCAATCAGCTCCCGCATGGAAACAAGGAGTTCCGGCATGCCCTGCCTCGTATTGCGCCTGGCTGTCCGATAAAGGGATTCCGCATTCTGTTTCCACATCAGCATATGCTGCCTTTTGACCGTAATAGAACCGCCCTCCACCACATCATCCTCCAGCATATAGTAAAATACAATCGCCAGATCATGCCATCTCAGATGGGGTGCATCCTTTAAAAATTTCTTATTTTTTTCAAAACTGACCAATTTGTAGTAGATCCGATCCTTCACCCTGCTGTAATCACGAAAAAAATCCATGTCCAGATCTAACGCCATAGACTGTTCCTCATGGCAGTTGATGATCCGCTCTACCAGTACGCCAAGCAGCTCCCCTTTCAGAAACTCCTGATAAAGCCCCTCCAGATAAATGGTCGGAAAGATGCTGTCCTCCTGTCTGGTTATGGCAATGCCCGTCTGCTCCACATCATTATTTTTCGTTACGCGCAGCACCTTGATTTCATAGGCGTCTCCCATTCTTTCCTGTAATAAATCCACAATGTTCTCTACAAATTTTTGAAATCCCATATTTTCCTCTTTCCCATTCTCTCCGGGCATATTGGATTTCTATCACTGCATGCGCATAAGCCGTCACTGCCGTCTTCTGACTCTGCCTTTTATTCATAAGCAGACTCGAGATGCTTCGCATCTCTCGTTCGCGTTGCTCGTCATAAGCCGTCACTGACAGGCTTACATGCAAGCATGTATCCTGTCACTGCCGCCTTCTGACTCTGCTTATGCGCGCAAAAAAAGACAATACAGACCTTGGTCTATATTGTCTTATGGGCTTTGACTCAATGTGCTGCTTTTATACTCTGGACAGGTACTCCCCTGATCTGGTATCAATCTTGATTTTCTCGCCATTTTCCACAAACAGCGGCACCATAACCTTCGCACCGGTCTCCACGATAGCGGGCTTAGTCGCACCTGTGGCGGTATCACCCTTGAAACCAGGCTCTGTGTCGGTGATCTCCAGCTCCACAAACAGCGGCGGCTCGATTGCGAACACGTTGCCGTTGTAGGAACAGATCTTAACCATCTCGTTCTCCTTCACGAATTTCAGAGCATCGCCCACTGCCTCCGCGTTCAACGCGATCTGGTCATAGGACTCTGTATCCATGAAATTGAACAGGTCTCCATCCGAATATAAATACTGCATGTCCTTTCTGTCAATACGCGCCTGAGGGAATTTCTCTGTGGGGCGGAAACTCTTCTCCACCACACCACCATTGATGATGTTTTTCAGCTTGGTTCTGACAAAAGCGGCGCCTTTGCCCGGTTTTACATGCTGAAACTCAATTATCTGATAAACATTACCCTCCATCTCGACGGTAATGCCGTTTCTGAAATCACCCGCTGATACCATATTTCTATCTCCTCCTAAGCTTTCACAAATATAATTCTTTTCTAGTGTATACTAAAAAAATCTATTTTTCAACCTCTTTTCAAAAAAAGTGCCATTTCTGCCCGTGCTGTAAGCAATGCGGCATTGCAGGACCGTTAGACAGATTCCAGAATATGGTCTATCGCCTGCAGGTAACCGTCCAGTCCCTGTCCGTAAATCTGTCTGTCGCATACAGGCGCCGTCACAGAAACCTTTCTGAACTCTTCCCTCTGCGTGATGTCGGAAATATGAATCTCTACCTTCGGCACGGTGATGCTCGCCAGCGCATCCCTGATGGCATAGCTGTAATGGGTAAAAGCCCCCGGATTGATCACGATCCCCTCGGTGCCGTCGAAATAGGCATCCTGAATCCGATCGATGATCGCCCCTTCATGGTTGCTCTGGAATACCTCTATGGTGCTGTTAGTCTCCTCCCCTTTCTTTGCAATCATCTGCAGCAGATCATCATAATTCTGCGTACCGTACACACTCTTTTCCCGAATCCCCAGAAAATTCAAATTCGGCCCGTTAATTACCAGTAGTTTCATCTCTCTCTCCTTTACGCCAAATCGTTTCCTAACTGTTCCTCAATCTCGTCCAAAATCTCCGAAAAACTTTTGCCGTCCACGGTGATCACCACATCCGCTGCCGCCCTGTAATAAGGATCCCTCTCCCGCAGAAGCGTCTCTATTTTCGCCAGCGGATCTCCCCCCTGCAAAAGCGGCCTTGTAGTGTCTCCTTTCACTCTATCGTAAATTGTACTGCCCTCAGCCCGCAGATAGACAACCTGTCCCAGCTCATGCAGAAGCGCCCTGTTCTCCTCCCGCAGAGGCAGGCCGCCGCCAACCGATATAATCTGGCTGTTTGCGCTTTCTTTCAGTTTCCGCAGGCAGTCAGTCTCCCTGGCACGGAAATATGCTTCCCCTTCCGCCGCAAAGATTTCTGCTATGGTTCTTTTTTCTTCTTTCTCGATTTCCTTATCCGTATCTATGACCGTCCGCTGCAGGCGGTAAGACAGCCTCAGTCCTACCGTTGTCTTGCCACAGCCCATAAATCCGATCAGTATTACATTATTCATGTTTCCCTCCATGTCAGGACCGTTTCCTGCAATGACACGCCTTTTTCCGTTGTACGCCTGACGTTTGGCCTCCAAATCACGTTGTTATCGTCTCTGCCGTAAAGGTAAGACTCCGGGTTCCCCGGCATGATTATAAAAAGTATGCCTTCAGTCTCTCATAAACCATATCCGCCGCCTCTTCGGACACCTCCACGCCATTCCACAGCTCGTAAGCAATGATTCCCTGATAAAGAAGCATTTTCAGACCGTTGCAGGCCCGTCCGCCGTTCGCCTTCACAAGCTTCATAAACCGCGTTTCCCAGGGACTGTAAATCAAGTCAAACCCCGTGTGAATCCTTGCATAAAACTTTTCATCGGCAATCACCACATCCTCCACATGGGGGGCAAGCCCCACCGAAGTGCCCTGGATTGCTAAAAACTTCCGATCAGGCAGGCTGTCAAATTCCGCCAGTGCAACAGGAAAAATCACCTCCCGGCCCGATGAGCTGTTTACTTCCTCCGCCACCTTCTGCGCCTTCTCCAGCGTGCGGTTCAGAAGATACACCTTCTTTGCCCCTTTCACGGCACACAGATAAGCTACCGCCCTGGAGGCGCCTCCTGCCCCCAGCAGAATGATCTCCTCGTCCGCAATCTGAATATGCTCCGCCATCATAGCGCGGTAAAGTCCGTCCATATCCGTATTGTAACCCTTAAATCCGCCCGGTACCGCAACCAGCGTGTTGACAGCGCCGATGGACGCCGCCAGCGGATCCACCTCCTGCAGGCAGGGAATCACATCCCCTTTATAGGGAACCGTCACATTGAGTCCCAAAAGCCGCAGAGCTGAGGCTCCGGCTATGGCTTCCACAATCCGTCCCCGTTCCACAGGAAAGGGCACATACACCAGATTATGGCCAAATCTTTGCGCCAGCGTATTATGTATCAGCGGTGAAAGGGTATGCTCCACCGGGTTCCCGATCAGCCCACAAATTCTCGTCCTGCCGTCTATTTCCATCTGTTCTTTCCTCCATGCCTGTCTTGTCTATTCAGAGAACGTCTGTAAAAGAACAGAACGATCCACTCCAGCCGCCGTTTCAATATAATCTGAATTTCCTCTTTCGGATTGATGGGCTTAACCAAATAAGTCAAAATCCCTGTCCGTTTCGCGCCCCAAACATCCGTAAAAATCTGATCTCCCACAAAAAGTGTGGTGCCGCGCTCTGTTTTCATCAGTTCCATAGCGCGCAGGTACCCCTTTTTTCCGGGTTTTCCTGCATTGCAAATATAGTGTGTATGCACCTTATCATTAAACATTTTTACACGGGGTTCCTTATTGTTGGACAGCAGTACGCTCTCAAAACCGATGCTCTTGAGCTTTTCAAAAAGTGCAATGCTGCGCGCATCGGCCGGCGCATCGTGGGGCACAAGCGTATTGTCAATGTCAAAAATGACGCCGCGGAACCCCTCCCGGTATAACGCTTCAAAATCAATATCGTATGTAGAATCCAGATATACATCCGGGTAAAAACCTGTCAGTCCTGCCATCGCTGTACTCCTTCTGGTTATATCGCACCGCACTTCACATTGCTTTCGTGCCTATCATAACAAAACACCCTGCACTAATGCAAGGTGTTTTTATCTGCCGCTTACTTATCCAGCACGCTTTTCAGTTCTTCCATAAAGGTGTTGATATCCTTAAACTCCCTGTATACAGAGGCAAATCTGACATAGGCAACGGCCTCCAAATCCTTGAGCTTATTCATCACCATCTCACCGATCACCTGGCTTGGAATTTCCTTTTCTTCCCGGTTAAAAATTTCCGTCTCCACCTCATCCACAAGCTGGTTGATCTGGTTCGCGCTGATCGGTCTCTTATGGCAGGCTCTCAGTACACCCGCCTCAATCTTGGATCTGTCATAAGTCTCTCTGTTGTTATCTTTCTTAATGATAATGAGCGGTATCGTCTCCACCTTCTCATATGTGGTAAACCGCTTGTCACACTCATCACAGACGCGCCTTCTGCGGATAGAGCTGTTGTCCTCCGCCGGCCTGCTGTCGATTACTCTGGTATTCTCATGTCCACAAAAAGGGCACTTCATCCCGGATATCCTCCTTATCCACCTGTACTTGGGCCGCTGTAAAAGCGCTGCACCCAACATGATCATTATAGGATAAAATAATCATTATGTCAACTATCTTATGGAAACCATAGCACCCTGGCATAACAGCCAAATCAAACGCCCAGCCACCACATTCACAGGCAAATATCAACCACGATAATATCCGGCCCTATCTTCTTGATATCCTTATAGCAGATCACATAATCCGGCTCATTTCCAAAAAAACCGCACCATTTATTGTCTCCCGGAATAATCAGCTTGAAAATCTGTCCCGTACACTCATCAAACTCAAAATCGGTCACCTTTCCGAGCCGCTCACAGTTTTTCAGGTTGATGACTTCCTTTTTCTTTAATTCCGAAAATAACATAGGAACCTCCCCGGGCTTTTTATTATTTTATGTCCCAGCCCGGAAAAGGTTCCTGCTCTATTGCTCTGTCCCGTCAATGATTATTGCGGCTCTACATAGTCCGCACTGACATAGCCAAATTCATATCCATACTCATCGGGAAGATAAATCTTATACCAGTGGCCGCCCTCCACGACCTCCGCGTACTCATAGGCTTCCCCCTTCTTAGCCGTCGTGATGACGGTGGTGCCCTGTGTACTCGGGTTATCCCTGATTCTCACATCGGCGATAGTCACAACAGTGCCCGCCGAAGAGGCTAGAACGGTTTCTTCCTCTTCCCAATTCTCGGAATCCTCCACCGGCTCCTCCAGCCGCTGTCCGTCCTCCTGCTCTTCCCCGTCTGTCTCTTCCTCCTCATTCTGCTGTTCCTCGGCCGCCTTATCATAATCTTTAGGCACATACCGCTGGTACAGATTGAATCCCAGTACCGCCACGATTACCAGAAGAATACAGCCAACGGCAACTGTCAATATGGAGAGGACATCCACGCTCTCCTCATCGTCATCGTCGTCATCCCAGTCTTCTTCCTCCCAATCCCTTCTCCTTCTGGGCCGCTCTTCCTGAACCGGCCGTTTTTTCGGCGGCGGTGCGGGATTCGCTTTCTTTCTGGGGGCATCGGGATTTGTCTTTCTTCTCGGCGCTTCCCCGGAATCTGTCCTCCTTCTCGGCGTCTCCTCGGAATCCGCTCTCCTTCTCGGCGCCTCCTCGGAATCCACTCTCTTTCTCGGCGCTTCCCCGGAGTCAGTTCTCCGCTTAGTCGTTTCCTCAGAGTCCGCCCGTTTGGCAGGACGTCCCTCTCCCACTTCCGTTCCGCAGCCAGGGCAGAAACGGGTGCCTTCCCGAAGCGCTTCCCCACATTCGGGGCACCGCTTTTTTCTTATGACTTTCGCGCCGCACTTAGGACAGAACTGATCGTCCTCCATCAATGACGCGCCACATTTTTTACAAACCATCGCTATCACTCCTCATTTATCTTATGTCGTATCCACTCCGTACATGAAAGGATATGCCGCCAGCCTATAAAAACTGATCCATAGACTATGGTATCAAAAAACTTCCTGTTTGTAAAATCTTATCAGCCGTTTTTTCTTAAGATTTTGTGAATAATTTCCCATGAAACGCACATGCTTGTTACATATCCCAAGAAGTAACTATTCCACACCTTCATAGTTACTCCAATGCTCTCAAAAAATTTCACGAAAGGGTGGTAGCGTCATGGTACAGGGAAAAGTAGAAATCTGCGGCGTCAACACTGCCAAACTGCCGCTATTAAAAAATGCGGAAAAAGAAGAATTGTTTAAAAAAATCGAGGAGGGAGACCAGGATGCCCGGATGGCATATATAAACGGCAACCTCCGCCTCGTCTTAAGCGTAATCAAGCGTTTTCATTCCAGCAGCGAAAATGTGGACGATCTTTTTCAGATCGGCTGCGTCGGGCTGATTAAGGCCATCGACAACTTTGACAGTTCCCTCAATGTGAAATTCAGCACTTACGCTGTGCCCATGAACATACCTTGTCGAAATGCTTAAATTGAAAAATCAATGTGTACATTATTATTTTCTATTGTTATTTTATTGATTAGTTTTCTTAATATATTCTTCTTTTGCTTCGCATCCATAGTATACCATAACTCATTAATACTCGAAAGTAATTCCGTTCTTTCTTTTCGCCTTGAAAATATAATTGAATTTTGGGTTTCTAATTCAATTTGTTGATTTACGTTTTTTAACTGCTTTTGTAAATCTTGAATAGTACCTAATAAAATGTCGTTATTGTCTTCACTTTCTGCGTATACATTGTAAAGCTTTTTAATCTTCCTGTTCAGTTCATCTTGTTGTTTATATAATAAAGATAATGTATTGTCGGGCAATAAAGATTCTGTTTCACTGGGCCTGTAATTGTTCGCGAATTCAAAAATTGATTTTATAACTACCTCTTCCACTTCATCGCACCATATTTTTTCTTGGTCGCAATCAGGATCTTTTACTAGATATGGCTTACTTTTTTGTTGTGAATAGCAAACAAGTTTACTTCCCTTATCTCCCCACTTTTGATATCTCATCTTTGCACCACATTTACCACAGTAAATTAGTCCAGTTAAAAGATATTCCGAAGTATTGGCTTTCACTTTACTACGCTCTAACATACATTTCATTGCTAAATCATATGTTTCTTTTGATATTATTGGCTCATGCTTTCCTTGATACTCTTCGCCATTATATTCAATAATTCCGTAATTACTTTTACGGACTAATATCTGAGTTGCTAACTTATCGTACTTTAGTCCCAATAAATTTGCAATATCTTGCGAAGATCTTCCTTCTATATATAATTTATATACCTGTCTAACTTTTTCAGCATCTTTATTAGGAACGAGAATTCCCTTTTCTTTATTATAATCATACCCAAATGGGATTCTTCCCCCTCCCATCCACAATCCAGATTTTACACGCTCCTTCATTCCCATCCTAGTACGCAATCTAATATTTTCACGTTCAAGTTGCGCAAATGCAGAAAGAATGCCAAGCATCAATCTTCCCATTGGTGTAGATGTATCCATACTTTCATTTAATGATACAAAATCTACTCCATATGGATTAAATACATCTTCTATAAGATATAAAGTATCTTTCTGTGATCGAGACAGTCTATCTAACTTATATACTATTACATGCGATATCTTATTTTCTTTGACATCTTTAATCAGTCTTTGTATATCTGGGCGTTCTATATTGCTCCCAGACCATCCACCATCTATGTAAAATTCATAATTCTTTATTCCCTTAGATACACAATAAGCGGATAATTGCTCTTTTTGTGCATCTATTGAATACCCTTCTTCCGCCTGAGAATCTGTTGATACTCTAATATATATAGCTGCGAT
>CAJTTT010000002.1 GCA_910579285.1 uncultured Lachnospiraceae bacterium | reverse complement strand
GGGGATTTCCGGGGCATCGGAGGGGCGGCGCGTGCTTTTGTTGTTTTTGACGGGACTGTCCGTCTGCCTTCTTCGCAGCAACGGCATCTTTGTGTTTCTGGGGACGGCGTTTTTGCTGCTTCTTTCCCGGCTTTTTGCGGGGAGGGGAGACGGGAGACAGAGAAAAGAAACCGGGCGTATCGGATGCGCCGCAGCATCCGTGCTGGTCTGCTATGCGCTCTGGCAGGGGCCGGTATTACATGCCCTTCATGTGGAACCGCCGGACACGATCGAGAGTCTGACCATGCCGGTGCAGCATCTGCTCTGCGCCTATGCCAGGGGCGGAAATCTCCGCGCGGAGGAAGTGGAGATGCTGGAGGCGGTGGTGCCTCTTTCGCAGATTGACGAATATTACAACCCTTATCTGTTTGATATGACGAAAAATTATATACGCGAACACGGAAACCAGGAGGTCATTGCGGACAACAGGTGGGAGTACGCAAAGCTGTGGCTGAAGGTGGGGCTTCGCAATCCCATGCTCTACCTGGAAGCGGAGATCAGACAGACGGCAGGGTACTATGCGCTGCATATTCCCCATGACCAGATTCTCTACAGTGAGTATTTTATGGTGGAGAATCCCTTTGGCATAGAGAATGAGAGGAAGGTTTTCAACTATGACGCAAGTCTGGTCATGGGAGAATTTCTGACGTGGTTTCAGACGTTTTACAACAGAGTGTGGAGCCTGGGAAGCAATACCTGGCTGCTGCTGGCTGCTTTATCGTGTGCGCTTTACAGAGGGCGGCGGGCAATTGCGTTTGCGCCCTGTGTGATGCTGCTTGTGAGTCTCCTGCTGGCAACCCCTGTCTACAACGAGTTTCGCTACGCTTACGGAATCTTTGCTGCACTTCCGTTTTTGCTGGCGGCGGCATTCGGGCGGACAGAGTGAGGGAGTGGAACAGCGGATCTGACAGGGAGGTAACGGATGTTTAAAAAATGGGTTAAGGCAGCGCTTTTTCTTCTGCCGCTGCTTGTTATGACCGGGTGGGTCAATTGGCATGTGGATTCCTATGCGCTCCTGCGGGTCACCTACGATGAGATTGCCGCTCAGATGGCGGCGGGGAAGAACGTGGAGGGTCTGGAGGAGTCGGATTATAATGACAGAAATCTTCTGGCGGCGCGTCTGAGAGGGATGGAGGAGCCGGTGCAGGTCATGGTTCTCGGCTCCAGCCGGGTGTACACCTTCGACCATACCATGTTTGGGACGGATTCCTTTTACAATGCGGGACTGTCGGAGGCCACAATCTATGACCTGCTGGCGGTGGCGGGTATTCTGCTGTCGGAGGGGAAACTGCCGGAAACGGTTGTGATTGGTGTGGACGCGTTTCTCTTTAACGAAAGCCATGACAACGAGAAGTGGAAGGAGTTGGAGGAGTATGCAGATTATATGTCACTGACTCTGGACGGAAAATGGTCGCCGGAGCTGGCGCGCCTGGACAAGGAGACGGGCCGGGACTGGAAAAAGATGCTCTCTCTTGATTATTTCCGCTACAATGTCACGCTGCTTCCAGAAAACAAGCGGTTTGCCGTAAATTACACGGAGGACTGGGAGACGGAAGGATATGTCAAACATTATGACGGAAGTGTCAGCTATCAGCGGGAACTGCGGGAGGCGCCTGCGTCGGACGTGGAGGAGATGACCAGGCAGTCTATGGAGGAGCATGTGGTCTACCGCATGACCGACTATGAGGAAATAGACGAGCGGCATTTTCAGAGGCTTTCGCGGCTGATTGATTACATGAGCGATGCGGGCGTGGAGGTCATTTTATACTTGCCACCCTATTCGCCCATGATGTATAATTACATAGAATCTGTGGAGGCTTTTCAGATCACGCTGGAAGTGGAGGAACAGGTGAAAACACTGGCACAGGAGAAGGGGATTGCCCTCTGCGGCTCTTACGACCCGGCGGGATGCGGCCTCGAGATGACGGATTTGTACGATGTGTACCATGTAAAGACAGAGAAGACGGCGGATACCTACTATCCTGTGATTTCCGCCGGACAATGAGCAGACTGCGTGGAAATCCATGCGGACCGATAAGGATGTAACGATGAAAGCGAACATTACCTACTGGCTGGACGAGACGGCGGCGCGCTTCCCCGACAAGACGGCCTATGCGGATGAAAATAAGGAAATTACGTTCAGCGAACTGCGGACGCAGGCCAGAGCCATCGGCTGTGAACTGACGGCGCGGGGACTTTTTAAGAAGCCGGTGGCCATCTTTCTGGAAAAAGGCGTGGATGTGCTTGTCTCCTTTATGGGGGCTGCTTATAGCTGTAATTTTTACTCGCCCATTGATGTGGATATGCCGGGGAGCCGCGTCAATAAAATTCTGGAAGTTTTAGAGCCGGCAGTGGTTATCACCACAGGCGCTTTGCGGGAAGTCTTTTCGGCCTATGAATATCAGGGGGATCTGCTTTTGCTGGAGGAGGTTCTGGGATCCGGCGTGCTGGATGCGGCTTATGAGAAGGCATGTTTATCTGACGAGGACAGGAAAGCAGAACCGGCGCGCGAGGCTGCCCTGGATGCGGCGAGAAAGCGCGGCATTGACACCGACCTTTTGTATGTGCTGTTTACCTCAGGATCAACGGGCGTGCCGAAGGGTGTGACCATCAATCACCGGGCTGTGATCGACTATATCGACTGGGTGACGGAAACCTTTGCCATCACGGAGAAGGACAGCTTCGGCAACCAGGCTCCGTTCTATTTTGACAATTCCATTCTGGATATTTACAGCACTCTGAAGACGGGTGCGACGACCTATATTATCCCGAAAACGCTGTTTGCCCAGCCGGTGCCCCTGCTGGAGTATCTGAAGGAAAAGAAAATCAATACCATTTTCTGGGTGCCCTCGGCGCTTATTGTGGTGGCGAAACTTAAGGCGTTTAAAAATGTGGATCTGACGGATACGCTGCGGCGCGTGCTGTTCTGCGGTGAGGTGATGCCGAACAAGCAGCTCAACGTGTGGCGCAGATTCCTGCCGGATGTGCAGTATGCAAACCTGTACGGCCCTACGGAGATCACGGATGCCTGCACATATTATATTGTAGATCGTGAATTTTCGGACGAGGAACCGCTCCCGATCGGGTTCCCCATGCCGAACACAGACATTTGTGTGCTAAATGAGAAAGACATGCCCGTGACAGGGGACGAGCCGGGAGAACTCTGCGTGAGGGGGACGTCCCTGTCTATGGGTTATTATAAAAACCCGGAGAAGACGTTGGAGGCGTTCGTGCAGAATCCGCTGAATCAGGCGGTGCCGGAGCTGATTTACCGTACAGGGGACATTGTGAAATATAATGAGCGCGGTGAGATCCTGTATCTTTCCAGAAAGGATTTCCAGATCAAGCATATGGGGCACAGAATCGAGCTTGGAGAGATCGAGACGGCGGTGTCTTCGATGCCGGAGATTTCCTTAAACTGCTGTCTCTATGACGAGAAACGGCAGAAGATCGTGCTCTTCATAGAGGAGGAGCTGGAGAAGGCGTATATCAATGAAAAAATCTCTCACCTGGTGCCGGAGTATATGCTGCCGAATAAGGTGATCCGCGTGGAGAAAATGCCGATCAATGCCAACGGCAAGATCGACCGGGTGAAGTTGAAGGAATATATCGCGAAATGAGAACAGATTTTGAGAAAGTCGTAGTGATCGGTTACGGGAAAGCCACCGGGGAAATACTGAAATATACGGACGTTAGACGGACGGATTATGGCTATGATCTGGAATTTATTGAGCATGAGCCTCACGCCCTGAGTGTCACGAGGCAGATCTGCGAAGAGAGGGGCATTCCCTTTGCGTCCATGCCGGACAGGCGGGAACTGGGCGGTTATCTTGCCCGGATGGAGGAGAAAACACTGATTGTCTCCGCCAGCAACAATTTTCTGTTTCCGGCGGCGCTGGTGGAGCGGGAACAGGTGACGATCATCAATTTTCACAACGCCCTTCTGCCGGACTATCCCGGGAGAAATGCGCCGAGCTGGGTTATTTATCAGGGCGGGGAGCGGACGGGTATCACCTGGCACTATGTGACGGCGGGTGTGGATGAGGGAAACATCATTGTCCAGAAAAGCTGTGAGATCGGCCCTGACACGAAAGCCTATGAACTGACGCAACGGCTGATGGATCTGGCCTGCGAAGGGTTTCGCGAATGCTTTGACAGCGTGCTGCAGGAGACCGCCGAGGCGAAGCCGCAGCGTTTTTCACCGGACAGAAAATTGTACCGTTCGACTGAGATACCGGGAGGCGGTTTTTTGCATCTGGAGGAGGAGCCGGAAAAGCTGTACCGCCTGCTTAGAAGCGTGGACTACGGAAAAAGCGGCATTTTTCCGCCGCTTCAGACAGAAGTGGAGGGAGCGCGCGCGGAGATTCTGCGGTATCGCAAGATTGCCCTGGAGAAAAGAGGAGAAGAGGCGGACACGCTTTATCTGCCGCTTGCGGACGGAAATTTGCTGAAGATTAAATATCGCGTGTTATAATATTGCGGAAACAGGATATAGAGAGAAAGGATACGGTTATGGAAGAAAAAGTGCTGGAAATACTGGAAGAGTATTGCGAGGAAGCGATCAGCTACACGGGCGACAACATGATGGAGGAGGGCGTGATTGACTCCTTTACGGTGATCAATGTTGTGAGCGAGCTGGAGGACGTTTTTGATATTGAGATCGACGCCAAGTATGTGGTGGCGGAGAACTTTAGGAACAAAGAGGCGATCATAGAGCTGGTGAGACAGCTCACGGAAGAGTAACGCGGGGGGCCGATGCAATTTTTATCTGCTGCATTTATCATACTTTGGGTGATTTCATTTGCCCTCTATTATCTGGCGCCGAAAACGCGCCAGTGGATGATTCTGGCCGTGGCGAGCGGTCTGTTTTATGTGGCTGGCACGGGCGGGATTCCGATTGGGATTCTTTTGACGGGGGCGGGCGCTTATGCCTGCGGCCTGTATTTAAAACGCAGTCTGGCGGCGCAGAAACATGCGCTTTCGGATCTTGCGGATAAAGAGGAGAAAAAGGCGGTAAAACTGGGATTTGAGAGGCGCAGAAGACGCGTTCAAATCCTTTATTTTGTGTACAGTCTGGGCATCCTGCTCTGCACGAAATATATGGTGGTGATTCTGCCTTTCCTGCGGCAGATGGGAATGACCACATCCCGGAGCGATGCGTTTTTTGAGCGGGTGGTGATGCCCCTTGGCATCTCCTTTTACACGCTGACGGCCATCGGTTATGTGGTGGATGTGGGAAGGGAACAGTGCGGGGCGCAGGAAAACCCCGTGAAGCTTTTCCTGTTTCTGGCGTATTTTCCGGCGATTACGCAGGGGCCCTTCAACCGTTTTGCGAAACTGCAGGGAGAGTTTGAGCGGGAGCATGTCTTCGATTACGAGAGAATGCTTTTCGGCGTACAGCGGTTTGTCTGGGGCGCCTTCAAAAAGCTGGTGATTGCGGATCGGATCAATCTCTTTGTGGGAAATGTGTTCGGGAGCGCACAGGAGGGGATTCCGGGCAGCATTTACGCGGCCGCGGTTGTTCTCTATATGCTGCAGCTCTACGCGGATTTTTCCGGCTATATGGATATGGCGCTGGGAATCAGTGAAACCTTTGACATCGCTCTGCCGGAGAACTTTAAAAGACCTTATTTCTCAAAGTCTGTGGCGGAATTTTGGCGCAGATGGCATATCACCCTCGGCACATGGTTTAAGGACTATGTGATGTTCTCCTTTGTGATGTCCGGGACAGGGCGGAAAATCGGCAAGGCGGCGAAAAAGAGATGGCCCGGTTTTGGGAAACATGTGACCGGGGTGATCGGCACCATGCTTGTCTGGCTGTTGACAGGTATGTGGCACGGAAGAACCGCCAGTTATATCCTCTGGGGCGTTTATTACGGCATCATCATGTGCGTTTCTCTTGTGCTGGAACGGCAGTACGGCATATGGAGGGAAAAGCTCCATATTAAGGGAGGAAAATGTTACAGCCTCTTTGCCGTGGTCAGGACATGTGCGATTGTGTTTGTGGCGGACGTACTGATCCGCGCGGAGAGCCTTTCCCAGGCGGGAGAGATTTACCGTGCGTTTTTCATGGATTTTCGGCTGAAAGAAGGGATTCTGGGGGTGACTGACTGGGGGCTTAGCAGGTACGGCTTTTTGCTGCTGGCTGCTGCCTGTCTGCTGTGGCTTGCGGTTTCGATATGGGAGGAGCGGGGGAAGGATGTGCGCCGCACGCTGGCGGCCTGCCCGATGGCTGTGCGGTGGTGCTGCTATTACGGTGTGGCATTGGTTCTGCTGATTACGGGGATTTACGGCGGAAGTTATGATACGGCGGCGTTTCTGTACCAAAGTTTTTAGGAACGGGTATCTGCCTGCGGATGATACAGAGGGTGCGGCTTAGAATCGGGAAGGAAACAGTTTCGTGAGAGGAAAAAGGACAGCGGGAATTTTATTTTCAATAGCATGTGTTATTGTGATTTTGTCCGCCATCGCCGTTTTTGCGGCAGGCGCGGGTTATACGGTGCTCAGCGGGGACGATTTCACCCACGGTGTGAGGGTGGGGGCGTTCCACGTCTCACTGCCGGAATATTTTGCGGCATCTCTCCGATATGTGAAGGATCTGTACATGGACTGGCAGGGAACGTGGTTTTCCATGTTCTTGCAGGCGTTTTTCTCGCCCATCAACAATTTTGGACTGCCGCAGCTGCGGGCAGTGATGGTGGGAAATGCGCTGTTGTTCCTTGTTTCGCTGGCAGTTCTTTTGTGGATGGGACTTTCCTTCCTGCAGTCGGAAACTTTTGCATCCGGCGGGGCCATGCGTCCTCTGCCCCTGCGGGTTTTGGTTCTCACGATCTTTTTTTTGACGGTGGTCAATGCGGACGTCTATGCCGAGATTTACTTCTGGTATTCCGGGGCGGTGGCGTACAGTATGCCGTTTTCTTTTCTGCTCATCGGTCTGACACTGTTTCTTCTTATAAATAAGGAAGAGGGGAGCGCTCTGAGAAAAAGAATCTGCGCGGTGGCTGCGGCGGTTCTTCTGTTCCTCTCCTGCGGCGGTTCGCTGGCGGTGGCGGGTGTGGGATGCTATATGACCCTTGCGCTGACGGCGGTGTTCTTTTTCTCCCGGAGAAAGCTGTTGCGGTACAATCTGGCGGTCTTTGGGGCGGCTTTTGCAGGTGCGCTGATCAATGCGGCGGCGCCCGGCAATTTCTCCAGACATGACGAGACGGCGGGGGCGGGCCTGCATTTTGGGGAGGCGGTTGTCCATACCGTGCGCATGTTTGTGGGGGAGACGGGCAGGCTTTTTCGGGAGACCATGCTGGGGCTGGCGTTTCTGCTGCTGATTGCGGCTGGCGTTTATCTGTCGGGAAGGTGCCGGATCGCTCTCAGGGAGTACGGCATTGCCACGGCGCTTGCGCTTTTGTCGGGGCTGGTGGCGGATTTTCCCGTGGCGCTCGGCTACGGCGGAGCATATGTGCCTAACAGGTGTTATTTTATAATAGATACGGCTATGGTGATTTCTCTTTTGAATCTGGCGCTGTTTCTCGGGATATGCTGTCACAGGCTTTGGGGCCTGTCTGCAGACGCAGGGACGGTAGCTGTTCTGCTCTATGTCTGCCTGGCGGCTCTGGTTGTGAGCCCGCTGTCCCTGGAGGAACTGCCGCTGTACCGGGTGGCGCGCTATGTGCACAACGGAAGCTATCAGGCGTATTATGAAAAATGTGTCGGTCTGTATGATTATCTGGAATCCTGCCCGGAGGAGGACGTGGTGTTGGAAATGCCGGAATATATTGAGGATTTTGAGTGCTTCTATTTCGATGCGGATGAAAATGGGTGGGTGAATCAGGGGATTGCCGCCTATTACGGGAAACGGTCCGTGCGGCGGGCACAGTAGCGATTTTAAAAAAAGTGTGGTAAACTTACTTAAAAGCAGAAGGAAAGAAACAGTTTGGAGCGGAGGAAAATATGTTTTCATTTGACGATTACAGGGAAATGATCAGAATTATACAATCCACGGGCCGTCAGTGCGGCTATGCGGAGGCGTTGAACAGGGATGCCTTCGTGATCATGCGCCACGATGTGGAGTACAGCGTAGAGAGGGCGTGGCAGCTTGCCAAGGTGGAGCAGAGCATGGACTTTACCTCCACGTTCTTTTTCCAGTGGACAAACAATTCTTACAATATTCTTTCCCGGAAAAATATGGATATCATCAAGGATATGCACGAGAGAGGACAGCATATCGGCCTTCATTTCGCTTTAAACGGCATGACGGATATGGAACAGATCAAGAAGCGCATCCGCATGGAAGTGGATATTTTGAGCGAGATGTTCGGCTTTGCCATCACCGAATTTTCGGTGCACAGGCCCTCCAATGACGTTCTCAGGGAGAATATCAAGCTGGACGGCCTGCTCAACGCGTACCAGGATGAGTTTTTTACCTATGCAGATAAAATAACAGATGATACGAAATTGGGCGTCAAATATATGTCGGACGCAAATCACATCTGGCGCTACGGTTACCCGGACGAGGCAAATATTACGGGCTTTGACAAGGTGCAGATTCTGACCCATCCTTTTGCCTGGAGCAAAAAGGGGTATAATAATTTTGAAAATTACCGGGCGCTTATGCAGGAGAAATATGTGGAGCTGGTGGAGTCCGTGGACAATGAATGTAAGGACTTCGGGGAATACAGGGAATATTTTATGGGCAAGGATGTGAGATAATGCCAAAAACAGGCATTTTCCAGAATGGAGTTTGAAATGTGTGGGATATGCGGGTACATCAGAAAACGGGAAGTGACGCCCGGACAGTTAAAGAGGATGAATGACACGATGTATCACAGGGGGCCAAACGACAGCGGTGAGGAGACTTATCCGCTGACAGGAGGCTACCATGTGGGATTTGCACAGAGACGGCTTTCCATTCTGGATCTTTCGTCTTTGGGGCATCAGCCCATGCACTCGGCAGACGGCCGGGTTGCAGTGGTTTATAACGGGGAAATTTATAATTTCAGAGAACTGAGAGAAGAATTGGCGGACTATCCCTTCCGGTCGGACTGTGACACGGAGGTCATCATAGCCGCCTATTTAAAATGGGGCGTTTCCTGTGTGAATCGGTTTAACGGCATGTTTGCTATCGCCCTTTTTGACCGGGAGGAGGAGGCTGTTTATCTGATCCGTGACCGCATTGGCAAGAAACCTCTCTATTACTGGTATGAGCGGGAAGAGCTTGTGTTTGCGTCGGAGCTGAAGCCGATCATGGCCTGCCCGGATTTTCAGGGAAAGATAGACAGGGGCGTGCTCTCGCGCTACCTCTACCAGCAGTATATCAACGCGCCGGAGAGCGTCTATGAGAATGTCTATAAGCTTGCACCGGGCGCGGTTCTCAAGTTTCAGGGCGGAAAGGCCGTTACATGGAACTACTGGAGTGTGCGTGAAGCCTACGGGGAGGCGAAGGAACGGCCTGTGAAGAGTTATGAGGAGGCGAAGGAACAGTTAAAAGCGCTTTTGCAGAGGGCTGTGTCGCTTCGCATGATAGCGGACGTGCCCCTTGGGACATTTCTGAGCGGCGGCTATGATTCCTCGCTGGTCACAGCCATAGCGCAGGCCCATTCCGCGGAGGCCGTGAAGACTTTTTCTATCGGTTTTTATGAGGAGAGCTATAACGAGGCTGCCTACGCAAGGGCGGTGGCAGATTATCTGGGAACGGCCCACACGGAGCTGATGATCGGTGAGCCGGATATGCTGCAGATGGTGGAAAGTATTCCGAAATACTATGACGAGCCCTTTGCGGATCCCTCCCAGATTCCGACGATGTTAGTCTGTAAACTGGCCAGAGAGCAGGTGACGGTGGCTCTTTCTGGCGATGGCGGGGACGAGTTTTACTGCGGCTACAACATTTACGAGAAGGTGGCCCAGGCGCAGAAGCTGGACACGCTGGGAGCAGTGGTGCACAATCTGTGCGGTCTGCCGGGAGTGAGGCGGTTTGGCCTGGAGAAGAGACTGCCCTTTAAGGTGCGGGTGATCGCCGGAAACAGGGGACGGGAGACGAAGACGCAGTTTGGCGCAGGAAATTACCCGGGAATGGCGCGGGCTATGGTGGGTGAGCTGCCTTCGGGGAAACGTGCGCTGCCGGTGCACTATCCTGTGGAGAGCTGTTACCAGGTGCGAGACTGGCAGATATGCAGGATGCTTCTGGATATGGACACCTATCTGCCGGGAGATATTCTCTGCAAGATGGACCGCGCGTCCATGAAATATTCGCTGGAGGCAAGATGCCCGATTCTTGACCCGGATGTGATGGACTTTTCCTATCGGATTCCCCATGCCTATAAATATGCGGCGGGGGACAAAAAGCATATTTTGAAAGAGATCGCTTATGATTATGTCCCGAGGGAACTGCTGGAGCGTCCGAAGAAAGGGTTTGGCGTGCCGCTTGACAAATGGCTCCGTGGACCACTTAAAGAACAATTGTTATGTTATGCGGAATGCGACTTCCTAAAACGTCAAAATCTGTTTGATCAACCGTATGTGTCAAAGCTGGTGGAAGGCTATCTGGAGACGGGGGACAGAGGCCGCGGGACGGGAGAAAATTATTCCGGGCTGGTCTGGGCTTTCTTCGTCTTTCAACAATGGTATGAAAATCTGCACCAGAATGGTAACAAGTGAAATTTTAAAAAGTGAAAGAAATGCGAATGTTTTTTGGAAGAAAATGAGATGAAATTTTCAGAAAATAAAGTGAATTATCAACAGATTCGGATGGACGAAAATAAATGAAAATTTAATTAAGGATGGAATTTTTGCTGAATTATGGCGAAAAATGCAGGAATTTCATTCGAAACAGGTGTAATTAGTCGAAAAATGAAGGAATTTATGCAAGCCTATGAATAGAGAAAACAGACGAAAAAAGATAGCTTTCTATATCGGCTCACTTAGCAAAGGCGGGGCAGAACGTGTGTTTGTAAATCTGGCTGAATACTTTCAGACGGAGGGGTATGATGTCATTATGGTGACACAATATCAGAAGGAGGACGAGTATGATCTGCCCGATGGAATTGAGAGAATCCTGTCCGACATCGGTGAGGAAAACGTATCCGCCAGCAGGGCAGTTAACTTCTTCAGAAGGCTTAATAAATTACATGCGATATGGAAAGAGGAGAAGCCGGATCTGGCGCTGTCCTGTATCGGGAAAAATAATTTTATGGCGGCTGTCACGGTCATGGGGACGAAAACGAAGGCGGTGGTCTCCGTGGTGGGGGAGGCAAAGGAGGAATATCCCTCAAGGGGAATGCGCATCCTGGCAGATGTCCTCTTTTCCCGCGCGGCCGGGGTGATTCTGCAGACGGAGCGATCCAGAAGCTTTTTTGGCGGCAAGGTGGGTAAGAAGGCTGTGATACTGCCCAATTCCCTGAATCCTGCGTTTATCAGACCGAGATATGAGGGGGAGAGGGAGAAACAGATTGTGTCCGTAGGCCGTATGGATGCCAACAAGAACCAGGAAATGCAGCTTCGCGCTTTTGCGCGGCTGAAAGAGAAATACCCGGAATATACGCTCGTGATTTACGGGGACGGAGAACTGCGCTCCTATTTAGAAGAGACGGCGGCAAAGCTCGGTATTGCAGAGCGCGTGTCAATGCCCGGGGTTGTGCCAGATGTGGCGGCGCGGATTGGACGAGCTTCCCTGTTTCTTCTCACTTCCTATTCAGAAGGGGTCTCAAACGCCCTGATAGAGGCGCTTGCGCTTGGCCTGCCAGTGATTGCCACGGATGTGCCAAGCGGCGGCACGGAGGAGCTGATGGAGGACGGCGTGAACGGTCTGGTGATTCCGGCGGGAGATACGGAGGCGTTAGTCTGCGCTATGGACAGGCTCCTGCGGGACCTGGATTATGCGGACAGGCTTGGCAGGGAAGCGGCGCGGATTCAGGAGAGACTTGCACCAGAGCGTGTAAATCCGCTGTGGAAAGCGTATTTTGAGGAGATTATAAATGGATAACATGCGTAATAAAAAAACAATCCTGCAGGCGGCGGGCTTTCTGCTGCTGTTTCTGGCCATACTTCTGCCAGTGTCCTATATGGTGAGAACGAACGGCGATGTGAAGGATCGGTTTGCGGGTTTTTATGCGGAAAAGAAGGATTCCCTGGATATTGTGATCATCGGCTCCAGCCCGGTTTTTCCTTATTATGCGGCGCCCAAGCTGTGGGGGGAGACCGGCATTGCGATGTATCCGCTCTCTACCAATGTGCAGCGTCCGGCGGCCATGCGGTATCTGGCGCAGGAGGCGGAGAAAACCCAGTCTCCGTCGCTCTATATCTTTGAGATGCGCATGTTTACGATGGAAGAGGAGGGGCTGATGGAAAATATGGCTTATACCCGGGGCGTGACGGATAACCTGCGGTATTCGCTGCAGCGGATCAGGACGATACAGGGCCTGGTGCCGGAGGACGATGAGGAAGGACGCTTAAGCTACTATATTGATATTATGAAGTATCACACAAACTGGAAAATGCTGGCGCTCCCCTCGGAGTGGGCCAATATGTTCTACCACAACAGACATCCGTTGAAAGGGTATACTTTCCGGGACGAGGTGGGCCCTCAGCCGATGCCGCTCTGCGGCGGCGCAGAAGGCGTTCTGGCGATGCCGCAGGAGCAGGAGACCTGCCTGCGGGAGCTTCTGGCTTATTTGAAAGAGGAGGGGCAGGAGGCGCTGTTTATCGTCTCTCCTTACGGGGAATCCGTGAAGGAGCAGCAGATGTACAATTATATGGCCGGGATCGTGGAAGAGAGCGGCTATGCCTTTCTGAATATGAATGATTACTATGAGGAGATCGGCATTGTCTTTGAGGAGGACTTTGCGGACTACGGCAGCCACACCAACGCGGTGGGAGCTGAGAAGTGCACAGATTTTTTGAAAAACTATCTGACGGCCCGCTACACATTCCCGGACCACCGCGGTGACGCTTCCTACGATTCGTGGGACGAGGCCTATGAGCTGTGGCAGACAAGGCAGGATGAGGCGGTCAGTACGATCAGAGAACGGATTGCAAACGGTGATTACGCAAAGATCATTGAGGAATGAGTCACAGAGACGGCAACGCGGGGCACGGAGGAAAGGATAGATAACACATGTGTGGAATCGCAGGTTTTTGTAATTTCAAGGGAGACTGGCAAAAGAATATCGAGCGGATGTGTGATAAAATGTACCATCGAGGGCCGGATGCTTCCGGGATTTGGGCCTCCGATGACCACAGGGTGGTGCTCGGACACAGGCGGCTTTCGATTGTGGATCTGTCGCCGGCGGGGGCGCAGCCGATGATTTCCCGCGACGGCAGGTATGTGATTGCTTACAATGGGGAGATTTATAATCATGCCTCTATTCGGAAAAAGCTGTCAGCGGAGGGGAAGATGACAGCCTTCCGGGGAACTTCCGACACGGAAACGCTGCTGGAGGCGATTGCCGCATACGGCCTCAAAGATGCACTGAAAATGGCAAAAGGAATGTTTGCCATTGCGTTGTTTGACAGGCAAGAACATACGTTATTTCTCGCCAGGGACAGAATTGGGGAAAAGCCGTTATTTTATGGAATATTAAAGGACGATATAAATAACGGAGAGAATGATGGCAGCTTTGTATTTGGCTCGGACCTCTGTTCCATCGCCGCGCTGGATGGATTTACCAATTCAGTCAATGTAGAGATTATGGGCGATTACATGCGTTATGGTTATATTTCGGCACCCTACACCGTGTATCGGGGAATCTGGAAGCTGGAACCGGGGAAAATATTAAAGGTTAAAGCACCATTTGACAAACCAGAGATAGAAGAGTATTGGTCGATGATGGAAACGGCGGTTTCCGGGCAGAAAAATCTCTTCCGGGGAAGTGAGGAGGAAGCGGCGGATGAGCTGGAGCGTCTGCTGCGGGAATCCATCGCCGGACAGATGTCAGCAGATGTGCCCGTAGGCGCTTTTTTGTCTGCCGGGATCGACAGCAGTACGGTGGTATCGCTGATGCAGGCGCAGAGTGCGCAGAAGGTCAGAACCTTTACTGTGGGCATGTGGGAAGAACAGTATAATGAAGCGCCAGCAGCGAAGGAGATTGCCGCCCATCTGGGAACGCAGCATACAGAGGTCTATATCACGGAGGAGGATGCCAAAAGCGTGATTCCGATGCTTGCTGGGATGTTCGGAGAGCCCTTTGCGGATTCTTCTCAGATTCCTACCTATCTGGTGAGCCGGATCACCAGGGAGCATGTGACGGTATCCTTAAGCGGGGACGGCGGAGACGAGCTTTTCTGCGGATATAACACCTATTATTCGATTGACCGCATCTGGAACAGGGTGAGAAAAATACCGGGCATCCTGCGCTGTCCCGCAAGCGCTCTTTTGGGGTTCGCTGCCGCTTCGGGAAAGGCTTCCCTGGCGACCAGAGCGAGGCTGCTTGGGGCGAAGTCCATAGAGGATATGTACCTGCGCTCGGAGATCGGCGAAGGACTTAAGCTGGTCAGACGCGGCATAACGGACCGGGCTGCGGATTTTGGCACCTGGGATGCCATACAGTCCCGCGGGGCAGGCAAAACATGGATGAACACATACCCTTCCGGGCTTCTGGAGGAGGATCAGCACAATCTCATGCTGATGGATCTGCTGATGTACCATCCCGATGACATTCTGAATAAGGTGGACAGGACGGCGATGGCAGTGTCGCTGGAGACGCGTGTGCCGATGCTGGACAAGGATGTGGTGGAATTTGCGTGGACGCTTCCCCTGTCTTACCGGCAGGGAGGCGGGGTCAGCAAGAAGATTTTGAGGGACATTCTCTACCGTTATGTGCCCCGGGAACTGATGGAACGTCCCAAAAAGGGATTCTCCATTCCGCTTCACCGCTGGCTGAAGGAGAAGGAGCTGCGGGAGTGGGCGGAGACGCTGTTATCCCCTTCCCTTTTGGCGGAGCAGGGACTGTTCGATGCGGCGGGTGTGAAAAAATTATGGGAAGATTATATTATGAAGAACATCTGGAGACCGCAGATTTGGTACATTCTCATGTTTCAGGAGTGGTGGATGAAACAGAAAATTAAATTATGATTTTATTAATTACCTATTATAAAAGCAAAAAAACAAATGTTATGGGACAAAAGACATTTTTTGGAAAGATATTTCATAACAGGTGATAAGTGTTATTTATTGCTGATAAAGAAGAATAATAAAAGCGCTATATAAAATAACGATGCATATGAAAATGCCTGTTCAGATGTTTGGTGATGGGTGGAGGATGAAGAGGAAGAGAGAAAGGCAGGGGAGAAAGCCGTGGAAATTTTGAAGGAGTACCGCCCGCCTGAATTGCGTGCGGAAGAGCAGACGGAACTGATTTCCGTCATTGTGGCAGCCTACAATATCGAAAACTTTATCGAGAGGGGAGTCCGCTCTGTCTGTGAGCAGACTTACCGCAATCTGGAAATCATCGTGGTGGATGACGGTTCCGTGGACGCTACCGGGACAATTTTGGACGAACTTGCAGAGCGCGATGCGCGGATACAGGTGATACACGAGGAGAACGGCGGCCTTTCCCATGCGCGGAATACAGGGATTGCGAGGGCGAGGGGAAACTATATCGGTTTTGTGGACGGAGATGACTGGATCGACCCCGACATGTATGAGAAGCTGTTTTCCGCCTTGCAGGACAAACAGGCAGATCTTGCGGTCTGCCGCTACCGGCAGATTTCCCGCTCCCGCACATTGGATGAGTCGGTGGACAGGGCAGTCCTGTTTGAAGGGCAGGAGGCTCTCAAGGTTTATGTGGAGGAGCGGGAGGAGTTTGCGATTCAGAATGCGGCGTGGAACAAGCTCTATCGGAAGGAACTGCTGTCGGGAAATCTGTTTCCCGAGGGGCAGTGGTACGAGGATATCGTGTTTGCCACGGAGGTTCTGGCGCGTGCCGGACGTTGCATTTACCTTGACATTGCCCTGTATAACTATATAATAGACAGAGAGGACAGCATTATGAACTGTCGGATTAATTCGCGCACTTTCACGGATCAGATTCCTGCCTATTATGAGAAGACGAAGCTGCTGCAAAATCTCGGCAGGGAGGATCTGGCTCTGACCCACGATTATTTCTTTTATAAACGACTTCTGTTATTTTACTGGGAGCTTTCCCGGACGGAGGATGGCGGGGGATACCTGCTTCGGTTGACGGAAATTCTCGAGAGGGACAGAAAGAGGGCGGAGGAAGCTTTTCAGAGTCCGATGGCGGCGCCAAGAGACCGAAAGAAGCTGAAACTTTTTTACCGCTCTCCCGATGCCTACTGCAGAAAACTGCGGTGGGACGAGCGGGTGGTGATCCCGTGCAAGGTGAGAGTGAAGCGGCTTCTCGGGAAATATAAATAACATGCGTTCTGCTTTCGGGATAGGATGGCATGAAATGGTCGGACTTATTTGCGGCTCCTGACACAAAATGGTTCGAAATGGATGAAAAGATGATAATCATACAACTTGCGGGCGGCTTGGGCAACCAGATGTTCCAGTACGCCCTTTATTTGCAACTGAAAGACCTTGGCAGGGAGGTCAAAATAGATGATGTTTCCGGGTTCGAGCAGGATGCCCAGAGAATGCCGGCGCTTGCTCCTTTCGGGATCACATATGAACGGCCTTCCGGGGAGGAACTTCGGAAGATGCTGGACTCTTCCATGCTGCCGTGGCACCGGGTGAGGCGGAAGCTCTTCGGCAGGCATAAGAAATCGTATTTTGAACAGGGCAAGCTTTTTATCCCGGAGGTGCTGACCTGGGATGACATTTATCTGGAAGGTTACTGGCAGACAGAAAAATATTTCCAGCCTGTGGAGAAGCAGGTGCGCGATGCTTACGATACGGACAGGCTGTCAGCGTATCTGGAAAGGGCGGGCCTGTGGCGTGTCGGCGAGAGCGGAGATGCCGGGAAAGCCGGAAAGGAAAAGAAGGGATGCAGCGGGAACGGCGGGGAGAGAAAATCTGCCGGACAGTATCTGCGGGAAATTAATAACGGGTGTTCCGTGAGCCTGCATGTGCGCAGGGGAGATTATCTGACGCCCGAAAACCAGAACCTTTACGGCGGGATCTGTACGGATGCCTATTATATAGAAGGAATCCGTCAGATGCGGGAGAGATATCCGGGATGCCGGTTTTTCCTTTTTACCAATGACAGAGAATGGGCCAGACGGCAGTTTGGCCAGGACAGGGACAAGGCGGAGGCGGATATCACCTGGGTTGACCTGCAGGGAGCGGGAGACAACGACTATATGGAATTTCTGCTGATGAGCCGCTGCAAGCATCATATTCTTGCAAACAGCAGTTTCAGCTGGTGGGCATCCTATCTGAATCAGAATCCGGGGAAAACAGTGCTTGCGCCGCAGCGCTGGCTCAACGGGGCGGATAACAGCGACTTTTACCGGGCGGACATGCAGAAAATTATAGTTACACAGGCGTAAACATATCATTTTGGAAGGAACTGATATATATTATGAAGAAACAGAGTCAGGAGCATGTGGGTCTGCTGCAAAAAATTGCATATCTTTTTGACAGAAAACAGTTTTGGCAGCTCGGCGGCCTGGCCTTTCTGATCCTGATCGGCGGTATTTTGGAGACATTGGGCGTTTCCATGATGCTTCCTGTGGCGGAGGCGGTTATGGCGCCGGACAAAATCATGGAGAATGAATTGGTGGGGAAAGCTGCCGCTTCTCTGGGGATAGATTCATCCAGAACTCTCATTATCTGGATGCTCAGCGTTCTGATCGGCATTTTTGTCTTTAAAAACGTCTATCTTCTTTTTCTGACTTATGTGCAGAACACGTTTGTGACCAGAAACCGCAACCGAATGATCAGCCGGGTCATGCGGGAGTTTTTAAACCGTCCTTATGAAGATTATCTGGGGGCGGACATTCCCACAGTATTCCGATTGACGGACAGCGATATTCCCAACGCCTTCCAATTGATCCTGGTACTGATCCAGATGACCACGGAGATCGTGGTGGCGGTATCCATCTGTATCGTGCTGATGTGGATGAGTCCGCTCATTTCCATAGGCTGCGGTGTGCTTTTTCTCGGGATGACGCTGATGATTACCAGAGTGCTCAAACCCCGTCTGAATGCCATCGGGCGAAAGAACCAGGCGATCCAGTCGCGGATTGCCAAGTGGAGAATCCAGTCTATTTACGGCCTGAAGGATGTGAAGGTGCTGCACAGGGAAGAGTTCTTTGTGCGCAATTACTATGAGAGCGGCGCGGTCGGAGCCAATGTGGCGAGAAACTATGCGGTGATGAACAATACGCCGCGGCTGCTGATCGAGACGGTGTTTATCGCCGCGATGCTGTCCTTCATTCTTGTTTTTATCCTGCAGGACGGTGATATCACTGTGCTGATGCCCCAGCTCATGGCTTTTGCGGCTGCGGCGGTGCGGGTGATGCCGGCCACCAACCGCATCAACACTTATCTGTCGGAGATTGCTTACGCACAGCCGTGTCTGGATTACCTGTATGAGAACCTGACGGATCATATGAAGCGCGATGTGAACGGCAGCGTGACCGGGCTTACGGGAGAGGAAAAGCAGGAGAAACCGCCGCTTGCGCTGACAGACAGGATCGTGCTTGATCATATCAGCTTCTCCTATCCGAATACGGAGAAACCTATTTTCACGGACGCGCATATGGAGGTCAGAAAGGGGCAGTCGGTAGGCATTATGGGGCCTTCGGGCGCCGGTAAATCTACCATTGTTGACATCCTGCTGGGCCTTTTACATGTGCAGGAAGGGACGATCACCTGTGACGGCAGGGATATTTTTGAAAATTACCCGTCCTGGCTTTCCAAGATCGGTTACATTCCCCAGTCCATCTATCTGATCGACGAGTCCATCCGGGACAACATCGCCTTCGGCATAGATGCGGACAGGATCGATGATAAGAGAATCTGGGAAGTGTTGGAGGAAGCGCAGCTTAAGAGCTTTGTGGAAGAACTGCCGGAGGGACTGGAGACGACAATAGGTGACAGAGGTGTCAGAATTTCCGGCGGACAGAGGCAGAGACTTGGGATCGCAAGGGCGCTCTACCACAATCCTGAGATTCTTGTCTTTGACGAGGCCACTTCCGCGCTGGACGGCGACACGGAGACGGCGGTGATGGAGGCTGTCAACAGTTTCCACGGCAAAAAGACGATGGTGATTATTGCGCACCGGCTGAATACCATTGCCAAGTGCGATGTGATATATAAGGTGGAAAACGGGAAAATTACGCAGACAAATCTGGAGGAATAAATGTTAGGAATTGAGACACAGGAGGGCTTCGGGCTCGGGAATCAGCTGTTTTTCTATGTGACAGCCAGATGTATCGCGCAGGATTTGGGATATCGGTTCAGCGTGCTTGACCCGGAGCATTTTGCCAACAATATGCACAGCGACTGCGGGCTGTATTTTATGGATCTGGATATGGGCGTTCCCTCGAAGAAGGAGGACTATAAAAAGGTCTATTACGAGAAGGAAACCAGACTTTTTGCGGGAAATTCCCCCCATGACCTGACCCACGGCGTCTATGTCACGGATGCGGACAGACAGCTTTTCGAGGTGGAGGACGGCACACTCCTTTACGGGAATCTGCAGGCGGAAAGCTATTTTATCTCCCATAAGGAGGAGATCAGGGAATGGCTGAAGGTAAAGCCGGAGTACGACTGTAAGGAGTACAGCCGGGACAATCTCTGTATCCTGCATCTGCGCTGCAGCGACTATATGGGATCCCCGGAGCTCTATCTGCGGAAAAGTTACTGGATCCAGGGGATGCGCCAGATGCGCAGGGTCAACCCGGACATGCAGTTTATGATCATCACCAACGATGTGCGGGAGGCAAACAAGTTTCTGCCGGGCATTCCGGCTTACAACTTTGATCTGGCCAAGGACTATTCCATTTTGAAAAACGCCCGTTATTTATTGTTGGCAAATTCGTCTTTTGCGTATTTTCCTGCCTTTACGAGCGATACGGTGCAGTATATTCTGGCGCCGAAATACTGGGCGAGACATAATGTGTCAGACGGTTACTGGGCATCGGAGCAGAACATTTACGCGGGATGGCATTACATGGACCGAAAAGGCCGGGTGTTTACGGATGAGGAATGCCGGGAGGAGCTTGCGGCCTACAAAAGACGGTCTAAGAAGTATGCGGAAGTAAACAAAAAGCCTGCGGGCATGAGACTTCAGATGATGAAGCTTCGTGCCTGGTATCTATATAAGAAGGCGTATCTGGGCAAAATTGGCCGCGGCGTGGTGCGGCGGCTGAAAAAGCTGGTGCATCCGGCCTGAGGCTGCGCCGGCACAGATTCAGGGAAAAGGCGGATTTGAATGAAGGCTTGGGAAAAAGCGGAGAATTTTTTGAGCGGCAGACGGGCGGTTTTTCTGGCGGCAGGGCTTTTGGTTCTGTCACTGATACCGTTACTCTGGCTGGGAAAATATAATGTGATGTGCATTGACGACTACGATTACGGCAGGCGGGTGCACGATGTCTGGCAGGAGACAGGGTCTTTTACGGCTTCTGTGCAGGAGGCGTGGCGGCAGAACATGGACTTTTATCAGGACTGGCAGGGAACGTATATATCCTGCTTTCTGATGGGCATGTGCCCCATGAATTTTGATTACAACATTGCGTGGATTGTGCCGATTCTGATGATCGGCATGTTTGCGTCCTCCTCCTTTATCGTGGGAAGGCATATTCTGGTTAGATGGCTTGGCTGTGAAAAGACAGGAGCGTCCCTTTCTATGGCGCTTCTCCTGTTCGTGTTCTACCAGGTGATAGAGGCCCCTTTCGAGGGAATTTACTGGTACAACGGTTCCACCCACTATGTGCTCCTGCAGTCTGTCTGGTTTTTCCTGCTGACCCTCGTCTCGGGAAGTCTCTGGGCAGAGAAGAAGGGGAGGGCGTGCGCTTTCTGCGCGGCGGCGGCAGTTCTCTCTCTGGTCGTGGCCGGCGGCAATCTGGTGACAGGCCTGCAGGCGGAGATTCTGATGGCATTACTCGTGTGCTTCGCCCTTTTTCAGAAAAAGGATAGAATAGCACATGTTATTATTCCTTTTCTGACAGGAAGCGCCGGATTTTTGGTGAACATTCTCGCCCCTGGAAACGGCAGACGGGGGAGTATAGACATGGACGAGGGATATTCCGCCGTGAAGGCAGTCGGGCTGTCTTTTTATAACACGGCGGTGTTTGCAATCCGCTGGACGCCGGTGCTGGTGATTCTTTTATGGCTGGCGCTTCTGCCGCTTCTGTGGAAGTACATGAAGGCGTCCGAACGGGACTTTTCTCATCCCGTGCTGGTGACGGCGGGGGCATACTGTGTGGTTTCGGCCATGTTTACCCCCACGCTCTTTGCGCTTGGTATGACGGGGCTTTCCCGCGTAGATAATATCATTCAGATGACTTACTATCTGGCGGTTCTGATGGTGACCGCATACTGGCTCGGGTATTTTTCCCACAGAAAACAGCGGGAGGATGGCGCGCCGGAAGCGTTTGGCATCTTTCTGGAGCGGACGGGAAAGCGCATGAGCGTGGCATGTCTGCTGCTGCTTCTCGGTGTGTGGACGCTCACGGCGGACAAGAACACATACACGAGCATTTCCGCCCTGCGGTCCGTGGCGAGGGGCGAGGCGCAGACCTTCTATCAGGAGGCGATGGCGCGGTATGAACTTTATACGGATGAGGATATGACTGATGTTGTGATTGCACCTTACAGTGCGCGGCCGGCCCTCTTTGACTTCACCGATCTGAGCGAGGACGAGGGAAACTGGATGAATCTGGCCGTTGCGCGCTATTATCACAAGGACAGCGTAAGAAAGGGCGTATATGAAACAGAACACGCAGACAAATGAGCGGAAGCTTTCTCTTCCAAACGTGACGCTGGCGGCTATGACCAGCGTAAATGTATATGAGACGATCCGCGCTTTGGAATACAGTATGCGGGGGATTTCCTTTGGCGATGTGGTGCTGATCACCCACAGAAAACCGTTGTCACTGCCAAAGGGCATCCGATACTCCCACACATCAAAACTGGATGATATAGACAAGTTTAACTACAAAATGGTGTATGAACTGGGAGAGCACATTCACACAGAATTTGCGCTGATTGTCCATGCCGACGGTTTTGTGGTGCACCCCGAGAGCTGGCAGGACGCGTTTCTGGATTATGACTATATCGGATCCCCGTGGCCGCTGCCGCAAAACGACTACTCTTACCGGGATGCCAGAGGAGAGATTGTCCGGGTGGGAAACAGCGTGTCGATCCGAAGCAGAAGGCTTATGGATTTTCCTGCGCAGGCAGGGCTTAAGTGGGAAAAAATAGAGAAGGAAGATGAATATAACGAGGATATCTTTCTCTGCTGTAAATACCGCAATGAAATTGAGGCGGCGGGGATGTGTTTTGCGCCCATTGAGGTGGCGAAGTATTTCGGGCATGAGCATATGATTCCTGAGATCATGGATGTGGAGAAGCCCTTTCTTTTCCATAAATGGCGCGGCAGGAACGCGCAGTATCCGCAGTTTAAGAACCCGTGGAAGAGCAGATGGCAGAAATGCAAGGATTTCGTGAGACCTTTTTTGTTTTGGCGCAGACTTTCAAGATAAAGCGTTACAAATGGGAAAGCGGCTGTCGGCATGACATTGCGGAAAGGATAAATAACACATGATATTTGACTGTATTCCCTTTTTCAACGAACTGGATATCTTGAAACTGCGTATGCAGATCATGGCGCCGTATGTGGATTTTTTTGTGATCGAGGAGGCTTCCGTCACGTTTTCCGGGGAGCCGAAGCGGATGATTTTTGCCGAGAACAGGAAGCTTTTTGCGGAGTTTGAGGATAAAATACGGTATGTGGCGGTGGAAAATTCGCCGATGGAGGGAGTTACCACCCATGAGCGGGATAAATTTCAGAAAAACCAATTGATCCGGGGACTTTCCGACTGTAAGCCGGAGGACGTGATTATATTCAGCGATGTGGATGAGATTCCGAACCCGGACACCCTGGTGCAACTGCTTGCGCATTTTGAGGCTGGGAAAATTTATCATCTGGCTCAGCGGATGTTTTACTGCTTCTTAAATATGGAGGAGGTTTCCGGCAATCTGCTCTCCATCACGGGGGAGTTTCCGGGCGTGGACAGAAGGCAGTGGCTGGGCACGAAAATCTGCAGTTTCTCGGAGCTGCCGGAGGAGGGCATTGTGTATCTGCGGGAGGTGCCGCCGGGAGATCCGCGCAGTGTGCGCGTTGCCAACGGGGGCTGGCATTTTGGCTATATGGGCGGTGACGGCGAGCGGGATGTGGCGAAGCGCATCGGAGTGAAGGTGCAGGCGGCGGCGCACTCGGAATATAACAGCAAACGTTACTTAAACGAGGCGGTGGACAGACTGCTCTGCGGCGAGGATATTTTTGACCGGGACGCAAAGTTTGTGCGGGTAAAGATGGATGAGAGCTTTCCGGCCTATCTGCGGACGCACCGGGAGGAGTATGATTTTCTGCTTGCCCCGGAAATCAGCCCGGCGGGGATTTTCTGGAAGAGAACAAAGCTGTCGGGTAAGCAGTGGCTGCGCAGGGCGCACGGGGCGCTGGCCCGGATCCTGCGGCGGTAAGGGCGGCTGGCCCTGGCTGCAGGCGGACGGTCGGTGGACGGATGGCCTGTTTGCGGAGGGGACAGAAAGAGTACAGAGTTGAGGTAGATTATGATAATGAATTTCTACAGGCGGATCCGGGAGGAAAGCCCGTTTCCCCGTCTTGCTTTCTATATCGGACTGACCATAGAGCTTTTGATGGTGATTGTCGACAAGAGCAGCTATGTCAATCCCATAGAGGGGTATCTGTTCCGCCTCACCTTTCTTCTGTTTGCGTGTAAACTTCTGCTCACGCGCTATGAGCGGCGGGAGTGGGCGCTTATTTTTATGATGGAGGCGGTGGGGTTTGTATCTTACAGAGTGACGGGAGCCAACGATCTGATCCGTGTGGTGACGTTTGTGGCGGCCTGCAAAGGCATCCCTGTGAGAGAAGCCCTGAAATATACGTTCTATGTGACGCTGGCAGGGTGCCTTTCCATTGTCGCCCTGGCGGTGACAGGAATTTACGGGGATATCAGCCTGACACGGGATTTCGGGCATGAGGCGGCGGAAATCACCCGATACGTCGGGGAGCAGGCGGCGGCGGAAACCCGCTACACGCTTGGCATGGGACACCCGAATGCGCTCTCCTGCATGTTTTTTATGCTTGCGGCTCTGGGTGTTTACGTCTGGTTTGACCGGATGAAATGGTACAGTTACCTGTTTTTGATGCTGTTAAACGCGGGTGTCTATGCGCTGACCCGCTCGAAAACCAGCATGCTGATTACGGCGGCGTTTCTTTGCGGCGCCTGTCTTTTGACTGTCGTGAAAAGCCTGCGGAAAGTGACGTTTTTCTATGTCTGCGGCCTGCTGGTTTTTCTGTTGTGCATCGCTTTTTCCGTGGATGCGGCGGTGTGCGCCGAACGGGTGCGGGAGGCGCAGTGGAACGAGTTTTTCTTCTGCAATCCCCGGGACAATGAACATATCGTGCTGTTAGGTAAGATTGACCGCCATATCAACGGGAGAATCATATCACTGACGGACTCGGACAACAATGACGGCATGATACAGACCTGGTCTGCCTTTTCCTGTGAGAATAATATGAACTATTATTTTGACATGGGCTGGGTTAAGGTATTTTACCGATATGGCGTGATTCCGGGTATTTTGTATGTGGGCGCTAATCTGATTCTGCTTTGGCGTCTCTGGCGCAGACGCGACGCCTGCGGGCTTGCGCTTTTCGTGATGTTTGCGGTGTACACGGTGGTGGAGGCTCATCTGATTTCAGTCTATATCGGCAGGAACTATCTGCTTATGATGATGGGATGCGAACTGTCTGCTCTCCCCGAGGCCAAAGAAACCTGAAATGCGTATTTTACGCCGCTGGTGGCGGTGATGGGAAGTTTGTGGTAAAATAGATACCGAAATGAGAAACTGAGGTATTCCTATGAATCGTAAAATGAAATTGATAGAGAGCTATCTGCTGCTTCTCACGGATCTGTTCAGCATAGCCCTGACATATATGACAGCTATTTTGATACGATATCGGAAGTTTTCCAGAGTCATGGAGCCAGAGCTCCACTTTGTGGTATGTATCGGATTTTTGTTGTTTTGCACGATTTACAGCTTTATGTTTGACTGGAACAGGGAATTTATAAAAAGAGGCGTTCTGGTCGAGTTTATAGCGGTTACCAAATTCAATGTCTTTATGGAGCTGTCCGTGATGGCTTTTCTCTTCATGCTGCAGAGAGGCGCGGACGTCTCCCGTCTTGTGATGGGGTATTTTGCCATTCTGAATATTTTTGTCGTTTGGTTTGTGCGGCTCGCCATGAAAAAGGCGCTGCGGGTCTGGTTCACGGCCAAGTCCAACATTGTAAAGATTATGATTATCACGAAAGACGCGGCGATGGAGAAAACCCTTTCCAAGCTGAGAGAGGCGATGGATATCAATTATGAGATCGTGGCGTTAGCCTGTGTGGACAAGGACAGGAAGGGTGAAACGGTGGAGGGCGTTGCCGTGAACGCGAACCGGGAAAATGTGCTTTCCCTGGCCAGACAGATGCCCCTTGACGAGGTGTTTATCAGCCTGCCGGACGAGGACATGGCCTATGTGAAGCACATCATCTATGACCTGGAGTCTATGGGAGTGGCCTGCCACTACAACATTGATATCATAGAGAGGCCAAGCAAGGAGGTCCGGGTGGGAAGCTTTGCCGGATTTACGGTGGTGACCTATTCGATCAACCATTTTGACTACAGGCGCATGATCGTGAAGCGGCTGATTGACATCGTGGGCGGTCTGGTGGGCTGTCTCATAACGATCGCAATCACCCCGTTTGTGGCGCTGGCCATCAGGCTGGACTCGCCGGGGCCGGTTCTCTTTGCACAGACAAGAATCGGTAAAAACGGCCGCCGGTTTAAGATTTATAAGTTCCGCTCCATGTATACGGATGCGGAAGCGCGGAAGAAAGAGCTGGAAGCGCTGAACGAGATGCAGGGGCTCATGTTTAAGATGGAGAACGACCCGCGTATCACGAAGGTAGGTAAATTTATCAGAAAGACAAGCATTGACGAGCTGCCCCAGTTTTTTAATATCGTAAAGGGGGACATGAGCCTGGTGGGCACAAGGCCGCCAACGGAGGGTGAGTTTGAGCAGTACAACTCCCACTACAGGCGCAGGATCAGTATGACGCCGGGACTCACGGGACTGTGGCAGATCAGCGGCAGAAGCGAAATTGTGGATTTTGACGAGGTTGTGAAACTGGATCTGGAATACATCGACAACTGGACGCTGGGACTGGATATCAAAATCCTGTTCCAGACCGTGTGGGTGGTACTGACGGGGAAGGGCTCCAAGTAAGAGGGCGCGGTTTGCCTGTCAGAGGAGGAGCAGCGGTATGCGGCCGGGGGAGGAAAGAAATTGCATGTATGTATGATCGTGCCGAATGAGGCCGTGAAAGGCGGAATCGCCTCCGTGGTAAACGGTTACCGGGGTAGCGCCCTGGAGAAGCGGTACCGCATCACCTATATCGAATCCTATCAGAACGGCAGTAAATGGGACAAGCTGAAAAAGGCGCTGGAGGGGTATCTGGCCTTTCGCAGGCTGCTCAGGAGGGACCGCCCTGATCTGGTGCATGTCCACTCCTCCTTCGGACCAAGCTTTTATCGGAAAATGCCGTTTATTCTGTGGAGCGCATCCAGAGGGATTCCTGTGGTCAACCATATCCACGGAGCGGAATTTGACACATTTTATGACAAGGCTTCCGATGCAAAGAAAAAAAGGGTGCAGAAGGTGTACGGCAGATGTACGCGGCTCATAGCGTTGTCGGAGGAATGGGCAGCGCGCCTGCAGCAGATCGTGCCCAGGGAGAGAATCGATATTCTTGAAAATTACTGCCGCATGCCCAAAGAGCCTTACGATGCAGAAAGAAACCCCGGACAGGTTCTGTTTTTGGGGGAACTGGGAGAGAGAAAAGGGTGCTTTGACATTCCGGCGGTGTGGGAGCAGGTGAGAAAGAACCATCCCGGCGCATCGCTTGTGATGGCGGGGGACGGTGAGATGGAGCAGATCAAGACAGCGTTCTCCCGAAAAAGACTTTTGGATACGGTTACTTTTCCCGGCTGGGTGCGGGGAGAGGAGAAGGAGAGGCTTCTCAGGGAGAGCAGCATTTTTCTGTTTCCCAGTTACCATGAAGGCATGCCGATGGCGGTACTGGAGGCTATGGGTTATGGCTTAGGCATTGTCACGACAACGGTAGGCGGAATTCCGCAGTTAATTGATCATAAAAGGAGCGGATTTCTGGAAACGCCCGGGGATGTGACCGCTATGGCGAAAGACGTCAGTGCGCTTATACAGGATGAGGCGCTGCGCCGTAATATGGGAGAACTGGCGAGGAGATCGGTAGAGCAAAAATACAGTTTAGAGATTCATTTGCAGAAATTGGAAGAGACTTACAGAAAGGCATGTATGACAAAATGAATGTAAAGTTAAAGGCTTTAAAAAGTCTGTTTAAAATCGCTTATTGGAAGTGCCGTTACGGGTCTCGGCTCAAGATGCCGTGGATACAGGGATTTGACCGTGTCTATCTTGAACTTTCCAGAAAAGGGCATATGAGTTTTGGGGAGAAAAACGAGAACCGGGGCAAGATGCATTTTATCTGTGCGGGCGATGGCCGGCTGGAGATAGGGAATCATGTCATTTATGCGATAGGCGGCTGTATTACATGCATGGGGCATATCAAAATAGGAGATTACTGTAGATTTGGCAATAATGTGGTCATTGTTGACCATGACCATAATTTCAAAAATCAGGGCGAGGAGTTTCTGATTGGTGAAATTACAATCGGAGACCGTGTCTGGATTGGCGCAAACTGCACCATCTTAAAAGACGTGCATATCGGAGACGACTGTGTGATCGCGGCGGGAAGCGTCATTAAAAAGGATGTGCCGCCTCATACAATCTGCTATCAGAAAAGAGAAACGGTGCATGTACCGATTTCAACGATGTAAAAGGGAGTATGAGGAAAAAGTGGATCAAATCAGCGTGATAGTCCCGGTTCACAACGGGGCTGCTTATCTGGAAGAATGTATCGACAGCATTCTGGCGCAGGACTGTGAAGCGCTGGAAGTGCTTATTATAAACGACGGCTCTACGGATGATACGGCTGCGGTTTGCGAGCGGCTGTGCGGGCAGCATTCCTGCCTGCGGGTGATTACGCTGCCGGATCTGGGCGTCTCAGCGGCGCGCAACCGTGGGCTGGAACAGGCAAAGGGCGCCTATATTATGTTTGTGGACGCCGACGACAGACTGCGCCCCGGCGTGCTTAAGAGTCTGCATGGGCTGCTTCGCCGGACGGGCAGTGATATGGCGGGATGCAGCTTTACCGCCTGGGGAACGGCAGGAGAGTGGAAACGGCTTCGGACGGAGGGAGAAATGCCGGAGGAGCTGACAGGTGCGGACACAGGAAAAAGATATGACAGCGAAAGCTATCTGAGAGAAAATATACTGCGGGGGAATACCCGGTGCTGGAGTAAGCTCTACAGACGGGATCTGATCGGACAGGTGCGGTTCCGGGAGGGACTGACCATCGGTGAAGATATGCTGTTTCTTGTGGAGCTTCTGCCTCGTATGAAGCAGGCTGTGGAGACGGCTTATCCCGGCTACGCCTATTACCAGAATCCCGGCGGGGCCATGCAGAGACCTTTTACGCCGGCCTACATGGATCAGATTTACTGCTGGGAGATGGCCCGAGAACTGATTGTGAAAAGGGAGCCTTCCCTGGCGGCACAGGCGGATGCCCAGATTATGGTGGCGGTTATGCTGACGGCGGGAAAGATTGCCCGGCTGTCCGGGAAGGAGCGGAGGCGGACGAAAGCCTATCTGCAGGTATGCCACAGGAAACTGAAGGGAATTGCAAATAAGAAAGGATGCGCGCCCTATCTGCCGGCGGGTTACTGGATTAAGGTGAGGCTGTTTGCCTGCCTGCCGGGGCTTTATGTGTGGCTGTACCATTGCAGCAAAGAGAGAAAGCGGGAAAAAGAATGAAAAGGACAAATCCGTTAATCAGTATCATAGTGCCTGTATACAACAAAGAGACGTATGTGCGGGAGTGTGTGGACAGTATTCTGGGACAGACTTACCGGCGGATTGAGGTGATTCTGGTGGACGACGAATCCACGGATGCAAGCGGCGCGGTCTGTGATGCATATGGGCAGGCAGATGCAAGGGTGCGCGTTATCCATCAGAAAAACGGCGGCCCCACAGCGGCCTGCGTGGCGGGGATGGAGGCGGCCTCCGGCGGGTATTATATGTTTGTGGACAGCGATGACTATCTGGAGCCGGAGATGCTTGTCCAGATGACCGAACGTCTGGCAGGTGTGCCGGGAGAGATCGTCTGCTGTGACCATGTGGTGGAGAAGCAGAGGGGAACCGAGGAGGTAAAAAACGGCACAGAACCCGGAATTTACGAGGGGGACAGGCTGCGGGAACAGATTAAGGCGAAGTTGATCGGGGAGGAAAAGAAGGTAATTCCTCTGTCGCGCTGCATGAAGCTGTGCGAAAAATCTCTCTTCGAGGGCAATGAAACATATTATGATTACAGTCTCCGCTTCGGGGATGACACAAACCTGATGTATCCGGCGCTTCTGGAGAGCAGCCGCGTGGTTATTATGAAGGATGCTTTTTATTACCATTACCGTTATGTGGAGGGGTCTCTGGTGCACGGCTATGACGAGGGGCTTTTTGCAGGCGTGGAGAGGCTGATGGAGGCTGTGGGACGGACAGCGGCGCAGAAGAAGGCGCCGGACGCCGCCCGTGCGGTGGCGAGGGAACACTGTTACATGCTGATGTATGTGATGAAGAACGAACTGCGCGCCCCGGACAATGGTTACCGAAAGCGGATTCAGGCCATTTTCGGGGAGGAGAAGATAAAAACAATGCTGCACAATACGCCGGTTGCAGTGACAGAGCGTTCCAACCAGCTTTTGTATATGGGAATGCTGTATCCCGGCGGCGTGCTGCTGCGGGTGCTGCGGCTGATCCTGCGTCTCTATGACCGGCGGTAGTTCTGCGGGGAACCAAAAACATCACTCCGTTTTACATGGGAGTGAACGGGAGATAAGAAACGTGATAATCATAAGAGTCATGGGCGGACTGGGCAATCAATTGCAGCAGTACGCGCTGTTTCGAAAATTTCAGAGCCTGGGTGCAGAGGTGAAACTGGATCTCTCCTGGTTTCTGCAAAAGAACCAGGAGTCGGCGGCCGCGCCCAGAAAATTTGCCCTTTCCGATTTTGAGGGACTTTCTTTAGATACGGCTTCAGAGGAGGAAGTGCGGGCGTTCCTTGGGAGAACCTATGAGGAAAAGGCGGGAGTTGCGGAAAAACTTAAGAAACGGATTGCGCCGGGAAAGACGCCTCTGTTTGAGGAATCGGAGATGTATCATCCGCAGATTTTCTCGTGGCAGAACCGCTATCTGTCCGGGTATTGGGCCTGCGAGGCGTACTACGCGGACATTCTTGACAGACTTAGAGAGGAAATCCGTTTTCCGAAGAGCGGTGACGCCAGAAACCGGGAGACCATGAAGGCGATGGCAGAACAGCCCTCCGTCAGCATCCATGTCCGCAGAGGGGATTACCTGGACGCCGTCAACGCGGCTATGTTTGGCGGGATTTGTACCGAAGCGTATTATGACGCCTGTGTCGGTTATATGAAAGAAAAGTGCCCCGGAGCGGTTTTCTACGTCTTCTCGGATGACGCGGATTATGTGCGGGCGCATTTTCAGGGGGAGGCGTTCCATATCGTGGACTGGAATCAGGGTGAAAACAGCTTTTATGACATGCAGCTAATGAGCTGCTGCAGACATAATATATGCGCCAACAGCACTTTCAGCTTCTGGGGCGCGCGACTGAACGGAACTCCCGGTAAAATCATGCTCCGCCCCTCCATTCACAAGAACACCCAGACCTGCGTCCCGGAACAAATGAAAAAGCTCTGGCCCGCCTGGACACTCGTCACCCCCGCCGGAAATGTTTTACTGTAACCCCATGAAAGTTTATGATATAATGTTCGCGGTGGCAATAAGCACGGAGCGTAGACAGCCTGCGAGCGAGATGCAGCGAAGCGAAATCGAGCGTGCACTGCGTCACAAAGCAAAATGGAAGTAAAACTTTGAATGAGGACAGGCATGGAACACAACAACGACAGAATAGTAATGTATTTACACGGCGGAAGCGGCAATCACGGCTGTGAGGCGATTGTCAACAGCACCTGCCATATGATAGAAGAAATTCCGAAGCTCCTTGTGACGAACAGTGAGCAGGAGGACAGACACTACTCGGTGGAGCCGCTCTGTGATATCCTGCAGGAGCGCAAGATCGCGGAGCACTTTTTCGCCCATGTGTGGTATTACGCCTGGCGGAAAATTTTTCACGATCCCGAATCCTTTATGCGATATCGGTTCCGCGATGTGATGGGCAGAAATCTGGCGCCGCTCTATCTCTCCATCGGCGGAGACATGTACTGCTACGAGCTGTCAAAGAAGGAGGCGGTCACCGCCAACAGCGCGTTCAACAGGGCGGGAGCGAAAACCGTTCTCTGGGGCTGCTCCCTGGAGCCGGAACTTTTACAGGAGCCGGAAGTGGTGGAGGACATGAAGCGGTACGCGCTGATTACGCCGAGGGAGTCGATCACGACGCAGGCGCTTGCGGCAGCCGGGGTGACAGAGAATGTGAAGCAGTTCCCGGATCCGGCCTTTGCCCTGAAGCCGGAAAAGACAAAGCTTCCCTTCGGCTTCAGCGAGGGAAATACCATAGGCATCAATATCAGCCCGATGATTCTCAAGTACGAAGAAAAAGACGGCATTGCAATAATGAATTACCGAAAACTGATTGACCATATTTTGGAGACCACGGACTGCCACATCGCGCTGATCCCCCATGTGATATGGAAGAATAATGACGACAGATTGACAATAAATGAACTTTATGGCGTTTATCAGGGGAATGACAGAGTGGTGAAGTTTGAGGACATGTCCTGTCAGAAACTCAAATATGTCATTTCCAAATGCCGGGCATTTATCGGGGCGAGAACGCACGCTACCATCGCGGCGTATTCGTCCATGATTCCCACGCTGGTGGTGGGGTATTCCGTGAAGGCAAGAGGAATCGCGAAAGATCTCTTTGGAGATTCGGAGCGCTATGTGCTGCCGGTGCAGACACTCTCCAACCCGGAGGAACTGATCGGCGCGTTTGAATGGATGATGGAAAGAGAGGGCGAGATCCGGGGAAAGCTGCAGGAAATCATGCCGGATTACTGCAGGAAGGCGGCCAAGGCAGGGGAGGAGCTCCGCAAGCTGTGGAACAGCCTGCATGAAAGCCGGAGGGCGTCGGAAGTTCTTTGACATCCCTGAGACGCCGGGAAACAGGGAGTTGCCGCGCTGAGGAGACGTCCTGGAAAACAGCCTGAGGGTAAAGAATATGGGCAGAATACAGAAAGCCAGAAAAAATATCATATTCGGATATATCAGCAATCTGGTGATCCTGCTGGTGAACTTTATCCAGCGGACGGTCTTTATCTATGTGCTTGGCAGGACGTTTTCTGGAGTAAACGAAACGTACACGAATGTTTTGAGCGTTCTGTCCCTGGCGGAGCTGGGGATCGGCACGGCCTTGAATTACAGCCTTTACAAGCCGGTGGCAGAGCATGATATCGAGAAGATCAAGTCCTACATGCGGTTCTACAAAAAGGCGTATCTGACGATTGCGGGTGTGATCGCGGCGGTGGGAATCGCGATTTCCCCGTTTTTAAAGTTTATCCTGAAGAATCCGGGCAGTCTGACCGTGAAGGAACTGACGCTGTACTATTACCTGTTCCTGTTTAACACGGTGATCAGTTACTTTGTCGCCTATAAATACAGTCTGTCAAATGCGGAACAGAAAAATTATATCCAGACCAACATCACGACCCTGACAAAGATAGCGGCGGCCACAGTACAGATTACGGTCCTGCTGCTTTTCAGGAATTTTCTGTTTTATCTGCTGGCACAGTCTGTGGTGGAATTTTTACAGAAAATTTTTGTGACACTCTATATGAACAGGCTTTACCCTTATCTGCGGGATAAAGACGTGAAGAAACTGACACCGCAGGAGACCCAGGTGGTCGCCTCCAAGACGAAGGCGCTGATCTGTCATAAGGTCGGCGACGTGGCCAGGCTTCAGACGGATATCCTTGTGATTTCCTCCTTTGTCAATGTAGACACTTCGGCTGTCGTGGGCAACTATGTTTACATCATCACCTATGTGGGAAACTTTGTGAACATCATATTTGACTCTGTGATTTCGGGCTTTGGCAATGTGGTGGCCACGGAGTCGAAGGAGAGGCAGTATCTGCTCTTTAAGGTGTACCGCTTTTTTGCCTGCTGGCTCTTCGGATTTGGCGCGGTGGGCTTTTTTCATCTGCTCACGCCTTTTATCGGCGGGGTGTGGCTGCGGGACGATGGCTGGACGCTGCCGCAGATGACGGTGACCCTTCTGGTGATGGATTTTTATCTGAAAGGCGGACGCACGGTGCTCCTCAATTTCAAGATTGCCTCGGGACTCTTTGAGCAGGACAGATTCCTGCCGCTTGTGCAGGGAGCCGTCAATCTGGTGGTGTCCATTGCATTGGTGCAGAAAATCGGCGTCACGGGCGTCTATGTGGGGACGTTAGTATCCGGCATATTGGCGAACCTGATCCGCCCGGGGATTATTTACCGGGTCTGCTTTGAGAAAAAGGCGGGCGCCTATTTTAAGGATTCCCTGAAATATATCGGAGTGATACTGGCGGTGGGAGCGGTGGTTACGCCGATCCGGCATGTGGTCATGGGGGAGGTCACAATCTTTACGTTTGCGCTGATGGTGATTGTGATTACGCTGTTCTACAATCTGGTATTTCTGGCGGTATTTCACAGGACGGAAGAATTTTCTTATCTGTGGAAAGCGGCGGCCGGAAGGATTTCGGTGCGGAAGAAAGCGTGAGAAGGAATGAGAGATTCCGTGAAGCGGAAATCAGGGAGGTTTATATGAATAAGATTCCTCTGATCGACAATGCTTGTAAGGAGCTTCTGGAGTACGGTGTGCGCAGCAGGCGGGAAAAGGGTAAGGATCTGGTAAAACGCCTGCTCTTACGGCGAAAAGTTCCGGGAGAAGACGTCATTTTCTGGCCCACGGGACTTTTGGCGGCAGGGCTTTGGCATTGCAGGGCAGAACTGGCGCAGGACGTAGCTGTGGCAAAGAATCCAGGAAGCACAGAGACTTCAGATGCAGCGGTACGGATGGAGCAGATAGAGGGTTCCCTCGCGGCATATTACGGGAGATGGCTGAAAAAGGACATGCCGGTTATGTATGTGGATGATCTGCTTGCCGGGGAGACGCTTCTGGGCATGTATACGGAGATAAAGGAGGGGGGCGCAGACCGAATCGCGGGGCTGTCAGAGGGGCAGTTAAAAACGGCGCTGGACAAAATGGCCTCCTGTGCGGCGGTTCATCCTGTGGACGGAGCCGGAAGTTTTTTATACCGCCCGGCTAACGGAGAGACAACGGTCTTTGTTGACGGGATCGGTCTGGCCTGTCCGTTTCTCTATCGGTACGGGGAAATCTTTGACAGGCAGGAGTACAGGGAACTGGCCCTTCGACAGATTGTGAACTTTTTATCCTACGGTATGGACGGCGCAGCGGGACTTCCCTATCACGGTTATGATATGACGGACGGATGCAAATACGGAATCATCGGCTGGGGCCGGGCTGTAGGCTGGCTGCTTCGGGGTATGATGGGCTGTATGAGTTCCGGGTATGGCAGGGAGCGGCTGGAAGCGCCCTGCACTGCGCTGGTGGATGCAGCGCTGGCTTATCAGAGGCAGGACGGCTGTTTTTCCTGGCAGCTGGAAGCGCAGGAAGGGCCTGCGGACACCTCCGCGGCGGGGATGATCTGCTGCGCTTTGGGACAGGGAATGGCGCTTGGCGTGCTTGCAGATGAAAAATATGAGAACGCCCTGACGGCGGGGAGACATGCGCTGGAGCGTTCTGTCAGGAGCGGGCTGGTGTATCAGTGCTCTGGGGAGTGCGAAGGCTTTTCCCAGTATCCTCAGCGTTATGGAGCGTATCCGTGGTCGCTTGGCCCGGCACTGGAAGCGCTTTCGTCTGATACGGCCAGGGCGTGTGCAGGGGAATGATGCCGCGAAGCGAAAGGACTGGACGGGAATATGGAACGAGTTCGACAGTATGAAAAAACGATTACCATACAGGAGGCGTGTTACTACGGATTTTTTATCCTCCTTTCTCTGGCAAAGGGGCTGGGATTCTACGAGGGACAAAAGCTTTTTTATCTGCTTGCTGCGCCTGCGTTTGTTCTGGGCTTTTTGAAAATTCTCATAACACCGTATACAAAAAGGCAGGCTGTCCTGCAGATTTTATCACTGGCGCTTGTGGCGGTGATATACTATGAGTCGCGGCAGATTGCCATTTTTTTTGTGGCATTCACGGTGCTTGGCATGAAAAATATTTCGGTCAGAAAAGTATTTCATCTTGCGCTCTGGGTGTGGACTGTCTGCGCTGTGGCGCTGTCAGCGGTTTCTTTCTTCTTTCTGGAACATACCATTTACAGAGTACACGCCAAGATGGGGCTGGGGCATATTTTCCGCTGGAGTCTGGGTTTTACGCATCCGAACATTCTGCATATCACCTATCTGATGCTCTGTGCGCTGATCATATGGGAATTGGAAGAAAAGTATGGATGTAAGCAGTATGTGTTTCTCATGGCCGGGAATTTTCTCGTATTTTTATACTCCATCAGTTATACCGGCTTTGGCATTGTGGCGGTTCTGCTGACGGGATGCCTTTATGTGAAGTTCCGGCCAAGGTTTTGCATTGTGGAGAAATTTCTGGCCAACCTGGTGCTGCCTGTATGTCTGATCCTGACTTTTGTGCTGCCGTTTTATCTCCAAAGGAAGCACTGGCTCAGCGTCTATGTGCAGATGCTGAATTTTAAGCTGAATACACGGATCTGGCTTGCGGAGCAGTTCCTGAAATCGGAGTACAGGAGTCTGTTTGGGGCGGATATCTCCAAGATTGTGAAATCATCCATGACGCTGGACAACTCCTACATCTGGTGTTATATCAATTACGGTCTGGTTTTCACTGTGGTTATCATTGCCGGGTATTTTGCCCTGCTGTTTTATGACACGCATAGGCAGCGCACGAGAGAACTGGTGATTTTGGTGAGTTTTCTGGCGGCGGGGTGGACAGAGCAGCTGCTGTTTAACACTTCTTTCAAAAACATTACGCTTCTTTTTCTGGGGGCATTCCTGTTTTTACAAAAGGAAGGGGAGCGGGAATATAGTTTGTTTTCCCGTCTGTCCAAGCGGCAGAGCCGGGTGGCGGTTCCCCTGGGTGCGCTGCCGGATCTGATGGCTGTGCGTGTGCGTGCGGTTTGCCGGACACACAGACGTCTGGTTTTGTGTGCGGCGGCAGCAGGCGTCCTGATGGGCAGCCTTCTATGCGGTCTGTTTTATCAGGAACCAGAAGGCTATGTGGTGCAGCGGTTTTATACGGACGGCCTGGAGGAAGCGAGTGTCTATCTGGAGAGTGAAGATGATCCGGCCTACGAAGGATACCGGGTTATGAATTATCTGGATGCCCAGACGCCCATGCAGATCGTCTCGGGGAATGCTGTGAAACTGGAAACGGTGCGGTATTATGTGGGAAGCGCGCTGCTTGGCGGGATGCTGGGAGCGGCGGCTGCGGTTCTGTGGTATTTGATGCGGCAGCGAGGAAAATGGACTATGGCGGTTACGGAAATTTCAGGGTACGATAAAAGATAAATATGGTAAATGCGGAATATCATCTGCCGCGAAAGAGGGAACAAGAGAGCGAAATGAGGAATCAGATGAAGGAAAAGCTGACTTACTGTAAAATTTTGGGAACAAACATCAACGTCACAAACATGGAGGACACCATCTCCTACATCACGGACAATCTGGAGGAATTAAAGGGGGATTATATCTGCGTCTCCAATGTGCACACTACCGTGACGGCTTACCGGGATAAGGCGTACCGCCATGTGCAGAACAGCGGGGCTATGGCCCTTCCCGACGGACAGCCTCTCTCCATCGTAAGCAGGAAAAGAGGCTTTTCGGAGGCAAGGAGAGTGCCGGGGCCAGATTTGATGCCGGCGATTCTGAACCTGTCGCAGAAGACGGGATACCGCCATTATTTTTACGGCAGTACGGAAGCTACGCTGGAGGCGTTGCAGGCTGCCCTGTTGAGACGATTCCCGAAGCTGCAGATTGCGGGCATGTATTCGCCTCCCTTCCGGGAACTGACCAGGGAAGAGGACGAGGAGATTGTCAAAAGGATCAACGACAGCGGCGCCGATTTTGTGTGGGTGGCCCTTGGTGCGCCGAAACAGGAGTGGTGGATGTATGAGCACCGTCACAGGGTAAAGGCGCTGATGCTGGGCGTGGGCGCGGCCTTTGATTTCACGGCAGGCACGACCAAACGCGCGCCCATGTGGATGCAGAAGCTCTGCCTGGAGTGGGTGTTCCGTATTCTGAAAGATCCGAAGCGGATGCTGCCCCGGTATCTGAATACGAATTTCGCTTTTGTATACTACGTTAACAGGGAGGGAAAGGCATTCAGGCGGGCGCGCAGACAGGGGATGCACATCGCCATGATCGGCCATAAGCGGATCCCCTCCAGGGAGGGCGGCGTGGAAGTGGTGGTGGAGGAACTCTCCGTGCGCATGGCGGCGCTGGGGCATCGGATCGACGCTTATAATCGGTTTGGCCATCACGTTTCCGGGAAAAAGTACGATCAGGAATATGGATGGAAGGGCAGGAAATTTTACAAGGGCGTCCGCGTCTATATTGTGCCAACGTTCAGGCGCAGCAGCCTAAACGCCATTGTCTACTCCTTTTTTGCGACGATTATGGCGCTTTTCCGCCGCTATGACGTGATCCACTATCACGCGGAGGGGCCGTGCGCCATGCTCTGGCTGCCGCATTTTCTGAAAAGAAAAATTGTGGTGACGGTTCACGGCCTTGACTGGCAGCGGGCGAAGTGGGGGAATTTTGCCTCTTTTGTGATCAAGTTCGGTGAGCGTATGGCTGCGAAATATGCGGATGAAATCATCGTGCTGTCGGAAAACGTAAAGCAGTATTTCAAGGAAACATACAACAGAGAGACGATTTATATTCCCAATGGGATTACCAGACCAGCAGCCCAGGGCCAGACGGTGATCGGTGAAAAATACGGTTTGAAAAAGGATGGCTACTTCCTGTTTCTGGCGCGGATCGTGCCGGAGAAGGGTCTGCACTATCTAATCGAGGCATTTTCCGAACTGGAAACAGACAAAAAACTGGTGATTGCCGGGGGCAGTTCTCAGGCTTATGGCTATATGGAGCAGATTCACCGAATGGCGGCGGAAGATGAGAGAATCCTGATGACCGATTTTGTGCAGGGACAGGTTCTGGAGGAACTGTATGCCAACGCCTACGCTTTTGTGCTGCCAAGCGACGTGGAGGGTATGGCGCTGACACTGCTTGAGGCCATGAGCTACGGTGACTGCTGTCTGGTCAGCGATATCCGTGAAAATACGGAAGTGGTGGAGGATAAGGCACTGACCTTCAGGAAAGGCGATGTGAAAGACTTGAAAAGACAGCTTGTCTGGATGCTGGAACATCCCGATGAGGTGCGCCGCATGGGGGAAGAGAGTGTGGACTATATATGCGGAAAGCATAATTGGGACGATGTGACGGGGCGGACTATAGCCGTTTATGAAAAGGCGGCGGGGAAAAACAAATGAAAATACTGATGGTAAATAAATTTTTGCATCCAAATGGCGGATCGGAGACTTATATTTTCAAGCTGGGGGAAGAATTACAGAAGAGGGGACACGACGTACAGTATTTCGGTATGGAGCATGAGGGGCGGATTGTGGGCAACCGGGCCGGATCCTATACGTCCGACATGGATTTCCATACGGGAAAGCTGCAAAAGCTCGTTTATCCTTTTAAAATCATCTACTCCTTTGAGGCCAGGCGCAGGATCAGCAGGGTGCTAAAGGACATGAACCCGGATGTGGTGCATCTCAATAACATCAATTTCCAGCTCACGCCCTCCGTGATTTACGCGGTGCGCGCCTACGAAAAAAAGACCGGCCGCAGGATAAAGCTTGTGTACACGGCCCACGATTACCAGTGGGTGTGTCCCAACCATATGATGCGCATTCCCGCCACGGGCAGAATCTGTTTCGACTGCAGGGGAGGATACTTCGGAGCGTGCAGCAAAAACAGGTGCATTCACAACTCGCGCATAAAAAGCCTGCTCGGGACGGTGGAAGCCAGGTTTTATATGCGGCGGCAGACATACGGCATGGTTGACATCATCATCTGCCCAAGTGAGTTTATGAAAAGACAGCTCGACACCAATCCCCTTTTGGCGGAGAAGACGGTGATGATGCGAAACTTCGCGGAACGGATGGCGGAGGGAAAGCCGGGAGAGGCAGACGGGGTAAAGCCTGACAGTGTACAGCCGGCGGGAGAGGCAGATGCGGTAAAGCCAAGCGGTGCACAACCGGCAGGAACGGGAAAACAGGGCGGGACGGCATCGGATTATGTGCTCTACTTCGGGCGTTTTTCCGAGGAGAAGGGGATCGGCACGCTGTTGGAAGCCTGTGAAGCCCTGCCGGACATTCCCTTTGTTTTCGCCGGATCCGGGCCGTTTGAAGAACAGGTATCGAGGGTCAAAAATGTGGAGAACAGAGGATTTGTGACAGGGGAGGCTCTGCACAGACTGATTGCAGGGGCGCGGTTTTCTGTTTACCCGTCCGAGTGGTATGAGAACTGCCCGTTTTCTGTGATGGAATCCCAAATGTACGGTACGCCCGTGCTGGTCTCGGATCTTGGCGGCGCGCCTGAGCTGGTGCAGGCAGGCAGGACCGGGGATCTTTTCCGGGGAGGGGACGTGGAGGAACTGACCGCGCACATCAGGGAATTGTGGGAGCAGCCAGAGCTTTGCCGGGAGTACGGCAAAAACTGTAAAGATATAAAATTCGATACAATTGGGGAATATTGTGATAAAATAGTGAGGAATGTATATATGTAATGTGGGCAGACACATTGGATATTTGACAAGAAAATAACAGATAGGAGCAAACAGAATGTCCAGACGAACACTTTACGGGACGGTCATAGTGACATATAGGTGTAACGCACGCTGCAATATGTGCGACTGTTTTAAGGATCCGACGAGGCCCGACGAGGAGATCACGCTGGAGGATATCAAAAAGCTGCCGGAGATGGCGTTTACGAACATCACGGGCGGGGAGCCTTTTATCAGACAGGATATCCCGGATATCGTGCGGGAGCTGTACAAGAAATCTGACAGAATTGTCATATCTACCAACGGCTATTTCACGGACCGCATCATTGCGCTTTGCAGGGAGTTTCCGAAGGTGGGAATCCGCATCAGTATCGAGGGACTGCAGGAGACGAACGATAAAATCCGGGGGATTCCCGATGGTTTTAACAGAGGCTATAAGACGCTTAAGACACTGGTGGAGATGGGGCATCCCGACGTGGGGTTCGGCATGACGGTGCAGGACATGAACTGTGAGGATCTGGTGCCGCTCTACCATATCGCCAACGATATGGGGATGGAGTTTGCCACGGCGACTCTGCACAATTCTTTCTATTTCCGAAAGACGGACAATAAGATTGACGACAAATACAAGGTGGCGCAGAATTTTGAGAAGCTGATCAACGAGCTGTTAAAGAGCCGGTCGCCCAAAAAGTGGTTCCGCGCTTATTTTAACCACGGGCTGATCAACTATATATATGGCAACAAACGTCTGCTGCCCTGCGATATGTCGAAAAACGCCTTTTTTATCGACCCTTTCTGCGATGTGATTCCCTGTAACGGGATGGAGAAGAAGGCGGTCATGGGAAATCTCAGAGAGCAGTCGTGGGACGAGCTTTGGAACTCTGAGCAGGCGGAGAAAGTAAGGGCGTGTACGAGGAAATGCGACAGGAACTGCTGGATGATCGGTTCCGCGTCCCCGGCCATGCATAAGTATATCTGGGTGCCCGGCTGGTGGGTGATCCGGCATAAATTCTTAAAGGGCGGGAAGTACAGTCTGAAAGAGAATAAATATATCGGGCGGAAATAGAGATGAAAAAAACGTCTGATGAAGAGATGAATTTTGGAGGATGGCATGAAATTCCTGTATGTGGCGCCGCGCTACCACACCAACCAGATGGATATAATGAAGGGACTGACACAGCTGGGGCATGAGGTGCGCTTTATCAGCCACTATGCGGCCATCATCGAGGACTATTCCTGTGTGACGCCCATTGTGCTGGGGTATTCAAAACTCTACAAACTCATTGATTTTCTCTATGTAAAGGTGATTCACAGGAAAGATCCGACAGCCATTGTGTTTAAAATACAGCATGGATTTCCGCCCCTTGGGAAGCTGAAAAAACTGATCTGCGGATTTGAGCCGGATCTGGTTATTTTGCGGGAACGCTCGGTGTATTCTATGGCGGCATATCATGTTTGCAGGAAGAAGGGGTATCCCTGTATTCTCTACAACCAGAATCCGCTCTGGTCGGAGCCTGCAAAGACGGATCTGGCGCACCGGCTGGTGGACCGCATGACGCCGGCGCTTCGCATGACGCCCGTGATGGGTGAGAAAAAGCCGGGTATGACCGTGCGGGAGAACGATTACTTTGTCCCCTTTGTGGTCAATCCGCAGAGAGCGCCCAAAGAGCGCACTTATTTCGCAGACGGCAGGATACATATCCTCTGCATCGGCAAGTATGAGATCAGAAAGCACCATCTGGAGCTTCTGCGGGCGGCAGAGAAACTTCGGGATAAATATGAGATGCATGTGACGCTTGTGGGAGAGGCGACGAACCGTTTTCAGAAAGCATACTGTGAACAGGTAAATGCTTATGTGAGAGAGCGCCACATGGAAAATCTGGTTACGGTGAAGACAAATGTGGCGAAGCGTGACATGGAGAAAGAGTATCTGGCGGCGGATCTGTATGTGATTCCGAGTACGCTGGAGATGGCGTCGGTATCGCAGCTGGAGGCTATGAGCTATTCCCTGCCGGTGATCTGCAGCGACACCAACGGCACATCCTGTTATGTGGAAAACGGCGTGACAGGGTATCAGTTCCGGGACTGCGATGAGGCGGATCTGTCCGGGAAGCTGGATGCCATGCTGTCAGACCGGGACCGAATGCTGTCTATGGGGGCGGCAGGTTACCGCGCGGTAGTGGAAAAGTATAATTTTGACAAGTATTTTGATACCATCATGGGCATGCGGGAGCGAATCGTGCAGGAGCGTCTGCGCTGAGCGTTAACAGGGCACGGACTCCGGGGCGGTCAGGAAGAGATATGAAGCAGAAAATAAAAGATGTTTTGGCGGCGATTGCCTATTTTCTCTATGAAAAAGGCATCCTGCACAACCGAATACAGGTGCACACCATCGATGAGACCATAGATGTTCTTTTAAATACCGAAAAGAGCATGGTCCGATTCGGAGACGGGGAGATTGTGATGATAAAGGGCGGCGACCTGATGCTGCAGAAGGCATCCCCGGAGATCGCGGAAGGACTTGCCGGGATTTTGGCGTATTCCCATGACGATCTGATTGTGACGATACCTGGCATTTTTGAAACCCTTTCCGATCATCACAGGGAAAGCCGGCAGTTCTGGAGGGATCATCTGCTGTTTTGCAGAAAAACCTATGAGAGATACTGCAATCCCGACAGGGTATATTACAGTACCTTTGTTTCCCGCTGCTATTATTATGCCGCCGATCGCAGCGGCTGCGGCGCACAGTTTGCTAAAATCAGAAAAATATGGGAAAATAGAGACGTTGTTGTGGTGGAGGGGGAGAGAACGCACAACGGGGTTGGCAACGACCTGCTTGACACGGCGCGCAGCGTGGAGCGCATCATCTGCCCTCCCAGCAATGCTTACGGAGCGATTCCCGCCATTTTGGACGCCTGCACGGCCTACGGTAAGGACAGGCTGTTTTTATTGTCGGTGGGTGTGGCCGCGAAGTTTCTGGCGGTGGACCTGTTTGGACGGGGGTACCGTGTACTTGACATCGGCAATCTGGATATGGAGTATGAGTGGTTTGTGACACGCTCCCCCGGCAAGAGGAAGCTGGCCAAGCATGATCTCGTCACCGAGGAGGCAAACCGTGCGGCGGGACATACGGCGTATCTGGAGCAGATTAAGGTGAGAATATGATAGACAGCAGGCAGAAATACAGAGAATATATAAGACAGGATCAGCTTGCGCTTGGACGGAAGCAGGATGCGTGTCCCCGTCTGTTTGGGGATGAGATCTGGAAGTTTGAGATTCTGCTGCGAAAAGTGGAGTATGATTTGAACTGCCGCCGCGGAGTCATGGGAAAACTGATTGGTAAGTGGCACAAAATGCGGTTTCACCGTCTGAGCGTCAGGCTTGGGTTTACGATTCCGCCCAATGTGTTTGGGCCGGGACTTTCCATACCCCATTACGGGACGATTGTGGTGCACGGGAATGTGCGGGCCGGGAAAAACTGCCGCCTGCAGGAGGGTGTGACCATCGGCGCGACGAACGGAAGCCATGAGGCGGCTGTGATAGGGGATAACTGTTATTTTGGAAGCGGCGCGAAGGTGATCGGCGCTGTCCGCATAGCGGATGATGTGGCGGTGGGTGCGAACGCCGTGGTGACGAAAGATATTACGGAGTCTGGCGTCACCTGGGCGGGGGCGCCGGCGGGAAAGATAAGCGACAGGGATTCCCGCAGCAATCTTTGCAGCGCGCTGTTTGCACAGGACGGTGACGAAAGAGAACCTGTGTGAAAATACAAATGATTCGGAAGCGGCAGGATGCCGGGATGAAGGAGTATGCTGGCCTATGGGCAGAGAGAACAGTAATTCGGGAGCGGGAATGCTCACAAAGCTTGGATATATATTTGATAAAAGGGATAAAAGAAGACTCGTGCTTCTCACGGCAGCCATCGCGGCAGGGAGCTTTTTGGAGCTTCTCGCGGTTATGGTTTTTATGCCTTTTATTGATGTTCTCCAGCACCCGGAATCGGTTCAAAGGACCTGGTATCTGAAAATGGTATACGACTTCTTCGGTTTTGGGTCCGCCGAACAGTTTATGATATTGCTTGCGGCGGCCATCATCGGCATCTATCTCGTCAAGAACGCGTATCTGATCTTGGAGAAAGACTATATTTTCCGCTTTTCCTACAATACGCAGATGAAGCTCTCAACGAGGCTTCTTTCCGCATACATGAAGGAGCCGTATACCTTTCACCTGAACAATAACATTGCGATTCTGCAGAGAAGTCTTTACGAGGATACATCGCGGTTTATGCAGGTGATTCTTTATGCGCTGGAGCTTGGCGCAGAGCTTGCCGTCTCCGGGGTGCTGGTGATTTATCTGCTTGTGATCAGCAAGTCCATCACGATCATTGTATTGGGATTTCTTGCCATTTTTGTGGGTGGTTTTTTGATGATCAGCAGAAAGTACAGCCGCCGCCTCGGTATGGAGAACCAGAATTATGAGGGTAAAATTTTTCAGTGGATGAATCAGGCGCTCGGCGGAATTAAGGAAATTAAGATTCTGGAGCGGGAGAATTATTTCACTGATGAATATCGGAAATACTGGAAAAAGTATGCCAGAGGACTTCGTATCGCCAGGACTATTTCGATTCTGCCGAAGTATACGGTGGAGGCTGTCTCCATGATGGGACTTTTGAGCGCTGTCATCGTAAAGCTGCTGTTCGGTGAGGCTGATATGGTTTACTTTGTCTCCCAGCTTGCGGTTTTCGCGGTGGCGGCAATGCGGCTTATGCCGAGTGTGGGACGGATCAATGAGCACGCTTCTAATATGCTTTATGCCCTGCCTTCGGTGGAGCTTGTTTATCGTGATTTGGTGGGAATTGAGGGCCTTACCCAGAAGGACGGACAGGAGTGCATAGAAGACTGGAAGCTGCAGAAGGGGATTCGTGTGCAGGATGTGTCCTACCATTATCCAGACACGGATGAATGGGTTTTGGAGCATGTGAATTTTACGATTAAAAAGGGCACGACTGTGGCGTTTGTCGGTTCCACCGGGTCTGGGAAAACGACTATGGTGGACATTATACTTGGGCTTCTGGCTCCGGTAAAGGGCGCAGTGATGGCGGATGAGATTAACATCCATGAACAGGCGAAAACGTTTCATGCGCAGGTGGGGTATATACCCCAGACCATTTATCTGTCTGATGATACGATCCGCAATAATATTGCCTTTGGCGTGCAGGAAGGGCAGATTGACGAGACCGCAGTGATGGCGGCGGTGGAGAAGGCGCAGCTTAAGGAGTTTATCGAAAGCCTTCCGCTTGGACTGGATACCATTGTCGGTGACAGAGGTGTCAGATTATCCGGCGGGCAGAGGCAGAGGATCGGTATTGCCAGAGCGCTCTACCATGACCCGGAAATTCTTGTGCTGGATGAGGCGACCTCCGCACTGGATAATGAGACGGAGGCGGCGGTTATGGAGGCCATTGAGCATCTGCAGGGGATAAAGACAATGATCATCATTGCGCACAGACTTACCACGATCCGCAATGTAGACACGATCTATGAGGTGGGAGACGGAAAGGTGGCGCAGAGGAACAAGGCCGAAATATTTGGAGAATAAGAGGATAAGACGGAGAAGGGCATGGCGGAAAAGAAAAAGGGACTGCAACTGAATATGACGCAGAAGAACTGGCTGTTCTACGGCTCCCTGACGCTGCTCGCTCTTTTGATCTTCCTGTCTGTCGGTTCGGGAGAGCCGGTTTTGTTTGACGACAGCGGGGCTTACATCAAAATAAACCGGGTCGAAGGCGTCATGCCTGTGTATCCGCTTTTTTTGCTGTTCAATCAGTATCTGTTCGGCCTGGATGGATACCTGGGGATGGTTGTTCTTGAACAGGCGGTTTTGGCATCGGTCTGTGTGGTTCTTTTCGTTAGGACGCTTCGGGAGGAGTTTCGTCTGTACTGCTGGGAGACGGTTCTGCTTTTTTTCTTATCCCTGATGCCTTATACAACGGAGATGCCGCAGTCCTGGGCGACACAGCAGATTTTGACGGAAGGGCTGTCGTATTCCCTGTTTTATCTGTTCGTGATCGTTCTGCTCAAGGCGGTGTGGTCAAAAAAATATACATGGTTTGCGGGAAGTCTGGCGACGGCGTTTGTACTGACCATGCTCCGTTCCCAGCTTCAGATTCTGTTTGCGGTCTGCGGCGTGATTTTTTTATATGTGGTCTGCGGGAGGAAACAGGATGACAGAAAAGCGCGCGCATGGCTCAGGGCGGCGGCTGGAATGGCCGGGGCGCTCTGTATTTGTCTGGCAGGTATCTTTGTGACAGCCAGAGTGACGGCCGGATATATGGATGTGATCAAATCCAATGAAAAGATTTCTCTGTTTGTGATGAAAGTGCAGTCTCCAGAGGACTATGACGCGTACCTTTTACGGCTGACAAGTGCAGAGGAGGACACTGCGGCGGAAAAAGACGAAGCGGCAGTGGAGGAAACGGCGGAACCCACGGTGGAGGAGCTGGCAAACAGGGGAGTTACGACAAGCCAGTATGTCAGCCTGCTCTTTTCCCGCGGTATGTATGAGGCGGAAAAGGAAGATGCGTATCTGTTTGAAGATGAAGTGGTGAGAGGCCTGTATGAGGCGCTGTATGAGGCGGCGGATGCGGAAGAGCAGCTTTATACCTATGCGCAGGACGGTCTGTGGATGTGGCAGGATATTGTGGGCGGGGTAGGACAGGTAGGAAAGACATGTCTCAGGATTCCGTCGCTTTACTATGCGGAATATTACCCGGAAATCATCTTGTCCGACCAGTTCAGTGAAACACGCAATGCGCATCTGACGCTGATCGGCGTCACACTGCTGAAAGCGCATTTTGGACGTTTTCTCTACCACACGCTGATGATGCTTCCGCAGGCGTTTATCTGCACTGTTTTTTTTCAGATCAGGCCGATTTATCTTCTGTGCCATCTGGTGACGCTGTTCCTCTATCTTTCTGCAGCTGCCCTGATGGTGTGGGGATTTGCAGATAAGAAAGCAAACGGCAGATGCGCAGAGTTTATGGCGCTTGTTCTTGGAAGCAATGTGGTCATGGTGGTGGTGATATCGCTGGTTTTCTTTGGCCAGCAGAGGTATCTGGTGTATCATTTTGGCACGTTCTACATGGCATATTACCTGCTGCTGCGGGAGCTGTGGAACTGCCGTATCCGTGATAAGGCGGTCGAGTGCTTCAGGCGGAAACAGCGGTGAACGGATGGCCGGAGCAATGTCCGGCGATTGGGAATATGGTTGGGAGACAGGTAAAAGGAAAAGAGATATGGAACAGAAACAGCGGGTGCTGGTGATTATACCGGCCTATAACGAATCGGAAAACATTGTACATGTGGTGAGGCATATGATGGAGGAGGCGCCGCAGTACGATTATCTGGTAATCAACGACGGCTCTACCGACGATACGCCCGACCTGTGCCGGCGGGAGAATTTTCACTATCTGGATCTCTCCATCAATATGGGGATCGGCGGCGCGGTGCAGGCAGGGTATGTCTATGCCCGCAAGTATGATTACGACATTGCCGTACAGATGGACGGAGACGGGCAGCATGATATTGCATATCTGGAAAAACTGCTGGAACCGATCGTCAACAGGGAGGCCGACGTGGTGATCGGCTCCCGCTTTCTGGAAAAGGAAGGGTTTCAGTCCACCTTTGGCCGCAGAATGGGAATCAACATTCTGAGCGGGCTGATCTGGCTTGTTACCGGCAGGCATATTATGGATGTGACCAGCGGTTACCGGGCGGTCAACAAAATGTTCATCAAAATATACAGCGAAGATTATCCGATGGACTACCCTGAGCCGGAGGCCATCGTTGCAGCGATTATGCATCTGGGGAGAGTGAAGGAAGTGCCGGTGCAGATGCGGGCCAGGGAGGGTGGCATCAGCTCCATCACCTTCAAGAAATCCATTTACTATATGATTAAAGTCACATTGGCAATTCTGATCTGCCGTATGGGATATGGCATACGCAGAGGCAAGAGAGAGGATATTTAGCATTCCGCAGGAAGGAGCCGGGCTATGATACCTGCTACACTCAGAGTAACACTGATCGTTGCGGTGATCTGTTATTTTGTTATTATCTTATATTTTTTGAAACAGAAGGCGCTTAACCTGAAATATACGCTGCTGTGGCTGGTGGCTGGGCTGGTTATGGGGACGTTAGTCGTTGTGCCGGAACTGCTCGTGAAGATTATCCACATATTCGGCATTCAGGAAAATATGAACGGTCTGTTCATTTTTGCCATCGGGTTTATGCTGATGATCCTGCTGTCCCTAACGTCCATTGCCTCGAGGCAGAACCGTAAAATAAGGACGCTGACGCAGGAACTTGCAATTTTGGACAAGCGTGTGCGCGAATTGGAGAAGAGAGAAACGGGATTATGACATACAGGATGAAACGACGGGGGATGCTTGGCCTTCTTGTTATCTGCCTGATTGCAGCCGTGGCGTTTATGGAAAAATATGAAGACAGCCGGATACAGAGAAACGGCGCCTATATGGAAAACCTTCGGTTTGTTCTTGGCAATTCTGCATCGGAGCAGGAAATATACTGCTTCACAGATGAGACGGAACAGATCAGCTATTTGTTTCTCCCATCCTATGCGAAACAAAACGACGTAAGAATTTCCTTTTCGGGGGCGGAAACAGTGGTCTTTGCGGGGAAAGAGGGAGAAACTGCGCTGGTAAACGGAGAGACAATCAGCGCGCTGGCGTACGGCGAAACATACGACATGTATTTTTGCGGCAGAGGAGGAGAAAGGCGGGAAAAACGGCAAGTGGTCATCATGCAGTCGTCGGGCCTTCCGGCCGTTTTCCTGGAGACGGACAGCGGTTCCATGAGGCAGCTCGACGCGGACAAAAACTACGAGGAGAAGGGGAGAATCGTGCTGTTTGATGGGGACGGAAATGTGGTGTGCGCGGATAAGCTGGACCGCATTTCGGGACGCGGCAATTCTACCTGGGCCTATCCGAAGAAGTCCTACGGCATCCGCCTGAAGAATCGGACGGATCTTTTGGGCATGGGGAGCGCCGACAACTGGATTCTCCTGAGCAATGTGGAGGACCGTGCCTATATCCGCAATAAGATCACTTATGACATGGCGGTGGCGGCAGGGATGCCCGGATCGCCGCAGTCCCAGTATATTGATCTCTATGTGAATCACAGATATCACGGCATGTACCAGCTATGCGAGAAGGTGGAGGTTGACCCGGAGAGGGTGCCGATCAGGGACTTGGAGGCGGAAAACAAAAGTCTGAACAAGGATATCAAAAACAGCGGGCATTTCGAGACGGAGAGGCGCAAGGGCATGGTGCTTTCCGCAGAGCCGAAGGATCTGACGGGAGGGTATCTTCTGGAGCGTGACGTGGCTGAGAAATACCGTGAGGAGATCAGCGGATTTTATACGGATACGTTCAAGGATCTGTACACAGTCAAAGCGCCGTCATACGCTTCAGAGGCGCAGGTGGATTATATCAGCGCTCTGGTGAACGGCATGGAGCGGGCGGTTGCGGCGGAGGACGGCGTGGATCCCGAAAGCGGGAAGTATTACGCCGATTACATAGACCTGCGGTCCTTTGCGCAGAAATATATCATCGAAGAATTGTGTAAAAATAACGGCGCGGGGGCGACCAGTTCCTTTTTCTATAAGCCGGATGACTCGGTCAGCAATAAGCTGTTTGCGGGGCCCGTGTGGGACTATGATAAGGCGTATGCTAACCTGGACGGGATCAATGAGTCGGCGGCGGATCTCTGTTATCTGATGCAGAGAAGCACGGATCCGACTACGCTTTTCTGGCGTCTGAACGCGCATCCTGATTTCCGGCGGGAAGTGTCGGCGTGCTACCGGGAATTTTTCTCCGGCTATATGGAGACGATACAGGAGGAAAAGATCGACGAATATGTGTCGGAGATTGATGCTGCCAAGGATATGGATCTGATCAGGTGGAAGGTGATTTACGGGGATCAGGTCGACTATGCCCGCGAGGTGCAGAGAATCAGAGATTTCCTGTCAGCGCGCAAACCGTTTCTGGACGCGGTATGGGCAGAAGAAGGGGAAGTGTGTACGGTTAGTTTTCTCTCCGAGGAGGGAACTGTCTGCAACTATGTGAGTGTGATTAAGGGAGCGTGCATGGAGAGACTGCCGGGAGGCGAGCCGGGTTCCAGAAACGGGGACCAGATATTTGACGGCTGGTATACGCAGGACGGTGTCTTCTTTGACGAGACGGTGCCGGTGGAACGGGATATGACGGTATCTGCCAGGAGCCATGCGCTCCCGGAAACGGATTGAAAAGAGAAGGAAAACGTATGCTTGAGATCGCGGTTGACTTGCTGTGGCTCCGCCCCAGAAAAGTGGGCGGGACAGAATTTTATATCAGAAATCTGCTGGACGGCTTTCTGCGGCTGGAGGAGCCTTACCATCTTTTCCTGCTCGTATCGAAGGACAATCGGGAGACATTTCTCCATTATACGGAGGATGACAGGATTTCGCTTTTGGAGACGGAAGTGGTTTCCGCCAGCATCGCGGGACGAATTTTGTGGAATTTTTTCTGCCAGAACCGTTTTCTGCGAAAAAGAGGGATTCGGAAATGTTTTATTCCCGTGTACTGCAGGCCGCTTTTTAACGGGGGCATTACCTACGTCAATGTGATCCATGACCTGCAGGCGGCGCATTATCCGAAGTACCATCCGTTTCACGAAATCGCCTATTCCAGATTATGCTGGTGGCTGGATACGCACTTTTCCAGACATCTCGTGGCGATATCGGATTGGGTGAGGGACGATGTCAGGGAAAAATATCATGTCGGCAGCGACAGGATTACAACGATATACAATCCGATTACGGTGAACAGGGAGGAGATGGCTCCCTTTGGACAGCTGGCGGAAAAATATCATGTGACAGAGAAGGCATTTTACTATACGGTGGCGCAGCTGATTCCGCATAAGAATCTGGACACGCTGATTGCCGTCATGGAACGGATCAGGGAAACAGAGACGAACCTGCCGTGCAGGCTGCTGATTTCCGGGGTAAACGGCGAGAGCAGGGAGAAGCTGGAGCGGCAGATCCGGGAGAGAGGTCTGGAGCGGGAGGTGACGCTCACGGGGTTTGTGGAGAATGCCGAGAGAAACGCCCTGTACCATTACAGCCGCGCCTTTCTTTTTCCGAGTGTGTTTGAGGGGTTTGGCATGCCGGCGGTCGAGGCCATGCTTTTTGGCACGGTGGTGATTGCCACGGACCGGGCGTGCATCCCGGAAGTGACCCAGGGAAAGGCCAATTATGTGAAAGATCCCTACGATGCGGACGCTTGGATCGAAGCCATGCGCAGTCCTGCAGACAGGATCGCGGAGGTGGATTTTAGCCGGTATGACCAGATGAAGCTGAGCAGGATGTACTATGAACTGCTGCGGGAATATCTGGGGCAGCCGTAGGTTTTATGCCAAAAAGGGCGCAGGCGCGGCGGGTGATGGCAAAGAGTAGAGCGGGAACGGTGCAGCTATGAAACTGGCAGTTGTTTTAGTCAATTACAATGGGGAAAAATATAATACGGCATGTATAGAATCCATACTGGCAGGCAGCGGTGTGGAACATGTGAAAATCATCGTGGTGGACAACGCTTCGCAGGACGATTCCATGCGTCTGCTGGAAGAACGGTATACGGCGGACGAGCGGCTGGAGCTGATCCGGCTGGATGACAACTACGGATTTTCCTACGCCAATAATGTGGGGATTGAGAGGGCGCGGAAACAGGGTGCGGATTATGTGATGCTTTTAAATAACGACACAGAGATCATGCCGGATATGCTGCGTCAGATGTGGGAGTGTGCCGGAAGGCATCCGGGCAGCATGATTGCGCCAAAGATTTATTACAGCGGCGACAGGAAGCGGATCTGGTCTGCCGGAGGAGATTTTTCGGCAGTCATAAAAAAAGCGAAGCATACGGGCTTAAATGAGGCGGATGTGGGTCAGTATGACGGGGAGAGGGAGATTGGCTTTGCGACGGGATGCTGTCTGTGGATTCCGATGGAAGTGATTGAAGAGGCAGGCATGCTGGATGAGCGGTTCTTTCTTTACTACGAGGACACCGAATACAGTTTCCGCCTGCATAAGCGGGGCATCCCCATCTATTACTGTCCTCAGGCGGTGATGTATCACAAAGTGGGAGCAAGCTCGAAGGGAGCGGACAGTCCCCTGTGCGCATACTATATCGCCCGCAACTGGCTGCTGTGTAACAGACTGCATCTTGGATGGCGGTATCCGCTGTTTCTCCTGTATTACGCGCTCAATCGGACGGCATGCTGCCTTTTATGGCTGCTGAGTGGAAAGAGCGCGCTTGTCCGGGCAACGCGGCTGGGGATCAGGGATTATTTTCACGGAGATTTTGGCAGGTCAGCGCATTACGGCTGAGAAACCCCGATATAATCGATGATCGGCTTCATGGCGGAATCCATGCTCACATGGGATTGGGCAAACTGCCGTATGGTGTTTATAACCGTATGCTTGTCCGTTTCTTTCTGTTTTATGTTGTCATAGAATGCGATGACTTCATCGATATCGACAGGATCCGCGTTATTTGGGAAATTGCGGACAAATTCATACCGGCTGTCCAGAACGTCGATCTCGCAGCCTGTGATGATGGGCATGCCTTTCGCCAGATACTCTCTTGTTTTCAGCGCAGATAACCTCGTATATACGCCCTTTTTATAGGTGCCGAAGGAGGCAAGCGCAATATCGCTGATATCGTACATCTCATCCAGCGCATCGCCGGACATGGTCGGGTAAAACCGCACATAGTTTTCCAGATGATATTTCTGGACGAGGGACTGGTAAAAAGGTTTCTCGGGTCCGTCACCGATCAGCAGCAGTTCTACCGTGTATTTGTTGTCCGTTTTCTGGCAATAACGATACAGACCTTCGATGATCCGCTCATAGCCGTGGTGGCTCTGCATGTAGGCAACCGCCATCATTGTGATTTTGTTTTCCTGATACGTTCCCTTTGCGGTAGAAATGGTTTCCAGCTGAATGCCGTTTATTGTGCGTATGGTGGGAACGCCGAAAATTTCCGCATCCTCCGAATAGGTCACAAAAGCGTCAACGTATTTTTTCAGCTTTCCGCGGTACAGCAGCTCTTTGAAATAGAAAGGCCATGCGTCCCAGCGGGCAAAATCGTCCTTGTCATATGGATAGGTGAACACTTCTATGATGAGTCTGCAGCTGGGGTACTTCTCTTTTACCTGTTTCCAGAAATGGACGTAAGCGCGGTCTGCAACTGCGCGGCGGACATATAAAAAATCCGGGCTGTCCAGTTTTGCAAGAGCGCTTTTGTAATCTCTTTTGATGGAAGCGGTGGGAAACAGCCCGAGTATTCTCTGAAGAAGGGATCTTTTTATCGTGCGGACCTCCACTTCCCCCATATCGAAATATTTGGAAAGGGATGCCGTCTGCATGTCGATTTTTTTGCTGATTCCGATGGAGCTTCTTCCCTCAAAATGTATATAATATCCCTTTTTCATGCGCCTCTAAAGTTTTTCCTTTCCACTGTTTTCCCTGATAACTCTGGCGGGAGCGCCAATGACGATCTTGTTATCTTCCACATTTGCTGTTACGACGGATCCCATGCCGACGATAGCGTTTTTTCCTATCTTTGCCTGATTTCTGACAGTGCTTGCGGAAATATAGGCATTTTCACCGACGGTTACGCTGCCAAACAGTTTTGAACATACGATGGAGGCATTTTCGCCAATATAATTATTATGCCCTATATGTGTGGAAGGAGCGATTTTCGTCCCGCTTTCAATGACAGTGTCGTCAATGGTGCCCCTTGCTATATTTGTGTGGCTTCCGATAAAAACGTGATCCCCGATGGACACACCGCCGAAATGCTTTATCATGGTTTTTATGTGATGATCATCCTCGGAATAGCCGTATCCGTCCTCGCCGATCACGGTCAATGACTGTATGATGCAGTCAGAACCGATTTTGACCCGGTTCCGAATCACGACGTTATCTGCAATGACGGTTCCGGCTCCAATGGTGATATTGCCGGTGATGGAACAGTTGCAGCCGATTTTCACGTTTTTGCCGATTTGGACATTCGGTCCGATCACGGAGCCGGGACCAATGGCCGGCATATTGTCACTGCAGGTATCAGACCAGAAATGTTCCAGTATAGAAAAAAATACCGCTTTGGACTGCAGGGTGATAATTTTTGCCGCCGCATGCAAGTCTGCGCCTTCCTGAATGACACAGACGGAGATGGGGACAGATGGCTGAAAACTCTTTTCGGGGGAGTTAATCCATGTGATTGTACCCTCCTGATAGCGGGACAACGAAGAAAAACCGCAGACAGCCTCATCGGCATTCCCCTCTATGACATGAGGAAGGTTCTTCTCTTTCAGATATGCGGCTATTTGCTTTACAGTGATTAATCGGTCCATTTTATTACAGATTCTCCATCAAGAACAGTTTCCTTTTTCTGGTTGGTGCAGACTGTGGTCAGCACATATTTATTCCCGTCAAGAACTTCCTTTACGGTAACGGTAGTTTCGACTGTATCGCCGATATATACGGGCTTCCTGTAGCGGAAATTTTGTGAGAGCAAAATGGCGCCGAAACCTGGCAGATGATTTCCGATAATCATGGAGATGATATTCTGACAAAAGAGCGCGTGTGCGATTCTGCGTCCAAACACGGTCTGTTTGGCGTATTCCTCGTCCAGGTGGATCGGATTGATATCCCCGGACAGTCTGGCAATATCCCGAATCGTCTGATCTTCTGCGACGACAGATTTAGAAAAGCTGCTGCCAACGTTTAACATTTTTGCCCTTTCTCTCAATTTTTAGGATGGAGCTGTCTCTTGCAGACAGCATTTTTGTATACAAAGTCAGTATAACAAACATTATATGAAATGACAAGCAGGATGAATTTCAGGGAGGAATAGAAAGACAGATATGTTTGCATTGAAAATGGGGATATGCTATTATAAAAAGAGTTGTTTATACCAAGTTTTGGATGGAGAATATTATGATTATGCATATTGTGGGGAACAGACCCCAATTCATAAAACTGGCGCCGCTTTACCGGGCGCTGGAGCTTGCCGGTTATCAGCAGAATATTATTCACAGCGGACAGCACTATGATGAGAATATGTCGGATATTTTTTTTGAAGAACTGGGAATTCCGTCGCCTTGCGTGAATCTGGAGGCAGGCGGCGGCAGTCATGCGCAGATGACGGCAAAAGCCATGACCGGGCTGGAGGAACAGCTTCTTAAAAGCAAGCCCGAACTGGTGATTCTCTACGGGGATACCAATACTACATTGGCGGGTGCGGTTGTAGCTTCAAAGCTGTGTATTCCCATTGCGCATGTGGAGGCGGGACCGAGAACGCGGGATAAGAGGAACCCGGAGGAATGCAACCGCATTGTGACGGATCATCTCTCCGACATTTTGTTCTGCCCGGATTCCGAATCGCTGGCAAATTTGCAGGGGGAAGGACTGGGAGAGAAGGCGTACATGACGGGCGATATCATGTATGACACATATCTTTCCATATCCGGGCGTATGGAGAAAGACGATATGCCGGAAGAGACGGAAGAAATTATTTTGATGACGTGGCACAGACAGGAGAATACGTCGGACAAGAAACGTATGGCGTGTGTTCTGGACTTGGTGGAGCGGTTGGAAAGTAAGGTGGTGTGTCCCCTGCATCCGCGCACCAGAAAATGTCTGGCGCAGTTCGGACTGCTGGAGCGGGCGCAGTCCATCCCCAATCTGGAAATGATTGATCCGGTGGGATATGTGGAGATGGTAAAGCTTATGAACCGTGCCAGACTGATCCTGACAGATTCGGGCGGTGTGTCGAAGGAGTCTTCCTTTGCGGGTGCGAAGTGCCTGTTTATGCTGAATCTGGAAGTATGGAAGGATCTTCTCCGAGAAGGCTGGATTCATCAGGTAAATCCGGAGAATGCAGAGAGTGTGGAGGCGGCGGCTGCCTTTGCCAAGAAGGCGGTGCATGTTGCACCGGCGCAGCGCCCCAGATATTACGGGGACGGTCATGCGGCGGAAAAGATGGTACAGGAATTAAGGCGGAGAAATTTGATATAGGGTACTGATGCCTTATGGCGCCGGCCTGACAGGCGGGGATGGCCCTGAAAGGATGAGCGGTATGGAATTTCGTGATTTGAAGGAGCAGTATTTGCAGCATAAGGAAGCGATCGACGGGGCTGTCCAGCGTGTTTTAGAGCAGGCGCATTTCATCGGGGGAGAACAGGTGCAGAAGCTGGAGGAGAAGCTGGCTGCCTATACAGGGGTGAAACATTGTATCACCTGCGCCAATGGAACGGACGCCCTTCAGCTTGCTCTGATGGCATGCGGCGTGAGGGAGGGGGACGCCGTTTTCGTCCCCGATTTTACGTTCTTTGCCACAGCGGAGGTGGCGCCCTGGGTCGGTGCGACGCCCATATTTGTGGATGTGGACCGGCACACGTTTAATCTTTCGCCGCAGGCGCTGGAGGAAGCGGTCAGGAATGTAATACAGGAGGGAAAGCTGAAGCCGAGGGTAGTCATTGCGGTGGATCTGTTCGGCCAGGCGGCTGACTATGCGGCGCTGCGTAGAATTACACAGCAGTATGGAATGCTGTTGATGGAAGACGCCGCCCAGGGGTTTGGCGGAAAGATCGGGGAACAGAAAGCCTGCAGTTTTGGAGATATTTCGACGACTTCCTTTTTTCCGGCGAAACCCCTTGGGTGTTATGGAGACGGAGGGGCGGTCTTTACCGACAATGATGACTGGGCAGAGCTGCTGCGCTCATACAAAGTACACGGCAAAGGCAGTGACAAATACGACAATGTGAGGATTGGCATAAATTCCAGGCTGGATACTCTGCAGGCGGCGGTTCTGATAGAAAAATTACAGTTTCTCGACGAGGAGCTGGAACGCTGCAATGAGGCGGCGGCATCCTACACAGAAAAGCTAAAAGGGCATGTGAAGACGCCTGTCGTACTGTCTGGTTACTATTCGAGCTGGGCGCAGTACACGGTTCAGTTTGAGAATAAGGAACAGCGGGAAAAAGCGGCGGCAGGATTGAAAGAAGCCGGGATTCCCAGTATGGTTTATTATATGAAACCGATGCATAAACAGGCGGCTTTTGCGGATATGGCGCTGGACAGCGCGGACTGCCCGGTAACAGAGCGGATTTGCGATACCTGTCTGTCGCTGCCGATGCATCCTTATCTGCAGGAACAGGATGTGCACAGGATCTGTGAGGCGCTGCTTTCCAGTCTGGAAAAGTAAAAGGCGCATGGAAAAAGGGTTATCAAACGCGGTAATGAAGGGGTACGGGAATGGTGCATGGCTTTTTGGCAGCGGGAAACATGAATATAGAATGTCTCGGTGAGACGGTAGATCTGGGGCAGTGCAGACAGTATAATCATCTGCTCAATCGGTTTCCGAAGGATCAGGTATTTTTGGACGAAGAAGACCAGATCAGTTTTTTGGACGGATATGTCTACAATAAGGAGGAGATGGAAGCCGGAGGAGCAGAGGAATGGCAGCATGCCTTTGCCGGGGCTATGCGGACAGATGCGGGCAGGTGCCTGCGTACATTGAGAGGCGGATTCTGCGGTTATATTTATGACAGGCGGAATTCCGCCCTTGTTGCGTATACAGACCAGATCGCCGTAAAGGCCCTGTATTACTATGCGGATGGAGAGCGGTGGATGGTGTCAAGCCATATTCCGTATATGGTTTCTGTCCTGCGGGCTAACGGGATAACATACCATTTGAACGAAACGGCCGCTCAATATATGCTGACATACGGCTATATGCTGGATGGCAGCACTTTTGTGCAGGAGATCCGCCGCCTGCTGCCGGGGCAGCTTGTGCGCATCGAAAAGGGACAGGCACGGGTGGAGAGGTATTACCTGATTCCGAATCAAGAGGTGCAGATGTCTGAAAAGGAAGCGGTGGAGAGAATTGACAATGCGTTCCGGCAGGCTGTCAGACGCGAGTTTGAAAAGGACAGGGAATATGGACACCGGCATCTTGTGGATCTGAGCGGCGGTCTTGACAGCCGGATGGTTTCCTGGGTGGCACATGATATGGGTTACACAGACCAGCTCAATGTCACCTACTGCCGGGCGGATTATCTGGACTACACAATATCCAGGCAGATTGCCGTCCATCTTGGCCATGAGTATTTGTTTAAGGCGCTGGACGATGCAAACTGGCTGTACGACATTGACGACATTGTCTCGAAAAATAACGGGGCGGCGCTGTATACCGGGATTACGGGCGGCAGCAGGCTGCTCGGGACACTCAATACGGATCAGTTTGGTATGGAACATACAGGCATGATCGGGGATATTACCCTGTCTACCTTTTACCATGACAGGGAACTGAACTTTGGGCAGCCGCGCGTGGGGCTGAACCAGTATTCAAACAGGCTTTCTTATCCCTTTGACAGCAAAATCATGGAGGAGTACCCCTGTCAGGAAATGTTTGCGATCTATACAAGGGGGATGATGGGAGCCATGTCCTCCTACATGATCAGACAGCACTATCTGGAGCCGGTTTCGCCCTTTACGGATATTGATTTTTTGGAAGTGAATTATACCATTCCTTTTGAATACAGGGACAGGCATTCTATTTATCTGCAGTGGATGCTGGAAAAGTATCCTCAGTCCACGCAGTTTGGATGGGAGAAATGGGGAGGAATCAAGCCCAGAAAAGACTGTATCTTTTTTAGGAAAGTGAAGACGACACAGAGACTGCTGCACCAGGCAGCCTGCAATATGCTTAAGATTCAAAACCAGGATTCAATGAATCCGGGAGATTACTGGTATCAGAAAGACCGTAAGATACAGGCGTATTACCGGGATTATTTTGCTGAGAGCATCGGTCATGCTTCTCTGGACGGGGAGCTCAGAGAAGATATCCGCCGTATGTTTGAGGAGGGAAATCTGATGGAAAAAAGTATGGCGCTCACGGTTCTGGCTGCTGTTAAGGCCTATTTTTAGGAGACGGGGATTTGAAAAGAAAGCTGATTATTTTATTTGATGCATATCCCTTTGAGACAGGGGAGTATTCCTTCGTGCGCACAGAGCTGGAAAAAATGGTCGAACAGTTTGAAGTGCACATGATCTCGGTATCCCCGTCAACCAGGCAGAAGATGCCGACCGATGGACGAATTACCGTGCATCACTGTATCAGAAGGTTCGGCGTGAAAGAGAAACTGTGCGCGGTGATAAAGTTTTTCTTTTCTTCTTACGGCTTAGATGAAATAAAGCAGATATGCAAAAGCCGGGAAAACAAGGCTGGACGGTTTTATGATTCTGTCGTGTATTTTGGCATGGCGGACCAGCTGCGGACATTCGTGAAAAAAAACCGCATATTGTGCGGGGATGAACTGATATATTCCTACTGGTTTAACCCGAACTGCCTTGCGTTTCTGATGGAAAAGAGGAAATATCCAGACATGAAGGTGGTGTCCAGAATACACGGATATGATCTGTACAATGAGAGAAATCCTCACGGAAGGCAGCCATTCAGAGCGTATATGGATCGAATGGTCGATCACCTTTTTTTTGTGGCGGATGCAGGGCTGCAGTATTATACCGCGCGTTGGGGGCGGCAGGAGGACATCGGGAGCAGATACAGCGTTGCGCCGATCGGAACGGTAAACGCTGACTCTCTGCCGGAGAGGGAGCAACCTGACGAGGGAAAGCCTTTCCACATCGTGAGTTGTTCGGCAGTCATACCACTGAAAAGGGTGAATCTTATTGTGGAGGGGCTTGCGCAGATCGCCGATATGCCGATCCGCTGGACGCATTTTGGAGCGGGCAGTCATTATGAAGGGACGAAGGCGCAGGCCGCAGAACTGCTTGCCGGCAGGGACAATATCGCCTGTGAGATGCCCGGATTTGTACCGATAGAGGAGATCATGCAGTTTTATGCATCACAGGATGTGGACTGTTTTATTACAGCTTCTTCCACGGAGGGGTGCCCGGTATCTGTACAGGAGGCAATGTCGTATGGGATCCCGGTCATTGCCACGGCCGTCGGAGAAATCCCAAATATGATTGACGGAAACGGTATTCTGCTGCCGGAAAATCCTTCGCCGGAGGAAATTGCCGGGGCTATAACAGAACTTTCTCATGTGACAGAGGGCGAGGCGGCAAAAATGAGAGAGAGGTCCAGAACTTTATGGGAGAAAAAATATAATGCTTTGGTGAATGCGGAAAAGTTTGTGGAATGTCTGAAACGCTGAGCGCAGGACAGGATTGGTATGGGAGGCAGCAATGATCAAGATATTTAAGGGGGAGATGACGAAGGCGGAAAGAGAGCAGTTACCGTCATTTTTACTTGGTAAAGATTTGTTTCGTGAAGTGGAGGCGTATGTCAGGGAAAACCGTGTGCCTGATGAAACTTGTTTTTCTGTTGTCGATCAGAGGGGAAAGATTTTATTCTGCGTCGTTTATCTGGAGGATTTGATTGCGGGGATTAAGAGAAAGGATCTGTCGGATTACGATGACAGACTGCGCCATAACAGGGAGGAACTGGACTTTACTCTGATAGACCAGTACCAGAAATTTGTCTTCCTGGAGGTGGACGCCTACTCTGTTGCGGCGGCGAGGCTTATATTGGAATGCAGGCCGGAAAAGACAGTGGTCTTCGGAGACAGGAGGGCAAGGTATTTTATGGCCGGGAAACGGGTGAAATATCTGCGCTTCCCCCATGACGCCGGACAGTATATGCAGAAGACGGAAGACTGGATGAGAGGCAGCGGCAGCAGTGGTCTGGCTGACAGGGTCAGGGCGTTTGCGGGCTGGAAGATACTCGGCCGCCTGAAGGAAAAAGGAACCTGCTGCGTGGTCAAAGCAGACAGAAGAAACCACCCGGATGAGGGCGAGTGTGTGTATAACAGCCAGAATGTGATGTACAGCCTGCTGTGGAAGAAAAACGAGAGAAGTCTCGGAGAGAAGAATGCAGATAAGAAAATCATCATATTGGACTATCCGTGCGACGATGAAGGGCTTGGCTCCATTGCCAAGTGCGCCTTTGCGCATATTATGTGGATGACAAAAAGCGGTTATATCCCGGTAATGAATCTGGCGGCGTACCCCAACCAGTATCTGAATCGGGAAGGGGAGAATATGTGGGAATATTTTTTCGAGCCGGTTTCCGCCGTTTCGGCGGCGGATGCCTATGAGAGCAGGCATGTGACGCTTGCGGTGGAGAATGATATGTCCTGGTGTGATTTCCACATCAACCCGTATCAGAGAAATTATATGAAAACGTTTGCGAACGCTGAAAAATTCAGACAGACGGTACGGATTAATCGGGAGACGAAAAACCATATTGAGGAAAAGATGCCCCGGGAACTCCGGGAGGGGAAGCGTGTCCTCGGCATTGTTGCCCGCGGCACGGATTTCAGAAAGTCTGCAGCGATAAAGACCAATAAGACCTGGAGACAGGATGTTGTTGAGATTGATCCGTTTATAAAGGCCTGCGAACATTATAAAGAGAAACATAGGTACGACTATATTTTTCTGGCGACAGAGGATCAGGAGTTTTTTGACAAATTTCAGGCCTATTTTGGCGAAGAACTGCTCTCTGTCTCACAGAACCGGGTAAGCTATGACTATGATAACAAGGAATTTAAACCGGTGAAAGAGCTGTTAGCGTCCGAGGACGGAAAGAAGCTGGGCAGGGACTACCTGTCGGTTGTCTGGAGTTTGACAGAATGCAAGGCGCTACTCTATAATGTGGAGTGTGGCGCGGTCCGGCTGGCATGGTGGTGGAAGCAGGATAAATACGAGATATTCCAATGTATTGGTTCTGGTTGGAAAGGAGAGGTGGATGAATAAGAAGACGTGGATCAAAATCCTGATATGCGTGATTTCCTGTGTGGCTTTTGCGGTTGTGGGAAATCGTATGCCCTTGCTGATGAGAGCCGTATACAATGCAGTTTTCAGCGAGTTTGACCATGTGGCCCTCTTTTTTGTGCTGGGTGTGCTCGTGTTTGAGGTGGTTCTGCTGAGAAGATGGGGACATCATAAATACGGTTACGGCATCTGCATCGGTATTGCGGTGGCGGCCGCATCGCTGGTTCTGTTTGACGGCGAAACGAGTTTTGTGGACAAGCTGGCGCCGGGCGCCGAGACCACTCTGATCGGCCGGGTTGTCTCGGACAGTACAATCGACGAAGCGGATATCCAGAAAATTTTCGTTCAGTATTATTTTGAGGACAGACAGCTCATTGTCTCCGATGAAGAGAGGAGCAATGCGGATTTACAGTATATATTTGATATGGCGGTTCCTCCGCGAAACATTGTGACAGAAGGGGCAGCGTCTATAGCGGATGATGCGGCGGAGACTATACTTTCCTATCCCTGCAGAGAATACGAGTCCAGCTACTTTGTACTGGATGAATTCTGGGAGGAAACCGAAAGCATCAGACTGGTGACATGGGGAGACAGCTATATCTTCTGTTCGGAGAAGATGTTTGATGATAACGCGGCTTTTACGGGCGGCGGGGCAGACTTGTTTGAGACGGCAAAAAGCAGGCCGTTCAGAGAAGCAAAGCAGACGGCGGTTATGCTGCTTTTGCTGTTAATCGGGTGCGCCGTTTCCATACCTCTGTGGGGGGAGAAATATCCATATCTGTCCTTTTTCCTTGGACTGCCTCTGGGGGCGGCTGTCTGGTGTGTCTGCGGCATCTTCTTTATGATGTTTGCGATTCCGTATCATCTGGTTTCCATGCTGGCATGTATCTTGGTTTTCGCAGGTGTCTGGCTGTATAGAAAAAGGAATCGGTTGAAGGCGGTGGACTGGACGGCGTTTTTAAACTTCATCCTGGCGGCTGTGGCTGTCATGGTATTCCTGGCTTATATCCATGTGTGCTATACATCTGCAGATTCGCTTATGAAGTGCGCTTACGGGCAGAGGCTGGCACGGTATGGCAGCATGCGGGACATTCTGGGGAGTGTTGCCCCTTATGGGATGCTGGAGCCGATGATCCAGTCGATCGGCTATCTGGTGGATTGTGACGCCTTGTATGTGTTCTACCCGCTGATGGCGGTTTCCGGCACAGGCATCATGTGCACGGGCATGAGCGCCGTAAACGGGAAAAAGACAAGCGAAATGTCGGTAGTTGTTTTGGGGGCGGGAATGCTCTTCCTGTTTACCAATTTTGACTTTGTTATGAGCCATATCGTGATGGCAGCGCACGGACCGATTGCGGTGTATACGCTGATACTTCTCATGTTTGTTGTGCTGCAAAAGCGGATCGGCATAGCGGGCTTTGAAGGAATCGCGGCGCTGGCAGCGTCTATGGTTCTGCTGACCAGGGTTGAGGGAGCGGTGTACGTCCTGTTTTTCCTGGCGCTGTCCCTCGGAATAGAGGACGAGTCCCTGAAAATGGGCAGAGTCAATCTGTTTGTGGCAGGCGTGATTTTAGCCTGGAACGTGTTCCAGATGATACTGGTCGGACATGATGCAAATCCCACGTTCTGGACACCGGAGAGAGGACTTATATTGGTTGCAGGGGCGGCGTTTCTTCTGTTAATTACCTGGCTTGCAGGCAGGGACTGGAGCCTGGTAAAGTGGGTGAAAAAATATTGTTTTCCGCTGGCGGTGGGAGCAATATGCTTTGGCATTACTGCCGTGGCTGTACTTGCGGCGAGAGAAACGGCATCCATTAATCTGCCTTTTTTCCTGTCGCACCTTTCCAATAATTCTAGTATGAACAGCCGCATCAATGCGGGCGCAGTCTGGACGTTTCTGCTGCTGCTTGCACCGATTGTGATCAGCACAAAGAGCAGAGTGGCACAATATGCGGTGTCTTTAATCGGCGGCTATGTCTTATTGATTTTCTTCGTCTGCCTGTTTAGGACAGAGGTGCCGTTACATTACGGGTATTTTGATTCAGGCCGCAGGACACTGGTTCAGATCATGCCGGCGGCTGTCTGGCTGCTGGCGTACAGCGCCGGAGAAAGGGAAAACTCTGTACGGATAAAAGATGGAAAATAAATTAAAAAATAATTTTGTGGAAGGTCTGATCTGGAATTATGGCAGTGTAGTGATCCTGTCTGCCAGCGGGTTCCTGCTCAATTTTCTGATTGTATATTTCTATGACGCTGCGGCGCTGGGAGTTTTTAACAGGGCATATGCATGGTACTGTGTGTTTTCGCAGATAGCAGTGTGGGGCGTGCACATGTCTGTTATGAAGCTCATACCAGAGCATAAGGAGGACGCCGGGGAACGGGAGCTGATTATGTCTTCGGCCCTGATCGGCGTATTCCTGTTTTCGGCCGTCTGCGTTGTTTTGATTGAAGCGGTTCTTCCGTGGGTAGTGACGGCCAACAGCAGGCTGCTGGCCAGCATGCAGGTCGTTATGCCGGGACTTGTATTTTTTTCCTTAAACAAAGTCCTGATCAATTACCTGAACGGCCTGTCAGATATGAAGGCGTTTTCCTTTTTTCGGTCACTCAGATATATTGTGATCATAATTACCATTTTTGTGCTGGGCACACTGCAGTATGACAGCACATGGCTATCCTTCAGCTTCACGGAAGCGGAAATGGTGGTTTTTGTATGCTGTGTCGTATATCTGGTGCATAAAAAACTGTTTATAAAAAAGCCCAGCCTGAAATATGTAAGAGAGCATTTTCGATTCGGAACCTTTATTCTGATGTCTAATCTGGTCACCGAAATCAACACTAAGGTAGACATCATCTGCCTCGGGTTTATGGTGGGCGATGACTATCTGATAGGGATTTATTCCTTTGCTGTTTTGTTTACGGAAGGCTTTTACCAGCTGTATTTTGTTGTGAGAAGGAGCATCAATCCAAAGATTACGGAATGCTATGTAGGCGGAGAGTTTCAAAAGGGCATTGAACAGATCAGCGGGAAACTGAAAAAGTATCTTCGGGTTTTATCCCCGCTGGCGCTTGGCATGCTGATTGCAGGGTATTGCGTGCTGTGCTTCTTTTTACAGCAGGAAGAATATCTTGTGGGATTGAAATTCCTGATCATTATTTGTCTGGCAATCATGGTAACCGGCAGAAAGATTATATTCGGCAATCTTTTTGCCCAGACAGGACTCCCGCTTCGGGAATCGGTGGTCAACACGATAACGGTTGTGTCCAACTTCACGCTGAATATCGTTTTCATATATTTTATGGGATTGTCGGGGGCGGCTGTTGCGACGGCGGCTTCCTATCTGATATTCGGATATGCGCTTTGGTATTACGCGAAAAAGGAATTGCACGTTACCATATAGAGGAGGAGAACAGGTGAAAACAACAATTATTATTCCCGCATATAACGAGGCGGAGGGGATAAAGGAAACCTTGCTGGAACTGGCGGGCTATGTGCCCGAAGATTATGAAATTCTGGTGATTGACGATGGTTCTACGGACGACACATATGCCATTGTAAATTCGGTGGAATATCCCAATATCCGTTGTATCCGCCACAAGAGAAACAGGGGGTACGGTTCTGCAATTAAGACGGGATGCAAAAATGCCGCCGGGGATATTGTTGTGTGGTATGATGCCGATGGACAGCACAGGCCGGAAGATCTGGTGGCAGTGATCAGGAAAATGGAGGCGGAGAACCTGGACTACTGCATCGGTGTGAGAACGAAGGAATCCCACTGTGACAGAAACCGCAGACTGGGCAAATTCATTTTGAGAAAAATTGTCAATATGCTGGCGAAAGAGCCGGTGGAAGATTTTAATTCGGGGATGCGCGCTTTTAAGAAGGAGGTTCTTTTGAAATATCTGCCGCTTCTGCCGCAGAGATTCGGCGCTTCGACGGTGACCACGTTTATTATGCAGGAGACAGGGTGTGTAGGAGGAGACTGCGAGATCCTGGTCCGCAAAAGAGTCGGGAAAAGTACGGTCAGACCGTTCAAGGACGGCATGCGGACAATCATGCTGATTATGAATATCATCATCCTGTTCAGGCCCAAGGAGGTGTTTGGGACGGTGGGCGTTCTCGCTGTTTTAGTCGGCGTTGTGTACGGCGTTGTCAACGCGGTGACACAGGGGCTGGGGATCCCCGTTCTTGCGGCCGTTATATGTATTTTTGGCATTCAGACATTTTTCTTTGGTATCATATCGGCACAGATCAGCCAGCTTAGGCTGGAGCATTATAACTGATGGAAGAGGAAACGGATGAAGAAGAAACAGGTAAAAGGGAAAGCAGAGAATCGGATCAGGGAGAAGTGCAAGCTCTGTCAGGGCAGGCTGCAGTTTTTGTTTGAGGCAAATCACTGCCGGATGGCGAAATGCCCTGCGTGCGGGTTTGTCCAGATGATTGATGAAGATAAAACGCCGGAGTATGAGTACACGAAGAGCTATTTCGTCAGCAGCAAGTACAAGGACGACAGCGCGCTGGCAAAGGAACATGCGCGGCGCAAACAACTGGTCGGAAAATATCTGAAGAGGGGAACCCTGTTAGATTACGGCTGTGCAACGGGGGAGTTTGTCAGTTATGTGTCGGACGTCTATCAGGTGGAAGGGTGCGATATTTCAAAGGATGCCATAGAGATCGCCGGGAAGAAATACAGAGAGTTGAGCGGCCATTTCTTTCATATTTCGGAACTGGGAAAGGTGAGCAGAACATACGACGCGGTCTGTCTGTGGGATGCCATAGAACATATTTCTGACCCGTGCGAGCTTATGTGCAGGATCAGAAATCTGGTAAAAGAGGATGGGTACATCTTTATTTCTACCCCCAATATCGGAGCGCTCTTTGCCAGAATCCTGAAGAGCAGATGGCCTTTTATGACGCCGCCGGAGCATCTTTGCTTTTTCTCGAAAAGGAGCATGCAGCGGCTGGCCGATACGCTGGATATGGAGCTGATTGCATGGAAATCGAAGGGAAAGTGGGCCAATGTGGGATTCATTCTGTATAAGTTTAATCGTGTCAGCAGCGTGAAGATACCGAAAAAAATCATCGGGCTTTTCCAGCAGACGTTTTTGTCAAAGTGGAAAATATATGTTCCTACCTGCGACGTCCAGTATGCGGTGCTGGGAAAGAAACCCGTTTAATTGTTGATGGAGGTAAGTGGGCAGTGATTAAAATTTGTAATGGTATGGCGGCCGGCAGTGACAAGGCGGATCAAGCGTTTTCCCTGTCGGAAAATCTGTTTATAGAAGTCAGAGACTATGTATATAAGAACAAGACAGCGGACGGAACCTGTTTTTCGGTACGCGATGCCGGAGGGCGGCAGCTGTTTTGGATGCAATATAAGGAGAATCTGGTTTTAGGGGAGAAGAGAAGCGACTTTACGGATTACGAAAAGCGTTTTTTGGACGAGGCAGATCTGGATTTCTCCCTGCTGGATCAATACCGCACATTTGTCTTTACGGAGGCGGAAGAGTATTCCATTGCCATTGCCGGGCTGCTTCAGAAATACAGACCTGAAAAAAAATGTGTATTTCTGGATAAGCGTGCCGGGCTTTTTATGAAAGGAAATAAAGTGCGTTTTCTGCCGTTTCGCGGCGCAGCCGGCAGATATATGGAGCTGCTGAAGAGATGGATGCAGGGAAAAAGCGGGGAACTGGGTCTGGTGAACAGGGTGATATGCCTGCTTTTATACAAAAAAATCAAACAGCTGGAAGCGCGCGGCGATGTCTGTATTGTCGCGGCTGAAAAGGACTATTTGTGGCCTGTGGAAATCATATACAACAGTGTCAAAATGATGTACAGCATTCTGTGGTGTACAAAGAAAAAGACGCTGGGAGACAAGAACCCGGACAAGACCATTGTTCTTCTGGATTATCCCTGTTATAACGAAGGGCTGATTTCCATTGTAAAATGGACTTACGCGCATGTGCGCTGGCTTTCAGAGAAAGGCTATGTGCCGGTTTCTGATATGCATACGCGCCCTAACCAGTATTTGAACGCAGACGGCGATGACATGTGGTCATACTTTTTTGAACCGCTCTCGGAAATTACAGTCCAGGAGGCGCATGAGAGCAAAAATGTGATCAGCGCCGCAGACAATGGAATACTTCTCGGGGAAGCCAAAGTCAATCCCTATCAGGGAAAGTGGATTAACCATCCGATCAATACAGATGAGTTTAATAAGATTATCAGAGTGAACGAGGAGACGCAGGCATATATAGAAGCGGAAATGCCGCAGGAAATCCGCCAGGGGAAACGTATTCTGGGTGTTGTAATGCGCGGAACCGGTTACAGGAAAGAAGTGGCGGAAAAATGGAACAAGGAATGGAGAAAGGATATCGTCGATGCGGATGTATTCCTGCAAGCTTGCAATTACTATAAAGATGAATTAAAATGTGAATATATCTTTTTGGCCACGGAGGATGCGGAATATTTCGATATGGCGCAGAACGCTTTCGGGGATAAACTTCTGTTTATAGACCAGAAAAGAGCGGTTTATGACTATGTGAACAAAGAATATATACCGCTGAATCAGATACTTGGCCTGAAAGATGGAGTGCTGGCGGGAAGAAATTATCTTTCGATCATTAAAAGCCTTGCGGCGTGCAGCTCCCTGCTTTTTAATGTAAACTGCGGGGCGGTGGATATGGCCAGATACTGGAACGGGGAACGGTATGAGTCGGTCAGACATATAGAGTCCGGCTGGAAGCCGGAGAGGTGAGGCCAATATGCTGCTGACAGAATAATGACAGGCAGAAAAGAGGAAAAATGGATGGCGGTACAATTGTTTGCTCCGACGTTTGAGATTGAGGAGTGTCTGGCGGAGATCAGGGACTGTCTGGAAAAAGGATGGACAGGTCTCGGATACAAAACGGTGGAGTTTGAGGAGGCATGGAAGAAATATACGGGGTTAAACCATGCGCATTTTTTGAATTCGGCGACGGCGGGTCTTAATCTGGCGCTGGAAGTATTACATGAAGAATTGTGGAGAGACGAAAAAATAAGGGGGGGGGGTGAAGTGATTACCACTCCGTTGACATTTGTGTCAACGAATCATGCGATTCTGAGAGCAGGATTAAAGCCTGTGTTTGCGGACGTGGATGATACGCTATGCCTTTCCCCTGACAGTGTCAGGAGCAGAATCACAGACAGGACCAGAGCGGTACTGTTTGTGGGAATCGGGGGAAACACCGGGCATTATAAAGAAATAGTCAAAATATGCAGAGAGCATAACTTAAAACTGATATTGGATGCCGCCCATATGGCGGGTACAAGATATATAGATGGTGATATGCCGGGGAAAGAGGCGGATGTGGTTACCTATTCGTTTCAGGCGGTGAAAAATCTTCCGACGGCTGACAGCGGAATGATCTGCTTCAAGGAGGCGGCATACGATGCAATTGTGAGAAAAAAGACGTGGCTGGGAATCAATAAGGACACTTATCTGCGGACAAACTCCCAAGGCACTTACAAATGGAGATACGATGTGGAGTGTGTGGGCGAAAAATATCACGGAAATTCCATTATGGCAAGTATTGCCCTTGTGCAGCTCAGGTACCTTGACAGGGACAACGCTTACCGGCGTCAGCTGGCAGGCTGGTACAGAAAAGGCTTCGAGAAGTATCAGGACAGGATTAAGCTGGCAGAGATCTCTTCCGACTGCGAATCAAGCTGCCACCTGTTTCAGATTATCGTGGAAAACAGGGATGAGATGATGCTGGCGCTGAACCAGCAGGAAATTTATCCAGGGGTGCACTATGTGGACAATACGGAGTATCGGATGTATGCCTATGCGGATGGAACCTGCCCGAATGCAAGATATATAAGCGAGCATGTGATCTCGCTGCCGATGCATCTGCGGCTCACCTATGAGGACGTGCAGAAGATAATCCATACTGTGATTGATTTCATTACACAGTAGCTGCGGGGATAACAGGATGCGGATCAAGGACAATTTGGTTATTTGGGACGAGAGGATTTTTCTCAAAAGTTTAAGCCCGGAGGACAGCGAAGCATACAGAGTATTGAGAAACAGGGAAGAAAACAGGAAGTGGTTTTTTACGAGCGCGGAGATATCCAAAGAAGATCAGGAAAAGTGGTTTCAGCGATATGAGGCAGATGATGATGAGTTTATGTTTTCCATTTATGAAAAGATATCTGGAAGATATCTCGGTGCGGCGGCAATATACCATATAGACCATCACAACCATCGGGCGGAAGTAGGCAGAATCATAGTGGACAGCCGGGCCGCGGGTGGGAAGGGATACGGAAAGGATGCCATACGCTGTATTGTGGATTGGGGAGCGGAAAATCTGGGAATAAAAACATTTTACGCCCAGATATATACAGATAATCTGCCGAGTATGAAATCTTTTCTGGGATGCGGTTTTTTAGAGAAAAGGTGTGGATGTGAAGAGGAACTGTCCCGGCAGGTACTCGTGGAAAAGACGGTGGGACAGAATGGGGCATTTTAGAGAGTAGGACTGACAGGACGGATGCGGGAGAACTGCCGATGCAAGAATATGATTTTCTACTGATGTATGAACATAAAGTGAGAGAATTGGATAATTTGTGCCTGCTGAAGTACGAGTTGGACAAGAGAGGCTACAGAACCAAAATTTTGTATGAGAATGATTATGAGCTCGTGCAGTCGCGCACGGCAGTATACAGGACGAAAGTTTTGGTGATCGGCTACTGCTATACCAGCAGTTCCATAAAAGACTATGCCAGCTACCGCATACAATTTGACAAGGTTGTGAACCTGCAGTGGGAACAGGTGACGACAAACGAGCAGGAGAAAAACAGCGGCAGTTTCAGAAATCTGTCCGGCCTTGCGAAAGAGATTGTACACATATCCTGGGGAGAGAAGAACCGAAAGAGGCTGACAGTGAAGGCCGGCGTTGCGCCGGAAAACGTAAAGGTAACCGGGAACATCACTATGGATCTGCTCAGGCCCCAGTTTCGGGGATTTTATCTGTCGCGGAAAGAGATATGTGATCGGTATGCCCTTCCGGCAGACAAAAAATTGTGTCTGTTTATCGCAGGCTTTAAGTATGTGGAGGCACCGCCGGAGGTAAAGCGGGAGACGATCGCGCGCTTCGGGGAAGGCCGCAGGCGCTATCTCGAGGTCGCTGAGCGGGAACAGCTCACGATCCTGCAGTGGTTCCGCCAGATTCTGGAAGAGCAGACGGATTATGTAATTGTCTACCGTCCCCATCCGGGGGACGCCTCCCCGCGTGCGGAAGCGCTGGCGCGGGAGTATAATAACTTCAAAGTGATTTCGGAGCTTTCGGTAAAGCAGTGGATTGCAGTCAGTGATCTGGTCTATGCATGGAACAGTACGGCGATTCTGGAGGCTTTTTTTGCAGACAAAAATCCGATGTACCTGTGCCCGTATCCCATACCTGAGGATCAGGATCATCCTCTGTTGATGGAGATGAACAAGATCGAGGACTATGGGACGTTCCGCAGTACGATATTGGGAGAATGTGTTGATATAGGGCTTACAAGGGAAATGGTGAATCCCTTTTATCTGGTGGATGAGGAGAGGGCCAGCTATCTCAAAATTGCCGATGCCTTCGAGGAGGTGTACAGGGATGACAGGTATGCCTTTACCAGACGGCAGAGGCGGGAGTACGCGCACCTGTATTCGTTTAAGGACAGGATGGTCATAGCTTTCATGCGCATGACATTTCTCTACGGGATATATAGCTGGATGCTGAAACATATCCCTCTTCCCATATTTCAGAAGCGCAGGAGGTGGCTGGAAGGCTATCAGGATAAAGAGTACCGCAAGTGGAAGAAAATGAATGCCATAGAGGCGCAGACGAACGGGGAGGCGGAGCAGACGATCCGCAAAATCAGCAGACTGCTGGAAGGCTGATTTGATTCTCTGTGGAACGGTTTGTCTGAATGGAGGAAAAGACGGTGGAAATCGGAAAATGGTTTGAAGAAGGAATTGCGAAAAATGCAGTGTATGTGATTGCGGAGGTGTCGCAGAACCATGATGGCAGTCTGGGGCAGGCCCATGCGTTTATTGACGCGGTGGCGGGAACCGGGGTCGATGCGGTCAAATTCCAGACCCATATTGCGGAGGCCGAGAGCACGCCGGAAGAGCCTTTCCGCGTCAAGTTCAGCTATGAGGACAAGACCAGGTACGATTACTGGAAGAGAATGGAATTTACTTATGAGCAGTGGGAAGGACTGCACCGGCATGCGTGGGAGGCAGGGCTTGACTTTCTGAGTTCCGTTTTTTCTGTGGAAGCTTTTGAGATGATGCAGTCCATCGGAGTTCCGGCGTGGAAAATTGGTTCGGGGGAGGTTTTTAATAACTGCCTCGTTGAAAAAATGGTGAAATCGGGGAAACCGATTCTTTTATCTACAGGATTAAGCTCCTATGAGGACATTGATCATCAGGTGGAGATGATAAAGGCAAATCCTTACACGGTGATGCAGTGTACGACGGCATATCCGTGTCCGCCGGAGAAAATCGGTTTGAACCTCATTTCGGAAATGAGAAACAGGTACAGATGCCCTATTGGGCTTTCAGATCATTCCGGGACAATTTTCCCGTCTCTGGCGGCTGTGGCCAACGGCGCGCTGATGACAGAGGTGCATGTGACCATGAGTCCCTACATGTTCGGTCCCGATGTGAAAGCGTCTGTAACGATAGAGAAACTGAGGGAAATGACAGAGGGCATTCGGATGATTACCGCCATGCGGAATGCGCCCGTGGATAAGTCTGTATTGAACGAGGAGCAGACGGAATTAAAGCGCATTTTTGCAAAGGGAATATATTTGAAACGGGATGTCAGCAAGGGAGAGAAGCTGGGAATGGACGCCCTCTCCTTCAAAAAGCCGCTAAACGGCATTTCCGGGGAACACTATGAGGAGGTGCTGGGAAAAAGGCTGACAAAAGACCTGAAAATGGGAGGAGCTTTGCACTGGTCCGACCTGGAAGGCGGCAGCGCGGCAGAATAGAAAGGGGATACACAATTTAGCATGAAGAGAAAAGTATGTGTGGTGGTGGCGAGCAGAGCCAACTACGGCAGGGTAAAATATGTTTTGAAGGCGATACAGGCGCACCCGGATCTGGAGCTGCAGCTCGTGGTGGGCGCATCCGTTTTATTGGACCGCTTTGGGAATGCGCTGCGTGTGATTGAAAAGGACGGATTTACTCCCACCAGAAAAATTTATTATGTGATAGAGGGCGAGAACCTGGAAACCCAGGCGAAATCTACAGGGCTTGGCATTATAGAACTATCCACGGTCTTTGAGGATATCCGGCCGGATGTGGTGGTGACTGTCGCTGACAGGTATGAGACGATGGCGACGGCGATCGCGGCAACCTATCTGAATATTCCGCTTGCCCATATTCAGGGCGGAGAGATCACCGGCAACATTGACGAGCTGGTGAGACATGCGATCACAAAACTGTCCCACTATCATTTCCCGTCCACGGAACAGAGCCGGGAGAGGCTGATTAAGATGGGGGAGGAGCCTGAGCGTATCGTAAACAGCGGATGTCCCTCCATAGATACCCTCTGCCACCAGGATCTGTCTATCAGCAATGAAAAGATGCAGGAATACAACAGCGGCGTAGGATATCAGATTGATTTTGGTAAGCCTTATATCCTGATGATGCAGCACCCGGTGACAACCACGCCGGAGGAGGGACGCGCGCAGGTGGAAAAGACGCTTGCGGCGCTGAAGGACAGGGAAGAGCAGAAGATTGTGATGTGGCCCAACATTGACGCCGGAAGCGATCTGGTGTCGAGAGGCATCCGTATCTTCAGAGAAAACAACAGCGGCTCCAACTTTATGTACTGCAAGAATTTCCCGCCGGAAATTTATAACTGCATTCTGAAGAACGCAGTCTGTGCAGTGGGAAACAGCAGTTCCTTCATCAGGGAAGCATCTTTTCTCGGGACGCCGGCGGTTATTGTCGGGGACAGACAGGAGGGAAGGGAACACGGGAACAACGTTGTGCTTACCGATTACGATACAGAAAAAATTGCCGGCTGTCTGGAGAGACAGATTGCCCACGGCAGATATGAGTCGGAAACCATTTTCGGCAAAGGAAACGCGGGTGAGATCATTGCGGATTACCTGGCGAAGGTGGAATTGTCCATCCACAAGAGAATGACATACTAGACGGTCTGGAAGCGGACAGTACGGGGTATTTTAAACGGAGGCGGATATGAAAAAGCGGTTGGCGGTAATTCCCGCAAGGGGAGGTTCCAAGGGGATTCCTAAAAAGAACATATACAGTGTGGCGGGGCATCCACTGATCTATTATTCCATTCAGGCGGCGCAGGAGGCAAGAGAAGCCGGAGCGGTTGACCGGGTGATCGTATCGACGGACTCGGAGGAAATTGCCGCTGTCGCAAAGGAGTGCGGTGCGGAAGTGCCTTTTATCCGGCCTGCCGCGCTTTCTTCCGATCAGTCGAAAAGTGCAGACCTGATGATACACGCCGTGAATTTTTATCGGGAGCAGGGCGAATATTATGACGATATCGTTCTATTGCAGCCAACCTCGCCGCTCAGAAAAGGGGAAGACATTATCGGGGCCGTTGCGCTGTATGACAGAAAACGGGGAACGTCTCTTGTAAGCTGCTACCGGGAAGAAAGCGTCAGTGAGTACAACTCTTACCACAGGAAAGACGATATGGGGATTGCGATGCATCCAGATCATAATAAGGGGAAGCGGAGGCAGGATCTGCCGGAACTGTATGTGAGAAACGGGGCTGTATTTATTACGGATGTGCAGTATCTGCTTACAGCCGGGCTGGTGATCAGCGATGAGCCGGTTATATATGTGATGCCTGCGGAACGTTCCATGAATATTGACACCCGCTACGATATGGAGCTGACAGAGTGGCTGATGGAGAGGGAACTGAATGGAAAATAAAAAAACGATTCTGATGATGGCCAACAGCGATACGGCGGCAAACGGTTTTTTGTCTTTTGTAGAACGTCTGGAGGACAGGGAGGATATTCGTTTTGTCATGGTGTGTCATCTGCGTGTAACGATTCAGGCAGTGGAGGAAAAAGGACGCAGACTTGGAAATGCGGATCTGCATATCATAGATTTTGATAAAGAGGAGAGAATAGAGAGTCAGAAGCAGACGGCATACGATTACCGATATGTGAAAGATAAAATATATATTTCTCTGGTTAAGGCGGTTTTTAACACGGCCAAAATTGTGAGACAGAACAGAAAAGGGCTTAGAAAGGCCAGAGACATAATGAAACGTGAAAAACCCAATGTTGTCCTGCTTTACGATGATAACAGGCTGGAGATGGAGAAATTTTTCATTCATTATGCAAAGAAACAGGGAATTAAGACGGTGGTAGCGCCAATTTGCTTCGCAAGTATGCAGGGAATTTTCATTAATCCGTCCAACGGCTTTCGGATCAGGAAGGGAGCGGCTCTTCCTATAACGGCAAAAATCATCAAGCGCCTGAATCCCAGAATAGATAAAGAGTATGAAGATCAGATTGTTTTTTTTGGTCAGCCGTTCCTGAAGATTATCGACCATCTGATGGGATTTCGCGTACCTGATCCCTGGGTACAGGGAAGTCTTGCGGATATTGTCTGCACAGCGTATCAGGAGCAGTATGATGAGATCGTGGGAGAACTGGGCCGGGAAAACGTGGAGGGCAGATTATTCTTGACAGAATCGGTGGAAGATGGGATTATTATAGAAGGATATAAGAACAGGAGTTTTGTCAGAAGCACACTGTCAGACAAGTATGGATTAAACGAAAAAACGATAGTTGTTGTGGCGTTTTCTGAAAGGCTCCAGTTATGGCCGAAGGAAAATGATCTGTACAACAAAGGTGTGATTGTGCAGAGTGTATTAGAATATTTTGATGAAGTTCTTGTGTCGCTGCACCCGAAGTCAAATCCGGCAGAAAATCAGTTTTTGGAGAATTACAGCGGATGTCATATCGTCGAAGAACCTTTGCGGAAAATGATAGGGGCGGCGGATTTGGTTGTTTATGCGGATATTTCCTCGGTCTCCCACTGGGTGGACTGGCTGCATATTGACAAGGTAACTTACCGCAGCTATTCTATGCAGGATAAATGGACGGATGATATGGTTTTGGAGTTTAAAAGAAAATTGGAGAATGCAAAGAAAGCGGTGACGGGAGAAAAAACTTACAGGCCTGAGAGAGGGATTGATTTCGCGGAATTCGTTCTGGATCTGATATAAGAGAGAAGATGCATGAAAAATTTGAAAATTTTTATGGTGGAAGAAACAAATTCCATCAAAGAAGTCATGGAGAAAATTGCCGTCAATGCCAGAGGGCTTGCTTTTGTCTGTAAAGGCGGCCGTCTGCTTGCAACAGTAACGGACGGAGACATCAGAAGATATATTCTTGCAGGAGGGGATATCGAGGGGGAGGTGTCACAGGCCGCCCACTATTCTCCTGTGTTCGTTTACCCGGAAGAGAGGGAACAGGCGAAGGATATTATGATCAGGCGCAGCATAACAGCGCTGCCGGTCGTAGACCATGACCATCGGATTATGGATATTCTTTTTTTGCGGTATCCGAACGAAGAGGAGGCGGAGGAGGCCAAAGACGAGCTGGATGTGCCGGTGGTAATCATGGCGGGAGGAAAGGGACAGAGACTGAAACCCTTTACGGACATTCTGCCAAAACCGTTGATTCCCTTGGGAGAAAAAACGATTACGGAACGAATCATTATGAGATTTCAGAAGTACGGCTGTAATCGCTTTTATATGATTGTGAATTACAAAAAAAACTTTATCAAGGCATATTTTGCGGATAATGAAATGAATTACGATATTCAGTTTGTGGAGGAAGAAAAGTTTCTGGGAACCGCCGGCGGGCTGAAGCTGGTGCAGGGCAGGGTCGCCGGGGATTTTTTTGTTTCCAACTGTGATATTCTGATAGACGCTGATTATCAGGCGATTCTGGAGGAACATGTCCGCAAGAAGTGTATGATTACGCTAGTCTGTGCGCACAAAAAATACCAGATGCCTTACGGAACAGTCGAGGCAGATGCGCAGGGGTATGTCTGCAATATGCAGGAGAAGCCGGTTTTGTCTTACAATATAAACACGGGGCTGTATGTGATCAACGAAAGGTTTTTAGACATGATACCCCAGGATACTTTTGTGGATATGACGGAGCTGGTAGCCGGCTGCATCGCAAAGAAAGAGAAAGTGGGAATTTATCTGATAGAAGAAGAACAGTGGCTGGATACCGGGCAGATGGAAGAACTGGAAAAGACGTATTCGGCTTTAAAGCTGAACGGTTAGATGGGAGGAACCATGAAAGATATTGCATTGTCACAGGATCTGTTAAATTCATCAAAAATATTGTTTCATTACGGAAAGATGCTGGAGGATATCAGCAGGGGAAAAGAAGATTTTACCCCGGTCGCGATAGAAGTGCATCCCACTGCGGTCTGCAACCATAGATGCATTCACTGTTCCTATAAGGAGCGGAACGAGAACCGGGCGAGTCTGTCAAAAGAAGTTATGGACAGGCTGGTTGATTCGATTATCGCGATGAATATACGGGCGGTATATTTTTCGGGAGGCGGAGAGCCGACCCTGTATCCGGGCATAGCGGAGTATATTACGAAACTTTATGACAATGGCGTAGAGTGTTCTCTGATAACGAACGCTACCGCCTTTGAGGAAGTGGGTCTGATACCGATTGCGGACAAGTTTAACTATATAGCTATTTCCATACCCGGTATTGACGATGAAACCTTCCGTGTGATTACGGGCACGGACAATATGGATAAAGCGCTGGCGGTGCCGGCAAAAATCAAGAGTTTTCACGGGGATAACAGCCCGGTGATCGGTTCCAGGATTGTGCTGACGAATAAAAACTACAGGCGCGTCAAAGATTTCCTGCGGATTATCAAGGAGCGGGAATTTGATTATGCGCTGTTTAAGATTGTCCGGGATTATGAGGACAACGGACAGGGACTGACCAAAGAGGAAGAGGAGTATCTGAAAGAGGAAATTCAGGCATGTGAAGGGTGCGATGAAAACTTCACAAATCTGAAATCTATTTTCAATTACAGGAAGCTCCCTGATTTTGTGAATAAATGCTGGACGAACCAGTTCGGTATGATCGCGAATGTCAGCACGGACGGAAAAGTATATCCGAACATTGTTGAGATCGACAAGGAAGAGTTCTGCATAGGGGATCTGAACGAAATGACGCTTGAGGAGATGTGGAACTCTCCGCGCCATCAGAAAGTGAAAGAGCTTTCCAATGAGAAGTGGCGAAACGGCGAATGTAAAAACTGCCGCGCAATGGCTTATAATAACATTATCAATCACATAAACCAGACTCTGCCCAGGTATTTTGATCCGTTTATCTGATCGAGCCTGTGGACGGCGTCATTTTGGGGAAAAGAAGGATGAGAAATATAGCGATTATAACGGCCAGAAGCGGATCAAAAGGGCTTGCGGATAAAAACATCAAGGAATTATGCGGGAAGCCGTTGTTAGCCTATTCCATAGAAAGCGCACGGCAGAGCGGGCAGTTTGATAAGATATTCGTTTCTACGGATTCCGGCAGATATGCGGAGATTGCGAAGCGTTTTGGGGCGGATGCCGATTTTCTCAGATCGGCCGAAACTTCAGGAGATATGGCAGGTTCCTGGGATGTTGTAAGGGAAGTGATTTACCGCCTTGAGCAGAGCGGAGCGTTTTTTGACCGGGTCATGCTGTTACAGCCCACTTCACCGCTGCGAACCGCCGCCGATATCAGGCGCTGCTTTGCATTGATGGAAGAAAAGGATGCCAATTCTGTTGTATCCGTGTGCGAGATGGAACATTCCCCGCTCTGGAGCAATACGCTGGGTGAGGATCTGTGCATGGACAAGTTCAGGCAGGGGAATTATTGTGAAACGAGGCGTCAGGATCTGCCGGTCTATTACAGATTAAACGGGGCGTTGTTTCTTGTAAATAGAGAGGAACTGGAACAGTCACAGATGCTGCGGCACAAGTCTTATGCGTACATTATGCCGACGGAACGCTCGATTGATATTGATACGGAATTTGACTTCAAAATAGTGGAATGTTATATGCGGGAAGGGAAAACGAATGAGTAAACTGCGCATTATCATGTATCATTATGTCCGTGATCTGAAAAACAGCCGGTATCCAGAGATTAAAGGTCTGGACTATGAACTGTTCAGACAGCAGATCGGGTTTCTGAAGAATCATTTTACCATTGTTACGATGGAAGAAGTGCTTGAGGCGTGGAATACAAAGCATGGTGCACTGCCGGAAAACGCGGCGCTTCTGACTTTTGATGACGGCTATATTGACAACTTTACAGCGGTGTTTCCGATTTTGAATGAGCATAAAGTGCAGGGATCCTTTTTTATTCCTGGAAAAGCGTTTGCGGAGAACGTGCTGTTAGATGTAAATAAGATACATTTTACGCTGGCGAGTGCGGACGTTCATTCGCTGGTGAAAGATATTTTTGTTCTGCTGGATCGGTGCCGGAGCGAGGAACCGCATCTGCATATCCCGTCCAACGAGGAACTGTTTGAGAAGCATGCCGCTGCCGGCAGATATGACGGGAAAGAGACTGTTTTTGTCAAGAGAATATTGCAGAAAGCAGTTCCCGAAAGGATTCGCCGCCAGATATCCAGCGAGCTCTTTCAAAAATATGTGGGGATGCCGGAAGATAAGTTTGCCCGCGAGTTGTATATGAACAGGGATCAGATCCGATGCATGAAGCGTGAGGGTATGTTTATCGGCGTGCACGGGTACGATCATTACTGGCTTGGAAATCTGCCGGAACAGGAGATGCAGGCAGACATTGATAAAGCGTTGGAGGTTATGGATGAATTTATAGACAAGGACAACTGGGTGCTGAACTATCCTTATGGCTCACGAAGTCCGGGAGTGCTGCAGTATATAGAGTCCAGAGGATGTAAGGCAGGGATGACGATAGAGGTGGAGGTGGCGGATACTGCGATACATGGCAGATACGAGCTGCCCAGATTGAACTGCAATGATTTCCCGCCAAAGAGCGACAGTTATCTGTCCATCCGATAACACGGGCGGCAGAGGAAGAATGTTGGCGGGAACAGTTTGAAATGGAGGAAACATGGAACAGAAGATCAGAGAAGCCCTGGCGGAGATCAATTCGGAATTTATGAGCTATAGCGGTGACAATCTGTGCGGAGATCTGGGAATTGATTCCCATGATATTTTTAACGTGGTTATGAGTCTGGAAACCGCGTTCGGCATTGAGATTGAACCGCTATATATGCGGATGGAAAATTTTATGAGCATCGAAAAAATAGAAGCGATGATCCAGGAAATTCAGAACAAAGCTTAGAAGGAAAAAGGGGAAATGATGCGGAGAGTACCGATTGATCTTCCGGCAGGATACAAGATCAGATTTGCGGAAAAATCGGATATAGCCGATATTATGCGTTTTTTTAAAGAGCACTGGAAGGAGAGCCATATTCTTGCTAATGACAGGGCTTTTTTCGAGTATGAATTCTGCCGGGGAGAGGAAGTGTGCCTGGTTCTTCTGCTGAACGGGAATGACGATATTGAGGGGACACTCGGTTACATTCCGTATGGGGGCAGTCAGAGAGACATCTTTACGGTGATGTGGAAGGCGTTGGATAACGGGCAGATGTTTGCCGGCGTCGGTATGCTGTATTATCTGATTGATCATGGAAGGTGCCGTCATATTTTTACCAGCGGGATGAATGAGAGCACGCGCAATATTTACAGATATTTGGGTTTTGAGACAGGGAACCTGGAACATTTTTACATGCTGAACGACGAGTGTGAAAGCAGGATTGCGGAGATTGCAGACAGGACGGAGCTGAACACGGATGCTAAGGACAGCAGCGTAATGCTCAGCCTGCAGGCAGTGACTGACAGGGAGCAGTTTCTGGCAGATTATGTACCAGAGGAAAGGGAAGAGAGAATACATAAATCTCCCGAGTATATGGCGCGCCGGTATTTTGATCATCCCAAATACCAGTATCTCATCTATCAGTTGTGGAGAGAGGGGGAAAAGACCCACTCTTTTCTGATTGCAAGACAGCAGCGTCAGGGCGAAAGCACGGCGCTGAGACTGATTGACTTTGTGGGAGACGAAACGCTTCTTGCCTATGCAGGGGCGCCGCTTAAGCAGCTTATGAAGGACAACCGGTACGAATATACGGATATGTATGTGTTCGGAATGGCAGATGACATTCTGCACCGCGCGGGATTTACCAAAAAGAAGCAGGATTCGGCAAACATCATACCGAATTATTTTGCGCCCTTTTGCAGAAAGAACGTTAATATCGGAATCTTTTGGGAAAAGGGAATGCAGCCGGTTATTATGAAAGGCGATGGAGACCAGGACAGACCGTCTGTGTAAACGTTTCTGGCCGGCAATAGCCGCGCCGATATGGAGGACTAGCATGATTAATGTGTTGGAAATGCTGGAAGAGACAAGAGATAAATATGGGAGTAAGACAGCGTTTGCGGACAGCGAAACGCAGGTGTCCTACTCGGAACTGGTGGATCTTGCCGAAAAAATGGGTAGCGCGCTGGCATCAGACGGCATGCAGAGAAGGGCGGCGGCGGTTCTGGTACCAAAGGGCGTGAAAGAGCTGATCAGCTTTTTCGGCGTTGTCTACAGCGGGAATTTCTATGTGCCAATTGATACGGAAATGCCGGTTGAGAGGATGCTGCTGATTTTTGAGACGTTGAATCCCATTCGGATTATTGTAGATGAGACCACCCGTGACATGGATTTGGGACAGTATAACGGGTTGAAATGCTGTTACGGAGATCTGATTTCGGGAGAAAAGAATGAGACGCTGCTTCACGGGATCAGACAGAAAGCCATCGATACAGACCCCGTGTACGCCCTGTTTACGTCAGGTTCTACCGGGATCCCAAAGGGGGTTATAGTCTGCCACAGATCCATTATCGACTATGCCGGATGGTGTGTGGCGGCATTTGATTTGAGCGCTGAAACGGTTTTTGGAAATCAAACACCGTTTTATTTTAGTATGTCGGTATTAGACATCTATGCAACGATCCGCAGCGGTGCATCGCTTTATGTGATTCCAAAAGCGATGTTTACCTTTCCGATGGATCTGCTTGAATTTTTGAACCAACATAAGATTAATACTATTTACTGGGTGCCATCTGCACTGTGCCTGATTACCAAATTTAACATGCTATCGGCGGTAGAACTTCCATATCTGCAGAAAATTCTGTTTGCGGGGGAAGTGATGCCGACAAAGCACTTGAACTTATGGAGAAAATACCATCCCAATGCCCTGTACGCGAACCTTTTTGGACCGACGGAAATCACGGATATTGGAATTTACTATATTGTGGACAGGGAATTTCGGGATGACGAGCCGGTTCCGATCGGCAATGCATGCAGGAATGTGGATGTTTTTGTTCTGGACGATGAGAATCGGTTGATTACGGAACCGGGAATTGCGGGGGAATTGTATTACCGGGGATCGTATCTGGCGCATGGGTACTATAATAATCAGGATAAGACGCAGGAAGCTTATGTGCAGAATCCGCTGAATACGGCATATCCTGAAATTGTTTACAAATCGGGAGATCTGGTACAATGGAATGAGCTTGGGGAGCTGGTCTATGTTTCCAGGAAGGATTTCCAGATCAAACATATGGGATATCGGATCGAGCTTGGCGAAATAGAGAATGTGACCGGGGCGTTTCCCGGAGTTGACAGATGTGCGGCGGTTTACGATTCGCAAAAGGATGACATTGTTTTGTTTTATGAGGGGAGTAAATGCGAGGAAGAGAAACTGTGGGAATTTATAAAAAGCAGACTTCCAGTCTATATGGTGCCGCAGAAACTTCAGGTAATGGCAAGGCTGCCGCTTAATGAAAATGGAAAGATAGACAGGAAAGCATTACAGGCACGTCTGCCGCAGTAAAAGCGGCATTCTTGCGTGAGCAGGGGGGTAATATGAGCAGTCTGAGAAATGTAAAAGCGTTATTTTACAAATTCAGAGTCATACTTTCGAAGCCGCAGAAGTCGCTGGCTGCGGTTCTTTTTGTGATGACGGTGATCGGAGCAATCTTTGAGGCGATAGGCGTATCGGCCGTTCTGCCTTTAATCAATGTGATCATAGATCCGGATGCGGTGAGAAACCATGAAATCGGGGTGAAGCTGTTTGCGCCCTTTCCAGAAATTACGGATGAGGAGATTATGTTTCTAACTGCGGCGGGCGTTATTGTGGTTTATATTTTTAAGAATCTGTATATGTCCGGTCTGGCTTATATCAGAATTAAGTATTCCTGCAAGGTGCAGAGGGAACTTTCGATCAGAATTATCAATTCCTATGTAAAAAGAGGGTACCCTTTCTTTTTAAACACGAATGCGGGGGATGTGCTTCGGGGAATCGGCGGAAGCATATCGGGCGTTTATATGATATTGAACCAGTTTTTTTGTATTCTGGCGGAAATTTTGGCAATTGCGTGTATCTGCGGATATCTGATTATGGAGGATGCGGTTCTGGCGGGGACTGTCATTGTTTTGTCATTGTTTTGCGTGGGACTGACGCTGCTGATCTTTCGAAAGAGAGTAAAATATTATGGAGAAGAGCAGTTTAAGTATAACTCTATTGTGGGACAGAACTCGCTGCAGCTTTTTTATGGAATCAAAGAAGTCCTCGTCATGAGACGTGTGAAACACTTTCTGAACGAGTATGAGGATGCTTATGTTCACAAACAGCAGGCGACAGTCAGCCAGACTATGTCGGCAGCTTCACCAGCTTATATTATCGAGAGCACCTGTGTAGCCGGAATTGTTATAGCTGTATGCGTCCGTATGGGAGGCATGGAGTCGGCAGCATCATATCTTCCACAACTGGCGACGTTTGCGATGGCAGCTTTTCGGATTCTACCTTCTCTTGGCAGGATTTCCAGTGGGTTTAACACTTGTATTTTCTATTTGACTGCGGCGGATGAAACCTATCAGAATATTTTGGAATTAGAAAAATATGAGAAACGTCAGAAAGCCCGGGACAGGATGATCGGGGAAAATGGAGACGGGAAAAGCTATTCCTTTGAAAAGACAATTACGGTGGAAAATGTTACATGGAAATATGAGGGCGGAAGCGAGGACGTCCTGGAGGATTTGAATCTTGAAATTGCGAAGGGACAGGCAGTCGCGCTGGTTGGACAGTCCGGAGCGGGGAAAACTACGCTGGGGGATGTGATTCTTGGGTTGCTGGAACCGCAGAAGGGCAGAGTTTGTATAGACGGTATTGACATCCGGGATATGGGGGATGCACTGGGAAATGTGATCGGTTTTGTACCCCAGAGTATTTATCTGATAGACGGCACCATCAGGAACAATATTGCGTTTGGGATAGACGAGAGAGACATAGATGAAGAAAAGATATATATGGCGCTAAAGAAAGCGCAGCTGAAGGAATTTGTGGAAACGCTGCCAAAGGGGCTTGACACCATGATTGGTGAAAGAGGCGTCCGGCTTTCCGGCGGACAGAGACAGCGTATGGCAATCGCGCGGGCCTTGTATCTTGACCCACAGATTCTCGTTTTGGATGAAGCGACTTCCGCTCTGGATGAGGAGACGGAAACCGCGGTCATGGAGGCGATCGATGCCCTGCAGGGGGAAAAGACGCTTATTATTATCGCGCATCGGCTTTCTACAATCCAAAACTGCGATGTGGCGTATGAGATTGCAAACGGAAAAGCAATTGAGAGAAAAATAAGCGAACTGGTGTAAAAGCGATATGGGAGATGAGCGGATGGCATGTAGAAAAGAGAAGGAAAATCGTTTAAGGATCGGATATTTTGCGGACGGTCCGTGGGGGCAGCGTGCGTTTGATAAAATCATAAGGGACGACTCTTTGGAGATCGCGTTTATGACGGTGAGATACGGGGCGAGGGATCCGGAACTGATAAAGCGTGCGGAGGGAAATCATATTCCGCTGGAGTTGAGTAAAAACGTAAATTCCGAAGAGTTTTTGGAAAGAATGCGGGAGTATGACGCGGATCTTTTCGTATCCATGTCGTTTAACCAGATTTTAAAGACGGAGCTTATCAATCTGCCAAAATATAAAACAATAAATTGTCATGCGGGGAAGCTGCCGTTTTACCGGGGAAGAAATATATTGAACTGGGCGCTGATCAACGATGAGAAAGAGTTTGGCGTAACGGTACACTATGTGGATGAAGGGATTGACACAGGAGATATTATTTTGCAGGAAGTTTATCCGATTACAGATGAGGATAATTACGGCACGCTTCTTGCCAGAGCTTATACCGGCTGTGCGGATGTGCTTTACAGAGCAATTAAAATGATTCAGAACGATGAGGTAAAGCCCATAAAGCAGTCAGATATTGATCCGATTGGCATGTACTGCGGGGGACGGGAAGAGGGCGATGAAATCATTGACTGGAATCAGACCAGCAGAGAAATTTTTAATTTGATCCGTGCCGTCAGCAAACCGGGACCGCAGGCATTATCCTGGATAAATGGAAATAAGATCTGCATAAACAGGGCAAGGATGATTCCCGGGGCATGCTGCTACAAAAACAATAACGGGCAGGTTATCGGTAAGACGGAAGCGGGATTTTTAGTGAAAACAGGAGATACGGTGCTGGAGATTACAGAGTATACTTATGAAGGAAAAATTAAAATAGGAGACAGGCTGAAACGAAATGAATAAAATATTTTTAATAGCAGAAGCGGGAGTCAATCACAACGGAGATATTGAAACGGCAAGAAAATTAGTGGACGCGGCAGTTGCGGCAGAGGCGGATGCCGTGAAATTCCAAACTTTTAAGGCGGAAACGCTGGTATGCAGACAAGCCCCGAAGGCAGCGTATCAGATGGAAACGACGGATCAGAAAGAATCCCAGTTTGAGATGCTCAAAAAACTGGAGCTGACGCCGCAGATGCATGAGGAGCTGATGGCTTACTGCCGGCAGAAGCATATCATGTTTCTCTCTACGCCCTTTGATGTGGACAGCCTGCACTATCTTGTAGAATGCGGCCTTGAAATCATAAAGATACCGTCGGGAGAGATTACGAACTATCCGTTGCTGCGGGAAGCGGCGAAATCTGGAAAGAAGCTGATTCTTTCCACAGGCATGAGCGATTTGGAAGAGATCAGGAGCGCGGTGGAGGTCTTGAAGGAATACGGTGCGGAGGATGTTACGGTTTTGCACTGCAACACGGAATATCCGACGCCCTACAGCGATGTCAACCTGAAGGCGATGCGCACCATAGAGGAAGAAATCGGTGTGGCGGCGGGGTATTCGGATCACACGCCGGGAATGGAAGCTGCCATTGCGGCGGCTGCACTCGGAGCATCTGTCATTGAAAAACATTTTACGCTGGACAGAAACATGGAAGGGCCGGATCACAAGGCGAGCCTTGAGCCGGATGAACTTGCGGAGATGATCCGGGCGGTGAGGCATGTGGAACAGGCGTTGGGAGATGGAAGGAAGACGCCCTCCGGGTCGGAGAAAAAGAATATGCCCATTGCCCGCAAGAGCATTGTGGCCAGATGCGGGATCAAAAAAGGGGAACGGTTCACCGAGGAGAACCTGACGGCGAAACGGCCGGGAACCGGGATTTCCCCCATGCGTTGGAATGAACTGATAGGACAGGAAGCGAAAAGGGATTTCGCCGAAGATGAGATGATAGAGCTATGAAAAAAATCTGTATTGTGACAGGAACGCGTGCCGAATACGGTCTGTTAAAGCCTGTGATTGAAAAAGTAAATACGTCTGATACGATGGAACTGCATCTGGCGGTGACAGGGATGCATCTGTCCGGGGAATACGGGCTGACTTACCGCGAAATAGAGGAGGATGGGTACCCGATTGACGCAAAGATCGAGATGCTTCTGTCCTCTGACAGCGCTGTGGGAGTTACGAAATCTATGGGAGTGGCACTGCTTGGATTTGCGGATTATTTTGAACGCTGCCGCCCGGATCTGGTGATTCTTCTGGGAGACCGATATGAAATCCTGATGGCGGCATCGGCAGCGATGACAGCCAGAATACCGATTGCTCATATACACGGAGGGGAACTCACGGAAGGGGCAATGGATGAGGCCATCCGCCACGCGGTCACGAAGATGAGTCATCTGCATTTTACAACGACTGAGGAATACAGAAACAGGGTCATTCAGCTGGGAGAGCAGCCGCAGACCGTTTATCATGTAGGGTCGCTCGGCGTGGAGAGCGCGCTGTCGCTTCCACTGATGGGAAGGGAGGAGCTGGAAAAGTCGCTGCAGTTTCCTTTCCGGCCGCCCACGGTTATGGTTACATACCACCCTGTCACCCTGGAAAACATGACGGCCGAGAGCCAGTTTCGGAATATACTGGATGTGATCGACAGCCACAGGGAGCTGCATGTGATTTTTACCAAGGCGAATGCGGATCCGTATGGCCGTATTATTAACCAGATGATAGACGATTATGTGAAAGAAAACGGCGGCAGGTGCGTAGCGTTTACTTCCCTTGGACAGCTGCGCTATTTAAGCGCCCTGCAGTTTTGCGATCTCGTGATGGGAAATTCCTCAAGCGGTATTATTGAAGTACCGTCTTTCAGGATCCCCACGATAGACATAGGAGACAGGCAGAAAGGACGGACAAGTGCGGAATCGGTGATTCACTGCGGTTATGGGCGGGAGGATATTGAGGCTGCGCTTGGCATGGCTGTGTCGGCGGAATTTAGAGCCGGAATCAGAAACCAGAAAAACCCATATGAAGGCACACATACTTCCCGGCGGATCATAGAGGTGATCGAAGAAGCGCTGGATCAGGGCATTGACTTGAAGAAGAAATTTTACGATATCAGATAAGGGGTAAATTGGGATATGGTATTTCAGTCTATTGACTTTCTGCTCTTTTTTCCGGCAGTAGTAATGATTTATTATATTGTGCCGGCTGCATGCAGAAATATCTGGCTGCTGGCTGCCAGTTATTATTTCTATCTGAGCAGCGATTTCAGATTTCTGTTCTATCTTTTACCGCTCACCCTGTTTACCTATGGAATCGGGATCCTTCTGGAGAGTAAGGAAAGTTCTGGGGGGGGGGTAGAACCAGATAGACGTTTGCTCGCGGCGGCTGCGGTGGCTGTAGTGCTGGCGGCGTTAGGGGTTTTAAAATATGCGGCGTTTTTTGCCAGATGTATCAATATCGTCACGTCACGGTTCGGTCTGTTCGTAAAGGAACCCACATGGAATGTGATACTGCCGCTGGGTTTTTCGTTTTACAGCCTGCAAGCCATAGGATATCTGATTGATGTGTACAGAAAAAAGATTCCGGCGGAGAGAAATTTGTGCAAATACGCACTGTTTTTATCGTTCTTTCCGACTGTTTTGTCCGGCCCCATTGAGAGGGCGGACCATTTTCTGAAACAGATTCATGCCGGGATCCGATTTGATGTGGAAAAGGTGAGAAAGGGACTGCTGACATTTGCCTGGGGATTATATTTAAAGCTGGTCGCTGCAGACCGGCTGGCGGAAGCGGTGGAGTCTGTGATCACCGGCTATCAGACCAACTATATGAAGGGGTGCGAGATGGCCGTGGCGACGATCCTGTTTGGCGCACAGATTTACTGTGATTTCAACGGATATTCCCAAATGGCCAGGGGAAGCGCTCTGCTGCTCGGCATAGATGTCATTGACAACTTTAAGGCGCCTTATCTGGCACATAATGTGAAAGAGTTCTGGCGCAGATGGCATATCTCATTGACAAGCTGGTTCACGGAATATGTATATATTCCGCTTGGAGGAAACCGAAAGGGGCTGGTGCGCCAGTATATCAATATCCTCATTGTGTTTGGGCTGAGCGGTCTCTGGCATGGGGCAGCAATGAACTTTGTGGTTTGGGGCCTGCTTAACGGTGTATATCTTGTTGTCTATGACCTTTATTCCAGATACAGGAAAAGAAAACCGAATAAGAGAGAGCTGTGGGGAGACAGGGCAGCCGGGATACTGCTCACGTTTCTGGCGGTAGACTTTGCGTGGTTTTTCTTTATGATGCCGGATCTTGGCGAGGCATTGCTTGCTTTGGGCTATATGATAGAGAACTTTAATCTGCCGTGGATTTTTTCAGGTTCTATTTTCAGCATGATACCTGACAAATGGGATTTTTTCCTGATTATGTTCTCTCTGCTGCTGGTTTTTATAACGGACTATGCAAAACACCGCGGCCGGGACTGGTGTGAGGAAGTGCTCTGCCAGCGGGCAGCAATTCGGTGGTGCATTTATCTTTTTCTTGTGTTTGCAGTGATTTTGTGCGGAGTGTATGGAAATGACTATCAACAGAAAGCCTTTATTTATTTTAATTTTTAAACTTTTGTTTCTGGGAATGCTTGTACTGTTCTTTTTCGCCAGAATCATGCCGAGATATGACAACTATTACAATGCGTCCCTTGTGGAAAAGGTGGAACGGCTCGAAGAAATCAAGGAACCGAAAATCGTTCTTCTCGGCAATTCCAATGTGGCATTCGGATTTGATTCGGCTGTGATAGAGGAACGGTTTGGCATGCCGGTCGTGAACATGGGGCTGCACGGCGGGATCGGGAACGTCTTTCACGAGGAGATGGCGAGACTCAACGTAGTTCCCGGCGACCTTTACATTTTGTGTCATACGGAATATGCGGATGAGGGCAAAATTGACGACCCGGTGATGGTATGGACGACCATTGAGGATCACATGAAACTTTGGAGGATTTTGCGCGCAGAGGATATCTATCCGATGCTGAAGGCGTATCCGATTTATCTGAACAAAATTCTGTCGCAGTGGAGGCATTTGGAAGTAAAGGAAACATATCAGGACAGCGTGTACTGCAGGGCGCATTTTAACGAGTATGGGGATGTGGAATACCCGAGGGAGTGCGAGATGATGGAGATGGAGCTGACGGAAGAAACGCCTGAAATAAACGATACATGTACGGACAGGATCAACCGACTGAGTGATTATCTGGAGAAACGGGGCGCGAAGCTTGTGATAGCAGGATACCCGGTCATTGTGGACGGGGAGGGTTCCAGTCAGTACAGGGAAGAGATGGGCCGGTTTGAACAGGAACTGCGGGAGAAGTTAACATGCGATGTGATATCCGATTTTCAGGATTATATTTATGACAGAAGTTATTTTTATGACACAACGTATCATCTGACGGATGAGGGCGTCACGGTGAGAACCGGGCAGCTGATCGAGGATTTGGAGAGATACGGCCGTTAGCTTTGGCGGTTGCGTCAATGGAGATAATATTCTACAATAAGATACAGGATGATGGCATATAGGGGTCAAGGGATGATGGCAAAACAAAAAGACAGGTATATACTGCTGTTTCTGTGTGTGATATCGTTTTTGCTGCGCATTTTCTATATCAGCAAGGTGAAGGGACCGTTTGTATACACGGACGAGCTGGGTTATTGGGGGCATGCGGCCAATTTGGCCGGCAATAACTGGGCGGGCGTGATGAACCAGATGCCCTGGTATGCGTTCGGCTACAGTCTGATTTTGGCCCCGCTTTTTTTCCTTACGGCGGATGCGGTCGGAATGTATCGGATGGCGGTTGTCCTGAACGCAGCGTTTGGGCTTCTCAGCCTGGTAATGGCGTACCGATTGGCGTGCAGGATGCGAAAGAAAGATGGGAAGTCTTCGGAAACGGCGGTCTGGGCATTTACAGCGCTGTGCTTTTCTGCTTATATCTTTAATTCTTATATCGCATGGAGCGAGACGCTTTTATCGTTTCTGGTGTGGCTGCTTCTGTATGAAATGGCCGCGCTGGAAGAGTCTCCGGCGTGCTGGAAAGGCATTGTGCTGGGGGCAGCCGCAGGCTACGGTTACATGGTGCACAACAGAATGCTGTCTGTCGTTGTGACGGTTCTGCTCATCACGGCGTTTCTGCTCTGGCGCGGAAAGATAGCCTGGAAGCATCTGCTATGTGTGTTTGGCTCTGCAGCGGCGGTTTTCCTGCTGAACGTTTTCCTGAAAGATGTTTTCCGGCAGCTCTTCTCGGAAAACAGTGTGCTGCAGTCGATGGGAATCCATGCGCAGTTTAGCAAATCCAATACCCTGTCACAACAGATTGTGAAAATTGGGCAGGTTTTTACGCCGGAGGGGTTTCGGAAGATTGTACTGAATGTGTGCGGCCAGGTGTGGCAGATACTGTCCGCAACGTATTTGCTGGCCGGGATGGGGATTGCGTACTGTATCAGCAAGGTGCGTGAGGCCATAAAAGAAAAGGAAACTGTCAGCCTGTATCTGTTCCCGGTGACGGCGCTTCTCTTTACCACATTGATGACAGCTCTGTTTTTTATTGAGGACGGCGGCAACGGGAGCGGGGGACCGGTTCGGATTGATACGCTCTTTTACGGGAGATACAATGACGTGCTGATGGGGGCGCTGCTCATAGCGGCGCTTGTCATGCTGTGTACCCGGGTGAGGGAAAAAGCATACCATAGAATGTTTGCGGCGGTTTATGTGATTTATCTGGCGGTGTCCGGCGTCATGTACTTTGCGCTGAAAGATGTGGGAGATTTTTACTTAAACATCGTTTCCGCGGAAAGTATCCACATGTTTCACTGGCTGGGACAGTTCGCTGTCTGGAAGTGTGTTCTGATTGCGCTGGCGGTCAGCGGCGTCTGTCTGGCACTTGCTTTTGTGAAACTGACGGAGGGAATCCGCACCTATTTGATCTGCGGCCTTCTGACAGTCCTGTTTTTTGCCACTGCCTTTCAGTGTATGCGCCTGACGGTAAGGGGAGAAAATGATTATACACAGCAGTACGCGCAGATTTATGCGTTCTTAAATGAAAATACGGAGGCGGGGGAGCCGGTATTTACACTGGAGGACGGGAAGTTTGCCTATGACCTGCAGACCAGGCTGCCCGATAAAATGGTGATCTGTATCGACGAGGAGCAGATCCGTTATGTGGCGGATTCACAGTATCTTGTCGTGTCCGGGCAGTCACAAGGCGAGCTCGCGGATTCAGAATATACAGCGTGTTTACAGTCCGCAGATCATATCATCCTGCAGAAGAAGGAGGACTAAGATGAAATTAATCATACAGATCCCATGCTACAATGAGGAGGAGACATTAAACATCGCGCTGGATGCGCTGCCCCGGCAGATTGACGGCATTGATGAAATCGAATACATGATTATCAATGACGGGAGCAGGGACAAGACGGTGGAGGTTGCGAAGGCATGGGGCGTCCATCATATTGTGAATTTCAGAAGAAACAGAGGGCTTGCCTACGGCTTTATGGCGGGGATTGATGAGGCGCTGAAACAGGGTGCGGATATTATCGTCAATACGGATGCGGACAATCAATATTGCGGGGATGATATCGGGAAGCTGGTGGCGCCGATCTTAGCTGAAGAAGCGGATATTGTGATCGGGGCGCGGCCGATCGACTCCATCTCGCACTTTTCCTTTATCAAAAAGAAGCTGCAGCATCTGGGCTCCTGGTTTGTCAGGGTTGCCTCCGACACCGATATCCCGGACGCGCCGAGCGGATTCCGGGCTTTTTCGAGAGATGCCGCAATGCGCCTGCATGTGATCAATGAGTATACTTATACGCTGGAGACGATCATTCAGGCGGGGCGGGAGAAGATAGCCATCACCTCCGTCCCCATACGGACGAACGCGGAACTTCGGCCGTCACGGCTGTTTCACAGTATGCGCTCCTATGTCAAGAAATCTGCGCTGACAATCATCCGGGCGTTTATGATGTACAAGCCGCTTAAGTTTTTTGGAATTATCGGCATGATACCTTTCACGATGGGCTTTATTCTCGGCGTGAGATATCTGATTTATCTGGCATCCGATCCCTATACAGGACATGTGCCGTCATTGATTCTTGCGGCAATCCTCCTGCTGATCGGCGTGCAGACATTTATCGTGGGCCTTCATGCAGATGTGATGGCGGCAAACCGTAAGATGATTGAAGAAGTGAAATATCATGTGAAGAAAATGGAGTATGACGGACAGGAGTAAGAGGGATGTATACGGAATATATATTGAAAACGGCGCCCAAGGTACTGTCTCAGGTTGACAGGGACAGACATTCAAAGAACTATGGCGACTGCGACAGAAACCACTGGCATTTAAAAGTCCGGGACTTTTCTTCCGCGATCCTGCAGCAGACGGGGCTTACCATCGCGCTTCTGTATACGGTAGATTTTCCGGGAAATGTATTTTATGGGAAAGAAGAGGTAAAGGAGTGGGCGGAGGGGACCGTCCACTATTGGAAGTCCATTCAACTGCGGGATGGCAGTTTCAACGAGTATTATCCCAACGAGCATGGATTCCCGCCCACGGCCTTTTCCCTTTATGCCATGTGCGAGGTATATAAGCGCCTCGGGATGAAAGATGCGGGCATCGCCGCCGCGTTTCGGAAAACGGCGAAGTATCTGACCACACATATAGAGGAAAAGGCGTACAATCAGGAGCTGGCCTCGATCACGGCGCTGTATTCGGCCTACACCGTGTTGGAGGAAGAATGGATTCTGGATGGCCTGCACCGAAAGCTTGACAGGATTCTGAAGCTGCAGTCGGCGGAGGGCTGGTTTTCCGAATACGGCGGGGCGGACATCGGTTATCTGAGCGTTTCCCTGGATATGCTGGCAGAGTATTACTGGATGAGCAGGGACAAAAAAGTGCTGGAGCCGCTTCACAGGGTGGTTGATTTTTTACAGTATTTTGTCCATCCCGATACTTCTGTGGGGGGAGAATATGCATCGAGAAACACGGTATATTTTCTGCCAAACGGTCTTCAGGTAATGAGCCTTCTGGGCAATGAGGCAGCGGAGGCAATGAGGCAGCTTCTCTATGCCGATTCCACGAAAGCGTTTTATTTCCTGGACGCGGTGGACGACAGGTACTGGTCCCATTATCTGCTGCATTCGTTTCTGCGGGCGGTCGAGAAAGCGGGCGGTGAAACGGGGAGAGAAAGCGCCGGGTATGAACTGCCGTTTGCGCACGATCAGGAGCGGTTCTTCCGGGAAGCGGGGCTGCTCAGCCTTACCCGCGGGAATATTTATATGATTATAGGCGCCTCCAAAGGCGGGGTGTGCAGGGTCTTTGACGGCAGAGAGGAATGTTTCAGCGATTATGGATACCGCGTAAAACTGGGGGAAGGAAAAGCGGCGGCGACAAACTGGCAGAGTGCGGATTACCAGATCGAATATGAGCCGGGAAGGATCAGGATAAGCGGCAATATGAATCTGGTGAAACAGAAGGTTGCCACACCCATTATGCTTTCGGGTCTGCGGGTAGTGTCGGCGGTTGTGGGCAACAAGATTATCGGCATGCTCAAGAGGCTTATTATTCTGGTGGATAAGAAGACAGATATCCAGTTTGAAAGAATGATATCCATAGATCGTGACAAACTGGTAATAGAGGACTTGGTCAGAAGTCCCGAAAAAGTGAATCTGGAATGTGCGGACAGTTTTTCGCTCCGCCATGTGGCTTCCGGGAAGTTTTTCTCTCTGACCGATATCGGGCGGCACAGCAGGGCGGCATATCCGGGCATAGACCAGATTCGGATACAGAGGACATTTGATCTGAGAGAAGGGCGGATAGAAGAAAAGGTAGTATGATTTTATGAAGGGATTCCGGGAATTAAAAAAAGAGGTGATTGACTGTGAGCTGTGCACGCGCTGCGGTACTTGTATCGGGGTGTGCCCGGTGGAAACGCTTGCCTATGCGGACGGGGAAGTGAGGGATGTGGGAGGCCGGTGCGTGCAGTGCGGCAGATGCAGCGCTGTCTGTCCGGGAAAAGACTTTCCTCTGGATGAGTGGTCTAAGACACTGTTCCACAAGGCGTACGATACGGGGTGTCTGTTTGGGACGTATCAGGGGATCTATAATGTGCGTCCAAAAGAGGCGCAGATCCGTACAGCCGGTTCCTCGGGAGGGATGGTAACCCATATACTGACGGCTCTGCTGGAGGAGGGCAGGATCGACGGCGCTGTGGCGGTGCATGAAAAGCCGGGCGAACCCTATCGGTTTGAACCGTTCATCGCTGCGGACAGAGAGCAGATTCTGGCGGCGGCACAGTCAAAGTATGTGATAATTCCTGTAAACCAGATCATTCGGGAAATCAGGAGAAGCGGGAAGAAAGTAGCGTATGTCGGGCTGCCCTGCCAGATTCAGGGTATGAGGAAGGCGATGAAGCAGGATCCCCGGCTGGCAGATCAGATTGTAGTTCTGATCTCTCTCTTTTGCGGATTTAACATGGAGGAAGCGGCAACAGAATATCTGATATCCAAAAGCCGTATCAGCCGACAGGAAATTGATATGGTCCGATACCGCCAGAGAAAGGGAAACCAGACCGGGTTTTATATCCGGGGCAGGAGCGGGAAGGATTTTTTTGTAAGCAAGCATGGGTATACGTTTATGAATCTGCTGTTTTCCCCGAAGCGGTGCTGGAAGTGCTGTGATTACAGCGGCGAATTTGCGGATATTTCCGTAGGGGATGCCTGGGAGAAAGGGCCGGGTGTCTCCCGGGTGATTGTCAGGACGCAGACCGGGAAACAGATACTGGATATGCTGACAGGCCGCGGATCCGTGCTGGCGGAATCCTGCGATGAAAGTGCGATTGTAAAAACGCAGCGGAAGGTGGTTACCTACAAAAAGCGGCAGATCGGGATCAGGAAAAGGGGCATGCGGTCTTTTCCCGATTACGGTGTGGAATGGGAGCCGTGCAAGGGAAACATGCGGATCAAGGGTACAATCCTGTTTATGATACTGCGGTTTTTTAAGAGTCCTGTGGGAAAAGCCGTGATACGGATACTCCCCTTCGGACTGTTGGTGAAAATAAGCGAAAGATTAAAAGGCAGGGAAGTGACGTCGGTTGAGAGTCAATAAAGTATTTGAAAAAAAGGAAGCGGTCAGATATCTATTCTGGGGCGTTATGACGGTTTTGCTAAATTACTTCAGTTATCTGCTCTTTAAGCAGTTTCTGGCGTACCAGATTGCGAATCTGTTCAGCATACTCCTCACGAAGGTATTTGCGTACTGTACCAACAAAAAATTTGTATTTCGGACAAAGACGGGCTTCAGAGAACAGGTCAGCGAAATCATAAGGTATGTTTTGGGCAGAGGGATTACCGGCGTTGTTGATTTTCTGGGGCTGATTGTCCTGGTAAACTGGGTGGCGGTGGATGACCGAATCGGCAAGATGGTTATGATTGTGATCACCACGGCGCTCAACTATTTGCTGGGCAAACTGTTTGTGTTCAGGCAAAAACAGATGCCGGAGGAGCCGGATCGAGGGTGAGGACAGTTTCGGGAAATGCCTGCCAGTGTTTCAGTTGATAAGAATTTAGGGCTGTGATAAGATAGGCAGTGAAGAAAGCGGATGCCTTTGGAGGCAGCTGCATAAAAAGAGAGTAGAAAGCGCGGAAATCATGCAATTCACATATAAAGCATACAGAGAACTGATTGACTTATTGAAAGAAAAGGACTATACGTTCTGCAGCTATGAAAATTATGCGCAGTCTGACCGCAGTGTGATTCTGCGGCATGACATTGATATGGATATTGGGAAGGCTGTGAAAGTGGGGGAGCTGGAAGCGCAGATGGGCGTCAGCTCCACTTATTTTGTGCTGGTCACCAGCAATTTTTATAATGTTTTTTCCAGGCGGCATCAGGACATGCTCCGCAGGCTTCTCGATCTGGGACATGCGGTCGGCTTACATTTTGATGAGGCAAAATATGACTGCGGGCCGGCGGATCTTGTGCTGGCGATGGAGCAGGAGACAACGCTCCTGGAACACTGCCTTGGGTGTGCAGTGACGAGCGTGTCCATGCACCGGCCATCAGCAGCCACGCTGGATGCGGATTATCGTATCAGGGAAGGGAAAGTGATAAACAGTTATGGCAGTGAGTTTTTTCGCCATCATAAGTATGTTTCAGATTCCAGAAGAAACTGGCGGGAGGATGTACTCGCGATTGTCAGCGGCGGCGCGCACAGCAGACTGCATATACTGACGCATCCTTTCTGGTACGATGAGCAGGAGCTGGATGCGAAAGAGGCATTAAGGCGGTTTTGTCTGAGCCGGGCGGATGTCTGCTACGGGGATATGAAGGACAATATCCGCGACATCGGGGAATTTTTGAGAAGAGACGAATTATGATAAGTGCGGCCAGGTCGAAGCGTTTCTGATACAGGAGAAGCAGAAATTCCGGCAAAGGCCGTAAGGGATCAACAGTCCTGTACAGCCGCCGGATACGGAAGGTAAGCAGACGGTAAAGGAAGAGGAAAACGGATGTATCGCGTAGAAGATAAATATAACTGCTCAGAGACAGAGTTATATATGCTGCAGGCGAGGATGGAGGCAGTGCTCCGGCCGGATGACAACGAGTGCGGGCCGGAGGGATACCGCATCGAGAGTCTCTATTTTGATGATATTACGGATTCCTGCCTGCATGATACGCTGGACGGCGTGAACCGCCGCAATAAGTATCGGATCAGGATTTATAACGGCTCGCTGGACGTGATCCGGCTGGAGGTAAAATCGAAAAAGGATAACCGTATTCTAAAGCGCTCTAAGAGCATTTCCAGGGCGCAGATGGAGAGCCTGATGCGGGGAGAATGCATTGAGGACAGCGCATCACTGGAAGATCCGGCAACTCTTTTTAATCTGGCGGTCCAGACGCAGGGACTCCGGCCCAAAGTGATTGTGGCCTATGAGCGGAAGGCGTATGTGTACGGCCCGGGCAATGTGCGGATCACGTTTGACCGCAATGTGCGTGCAAGCAGTCTGGTGGAAGCATTCGGACAAAAAAATATCAGCTATGATTTTTTGCGGGAATATGATAAAGTGTTAGAAGTAAAATATGATGAATTTATTCCCGATTTTCTGCTGCAGCTGCTGGAACCGGGAAATATGCAGCAGTCGGCATATTCCAAGTATCAGTTGTGCCGCGAAAACACAGAACAGTGAGGGGACCTGACTGACAGGGTAAGAGAAAAGGAAACATAAAGGAGAAAGAGCATGTCAATTAAGGATGTAATCAAAAGCAGTGTATATGAAAGCCTGGGGGGAGGCACGAATCTGTCCGTTTGGAGTATTCTGCTTCTCATTGCGATTGCGGCGCTGGTGGGTATCTATATTTTCACGGTATACAAACTGTCTTCCAAGTCGGCTTTTTATTCCAAGGACCTGAATGTGACGCTGGCGGGCATGCCTATCATTGTGGCTGCCATTATGATCGCCATGCAGTCGAACCTTCTGGTGTCCTTAGGCATGGTGGGCGCGCTTTCCATTGTACGTTTCCGCAATGCGGTTAAGAACCCGATGGATCTTCTGTACCTGTTCTGGTCGATCAGTGCGGGAATTATCGTGGGGGTTGGACTGTATCTGCTTTCCTTTGTGCTGTGCATTGTAATGACGGTGCTGCTTCTCGTGCTGGATCTGGTGCCGAATGCCAAGGCCCCCGATCTTCTGGTGCTCCGTGCGCTGGCTGCTGAGATTGACTACGGTGAGGTGGAGGAGCTTCTGAAAAAGAACTGTAAATACCACAGGGAAAAATCCAGAAGCATCAAAAACGGGGAGACGGAGCTGATTATCGAGATCAGGACGGCGAAGAAGGAGGAGCTTCTCGGAGCATTCTCCAAAATAAAGTGTATGACACAGATCAACTGCATTTCCCATGATGGAGAGTGCAGGGTATAGTTCCCGTATGCAGGAACGGCGGTGCGGATGAGGACACAGGCAGCCGCTGTCAGGATCAGAATGGAGAGTGGTATGCTGCTTGCAGTTGCGATGTTGTATGGTAATATCCATATTTATAAAGTGAGAAAAAGCATAAAGGACACATGCCTCGGTTCGTATATGGAGGCCTGCTGTCTATGGATGCTTTTTCTTTTTGCGCTGACAGAGGCGCTGTCTGCCGTGCATGGGATGCGGTTTCGGTTTCTCGTAACCGCCTGGGGTGTGCTGGATGTGCTGCTTTTGCTTCTTCTGGCAGTACAGTGCAGAAAACTGGGAGTTACGGCGAAGTCTGCCGGAAAGGGTGTGCTGGCGGCCGGAAAGCGCGGATGGCAGAGGCTTGGGGAAGCGAAGTATTTTGCCATTCTGCTTGCGGCGGGAACGGCGGCGCTCGGATTGTCCCTGCTTACGACACCCAATAACTGGGATTCTATGACGTATCATCTGCCCAGGATCGCCTATTGGGCACAGAACAGGTCGGTGGCCCATTATGCCACGAACTCAATCAGACAGATTGCCAGCCCGGTGCTGGCGGAGTTTGTCAACCTGCATGTGTACATCCTCTGCAGAGGGCATGACCTGCTTTTCAATCTTCTGCAGGGGCTGTCTTATATCACTTGCGCGGTCATTGTGGGCGGCATCGCAGAAAAGCTTTCCTGTGACAGGAAGTTTCGGTTTCTGGCCATGCTTCTGTACATGTCAATGCCCATTGCCTTTGCGGAAGCATTGACTACACAGGTCGATAACTTCGCGGCGGTCTGGCTGCTGTTTTTTGTGTACAGACTGCTCGATTATACGGACCAGACCAAAAGCATGCGCTTTGACACAAAGACGGTTTTTCAGGTGGGAACCCTTGGCCTGTGCGTTGCCTGGGGGTATCTGGCAAAACCTTCTGTCTGTGTGGGGATGGTGGTTTTTGCATGCTGGCTTCTGGCAGTATGCATCAGAAGAAAGGACAGCCTGCGGGATCTGGCAGGAATATTTGTGAGTGCGCTGCCGTGTGTGGCGCTTCCCATGACGCCGGAGATTCTGAGGAATTTTCAGACGTTCGGTTCCTATGCCAGTCCGTCTGCCGGGGCGGCCCAGCTTGTAGGGACGCTGCAGCCGGCTTATCTGTTTGTCAATATGGTGAAAAATCTTTCCTTCAATCTGCCAACGCCGTTGGTCAAAGACGGGGATGAAATTTTTGCAAAGATTGCGGTGAAGGCAGCAGAGCTTTTACATGTAGAGCTGGATGCATGGACGATTTCGGAAAAGGGCAGGGAGTACAGTCTCCATGAGGCCGGAAATTATGGGTGCGATACGGCTGTGAATCCAATTGTGCTCTGGCTGTTTCTCTTTTGTGTGTTGTGGGCGCTTCTTCGATTTGGGAAGACGCAGTGGGAAGGATGCCGCAGGGGTTATTTTTGGGCAGCGGCGTTATCCTTCGTCATTTTTTGTGCGGTGCTTCGCTGGGAGCCGTTTGTGAGCAGATATATGGTAGGTTATCTGGCTCTTCTGTGCCCGATGATTGCTGCCGGGATACAGATGTGGACGGAAGGAGAGCGGGGCAGGCCCTGGCGATGGGGCATGCTGGGAGCGGCAGGCTTTTTGTGTGTCATGGAAATCGTCAGCCTGTCTCACTACTATTATGATATCTGCAAAGGGCCGGCAGGCAGCCGTCCTTACGGCTATTTTACAGCCAGATGGGATGAGCTCGGTTCCTATGCGGCATTGACAGATGAAATCAAATCCAGGGGTTATGAATCCGCAGGGCTGTATTTGATGAAAGCGGATGATTTCGAGTATCCTTTATGGGAGATGCTGGACGGATGCCGTCTGGAACATATCCGGGTATCCAACGAGACGGCCGGATATGCGGACGCGTCTTTTGTGCCGGACTGTATCATATGGTTTGGCGCACTTCCCGAGGAGCTGATAGAAATTGGCGGCAGGACCTATGGCAGTATAACGGAGTTTGGCGAAAAAGAGTATCTTTTGGAAGCTTTGGAAAACAGTGGAATGTAATTTATAGAGAATTGACAAGTATTTACTTGTGTCAATTCTCTTTTTTATGTTATGATAGGAGACAAATTGGTAGACATAACATTGCAACCACGCTCCGACCGTGTGGATAAATATGGCGGAGGACTGTGGGAGACAGGATCAGAATAGAAAAAACAGGAGATGAGGTATCATGTTTCGCAGTATGGGACAGAAAGCACGGGAGATGACAGGAAAGAAAAAGAAGGCGGGCAGAGCCTTTGCACTGCTGCTCAGTGCAGCTCTTTGCGTGGAATGCCTGCCTGTGACGGTGTGGGCACAGGAACCGGCCGTGAACTTTGAAAATATGGCTGACCCGGCAGGGGACAGCACAGAAGAAGCGCCGGAGAGATCGGAGGGGAACGGTGCGGAGGAAACGCCGGGTAAGCCGGAAGGAGACGGAGCGGAAGGAGAGACATCGGAGAAGCCGGAAGGGGACGGAACGGAAGGAGAGACGCCGGAGAAGCCGGAAGGAGACGGAGCGGAAGGAGAGATGCCGGAGAAGCCGGAAGCACCCGGAAGCACAGAGGATGATTCCGTCTCCGGGAATGACACAGGCTCGGTTTCTGATAACGATTTGTCATCGGTCTCTGAAAACGATCTGTCTTCCCTATCGGAAAACAGTCTGGATGTGGAGCGGGCGGCAAGGATCAAGGCAGCGCAGGAGGCATTTGCCGCACTATGCTCGGAGAAACCGCTGATGGCGCTGCTCTATCATACAGACCGCTATGAAGTCCGCAAAGAAGCGGATCAGGAGAGCGGCAGGGCGGCATCTTTGGAAATCGGAGAGACGCTGTATGTACAGGGCGTAGAGATCACGGAGGACGATGTCTGGTACGAAGTCATGTATCTGCAGGACGGTGCGGAGGGCACCGGGTATGTGCAGAGCTACTATCTGGCGTACTCCGATGAGGACTGGCTTGCCTGGGAGGAGGAATATCTGGTCCCGATTCTGGAATCGGGCGCGGATCTCTATGAAAGCACGGCCTATGGAATGCGCAGCTATTCCTTAATGACATATGCGGTGGACACTTCGGATATCAGCGCTTTTCCGGGGTCTTATCAGGCTGATCTCAGAAAGCTGAAAAGCAGCCACCCGAACTGGACGTTTGTGCCCATGAAAACGGGGCTGGATTTCAACACGTCCGTTTCTAAGGAGATGGGAGCCAAGAGCCTGATCCAGAAAACGACAGATAACGTGTCCAAAGGCTGGGTGGGTGCAGCATGTCCCAGCGAGAGCGGCTGGAATTATGCGACGCAGCCTGCGGTGGCTTATCATATGGATCCCCGCAATTTTCTGACGGAATCCTATATTTTCCAGTTTGAACAGCTGACTTTTAACAGTTCCTATCACACGGCGGAGGCGGTGCAGGGGTTTCTGAACGGCACTTTTATGAAGGGGAAACTTTCGGATGACTCCGCAGGGCGCACATATGCCCAGGCTTTTTACGAGATCGGGAAGGGAAAAACGCTCAGTCCGACCCATCTGGCGTCCCGCGTCTATCAGGAGCAGGGGCAGGGAACGTCAGGGTTGATTTCAGGCACATATCCGGGCTATGTGGGATATTACAATTACTTTAATGTGGGCGTGAACGGCTCTTCCACCACCGAAAAGATTGTGAAGGGTTTAACCTATGCGAAGAACATGCAGTGGAACACCCGCTATAAATCCCTGGACGGCGGCGCGGCCACGATCGGAAAAAATTATATTTTAAAGGGACAGGATACCATTTATCTGGAAAAATTCAATGTCAATAAAAACAGTCCCTACGGTGTCTATGAGCACCAGTATATGCAGAACATCCAGGCGCCGCGAAGCGAGTCCGTCAGCACGAGGAAAATATACAGCAATGCAGGTTCCCTGAACAGCGCTTTTGTGTTCAAGATTCCTGTTTACGATGGGATGCCGGACGAGGTTTATTATCCCGTACTGAAGCTGGATAAGACGAGCCTCAGCATGGACAAGTCGTCCTCGCAGCAGCTTAAGTTTTATATGGACGGAGTGGAAGCGGATCCGGCGCAGGCGCAGTGGAGGAGCAGCGACACCGGGGTGGCGGCCGTGCAGAATGGACTGGTTACGGCAGTCGGCCGGGGGGAGGCGGTCATCACTGCCGCCTATCAGGATGTGGAAGTAACCTGCAAGGTTACGGTAAAGGTTCCGCTGCAGGCCATTACCCTGAACAGAGAGACGGTCACCCTGCGAAGACCCGACACCGTGGTGGAGGATACGGGGCACTTAAGCGCTCAGGAAAAGGCGGAGAATATTTCCCAGACAACCCTGCAGGTGCGTTTCGATCCCGTGGACACCACGGCGGACCAGACGATTGTGTGGACTTCCGCCAATCAGAAAATTGCGACGGTAAAAGCGGATCCCCAGGATCCTTCCAGAGCGGTGGTTACCGCTGTCGGTACGGGCGAGGTGAAGATCACGGCCAAAGCATCGAAAGCAGGCGGAAAGACGGCGTTTTGCCTTGTCAAGGTGATTGCGCCTATTTATAAGCTGGAACTGTCCGATCCGGGAGCAGAGGAAGGCGCGGTCAAGACGAATCTGTTTCAGGGACAGAGCATCAGCCTGAATGCGGAGTACTGGCCGAAGGATACCACATCGGACAATGCCATTGCCTGGACAAGCTCCAATGAGAAAACGGCCACGGTGAAAAATGGAAGAGTGACGGCGCAGGGAGCGGGCACGGCAAAGATTACGGCGTCTGTCGCCGGATATACGGCATCCTATGAGGTGACCGCAGAATCCTGCAGTGTGATTTTCCACTATGAGAACGGAACGGTGGCAAAGAAGCTGTTACTGGGATATGGCGACAGCGTGGGTGAAGAAAAGATGCCTGTGCAGCAGTCCGCAGGCAGGATATTCCGGGGATGGTACACGAAGGCGGACGGCTTTGGCAGCCTGTTTACGGCGGACACGCTGGTCTATGCGAAAGAGACCCACATATATCCGCATTATCAGGAAATCGGAACCGGGAAAGGCTTCTATGTGATTCCTGTGGGAGACCAGACTTATACAGGCAGCGCGATCAAGCCGAAGGTGCGCGTATTTGACGGCACGGTCACCCCTGACGGCAGTCTGATCGGAAAAAACGGCACCGAGGTGATGGAGCTTGTGGAAGGCAGGGATTATACCCTGGCGTACCAAAATAACAAGAACGTGAATCTCGAAGGGAAGCCGCGTCCCACCGTGATTGTGAGAGGAAAAGGAAATTATACGGGAACAGAGTATGTCTATTTCGAGATTGTGCCGAAAGCCCTGACAGACCACGATATTTTGGCGGATGATGTCACCGTGGCTTACAGCGGAAGGGTGATCAAGTCATCGCCCGCCGTATACCGGGACGGAAAACGACTTGCGGTGAACAGAGACTATACCTTGAGCTATCCCCAGACGGGGACGGGCGCCTACAGCAGGACCGGCATCTACCCGATTGTGATTTCGGGAAAGGGCGGATATACGGGCCAGATTACCATCTATGAGAAAATTACCTCGGACGTGTTCCTCAGTAAAGTCAGTGTTGCGAGAATCCCGAACCAGACCTACAGCAAGGAACAGATGGCGGCAGTGGGCGGCATCCGGCCGGAACAGCTGACAGTAACGTACAAAAAGCAGCCTCTCGTGGAGGGCGAACATTACACCCTTTCCTACAGCAATGACCAGAGCATCGGAAAAGCCACAGTCACCCTCACGGCGGTGGAAGGCAGCGGCTATGTCGGCAGCAGGAGCATGACCTACCAGATCGTCGGAACACCGATCAGCAGGGCAAAGGTGGAAGGGCTGGAAAATAAGGAGTACACCGGGACAGAGAGCGATGTACACCAGAGCGGTTATACGCTGACTATGGGAGAGACAGTCCTGACGGAAAGCCGGGATGGCGGAAAAACCGGGGATTACACCGTCTCGTACTTAAAGACCGACAAGGCGGGAACGGCGACCATTGTCTTTACGGGCATCCATGAATACAGCGGACAGCTTAAGAAGACTTACAGAATACTGCCCTACGAATTTAGCCCGGAAAGAGCCGGAAACGGGCAGGACATTACGCTCTCCTACTACACCCAGGACGCGCCGGATGTGGTCAAACCGATGGAAAACCTGGACGGGATCACAACGCCCTATGTAAAGGGGGGAAGCAAACCTGTGGTCTTACTGCGTTTCCACGGGAAGGAGCTGACTCCTGGCAAGGATTATACCATCAGTTACAAGAACAATAACGCGCTGACCACAGCGGATATGGAGGAGAAAAAGCTGCCGGTATTTACAGTCACAGGCAGAGGAAATTTCAAGGGAAGACTGTCGGGAAACTTTACCATCACGGACGGGCGGATGAGCGATAAGGTTACCATGACCTTAAAGGATGTGGTTTACCGGGAGAAGAAAGACGCATATAAGACCAGGGCGGTATTGAAGGATGTGAGCGGTTCGACGCTGACAGCTGGCAAGGATTACGATAAAAACCTGCAGTACACCTATGCGGCGGACACCAGGATTCTCGTATTGGAGGACAAAACCCTGGTTGAGGCAAAGCGCAAAGCGGGTGATCCCGTAGGAGATGCGGACATTCCGCCGGCAGACACATCCATCCGCGTGACCGCAAAGGGAACCGGCTTCTACGCGGGGACGGGAGAAAGTGCGGTATGCAGCGCGGTGTACCGGGTCACCACGGCGGACCTGGCCAGAGTGAAGGTGAAGACGGCGGCGAAGACTTATCTGGACGGAAGGCCGGTGACGCTCGCGGCGGCGGACCTGACTCTGACGATAAGCGGCGTGGCGGAGCCGCTAGTTCTCGGGGAGGACTATGTGATTGTGGAAGAAAGCTATGTGAACCATACGAAGAAGGGAAGGGCGAAAGTAACCCTGCGGGGAATTGGAAACTATGGCGGGGAAAAGACGATCAGCTATACCATAGGGGCGAAAACCCTGCTGTGGTGGACAAAATAAAGGAGGCGGAAAGAAGCTTAAGATTTTCTTAAATACACAAGATGTAGTGGATTTTCCTCTTGCATAATACAATTACAGATGTTATAATCAAAACCATCATAGGGTGACATAATAAAATATTATGCAACTCACTGTGCAGAGAACAATTAGAAATACGGCAGAAACAGGTAATGTACGCATGGGAAAAGGTGGAAAGTAATGAGAAAGAGGAGAGTATTGGCACTATTGTTGGCGCTTAGTCTTGTGGTAAGCGGAAACGGCATGACGGTTCTTGCGGCGGAGCAGGGATCGGACATGCCTGTTTTGGCGTCCCAGGAAGAGACGGCGGATACTGAGAATAGAGAAGAGCGTTCAGAGGAGGAGGATGCCTCGGACGGTACGGAAGATTCGTCTGATGAGGAGAAGGATCCTTCTGCGGAGGGGGAGAACCCTTCCGCCGGGGAGGAGAAGCCCTCTGAGGAGGAAATCCCGGAGACCCCGGATGAATCTGATGAAAACGATCCTTCTGTACCCGGCGCAGATGACGGGCAGGGAGATGACCAGTCTTCTGACGGGGAACAGAGCGAAGACCAGACACCCACGGAGGATGAAGAGGACGCAGAGCAGGATGAGGAACCTGTGGAGGACGTACAGGATCCCACTGTTTCCGAGAACGATGTGGATGAGATAGAAGAGCCGGAGGAAGCGGCGGAGGAGAAGACAGGTGAAGTCAGGATGATGTCTTTCACCGATGACGCCGGACTGCGCATTACTTTTGATGCCAATGCGGCGGAGGAGAATGCAGAAAAGGTTACCATCACTGACGACGGGGTGCTGACCGGGATCGACGACAGCGTGGAAGGCGTTGTGGATCTGCGCGAAAAGACGATCAAAGCGGTGGGTGAGAATGCGTTTCAGAGCAAAACAAAAATTACCTATGTTATGCTTCCGAAGACGGTGGAGACTCTGGGAGCAGGCGCGTTTGAGGACTGTACAGCGCTGAAGGGCGTATCCATACCTTCCAGACTGGCCACGGTCGGTGACCGCGCGTTTAAGGGATGTACATCGCTTACGCAGATGGCGCTGCCAAACAGTGTCACTTCCATCGGAGAGAGTGCGTTTAACGGTGACGCCAGACTGTTCATGCTGCACATGAGGAGTGCAGAATATTCGAAGCTGCAGACAATCGGGGAGAGTGCGTTTTACGGCTGTTCCTCCCTGGAGTTTTTCTGTTCGGATGACAGCTATAATCTGCCAGTAAGCCTTACGACCATCGGAAAGAGCGCATTTGAAAACTGTACGAATCTTTCCGTGGTCGATATGAGCCGGGATAAAATCACTTCTCTCGGAGAGGGCGCCTACAAGGGATGTACGGGTATCAGGGAAGTGACGCTGTCAAGTGCCCTGACAGTAATTTCAGTGGAAGCGTTTGCGAACTGCAGCGGTTTACAACGGATTACTTTCGGCAATGCAAGAAATGATTTGACTACCGAAATAGCAGGTTCTGCTTTCCTCAACTGTACCGGACTGAGCAGTGTGTTTCTGCCGGAGCAGGTTCAGAAAGTCTGCAGCAATGCTTTCGGCGGCTGTTCGGAACTTCGGAGAGTGGAAGTAGACAGCGGGCGGACAATGCTGGAGGCGAATGCGCTGCCAAACGAGAACAAGGCGGACGGCATGTGCATTGTAGGAAAAAAACAATCGATGGCAAAAACGTATGCGGACGATGCCAGCATCCCTTTTATCGCCAAGGATGATTCTGCTGAGAAATATTATACATACCGGGGTCTGCTGACCGGCTACGGAACAGATACGGCAACAAAGATTACGATGATCGTGTCGACATCAAAAGATTCTGCCAAAGATATCAACACCATTGAAAACGGAGCAGGCAAGGAAAAAGGTGTTACGGCGGGAACGCCCTGCTATATCATATTTAAATATAATGGAATACAGGCAGAGCTCGTGAAAGGCTCCGTCAAGTGTAACGGGGAGGCGGCATCCTATAAGGACGGCTTCTATATGTTCAATATGCCGGTGGGCGGCGCCACCATCACTGCAGAGTTCAAATCCAACGGGGAAGTGGTGACGGTGGACGGCGATGAGACGACCATAGAGGGCAGGCTGTCCGCAGAGGCTGACTATGATGCGAAGGAGAATACAGGATATTTGAAGGTGGGCCAGTCGGCCAAGTTCTATCTGACGAACAGCAAGACTGGCTCCGTGGGCAGGATTCCGGCGTCCAAGGTTACCTATATTGTGACGCCGAACTCAGAACGCGGGGTAGTTGATGTGTTCAGCGACGGCACGGTTAAGGCGCTGAAGGAAGGCACGGCCTCTGTTATGGCTTCCGTGACAACCACAGCCAGGGAAAACGGGACAAACAAAGTGGTATCCAAGTTTGTGACGATCGTTGTGGAAAAGAGCGGTATCAACCATATCAGTATGCGGGTGGAGGAGGATGGCCTGGACAGCTACTTTAAGCTTGATCAGGAAGAAAGAAACATTTCCATTGCGACAGAAAAGCTGACCAGACCCTATACTTTTGAGATCAATGCGGTTGCATTTTCCTCGGAAGATGACGACGGGGAGATGGAGACGGCATTTACCTGGACGACCAGCGACCAGAGCGTGGCAAAGCTGGCCAAGACATCTACGCCGGCGGGAAACGGCAAAAATACGGTTACCGTGCCTGTAAAGGCAGATGGGGAAGCAACTATTACCGTGACGGCGACAAATGCCGACAAGACGAAGGTGACACAGAAATTTGTTGTCAGCGCCCAAACTTACACACCACGGCTGACGGCTTCTAAGATTACGGTGAATCCCAACCAGATACTGGGCGCAACAGAGCTTGGAATTATCAGCGCGTACAACAAGGCGGCCGATAAGACGGATGTGAAGATCCTCGATGCCGCCACCAAAACAGATTACGGTGATTTCAAGTTAACGTATAATTCGAAGAAAAGTACAGACGCTGTTTCCGTATACAATGTAGAAGCCAGAGATGGGCTGAAAGAGACTACCTATAAGGTTCTTGTCCAGACGAAAGTGGAGGGGTTCCCCTATCAGGTTCCTCTGACGATTACCGTAAAGAGTTCGCTTCCGAATCCGACAGTGTCCTTTGACAGAAAGCAGGAGAAGCTGAACCTGTTTTATGCCCACAGCGACATAGAGTTTATACCTGTCATAAATAAACTGGGCAAGGATGATCAGGTAGTGAAGTTTGAACTGGAGCCGCTGTCGAAGGCCGGAGACAGGAATTATGAGGACGATGTAAAGTTTATAGAAAACTTTGGCATTGATGAAAGCACGGGAGTCATTAAACAGAAGCGCGCCGATTTGCTGTGCAACAAGTCTAACAGGCCGGTTGTGAGCGGTTATCTGGTACTCAGCTTTAAGGATTATAAAGAGAAGGCAACGAAAAAATATAAGATCACAATTCCCACGCAGACGACGGCGCCCACCTATGCGCTGGACAGGACGTCGGATACTTTCTGGACCAGATGTAAGGAAACGCAGACAGTGAATTTAAGGCTTCTGGACAAAAAGACGAAAAAACCGATTTTGTGGGATGCTGATTTTAAGCTGGACAGAGGCATGCAGAGCACCTGTGACGCGGCCAGTGCAAAGCTTGTGGAGGTAACCGAAAAGGTTGACGGTGTGGAACAGAGCGTTGTCGGCATCCAGGTAACCGTTGATCCCAATCCCGGAAGGGGAAGGCTTTCCATGATACTGACCAACGCGAAGTGGGCGGCAGGAAAGTCATTTACCTATAATTATGACGTTAAAACGGATAACAATCCGGCAAAACTTAAACTGCAGAAGACAACAATCACCTTGAATGCCAATTATCCGGAAAAAGCGGAGGAGCTTAAGCTGGTTTCAAACCAGTATGATACGCGGATTGAAGGAGAACAGGAGTTTGTAGGACAGCCGACCGCGAAAAATGCGGAGATCTATAAAAAACTTCGTGTGACATGTAAGAATGGAGACGGTACCGTATCCTTTGCAAATATTGCGGATGCGAAGGATGTCCCGGCGGGAAGCTATAAATATCTGTACACTTATGTGGATGCAAACAACAAAGAGAATAGAATTACTTTGACGGTGAGGGTGGTCAGAACGACGCCGACGGTCACACTTAGGGGGACAAATGCCTTTAACCTTCAGGCATGGACAAAAGAGGATGATAAGGTCAAATATATAGAAACCTCAGAGATGACCGTTACAGCAAAGAACCTTCCCGATGCGCCGAAATATCTGGAAAGTCCTGTGGAGCCGGAAGAACCAGGCCAGCCGGAGAATCCGGGCGGGTCAGACGGATCAGGCCAGCCGGAAACTCCAGGCGGGTCAGACGGATCAGGTCAGCCGGAAACTCCAGGAGGGTCAGAAGGGACAGACCAGCCGGGCGGAGATCCTGCGCCTGCGGCGGAGCCGGCGAAGCAGTTAAACCCGGAATACTATGCCTTTGACGAGGAGGCCACCTTTAACAGCATCGAATTTGCCACAAAGGGGTTTGAAAATCCGAAGGAGTATTTCAAATTTGAATGGGTGGAAGGCGAGAAAGCTGCAGAGGGTAAAATAAGGATTTCTCTGCAAAAGGATATGCCGGTAAAGACATATTCTCTCAAAATGACACCGACCTATAAGAATGCAAGCAATACGATTCAGACGGCAAGACCAGTTACTTTTTCCATCAGGATTTATTCCGGAGACATTAAGGTAAGACTGGGAGCCAAGGGAAAAATCAATCTGTTGAACAGAGACGCAGTGCAGAATAACGGTATCCAGTATACGCCTGTGTTTACAAATCTGAAGGATACGGTGAAGGAAGTCAGACTGTTGGATGCAAGCGACAATGTACAGGGGAGCTATGATGATCCCGACAGAATCAGTAAACAGTTTACGGCAGTAATCGCGGAGGATGGAAAATCATTTTATGTGGTTCCCGTAGAGGGGCAGGAGCTGGAAAACAGAAAGAGTTATGCACTGCGGGTATGGATTAAAACAACAGGCTATAATTTCCCGGGAGCGGCCGGAGGCGGCATTTATGTGCCGGGTGCGGTTAAGATCAATACCGCGGAAGTCCTGCCGAAAGTGACAACGGACGAAACGGCAGTAGATCTGTTCTTATCCAATAAGACATACGAAGCAGAGTTCACGGTAAAGAAAGCGGATGTGAACAGCATTGGCACAATCAAGAGCATTGCATTCGGAGAAAAGGATGAGAAGGCGCGGGATTCTTTTGACATTCAGGGAGTGACTTCTGAAAAGGACGGCTCATTAAAAGTGACTCTGAAACTGAAAAATGGGGTGTCTTACGGATGCAACAGCACGAACAGGATTACCATGTATATCCAATTTGAAGGGCAGGGAACAAATACTGCCGGTACACCGATCAATATGAGTGTAAAGATTAACAAGTAGCGCGATGCGGCGGCCGGTTTAGGCCGCCGTGTATTCCCTGAGGAACAGGGATGAGGAGAGGAGTGTGAAGCGATGAAGAGAAGGAGTGCAGCAGCTTTATTGTTAACGCTTGGCCTGGCAATAGGCGGAAACAGCATGATTTTGGCGGCGGAGCCGGGGGAGACGGCGCCTGAGAAAGCACAGGAAACCCCTGCGGCGCAGAAGACTGACCCGGCAGCGGAGGCAGCTTTCGAAAAGAGCGCGGAGGAGGAAGCAGCCGGGACCGCCGCTGAGGAAAAAGCAGGCGAGACTGCGGTGGATACAAAAGCGGATGGGACTGCTGCGGAGACGAAGGCGGATGAGACGGGGACTGCCGATACAGGCGGCTATGTGAGCCGGATTGTCAGTTTTACGGACAGCACCGGCATGAGAGTGACTTATGACGCGAACGTTTCCCTGCAGTATGTCTATGAAGTGGAAGACGGCATTCTTAAGACTGTCAGATGGAAAGAGGCAGATACGGATGAGAAAGCAAAAGCGGACGTTGTGAAGTTTGAGGGGAATGTGGAGCTGAGACAGCCGGAAGAAGGAGAAAAATATGTCACTGTCGCGGCGGATGTCTTCGGGGGCAATACGCATATCACTTATGTGAAACTGCCTGCCGGGGTGACAACGCTTGCGGAAGGGTGCTTTGAGGGATGTACTGGATTGAAGGGCGTATACCTGCCCTCCACAGTGAAGGAGATCGGCGCCGGCGCATTTGAGGAATGCACGGCCATGACACAGATTTCTCTGCCAAAATCGGTGGCAGTCATCGGAGATTGTGCCTTTAAGGGGGATGTCATGCTGGAGGCTGTGCAGATCAGGGATGCGGCGGACAGTGAGCTGACTTCTGTCGGCACAAACGCCTTTGAAGGATGCCGGAGTCTGCAGCAGATGACGCTTCCGCAGACAGCGGCGATCGTGGGGGAAAAAGATCTGGAGACGGGAGAGCAGTTGCTGCATGAAGAGGAAACGCGCTGATGCTCACTCTTCCTCCCCGAGAAACCTGATATAACGCAGCAGTTCGCGGCGCTTACCAGAGTCCAGTTTCTGGATGCGGAAAAGTACATCGTGCATGGTAATGTCGCCAAGATATTTCCGGCTCAGATTCGGGCTGCCCAGATAGCTGCTGTCTGAGCCGAGGAGATAGTCAGTGCTGACTTTATAATATTGGGAAAGCTTTAAAACGGCCCAAAGCGGAATATCGCGGCGGCCGTTTTCGTAATTTGAGTAGGTCTGCTGGGATACGCCCAGGTACTCGGCGACAGTTTTCTGTTTGAGATCATGGTCTTCCCGCAGTCCACGGATAATGATGTGCAGATCTTTCATTTACCGGTCAAATTCCTTTCCTCCATCAGCATTGACAGAATTGTTGTCATAAATGCTAACACACAACGAGAGGTTGTAATTGAGAAACTACAAATAGAAAAGAAATTTAATATAATACAATGTACAGAAGTGGAGTTTTTTCAGTAACTGTTGCATGGAATCTACATGTATAGTACAATATATGGTATGAAAATGTAGAGGTATGTTGATATATGGCGGAAAAGAGTTTAAAAGATCCTATATACGGCTACATTACGATTGAGGAGTCGATTGTTCACAACGTCGTTGATACACCGACGTTTCAACGTCTGCGTAATATTGTGCAGACCAGCTATGCACCGCTCTATTCAGCGGCAGTGCATAATCGGTTTATTCATTCATTAGGGGTGTATCATCTGGGAAAAATTGCCTATGAGGCTGTATGTAAATCTATTAAACAGCAGACGGAAATGAAATCTCTGGGAAATCTGGATAGATACGGTAAAATATTTTTGCTGGCATGTCTGCTCCATGATGTGGGGCATGCGCCATTTTCCCATACAGGAGAGAATTACTTTCTAAATTTGCAGGAGGAAAAGGAAGAACGATATAGCGATCTCCATAATATGTTGATAGAGGTGGTAGAGGATCCTTGCTTTGAACATGATGTCAGAAACAAAAAGGAAGGATTTGAACCGGCAAAGCCACATGAGATTATGAGTGCAATTGTTGCTTTGAAGAAGTTTTCGATGTTGTTTGCGACTTCCGAAGAGCGTTCTTTCTTTGCAAGGTGCATCACTGGATATTGTTACAGTGATCTGAGTCAGGATCAGGATATCTGGAACTGCTTAATACGGCTGCTGAATGCAGATGTTATCGATGTGGACAAACTGGACTATCTGATCCGCGATGCGTATATAACGGGGTTTGATACCGTGCAGATCGATTATGTCAGATTGCTGGGTGCAATCTGCCTGTGGAAAGATGATGATAATGACGCGTGGAAACTGGTTTTTCACAAATCGGCCCTCAGTGTGATTCAGAATGTCGTTTTTGCGCACGATGCCGAGAGGCATTGGATTCAGAATCATCCTGTGGTACAGTATGAAGGATACATATTGAAACATGCGATAGGACAGGTTAACCGCTATTTCTCAAAGGCGGCCCGCGGATTGTTCTCATATGACACGCTGACGGAGGAGGGAAGCCAGCTGGACGAGCATACACATATTTCATTGCTGGCAGATGACGACCTGATCTATCTGATGAAAAATGTATGCCCGGATGATACGACAAAAGAGTATTTTAATAGACAGAGGCGCAGACATCCAGTATGGAAGTCGGAGGCGGAGTACCGAAGTCTGTTTTATCGCAGAGTCGGAGAAAACAGTGATATTATGAATTACATTGAGAAGGAAATTAATGATCTGTCACAGTATGTTCTCAATGTAACGGGTAAGGATGCGATTGATGATTCAACGATAGATGCCTGCAAAAATGAGATTAAAAAGGCGGAGGACGAATTAAAGACAGGTGAAAATAAGAGAGAGGTTACCAGTCACTTGAAAACGGTAAGAGCACATTTAAAGGTGCTGGAATGTATGAAAGAGATCGCGGACAGAAGCGGGGTAGATTTTGACCTTCTGATCTTAAATGCGGATCAGTTTAACAGCGGCTTTATGAAAGAAGAGTTTGCACAGCTTCCGATTCTGTTTCCAGACAGAAGTCATGTTGATATGTTTGGAAAGATTGTCAACACGATGAGTGCGGAGAAGACAGAAAAAGATAAGTTTTTCTATTTGTTTTACAGGCGGAAAGAGGAGGAAGATGCGAAAGGCATAATTGACGCAGAAGCGCTGGCTGCGGGACTTGCTAATATCGCAAATAATAAAGGGACATAAAGTTTAGTTATTTTTGCCAATATACAGGAAAATGAAATTGGATATAATATTAAATAGCATGTAAAATATGAGGTGGGATATGAGTATCAGGATCGGGATAGAAGATTTGGTGGCAAATGCATTGATTGAGCTGGTTGATAAGGATGAGAATAACCGGGAAGTGACGTACAGACAGCTGAACGATTACGGTGCAATTGTGATAGAAACTTTGAACGCAAAGAATGAGGAGGCTGTTTTGATTGTCTCGAAGGAGAGAACGAGAGCATTTCTCCATGATTATTCGGACTTTTTTGAAGTAAAGACGAACAGCCGGGAGGAGAAATGTATTGCTCTGCGGGAAGGCAGGACGACAGACGAGTTGAGGGAGTTGTTCAGAGGTTATTTGTCTTTGGACATGTTACTTGCTTTTATAAGCGAGCACTCATTGCAGGCCCTGGGTATATAGTTTTGTAACTTTATAATCACAAGATCAAGAGGGGTTGAATTCTGTATGTTACAGGAGGAGATCCCTCATATGTTTTCTCCGAACTTGAAATGCAGTACATTATATGTTAAGAAGCAGTGGAGGAATTATGAGACAAGATCATTTCTTTTACCGAATTATAAACGACATCATCCGGCTGCTGCTCGCGGGAGTCGTGTTTCTTCTGCTCCTGCACAGTGTTTTCAGTACCAGTTTTGTGGGGCGGATCTTTCTGGAGGACGGAAGCGAGCAGGAGAGGACTTTAAATATAGCGGACAATCCACTGCGCCATCTGCTGGCATTTGCTCTTTTGACAGTTGTGCTGCTTGCCGGGCGGAAACTGTGGGATGTGGTTCGCCGGCGAAACGAGCGCATGGAGACAGAGGGACAGGCGAAAGACAGCGCATGCCGGGGCAGCGAGCTCTTTTGGGGACTGATTCTTCTCACGGTGATTCTGGCGGCTGCCTATGTGGCAATGACACAGCTCTATCCAGGTTCCGATCCTGCGAAGGTCTATGGGATTGCCATGCAGTGGAGGCAGGGAGACTTTTCGTCCTTTGAGGAGGGGGCGTATCTTTTCTGCTATCCTTTTCAGTCGGGAATTGTCCTGTATTTTTATCTGCTGAGTTTTCTTTTTGGCGAGGGGAATTTTGTGGGGCCCCAGTTGGTGAATGTGGGCTTTCTGGCAGTGATTTACGGCATACTTGCGAAGATGTCCGGGCTGTTTGGGCCGTCCGGGGAGACAGGCGGCGAAGGGTTCTGGAAGAAGAGAAGAGGCCTGCAGGCGATGGTATATATCGGTCTGTTGATCTGGGTGCCGCTCGGTTTTTATGTGACTTACCTTTATGGCATCCTGCCGGGCATGGCGCTGTCCCTGGGGGCGGTTTACTTTGCGCAGAAGTATCTGGCGGACAGGCGTTATCGTCATATCGCGGCGGCCTCCCTGTGCATGGGACTGGCCACGGTGATTAAGATGAATTGTCTGATTTATCTGATTGCCATCGCCTGTTTTCTTGTCTGCGATGCGATCGGGCTCCTGCTGCAGCCGAAGGAAAACCGGCGGGGGAACTGGCGGGTTTCCCTTCTGTTTATTGTGTGTATGGGGTTTGGCGTCGCTTTCTGTACACAGGCATCCAACCGTCTTGTGGAACAGATTGCAGGACAGGAACTGTCCGAGGGAGAGGTTATGATTTCCTGGGTGGTCATGGGGATGCAGGAGGCGCCGCTTGGGCCGGGTGGTTATAATGGATATAACGGCAATGTATTTGCGGAAAACAACTACGATACGGAGCGGGCGAAGCAGGATTCCCTGGAGGAACTCAAAAAGATTGTGACAAGGATGTCAGAAAATCCGCTGGATGAGGGACTGCCCTTTCTGGCGAGAAAGACAGCCTTTCAGTGGAACGACCCCACTTTCATCTGCCTGGATCGTACCTGGGGGAGAAAAGCCCAGGTGCAGATACCAGAGTGGCTGAAAAGTGTGATCGGAGGCCGGGGCGGCGTGCGGCTCTCGGTTCTGCTCAATTACATGCAGACATGGATTCTGTGCGGGATGCTGCTCTGCCTCTTTTTGCGCTGGAGGAGAGGCGGTCTCTGCGAACTGATGGGGGCCGTGGTTTTTCTGGGGGGATATCTGTTTCATCTGTTCTGGGAGTCCAGCGCGTCCTATACCATCCCTTATTTTGTGCTGCTGATCCCTTACGCGGTCTGCGGAATGGAGGAATGGACGGCCTTTTTGCAGCTCGGCGTGGACAGGCTTCGAGGGATTCCGGGCAATGGCGGGGAAACAGCGGAAAAGCCGGCTGCCCGGGCGGCATGGAGCGGAAAGGCGGGCAAGGCGCTGACGGCGGCGCTTGCGCTTGGCTTCTGTCTGCTTGTCATAGCGTTTACCCGCACGAACCTCTTTGACAGGACGATCGCGCTGGATGACGACAGGCAGGGGATTGACGCCAGCGAACAGTTTTACCAGACAGGAATCTGGGAGAGGCCGTACTGATCAGTGGGCCAGAAGGAAGCGGAACAGGCGGTACAGGCCGTGGCGGATACATAGGACGTAAGCCCGGTTGTGGAGCCCGGAGACACTGCCTGTTTTGATGCCGCGAAAGGCTCTCCTGACAGGCGGATAGCTGCATTCTGCGAGAAATGCCGCCCGGTCATTCTTTCCTGCCGTCCGCTCCCCGCGGAATATGGGCGGGAATGTCAGCAGGCACTGGTAGGCATAATAATAGAGAAGCTGTTTTTCCATACAGGGATAGGCAGCCAGGTCGATCAGTTTATCATAAGTGTCAAAGAGCAGGCGGTTTTCTGCAAGCCGCCCGTGATCCATTGTGTGGGTGAGGGATCCGCCATTGCTTCTGTAATAGTAGAAGGAGTCGGCAAGAAAACAGGCGGAGGATGCCCCGAGAAGGCAGGGATAGGCAGCCAGCCCGTCTTCCCCAAGCTTGATGGACAGCGGAACACGAAACAGATATTTCTCCAGAAGTGTCCGGCGAAACAGTTTGTTGCACAGGCTTGGAGAAATCCCGTAGTGAAAAAAGCTGCCGGAGTAAAGCAGTATTGGATAGACCTGCTCTTCAAGTTCCCGGCGGTTATAAAATCCGGGTTTGCAGACATCCTGCCGCTGGATTTGTTTATCGGGGGTAACGGCGGTATAATTGCAGCATATCATGTCTGCGCTGTATGTTACGGCGGCCGCGCACATGCGCTCGTACATAGCGGGATCGATCCAGTCATCGCTGTCCACGAAGGCGATATATCTGCCCAGTGAGTTTCGGAATCCTTCCTGTCTGGCAGACATGTGGCCGCCGTTTTCCTTGTGGAAACAGCGGATGCGGGCGTCCTTCGCGGCGTAGGCGTCGGCGAGAGCGGACGAGCCATCGGTGGACCCGTCATCTATGAGAAGAACTTCGAAGTCTGTGAACGTCTGGGCGAGAATACTGTCAAGGCACTCGGCCAGGTAGGCTTCCACGTTGTATACGGGTACAATGATACTTAAAAACGGTGTGGGCTGCATGGCGTCTCCTTCTTTTATGAGAATGCTTTTTATAGAACTTGCGGCTATTATATCATGTAAATGGCGCGGCGTAAAATCTGTGTCTGCGGTGGGGGAACCGAAATGGAAAAAATTGTTTTTGTCATACCAGATATGCCGGGTGGCGGCACGGAGAGAGTTGTGGCGCTTCTTGCAAATGAATACAGCAGGCGGGGCATACCGACAGGGATTCTTCTTTTTGCCGGCAGCGAGAGGGCCTATCCGCTGGATCCCCGGATTGAGGTGGTGAGCGCGGGGGGCCCTTCCGACGGCAGTCTTTCGGTGAGAATCGGGCGGCTTCGAAGGATGCGGCAGTATTACCGGGAGAATAAAAACTGTCAGATATGGGCGTTCAGCGCAATGGGGACGGTGTTCTCGGCGGTGGCGGCGTTTGGGCAGAAGCATTTTTTTCTCGTCTCCGAGCGGAACGATCCCACCCGTTACGATCACAGGCGGATCCGGGATCTGTGTTACCGCCTGGCAAAGGTGGTGGTGTGCCAGACAGAGGATGCGGTGAAAAGTTTTCCGTCGGGAATCCGTAAAAAGAGCGTGGTGATCCCCAATCCGCTGGAACCGAAGGAAGAGCCGTATGCGGGGGCGAGGGAGAAGCGGATTGTGGCGGTGGGGCGGCTGAACGCCCAGAAAAACCACAGACTGTTGTTGTGCGCCTTTGCCGCCTTTGCAAAAGAGCACAGCGGTTATGTGTTGGAGATATACGGACAGGGAGAGCTGGAGGCGGAGCTTAAGGCATTGGCCGGAAAACTTGAAATTGACAGTAGTGTCATATTTAAAGGGTTTTCCGCACACGTCCTTTCCGACATCAAAACAGCGTCCATGTATGTGCTCTCCTCGGACTACGAAGGGATTTCCAATTCCATGCTGGAGGCGATGGCGCTGGGGCTTCCTGTGATTGCGACGGACTGTCCCATCGGCGGTTCCCGCATGTATATCCGGGACGGCGTAAACGGGCTTCTTGTGCCGGTGGGAGACGCAGGTGCGCTTGCGGAGGCTATGGGGCAGCTGGCTGACGATCCGGCCTTCGGGGAACGGCTTGGCAAAGAAGCCGTGAAACTGAGGGAAGAGCTGACGGTATCGAAAATTGCTGACAGGTTTCTGGCACTGACGGCGAGGGAAAACGGGGGAAAACCGCAGGGAGGAAACAATGAGTAAGGTGCTGGTGATCAATCCTATTTTATATACGGCGGAGACCAATCAGATTCCGCGGGTGGAGTCCATAAAGGACACCATGATCTATGCGGTGTGCCGCGGCTTTCTGCGGGCGGGACATGAGGTGACGCTGCTCGCAGCACAGGATTACAGGCCGGTTTGCGAGGAGCGGTACGATTTTCCCGTGCTCTGGTTCCGCACGGTCTGCCGCAAGCTGTTTATGCCCAGGTGTTTTCCCTATATGCCAGACGTCCGCAGGTATCTGAAAACCCACAAGGAATATGACATGATTGTCACAAGTGAGGTTTTTGCCACATGGTCCTACACAGCGGCAAGGGTGGCGCCGGGGAAAACGGTCATCTGGCATGAGCTGGCGGCCTACAACCAGATGCTGCACAAAATACCTGCCAAGTTCTGGTATCAGCTTGTGGCGCGGTTTTTGATGCGCCGTGCGCGGGTGGTTCCCCGCTCTGAGGAGGCGGGCGCCTTTATCCGGCAGTTTATGCCCCGGGTGGAGAAAGAGCCGATTGACCACGGCGTGGATCTGGAAAAATTTCCGCTTCCCGGGTCAAAAATGCGGGATGACCGTTTTGTGGTGGTGTCACAGCTGATTCCCCGCAAACGGATTTCACATACGCTGGAGGCGTTCCAGGGATTTGTGAAGGCTGGGCATGAAGGGTATTGTCTGGATGTGATCGGAGCGGGGGAGGAGGAGACTTCCCTCAGACAGCTTGCAAAAAAACTGGGGCTGGAAGGAAAAGTGACTTTTCACGGAAAACTTTCCCATGACAGGCTCCTGCCCATTGTGGCGGCGTCCAGGGCGCTTCTGGTGTCCACGGAGAAGGATAACAATATGGTGTCTATCGTGGAAAGCATTGCGCTTGGCACGCCGGTGGTTACCACTTCTGTGCCTTACAACGCAGCCTACATCAGACGGGAGGAGCTTGGAATTGTGGAGGACGGCTGGTCGGCGCAGACGCTGGAGCGGATTGTGGAGGAAAACGACAGGTATGCAGCCAACTGTCTGGCATACCGAAACAGCCTTTCCAACGTGGCCTGCGCAGAGCGGTTTCTTGCACTTGCAAAGTAAAGGCAGTGCACGGCGGCAGGCGGTCTTTTTGTCTGACGGATATCCCGGAGCAGTGTCTTGCTTTTTAAACGGTATCACGGTACAATAAAGGGTATGGAAAGATTGAGGATCGTATTTTGCTTTGACGAAAATTTAGTGGCACAGGTGCAGGCGGCGGCGGCTTCTCTTCTGGACGCGCGCGGCCCGGAGGATCATTTTGAGATTCACTGTGTCTGCACAGAAGCGGCGGGAAACGCGCAGGCGCCGCTGGAACGGATTATAAAAACAAGGGATCCGCATTCTGCGCTCATCATGCACTGTGTGGAAAACCCTTATGAGAACGCATACCAGGTGAGGAATATTTCGGCTGGCACCTATCTGCGGCTGGCCCTGCCGGGGCTTTTGCCGGAGGTGGACAAGGTCCTCTATATGGACGCGGACGTGCTTGTGCGGGAGAGCCTTGCGCCGGTTTGGGAGACGCAGGTGGAGGGAATGACGCTTGCGGCTGTGAGGGGGGCGGTGAACCTCTCCGACAAATGGGAGTGGAACAGCCAAAGGCCCTACTGGAACATGCTTTCTGGTGTGAAGGGCGGCTATATCAATGCGGGAGTGACTCTCCTCAACCTGGCCGAGGTGAGGAAAAGAGGGCTGGAAAAACGGTGGAATGAGCTGGCGCGCGAGAAATTTTATTATCAGGATCAGGATATTCTGAACATTACCTGTCAGGGGGCCATCGCCTATCTTCCGCCGAAATATAACAGGCTGGCTTATCTGGAAGAGAAAGAGTTCGAGCGGTTTGTGACAGAGGGCATTTATACGCAGGAGGAGGAGCAGGAGGCGCTGCGGTCACCCGCGCTCATCCATTATGCGGGAGACAAGCCCTGGAAACGGTATGACACGAATCTGGGGAGTCTCTGGTGGGATTTTGTAAATGCGCAGCCGGATCTTAAGGAGCTGTTCGATGAGGACAGTGCGCGCAGGTATCATGGGCCTGGTTTTATGGAGCGGGCGGTGCGGAAAATAAAGAGACTGTTTGGCGGGGAAATTTAGAAAGGGATACGGTAACAGAGTATGAAAATTGCTGTAGCGGGAACAGGTTATGTGGGTCTGGTGGCGGGCGTGTGCTTTGCGGAGAAGGGACATGACGTTACCTGTGTGGATGTAGATGAGAAGAAAGTAAAAATGATGGAGGCGGGAAACAGCCCCATTTTTGAGGAAGGGCTGGAGGAGCTGATGCGGAAGAACAACGCAGCGGGAAGACTCCACTATACCACAGATTATGCCGAGGCATACCGGGATAAGGACGCCATTTTTATCGGTGTTGGCACGCCTGAGCAGCCCGACGGTTCTGCCAATCTGAACTATATTGCAACAGTTTCGAGACAGATCGCGGAATCGGTGGAACGGGACTGCCTTGTGGTGGTGAAATCCACAGTGCCTGTCGGCACCAACGACAAAGTGGAGCAGTTCATCCATGATTTTCTCATACGCGATGTGAAGGTGGAAGTGGCTTCCAACCCGGAGTTTCTGGCGCAGGGATCCGCAGTGCACGACACCCTTCATGCCGCCCGCATTATTATTGGTACACAGAGCAGGGAGGCGGAGACGCTTCTGAAGAAAATTTACGAGCCTTTCCGCCTGCCCATTGTATCTGTGAACAGGCGGTCTGCGGAGATGATTAAGTACGCCTGCAATGATTTTCTGGCGCTCAAGATTTCTTATATGAACGATATCGCCAACCTCTGCGAGCTCGTGGGAGCGGATATCGACGCGGTGGCGGAGGGCATGAGCTACGATGCCCGCATCGGCGCAAACTTCTTAAAGGCGGGCATCGGATATGGCGGAAGCTGTTTTCCGAAAGATACGAAGGCGCTCAAATATCTTGCCAAGCAGTACGGCTATCAGCTTAAGACCGTGGAGGCGGCGGTGGATGTGAACGCCCTCCAGAAAACAAGGCTCTATCAGAAAGCGTGCAAGCGGATGATTACATTTGAGGGCCTGAAGGTTGCAGTGCTTGGTCTGGCCTTTAAACCGGGGACAGACGATCTGCGGGAAGCGCCTTCCCTCGATAATGTGGAGCTGCTTCTGGAAAACGGCGCCCAGATTGTGGCTTATGATCCTGTGGCGGCCGATAATTTCCGCAAGGTTTATCCAGAAGGAAATGCCGGAAGAGGCTCCATCGCCTATGCGGACACGCCGGAGGAGGCGCTTAAGGATGCCAACATCTGTTTTGTGTTTACGGAGTGGGAGCAGATTCGGTCCATGCCGCCGGAAACATTTAAAGAGCGGATGCGGATTCCGCTTGTGTATGACGGACGCAACGTCTTTGACGTGGGGCGGATGAAAGAAGCGGGAATTGAGTATTATAGCATAGGGCGTTAAGGAGCGGAAAGGAGCGGCGGTGAAAGAATTAGATCCCTCAAAGAAATATCTGATTACCGGCGGCGCGGGCTTTATCGGATATCATTTATCCAAAAGCCTTCTGGAGAAGGGCGCGCGGGTCATCGGCTTTGACAATATGAATGAGTACTATGACGTAAGGCTGAAGGAGGACCGGCTGTCAAAGCTGTATTACTATGATAATTATAGCTTTGTCAGAGGAGATCTTGCGGACAATGCGGATGTGTTCCGGGCATTTCAGGAGTACAGACCTGACATTGTGGTGAATCTGGGCGCGCAGGCGGGCGTCCGTTACAGCATTGACAATCCGGCGGCCTACATGGAGTCCAATATGATGGGATTTTTCCATATCCTGGAGGGGTGCCGTTACTTCCCCGTGGAGCATCTGGTGTACGCTTCATCCAGTTCTGTCTATGGCGGCAATGAAAAGGTGCCTTTTTCCACGCAGGACAAGGTGGACGAGCCGGTAAGCCTCTACGCGGCCACAAAGAAGTCCAATGAGCTGATGGCCCACGCTTACAGCAAATTATTTCAGATTCCCGTGACGGGGCTGCGCTTCTTTACGGTTTACGGGCCGTTCGGAAGGCCGGATATGGCGTATTTCAAGTTTACGAAGAAGATCCTTGCGGGAGAGCCGATTCAGATTTACAACAGGGGCGACATGATGCGGGATTTCACTTATATCGACGATATTGTGCGGGGCGTGGAAAACATTCTGTGCAATCCGCCGGAAAAGAATCAGAAGGGCGCCTTCTATAAGCTTTATAATATCGGCAACAACAAACCCGTAAAGCTGATGGATTATATAGAGACGCTGGAGAGATGCCTGGGCGTGGAGGCGAAGAAAGAGTATCTTCCCATGCAGCCCGGCGATGTGTACCAGACCTATGCGGATGTCACCGATCTGATGCGGGACTATGACTTCAAGCCGGAAACGTCCATCGAGGAAGGATTACAGAAGTTTGTGGACTGGTACCGGGAATATTATAAGTAAACAGTTCAGCCAGACCGTGTCTGCCCGGCAAATTGGACGTGCGCTGAACCTATTGAGGAAAAAACGATGAGAGAGATTCCGATTTTATATCTGGTAGTACCATGCTATAACGAGGAGGAAGTGGTGGAAAAAACCGCCGCCGTTATGGCAGAGAAGCTGACCCGGCTGGAAGGTGAGAAAAAGATAGCCAAAGGCTCCAAAGTCATGTTTGTGAATGACGGGAGCAGGGATAAAACCTTACAGCTTCTTCATGGAATTTCAGCCAAAAGCAGGCGGTTTTCCGTGGTGAGCCTGGCGGGAAATTACGGCCATCAGAGCGCGATCCTGGCCGGGATGATGACGGCCAGAAAGTATGCGGATGTGGTGGTTACCATCGACGCGGACTTACAGCAGGACATCGAGGCGCTGGATTCTTTTCTGGCCTGCTACATGGAGGGCTGTGAGGTGGTCTACGGCGTGCGGAACGACAGAAATTCCGACGGCTTTTTCAAGAAGGCGACTGCCACGGCGTACTATAAGCTGATGCACCTGCTTGGCAGTACGGTGATGACGAACCATGCGGATTATCGTCTGATGTCAAAGAAGGCGCTGGACGCGCTGTCGGAGTACCGCGAGACGAACCTGTTTCTGCGGGGACTGATTCCCACAATGGGCTTTCCCTCCGATGTGGTGTACTTTGACGTAAAAGCAAGGGAGGCGGGGCATTCCAAGTATACGCTGAGCAAGATGATGACGCTGGCTCTTGACGGCATTACATCCATGAGTGTGCGGCCGCTCAGACTGATCGGCGGTCTCGGATTTTTTATGTTTCTGTTCAGTATCGTGATGTGCGTGATCGGCCTGGTGGACTGGGTCATGGGAAACAATGTGCCGGGGTATACTACGACACTGATCGTGTCCCTGATCATCGGCGGGATTACCCTTTTGTCGCTTGGCATTATCGGAGAATATGTCGGAAAGATTTATATGGAGACCAAGCACAGGCCCAGATATATCATTGATACGCTGGTGTGGCGTGAAAATGACGGGGAGGAGCAGTGAGAATGAAAAGAATGTCTGCGTGGAAGCAGACATGGGGGTGCAAGTATGTTGATGGTGCTATTTTCGTGGGTGATGATCGGCGGGGCGGCTCTGCTCTTCGGTAAGGCGGTTACGGATGTCGTATACAAAAACCGCCGGGAGAACATGGGGCGTCCCGATATTTATATTGTGACAGGCTTGATTGTTCTGAATGTGTATGCCCAGCTTTTCAGTCTTTTTTACAAGGTTGCGGGAATTGCCTGCACCATTCTGGGAGCGGTGGGCATACTTTTGTTTTGCGTGTGGATTTACCGCCGTTTTCGGCAGAAAGAAGGCATCGTTCTTTTTCCGGGATGCACATGGGCGAGGCTGGCTGTCTGGCGGACTGCGGCAGTTTTGTTTTGCTTTGTTCTCACGCTGATCTGGACAACCCAGAGCCCGGGCCAATACGACACGGGGCTTTATCATGCCCAGGCGATCCGATGGATCGAGGATTACGGGGTAGTTCCGGGACTTGGAAATCTTCATATGCGGCTGGCTTACAACAGTGCGTTCATGTCCCTGCAGGCGCTTTTCAGCCTGGGATGGCTTGTCGGACAGTCTGTGCACAGCTTAAACGGGTTTTTCTGTCTGGCGGCTCTTATCTATGTATGCGCCACGATCCGCCTGTGGGGAGAGAACAGCCTGCGGACTTCGGATTTTCTGAAGGGCGTGATGGTCATATTTGTGGTACAGAAGCGTTATGACATTGCGTCCTCCGGCACGGATATCTGGGCCATGCTCCTTGTCCTCTATATCCTGACTAAGTGGAGTGAGTTTCACGAGAGCGGCAGAGAGGACGGCATCATGTACGGCTGGCTGTGTCTGGTCAGCGTATATGCCGCAACGGTAAAGCTGTCGGCGGCAGCTGTGGCAATTCTGGCGCTGTACCCGCTGTACCTGTTTGTCAGAGAAAGAAACGGAAGGGCCATTGTTTCCCATGTGGCGGCAGGGCTGTTTATTCTGATGCCGTATCTGATCCGCAATGTGGTCATTTCCGGCTATCTTGTCTATCCTTACGCTGGGCTGGATCTGTTTCACCCGGACTGGAAGATGGACAGGGAGGTGCTGGCGAAGGACAGTCTGGACATCAAAATGTTTGCAAGAGGCATTACAAGTGAGGCGGCATATGACAATTCCTTTTTCGGCTGGATTCCCGGCTGGTTTCTCAGACAGGGAATGGGGAGCCGCATTCTGATTGTGACGGGGCTGCTGTGCATTCCTGTGGTTTTGTGTGTGCTGGTACGGTGTTTCCGGCGCAGGGAATATGCGTGGGCGGCCCTGCTTGGCACGGGAATTGTCAATCTCTTTTTCTGGCTGGTGACGGCGCCCCATATGCGCTACGGCGGACCGTATATGTATATGCTGGCGGCGTTGACGCTGGGAGCGGCGCTCGATCTGGCAGGCGGGAAGACAGGGCCGGCGGCGGATGGGCGGTCTGGGACTGCAGACTTGGAGAAGGCTCCTGTGTGGGAGAATCTGGTGCGCGCAGCGGCGGTGGCGGTTGTGGCGGTATTTTTACTGCAATATGGCGGGAAACTTTTAGAGCTTTCGGAGATGGAGCCGAAGGATCTGGTCAGACAGCCTGATTATCTTTCCTGGCAGTCTACCCAGTACCCCGTGGACAATGTCCACATCTGGAAGCCGGACGAGGGGGATCTGTCGGGGTATTTTGCGTTTCCGGCCACACCCCAGGGCGGACAGCTTAAAGCGCTCCGGCTGCGGGGGGAGAGTTTTCAGGAGGGATTTCGACATGAGTAAACCGGATATTCACGCGGACGATTACGCGCTTACTTTCAATACGTCAAAGGACATGCTGGCATGTATGCAGGCAGGCAGGCTCGACAGCATCAGCATTGTGCCGAATATGAGCTGTTTTGAGGAATGTATGGAGCTTCTTTACAGGGAGATACCGAAGCTTCCCTTTTTGCCGCTTCTGTCCGTGCACCTGGATTTTGTGGAGGGGAGAAGTCTGGCAGGCAAGGCGGCGGCTCCCGATCTCGTAAAGCCGGGCACCGATCTGATGGGCCTTGGATGGGGAGGACTCTTTGCGGCGTCTTATCTGCCGCATAAAAGAAAGAAGATACGGGCGCAGCTGGTGTGTGAAATCAAAGCCCAGCTGGCAAAGGCACAGACGGCCATAGAAACGTGCATCGGGATCGCGGCCCGGTACAGCGTTCCCTGCGGGCAGAAGGGGCTTCGGATCGACAGCCACCAGCATGCCCACATGATTCCCGTGGTGTGGGAGGCGGTTCTGGAAGCTGTGCGCGCGGAGGGGTATGCGTTAGAGTATATCCGCAATTCCAGGGAAGTGCTCGGTGTGTTTCTGACAGATGTGTCATTATATAGGACGTACCGCCCCGTCAATTTCATAAAGAACAGGCTGTTATCCCTCTACTCCCACAAGGTGGACCGCTACTGCAAAGAGAACGGGATGAGCCGGATGTATCTCTGGGGACTTGTGATGAGCGGGCGGATGGACAGAGAGAGAATAGAAAGACTTTACGGAAAAATGAGGCGCAAGGCCCAAAAGGATGGGAGAACATTGGAAATTCTATTCCATCCGGGCATTACCCTGCCGGAGGAGGTTACGCCCGAGATCGCAAAAGAAGCGGCGGCGGATTTTTATCTCCGGGAGGACAGGCATGTGGAAAAGGAAGCGGTGCTCGGCGTGGAGTGGTGAGTTTGAGAAAAATGTGAAAATTTTTTCTGTAAAACTCAAAAAAATGTGAAATTATTTGTCGAAAACGGAGGGAAAATGTGGAATCAGCTGTCGAAAATGGCGGAAAAATGTGCAAAAAGTAATTGAAACTCGCGGAAAAATGTGCGATACTGATTTTGGGCATATAGAAGGGGGATTTCAATGAAACGAAATGTCATTCAGGATCTGATCAGCTGGAAAGCCAGCGAGGAGCGAAAGCCTATGGTGCTGAAGGGGGCGCGTCAGGTTGGCAAGACATGGCTGATGAAAGAATTTGGACAAAGCTGTTATCACAGTTTTGTCTATTTTAACTTTGACGAAGAGGATGAACTGAAATCCATCTTTGAAACCAACAAAAATCCGCAGCGGATCATTGAGCTTCTTTCCATGATTGCCGGAGAAAAAATTCTTCCGGGTGAAACGCTCATCATTTTCGACGAAATACAGGAGTGCCCGGAGGCTTTGAATGCACTGAAATATTTCAAGGAAAAGGCCAATGACTATCATGTTATCGCGGCCGGGAGTCTGCTTGGAACGCTCCTTGCAAAGCCGAAATCCTATCCTGTCGGTATGGTCAATCTGCTGGACATCTTTCCGCTGACCTTTGACGAGTTCCTTTGTGCGGTTGATCCGCCCCTTTATGATTATTATGCAGGCATTCAGAAGAACCAGCAGATTGAAGATATTTTTCACAGCCGCCTGCTTGAAGCATACAACTACTATCTGATCATCGGTGGTATGCCGGAATGTGTCGAATCATGGGTAAAATATCGCGACCCGCAGAAGATTTCCAAGATACAGCGTGAGCTGATTGAAGTCTATGAAAACGACTTTTCCAAACATAATGGGAAGGTGAACAGCGGACGCATTCTCATGGTCTTCCGCAGCATTGTCACACAGCTCGCAAAGTCAAACGAGAAGTTTATGTACGGGGCGGTGCGCGAAGGCGGCCGGGCGCGTGACTTCGAGGAGGCGATTGAATGGCTTGTCTCAGCCGGTATGCTGAACCGCGTTTACAATGTATCCAAAATGGAGCATCCGCTTTCCGCCTTTGAAAGACTGGATCAGTTCAAGCTTTTTTTGTTTGACACGGGACTTCTCAAACACATGGCGGGCATTGACAACAGCGCCATCCTTTTGAAGACGGATTACCAGTTTAAAGGAGCGCTGACGGAAAACTATTGTTTACAGCAGCTTCGGGGTCAGTTTGAGATGGAACCATGCTATTTTTCTGATAAAAACAGCGAGATTGATTTTGTTCTGCAATATGGCACTGAGATGATACCCATAGAAGCAAAAGGCGGGGAAGATAAATCTGCCCCATCTTTCAAAAAATATATTGCGGATTCCCGGCCGGAATATGCGCTGCGCTTTTCCAGACGCGGTTATCGGAAAGACGGGTATATTACCAATATCCCGCTGTATCTTGTCAGAAAAACGAGGGAACTGCTTTGACGGGACTTGGAGCGCTGAAGAAAAATGGGTTACCTGCCTGAGCGTACTGGGTTGAGTATAAAAAGAGCCGCTTGCAAAACAAGCAATCATGTCAAAACTTCCATCACGTTTATGGGCTACTCCCCCAGCGCCGCCCTCAGCTCCGGCACTTCTTCCGCAATAATCTCCATGAAATACGCCGCGCCCTCCGCATTCAGATGGTCAGAGTCAGAAAAATAGGTCAGATTTTCCTGAAACCGTTTGTCGTGGGAATAATCGTAATAACTGACATCTGTGTCAGATGAAATGCGGTTGATTGTGCCGTAAAAGCGGTCCAGAAATTCTTCGGATACCTGGGCGTTGTAATAAGAGGAGAAAGGCGTGGTGATGAGCACGGGCGTAAGCCCGTGTTTTTGGCAGTAGTCGATCAGGGAGAGAAGCTGTTCCTCGCGCTCGGGTAAAAAGAGATTTTCTTTGTTGTTGAAATGACGGTCATAGCGCATGGCGGCCCGGTTTGCGAACTCCGCCACAGCGGCCTCGTCCATTCCGCCATCCGGGCTGCCCTCTGCGGCGAACGCCTTTAGGGAGAGGGAAAACGAAGGCAGCAGCTTGAGCAGATCCTCCCCGGCGGAGAGAATCGGAAGTCTGGTTGTCACGATGTCTGTGTAGAGGTCGTAGTCTGGAATGTTCTTCGGGGAGAGGCAGTGGTAATATTTCACGGACAACGCCTGCGCTTCGGTTTCATTTACCGTCTCGTTGTTGAAGGAAAAGTAGGAGACGGGGATAAACACGATGCATTCCTCGTCCAAATGACTGCCATACTCCTGCAGCAGAGCCAGATCGTACTGGTAAGTCTGGCTTACGCTGCCAAAGTTAAAGCAGGAATATCCGTCTTCCGTCAGCCCGTCATAGATAAAGTCATATGCGCCGTGGGAGCTGCCAACATTGGCGATCTCCACCTCGTTGATCTGGTTCCCCAGCATCCGCAGATTCCACATATCCATATATTTCGCATCATCTATTTCCCGGTACGGCAGATTCAGCAGGAAGAGTATTGAGATAGCTGCCGCGGGTATGGCAATGCATTTGATGATAAAAATGAGGACTGTATTTTTTTTCTCCATGCCATAATCCTTTCCGTCATCGTTCGTGAAACGTGCTTCTTAAAATTGAAAATAGATAAACTCCGTCGCAATCCCTTTTTGTGAAAACAGGGCAATCACCACCAGCAGCAGTACATAGACACTCCACCGCACCGGGCCCTTCTGACGGGACACCAGTTCGATCACGTCCTGCTTGAGCGAAACCATGTCGTAAAGGAAAAGCACAGCTGCTGACAGCAGCATACCGAGCATGGACAGATAGGGCATGTCCAGACAGATCACGGCGGTTTTCAGGTAATTGACAGGTCTGCCGATATCCCAGAACAGTCTTGAGATAATCCAGAAGGCGTCCTGGATGGTGTTTGCCCGGAAAAAGATCCAGGTAAAACAAAGCATGGTGAAGGTGACGGGAAGCTGCCACCAGTGTTTTCGTCTGGTGACAGGAACGCCCCGTCTGATCTTCGGGTAAAGAAGCGTTTCTATGATCTGCAAAATGCCGTGGATGGCGCCCCAGAGGATGTAGGTCAGACTGCTGCCGTGCCAGAAGCCGCTCACCAGAAAGGTGAGGAGGAGATTCAGACAGCGCCGCCACTTCGGCACCCGGTTGCCGCCGAGAGGAATGTAGACATAGTCCCGGAACCAGGTGGACAGGGAGATATGCCAGCGGCTCCAAAATTCCTTGATGGAAAAGGAGAGGTATGGGCTTTTGAAGTTAACTGCAAGCTCTATGCCAAAAAGCTTTGCACAGCCGATGGCAATGTCCGAATACCCCGAAAAATCGCAGTAGATTTCGATGGCGAACATCACCGTGACAATGATAAACACAAGGCCCACATAGCTGTATGCATTGTCGTATACTTTATTTACCGTGGCGGCGAACACATCCGCGATCACCAGCTTTTTAAAATATCCCCAGGCCATCAGCTTGAGGCCGTAGGTCACATTGTTGTATTCAAAGCGCCGCTCCTTTTTGAGCTGGGGCAGCAGGACGTCCGCCCGGCCTATGGGGCCGGCCAGAAGCTGAGGGAAAAAGGAGACGAAGAGGGCGTAGTAGCCAAAATGCCGCTCTGCTTTGATTTTCCCTTTATACACATCAATCAGATATCCCATAGACTGGAAGAAATAGAAGGAAACGCCTGCGGGCAGCAGGATTTTCACGGTCAAAGGCTGCATGGACAGGCGTCCGGCGTCGATGAAACTGTTGATCCTGCCGATGACGGGAGCGCCCAGCTTAAAGACCAGAAGGATGACCACAAGGGGCACAACGCCGCCAAGCAGACAGATCCGCTTTTTCGCCTGCCGGGGGGCCTTTTCCAGACTGAGCGCCAAAAAGTAGGTCAGAATGGTGGCGCCAAACAGCAGAAGGCCGTAGGCCGCATGCAGATTCATGTAAAAGGCATAGCTGGCCGCCAGCAGGAAAACCCATCGAAATCTGACAGGCACGATATGATACAGGACAAAAGCCGCCAGTAAAAAGACGGCAAAGGTTAGAGAATTAAAAAGCATGGCTGCCTCCGCGCCTCTAGTAGAAGAGGATAATGATTTTTTCCCCGCTTTCGTAGCAGGCATAAATACTGTTAGCCAGAGCGGGCTCTGTGCTGTCAATCAGTTCCTGGTCCTCTTCGGTCAGCCCTTCGAAGCTGAAGGACTCCTGTGTGTAGTGCAGAAGCTGGGCGCCGCCGATATAGGATGAATTGGTCAGGTAGGCAGGAACCAGATTGCCAAACAGAGGGTATTTTTCGCACAGCCGCGCTGTCTGTGGAGAGCGCGGCGCTCTGCCGGATACCGTGAGTGCCTGGATGGAACCGTCTGCGTTCAGGGTTTCCACATCGTGGGCAATGCTGTAAGTCAGGTATTCCTCGTACTGCTTCTGACTTGTCATGGCATTTCCGTAACTGTAGGAAAAGGTCAGGCAGCAAAGCGCGCATGGAAGAAACAGCAGAGGGCCAAGCCGGGGCAGTCTGCGGCTGAGAGGCGAGATCATAACGCCAGCCCACAGACCGACACTGCACAGGCACAGAAGAGAGTGTGCGCTTATGCTGAAGGACGAATGGGTCAGAACAAGAAGCGGGCCAACGGCTCCCAGAACAATGAAAACCGGGAGCAGGAGCAGGTATAGCAAGGTGAGGACCCTCTTGTATAATGGCCGCTTCATTTTAAAAAGAGTAAGTCCCGTAAATATCATCCCGGCTGCGGTGAGTAAGACAAAGAACAAAAGCGGGAGCGTTGGAATGCCCTGCAGGGTAATATTCACATAGTGGATAAAGCTTTGAAAGTTTAAGATAACGCCGGAGAAAAAACCGTTTTCAGAACGCCATGCAAACTGGTAGGCATCAGGCTGCCAGCCGCCGTTTCCCGGACGGATATATCGGTTTAATATAATATATTTATATAAAATAACGCTTAACAGACAGGCGGATCCGCGGACGAAAAGCCGGGGCAGATCGATCCGCTCATTGTAGAGCATGAAAAACACTTCCAGAAACCAGAGACTGATGTAGACGCCGCAGGCAGGCTGGTAAGTGGTGAGTGTGATAAGGCACATAAAAAGGGAAAGGACAAAAACTTTCCAGAGCGCTTTTCTCACGGGTGTCACATAGGGAAGAACCGCCGCACAGAGCGCAAGGATCATGGTGACACAGTCAAACCGATAGGACAGGTTGGACAGGAGAAAAGGATTTGCAATTACCAAAAACCCTATCTGCAGGGCGGGAACAATATTTTTTTCGGAAGCCGGATAACGCTTTGTGTACAGGGTGACCGTATAGGCTAAGAGAAGCACGGACAAAAGGAGGGGGAGAGGCTGGACGTCGCTTAAGGGAGTCCCGCCGCACAGCCAGGTGATAAGCAGCTCTGTGAGCGGCCTGGCATCATTGTTCCAGCCGGTGATGCCGTGGAGACTGCGGGAAAGATCGTCCTGGTAGGGACGGTTTGCCAGCAGGATGGGCAGAATGTAGATGATGTATACGGCTGTCAGGGCAAAAAAGAGATGACGGTCCTTTGATTCTATCGTAAGCCATGCGGGAAATTTTTTGTTTTTCATAGGTGATGTATCCTCCGTTTCTGCTAATTATTTTACTGTATTGTGGAAATATTTACAACCATGTGCTATAGTGAAAGCGGAGGCGGATGAATAATATGGGTATCACTTCCTTTTATTTTTTGTGTTTTTTTACCGTTTTATTAGTCGTATATTACAGCATTCCCCGTAGGTTCCAGTGGGGATTTCTTTTGCTTTGCAGTGTGGCGTACTGTCTCCTTGCGGGGCAGGGGGCGCTGGTTATCTATCCGTTTGTCTCTGTGGGAGCCTGTTATATTGGGACCGCACTGCTTGAAGCGGCGCAGGCGGAGGCGGCAGGGAGGCGCAGGGGGATTTTGCTGATGACCATATTGGTCAATATAGGCATTCTTTTTGCCCTCAAATATGTGAATTTTTTCATCAATACCGTGGACGGTGTGGTGCATCTTTTCGGCGGGCCGGACAGGCTGATTGCCGGTGTGGACTTTCTTGTGCCTCTGGGCGTGAGTTTCTATACCTTTTCTCTTTTGGGATATGTGATCGATGTCTATTATGGGCTTGCGGCGCATCAGAAGAACGTCTTGAAGCTGGCCCTTTATGGGCTGTATTTCCCCAATCTGGTTTCCGGGCCGATCTTAAAGTACAGGGAGCATGCGGAACAGTTTTTTGCGCCCCATGATTTTGATTACCAGCGGGTGACGCGGGGCTTACAGCGCATGGCATGGGGGTTTTTTAAGAAGCTGGTGATTGCCGAGCGGCTCGGTGTTTTAGTGAATACGGTTTACGGGGACTATGAGGGGTATCCGGGTGCGTATATCTGGGTGGCCACCGTCTGCTACGCATTCCAGCTTTACACGGATTTTTCCGGCTGTATGGATATTGTGCTTGGGCTGTCGCAGAGTCTGGGCATCGTCCTGCCGGAAAACTTTCAGACGCCCTTTTTTGCAAAGAGCGTGGCGGAGTACTGGCGCAGATGGCATATTACGCTTGGCGTGTGGATGAAGGACTATGTCTTTTATCCGCTCCTTCGTTCCAGGCTCTTTACGAATCTGAACCAGTCCTTGAAAAAGAAATGTGGGAAAAAGCGTGGAAAACAGTACGCCACGTTTGCGGCCATGTTCATTCTGTGGCTGACGGTGGGCGTCTGGCACGGCGGAGACTGGAAGTTTGTGATCGGTTCCGGGCTGCTGCACTGGTTTTATATTGTGATGGAGGAGCTGCTTGCGCCGCCCTTCGCACGTCTGAATGAACGGCTTCATTTGAGCGGGGAGGGATGGGTTTTAAACGGCGTCCGTATCCTGCGGACCTTCTTTCTTGTGTGTATCGGTGATCTGTTTTTCCGCGCCGCCTCTGTGGGTGACGCGCTGGCCATGCTGAGAGGGGCGGTGGGGGTGTGGAATCCGCAGATTCTCTGGGATGGCTCCCTGTTACAGCTCGGTCTTGACGGGATCGAGACAGTGGTGACAGTGCTGTCACTTCTGCTTCTGTGGGCGGTGTCGCTGAAACAGAGAAAGGAGCCGGTGCGGGAATGGGTTTCGAAAAAGCCGCTGCCTCTGCGCTGGATGTTGTGGTATATGCTTCTGTTTGCGGTCATTCTGCTCGGATATTATGGGCCGGGTTACAGCGCGTCAGAGTTTATCTATCAAGGGTTTTGAAAATCAGATAGTAAAGACTGGGAAACTGTGGTAAACTTAAAAATAAGATTAAAAATACGGGAGACGGAGAATGGATAAAATAGCAGTATTAATTCCCTGTTATAATGAGGAAAAGACCATCGCGAAGGTGGTGCGGGACGCCAGGGAGGCGCTGCCCGAGGCGGTAGTCTATGTTTATGACAATAATTCCAGCGACCGCACGGTGGAGCTTGCGAGAGAGGCTGGGGCGGTGATCCGATATGAACACATGCAGGGAAAAGGCAATGTGATCCGCAGAATGTTCCGGGAAATAGAGGCGGAGTGTTACATTATGGTGGATGGCGACGACACCTATCCTATGGAATATGCCAGGGAGATGGCGGATAAGGTACTTCAGAACAATGCGGACATGGTTGTGGGGGACAGGCTTTCCTCCACTTACTTTACGGAGAATAAAAGGCCGTTCCACAATTTTGGAAATTCCATCGTGCGCGGCAGCATCAACCGGCTTTTCCACTGCGACATCAAGGACATTATGACGGGATACCGCGCGTTCAGCTATGGCTTTGTAAAGACATTCCCCGTGCTTTCCACGGGCTTTGAGATTGAGACGGAGATGACCATCCATGCGGTCTACAACAATATGCAGATTGAGAATGTGATTGTAGACTACCGGGACAGACCCGAGGGCAGCGAATCGAAACTGAATACATTTTCGGATGGCTACAAGGTGCTCCACACGATTATGAAACTTTACCGGGATTACAAACCCTTCGGCTTTTTCGGACTGTGTTCGATTATTCTTATGCTGCTGGCGGTGGTGCTCTTTATCCCGATTCTGATTACCTACTTTGAAACAGGGCTGGTGGACAGGTTCCCCACGCTCATTGTATGCGGGATTATTGGTCTGGCGGCGCTGCAGTCTCTGTTTGCGGGACTGATGCTGTCTAATATGGCGCTGAAAAACAGGCGGGACTTTGAATACCGGCTGACTCTTGTGACGAGACATCTGCGGGAGAAGTAAAACGGTGTGCGCATAAACTGGCGGGGCATGTTCAGTGATTGGACATGCCTTTGGTTATGCACAGGCAGGAAATATTTTTGGACGAAAAAGGGAGACAGAGGATGGAACGTATAAGAAAAAACGGTTCGGCGAGGGAACTGGCGCTGTCGGGTGCGGCTGCGATTTTGCCGCTTATCTGCGCGGTGCGCATTTTTTTGCTTCTCCGGGCGCAGGGCAGTGTGTATACAATGGGAATTTTCCCGCTGGCGCTGCTATTCGGGCTGTACTGCCTGTGGAAAGGGGCGCTGTTTCAGGAGAATGTTCTTTTTTCCGTGCCTGTGCGGATCATTCTGGCGGCTGGATTTACCGCGCTGCAGGTGCTGGGGCTTTTTTACAGCCATCCGGGAATTGCCGGCGCGCCGGAGGCGGTTTTGTGGACAGTCTGCTTTACGCCCGCGGCCTTTGCAGGGCTGAACAGGCTCTTTTTTCTGTCAAATCGGCAGATTGAAAAACTGACAGATGTGTCAGAAAAAGGCGCGGCTGCGGCAGATGTAAACGCCGTGCGGAAAGGTTCTTTCTGGGGCGCTTTTGCGCTGGTTTTTGGCGGCTTCTGCATTCCCTTTGCCACTTATTATCCGGCAATTATGGCCTATGATGTGATTCCCCAGCTTGACCAGATTCGGATCAGCGGTCTGACGACCCATCATCCGCTGATTCACACGTTGATGCTGAAAGGATGTCTGACGCTGGGAGAGCTCCTGTCTTTCCTGCCGAATGCGGACCGTGCGGGTCTGGCGGCTTATTCTCTGATACAGATGGCCATCGTGGCGGCCTGTTTTTCCTATGTCTATTGTTTTCTTGCCAGACGCGGCGTGTCGAGATGGCTCTGCTATGTTTTCGTCCTGTGTGCGGCGGTTTTTCCAACCCACGGAATGCTGGCGGTCTCCATCACGAAAGATACCATATATGCGGCGCTTACAATGGTGTTTACGGCATTTGCCTATGAGCTGTCAGTGGGGGAGGAAAAGCCGGGAACCGGCTGGTTTGTCCGCTATACGGCCCTGACGGCGTTATTGCTCTTGTTCCGCAACAACAGTGTTTATGCCTGGATTTTATATGTGCTTGCGGCTTCTTTCTTTTCACTTCGCAGGAAACCTTTTTTCAGACAGGCATGTGCGTTTCACGGGGCGGCTTTCCTGCTGTACCTGACTGTTAACACGCTGATGGTGCAGGCGGTTTCGGCCACCAGCAGCACTTATGCCAGGGAAATGCTCAGTGTGCCGGCCCAGCAGATTGCCAGGGCAGTGCAGCATCACGAGGAGGAACTGACCCAGGAGGACAGAGAAGCCCTTGCCGCAGTGTGGGGAGAAAATCTGCCGGAATATGTGCCTGCCATTGCGGACAGGAGCAAGAAGGATATTGCAGGGGACAGGGAGACACTGCGTATTTTCGCCGGGGAGTGGGTGTCCCTGGGACTTCGCTATCCGGGAGAGTATTTGCAGGCATTTCTTTTGAAAAATAAGGGCATGTGGGATCTGACGGATGTGACGTATCTGGACGATGTGTACTCTTATGCGAAAGGGTATCTGCAGATTACCTATCCAAGCGACCAGCAGTCCTACATGGAGGCGCTTGCGCCGGGCTATGTGAGACATCAGAGGCTGCAGCCATTGCAGTCCCTCTACAGGTATTTTGCGGCTGGCGGCGAACTGTGGCGGTACTGCCCGCCTGTGGCGCTTGTGATGCAGCCGGCCTTTTACTGCTATCTGCTCCTGTTTTACTGTCTGTGCTGCATCGGGCTGAAAAAAACGGCGCTGCTGCTTCCGGCGGTATATCTGCTGGCGCTTGCAGGGACGCTGCTTCTGGGCCCCTGCGTGCTGACCCGCTATGTATATCCGCTGATGCTGTCGGTTACGGCGCTGTCGCTGCTGCTGTTCGGACGCAGCAGGGCGCCGGCGGAGAGCCGGTCTTACAGGGGATAGAGCTGGTATACCATATAAGTGGTATCCCCTGCGGTAAAGGTATCGGCGACAGCAAGACCAGCCCGGTAAGTATGTCTGAAATACATGATGACAGGGTGTTCCTCGTTGTAAGGGGCCTCCTGCAGAATAAAGTACACATGCTCACTGTCCACCAGATCCCGGCCGAAATTGCCGATTCCGTGGGCATCGAGCTTTTTTTGTGTGTTGGGGTTGCAGATTACGCCCCAGTTAGTGTAGATAAAATTCTGGTATGTATCCTGCCCGCGGCCAAAGGGCGTCTCGTAAAAGTGCTCCAGCGTTCCCGAACCGTAAGTCCATATGTAGAAATTGTCCGGGTGGGCGCTGCAGTATTCCCGAAGCTCCTGCCAGGTCTTCTCGTGGACGCGGTAACTTTCAGCCACATCCCGGTGCGTGACATACACGGAGAAAAAACTGAGACAGCAGAGCAGGGGGAGAATCACATAATACCGCCTGCGGCTTTCCGAAGCCAGCAGATTAAAAGCGAGGATGATTCCCAGAAGGATCAGGAAATCCACGGTAATCAGCGGCTGGACGATGCGCTTGGGGAAACGGCCCTCGTAGAGCACATAGCCCCAGCTCACACACCGCCCGAACAGATACATCAGGTAGACGAACAGTGCGCGGGCGTTGCGCTCTAAAAAGATCAGCACGGGGGTCAGGAGCAGGAGCAGGCCCGTAAGCAGATTGGCGGGCTGCATGCCGTCCTGGTAAAAAAACACGTTCACGGCGGAAACCGCCATATTTTTCATCCGTTCCGAAAGGCTCGTGCGGGCCAGATAACAGCGTCTGGCAAGATCATGCATCTGTTTCCAGTCGGAGACAGACATATCGTATCCGATATGCGGCGCGCCGCTCATCCGATACAGATAAGCCTCCTCATCCAGGCCCATTGCCGCTAAGTCGTCCGGGCATTCCTCGTAGGCAGGCCAGCCGTAGAAATCTCCTACCCGCTCCCGATAGTGGTTGATTTTTCTGAAATCAGACCATTCGGAGGAGGAATAGGCGGCGGCGTTCGCGCCCCAGAGCACCCCCATGCCTGCACCGAGAAACAGGGCGAAGCCGAGGAGCTTGACGGCGGCGTCCTCGTATTCATTTTTGAAGGCGATCATCCATTTGGAGAGCCAGAGCATGCCGGCCATAGGCACCATGAGATAAAAAATATTCTGGCGCATGCTGAAGGAGACCCAAGCCAGGAGAAGGGTCGGTATGTTATCCAGAAAAAACCCGATATTCGATTGATTGATGCGGGAAGTGATAAAACAAAACAGCGCGGCGGCCGCCGCCAGTCCTGCCGTCGTCGTGTACTGCGCTTCCGCCATTACGTTCAGATTCATAATGAAAAATAACAGGATAAAAGCGGTCAGGGCAGGAGGCCAGAGTGCGGCCTGGGGATTGTGCCTCTGCCGGATCCGCAGAATGCGCCGGTAAACCGTAAAAAGGCAGAGGATCTGCACAGCGTGCTGGAAGAGGCCGTACCAGGGAACAAAGCTCCACAGGCGATAGAGTCTGGAAAGCGCCCAGGAGAGCGGATAGAGAAAAAACATGACATGCGCGTCAGGTGTTCCCGTATAGGCGCCCGAGAGGATGCTGTACATGCCCCAGTCATCGTTTATGCCGTCTACCGGCTTTATAAAAAACAGCAGAAGGGCGTAAGATGCGGTCAGGAGCAGAAGGAAAAGAAGACTGCCCTGGAAAGAGGAGGGCAGGTTCCGGCGGGTATTTCGTTTGTCTCTATGTCCGAAGGAGGGTGCGGCTGGCTGCGCCCCCGGATTGATCAATGACATCGGCTTATCCTTTCGTAAGTGAATTGCTTCGCATATTTTTAAGTTGTCTCTATTATAATATACCATAACATATTAAGATTTACGGAAGATTTTTTTAATTCCAGGCACATGCCATAGGAAAACCGGGAAAAATGTGGTAAAGTATATATAGATTACGGGGGAAAGGGCGTTATTTTAACATAGAGCATAAGAAACAGGCACTATTAGTATGAAGGGAAAGGTCGGTAAAAAGATGGGAAATACGAGACGGGGCAGACAGAATATCAACATGCTGCTTGTGGTTTTGATTGGCTTTTGTATTCTGGCGATCATTGAAATAGTATATGGACAGGCGCAGATGAAGGTGGAACGGCAGCGTTTGGAGCTGGAGGAGCAGAACCGCCAGACAGTGGAGGAACTGAAGCAGGAGTGGCGCAGTCTGAGGGATGGATCCACCGTGGTGACAGCCGAGAGCGAAGCGGCTCCGGCGGCCAGCGAGGCGGATCAGGAGAAGGAGCCTGCCAAGATAACAAAGCAGGAGAACACAGCGAAGAAAGAGGAAAAAAAGGACGAGAAAAAGGAGGAGCCGGCTCCGGAGGAGGATGACAAGAATTACGATATGCAGATTGTCATCCTGGGAGACAGCATCATGGACGGGGATCGGACGGAGAGCGGTGCGGCTGACATCATCGGCGAGCAGTTGAACGCAAAGGTCTACAATATGTCTATGGGCGGCACCACGGCGGCGCTTCAGCCGAATGAGCAGTACAATTTCGCGACCTGGGATTCCAGATGCCTGCTTGGCGTGGTGAATGGGATTCTCGGCAACATCAACACGGATATTTTTGACGGTTATGCGGCTGGCGATGTGCTGGACACCTGCGATTTTGACAAGACGGACTACTTTATCATAGAGTATGGGGTAAACGATTTTCTGACCGGGCAGATTCCCAACAGCAGATATCTGGAGGGAGGAGATACGCTGGCGGTGGACGGCACCCATACCTACACCGGGGCGCTTGAAGATGCGGTCAGCAGGCTGAAAGGACGTTTCCCGGATGCGGGGATTCTGATCGTTGCCCCCCATTACTGCCAGGTCTTTAACGGCAGTACGTTTATCGGTGACGGCTATTCCCTGGACTACGGTTACGGTCCATTGATTACCTACGCAAGAGGAGCAGGATATGTGGCAGGGCTGTTTGAGGAGGAGGGCGTGATGTTCTTCAACGCCTTTGAGGAGAGCGGCATTGATGCGGGTACCGCGGAACAGTATCTGGCTGACGGCATCCATATGACGCCTCTGGGAGCCAGAGTGTATGCGGAGAAGATCGCAAAAATCATCTACAATGATTATGCGCCGGAGGAATGATTGCATAGATCAGGTAAAATATGGTATGATAGAGGGCAGGTGCAAAACCTGCCCTCTGCGCGTATAAACGGAGTCAGAAGGCGGCAGAGGCAGGATACATGCGGGGAGAATTTATGCGGGAACTGGAATACCCCTTCGATGGGGAGCTTATCTTAAAAAAGTCAAAGAAGCTGAAACGCGCGCTGTCAGAGGAACGGTCCGATTTTCTGGAGAAGCGGATCGCGGTTCTGGGAGGCAGCACGACCCACGATATCATCCGTATTCTGGAGCTGTTTTTGCTGGATCAGGGCATCCGGCCTGTGTTCTATGAGTCGGAGTATGCGCAATACTGGCAGGATGTGATGTTCGATAACCCGGAGCTTCTTTCGTTTGCCCCGGATCTGATTTTTATCCACACTTCCAATCGGAATATTACGGCATGGCCTTCCGTCTCAGATTCATCGGAGCGGGTGGAGGAACTGCTTTCGGAACAGTATGCCCATTTCCAGCTGATGTGGGATAAGATAGCGCAGGTGTATCACTGTCCTGTGATCCAGAACAATTTTGAGTATCCCTTTTACCGGCTGCTTGGCAACCAGGAAGGGGTATTTCCCCAGGGGCGGATCTCTTTTATCAACAGGCTGAATGAGAAGTTTTATCAGTATGCGCGGGAGCACGGGAATTTTTATATCCATGACATCCAGTATCTGTCGGCCTCCTACGGGCTTGACAGGTGGGCGGATCCTTTGTACTGGCATATGTACAAATATGCCTGCTGTATGCAGGCAGTTCCTGTCTTTGCCCACAATCTTTCGAATATCATCAAATCGGTTTTCGGCAGAAACAGGAAGGCGCTTGTTCTGGATTTGGACAATACGCTCTGGGGCGGCGTTGTTGGCGATGACGGCCCGGAAAATCTGGAGATCGGGCAGGAGACGCCGATGGGACAGGTCTATTCGGAGTTTCAGGGCTATGTGAAGGCGCAGAAGGAGATTGGCGTCATGCTGGCCGTGAACTCCAAAAATGAGTACGAAAATGCCATCGCGGGCTTAAGTCACCCGGAGGGCGTTCTCAAGCCGGAGGATTTCGTGCTGATGAAGGCGAACTGGGAGCCGAAGAGCAGCAATATCACTGCCATTGCGCAGGAGCTCAACATCCTGCCGGACAGTCTGGTGTTCGTGGATGACAATCCGGCGGAGCGGGAGATTGTGAGTGCGCAGACGGCGGGGACGGCCGTTCCAGAGATCGGTACGCCGGAACAGTATATCCGGGTGTTGGACCACAGCGGCTTCTTCGAGGTGACAAGTCTGTCGGAAGATGACAGGAAACGGAACGAGATGTACCGGGCCAACATGGCGAGAAAAGTGCAGCAGGAGCGTTTCGCCGATTACCGGGAATATCTGCTTTCCCTGGAAATGCAGGGGACGATCCGCCCCTTTGAGCCAATCTACATGGCGCGGATCGCGCAGCTTACGAACAAGAGCAATCAGTTCAATCTGACCACAAGGCGGTTTACGCAGGGGGAGATTGAGGCGTTTGCGGCAGATCCGCACTATATCACCCGCTACGGCAAGCTGGCCGACCGATTCGGCGACAACGGCGTAGTTTCCGTGGTGATCGGCAGAAGGGGAACGATGGCTGACGTGGACGTTTACAGGCGTGGTGAGCGGCCGGATATGGAGAGCGGCAGACAGGATGAACAGACGGATGGGAAGAAAACGGCTGGCGCAGATGTGCTTCATCTGGAACTGTGGCTGATGAGCTGCCGTGTCTTAAAGCGGGATATGGAGTGCGCCATGTTGGACAGCATGGTGGAAGCGTGCCGGGACTGCGGCGCCGGGACGATCATGGGCTACTATTATCCCACGGCCAAGAACGCTATGGTGAAGTCATTCTATCAGACGATGGGATTTGAAAAGACAGATGAAACAGATACGGGCATCACGGTTTGGAAGTTTGTGATCCCGCCGGATTATGAGAAGAAAAATACCGTAATCAATGTGTGAATGCCGGTATGCGGGCATTTGCAGAGTAACAGAAAGGATGGGACAGGCATATGAGCAGGGAAGAAGTGTTTGAAAAGTTAAATGAGGTATTCCGGGACGTGTTTGACGATGAGGAGATTACCGTTACGGATGCCACTACAGCGGACGATATCGAAGAGTGGGATTCTCTGGAGCACATCAATCTTCTGGCGGCTGTGGAGCAGGAGTTTGGCATGAAGTTCAACATGGGACAGGTAGTGTCCATGAAGAATGTGGGTGAGATGGCGGATATCATTATCAGTCAGATCATAGAGTGAAAAGAACTTCTAAAGCTCAGCAGCAGAGGCTGCTTCGCTAAGAAGTTCTAGATTTGCTTTGCAAATCACTTTCACTCGGGAGAATGCCCAAAGTACAGGCATTCTCCGTACGGCGGAATCAATGGGGAGAGGCAGTAACGCACGGTATGGTGAACAGATTTCTGGACAGGGTACAGAATTTTTATGAAAAACTGGAGACAATAGACAAAAAGAGAGAGGCCGTTTTTATATGGACTTTCTTTGCGGTGCTGGTGTTTGGCGTGGTGTCCGTAACAGGCACGCTGACGTCCGGGTTTCATCTGGTGGATGACTGGGAACTGGCCAAGTATATGGACTGGATGACACTGGAGAACCGCAGTCTGTGGGACTGCCTGCGTGAGGCGGTTGGGTTTGACCTGACGCTTCGTTTCCGTCCGCTGTACTATATCAACCGGGTGTGCATGACCTATGTGTTTGGCATAAATCTGACAGCAATGTCAGTTGTGAAGGCGGCGGAGATCGTTGTGACGCTCACGGCGCTTTATTACTGTGCAAGACAGATGAAGTGCAATATGGCGTACGCTGCGCTCTTTTCCCTGACGGTGATGACAGGCTACCAGTCGGCGGTATGGTGGAAGCTTGGGCCGCAGGAATCTTATGATATGATGATGTTTGCGGTGGGATTCCTTTTCCTGCTGAAATGGCTTTCCACGGAAAAGAGGCGGTATGCCTATGGCAGTGTGGGCGCCTTCTTTCTGATGTCGGTCTACAAGGAGCCTTTTATCCTGCTGCTGCCCTTTGCGGGCCTGTATGTGCTGTATGACGGGATGAAAGGAAAGCGGGTGACCATTCCGCATTTGTGGGAAGCGGCCAGACGAAGGTTTTCTTATCTGCTGGCGATCGGCTCCATTTTTGTGGTGGAAATGCTGCTGATCCTGTTTGTGATCGGCACGAACAATTATTCCTATGTAGGCCTGGACGAGAGCGTGACGCTGGATCAGTATGTGCAGGTATGGCGCAGTGCGGCGGGAAACAATCTGAAATGGTATGTCAGGTTCGGCGTGCTGATGGGGTTGATTCTTCTGACTTACTGGGAACATGTGAAGAAGCTTGGCTGGGAGATCCTGCTTGCGGCGGCGGTTATCCTGCCTCAGTGTGTGTCTTACAGCAAGACGGCCCTGGAGGAACGCTACATTCTGCCGTGCGTGCTGGGGTATGCTTTCTTTTTCGTGATTGTTGGGTGCACTTTCCGGCCCCTTAGCGGCAAACGGCGGATTGCCTATATGCTGTGCCTGCTTCTGATGCTTTCGGCCCACGGAAGGGTGACCCTTCGGGAGGCGCAGTATTTCACTTACCGGGGGGAGAGCATTAAGACCATGATGGAATCGACCCTTGAATTGGTGCAGGGAACGGACAGAAAGGTTTTGTCCTGCTTTGCGCCGAATGGGGAGGGAAATAAGACCATGTACTACTGGTTCCGCCTTCACGGCTATGATGAAGTGTTTTACTGGGAGGAGGACGAGAAAAAGATCAACCGTTCCTACGGACCCAGGGAGGATGAGCAGGCGGATTTTGCGCAGATAGATGTGATCGTGATGTACAATGAGGAAGACCGGCACTGGTGCTATGAGCCAAGTCTGGATCTGTCGGAATTTACGGAGCAGAAGTGCGGAACCATCACGATGTATGTGCGCAATGAGGAAAATACCTCCAAAGACGCTGCGCCATAGGACAAAGCAACAGGAGGTACGAAGTTTGGCATGGAAGAATGCTCCAATACGGACAGTCTCCGTTTGGTCAGTATATGAGTTCCACCATACCGATGACAGGACTTGTCAGAAAGACAACGCGGCGGCCGCCTAATGCGGGTGCGGGCGTGGGGGTGTCGATGGCGATGAAACCGTTGGAGGTCAGTTCCTGACAGGCCTCTTCGGGATCCTCAGCTTCGTAGCAGATGTGGTAGGGGGTGTTCTTATATTTTTTCAGAAGTCCCGAGACCACGGAGTCCACAGAGACGGGGGAGACCAGCTCCACCCGGTAACCGTCCTTCACGAGAAAGCAGATGTCCACTTTGCGGATCCCGTCGTGGACGGTGTCCTGCTCGACCACATAGCCGAGGGCTTTAAAGGTCTGCTTCGCTTTTTCGATATTTTTGACTAAATAGCCGATATGGTGTATTTTTAATGTTGGCATAAGCGCTCCTTTTTGTCCGATGGGCTGGCATCCCGTTTCCGTGCGGCACATGCGGCCATATACGGAAAAAGAGATCCGCGTGGATTCATCATAACACAAGACGGTGAAAAAAACATCACCAAATAAGCGGGGCGCGCATTTTGAGAAAGGATGCAGATGAGACGGATGAGAGCGCTGTATTTGAAATATAAGGATTTTATCATGGAGGTCATACACTTCGGTATGGTGGGCGTGATCAACACGCTGATGGGCTGGGCGATCATGGCGGTGCTCTATAACCTGATTCACATGAACTACTGGCTTTCCAGCGGGATTTCCTACTTTATCGGCAGTGTTTTTTCCTATCATGCCAACGCGAAGCTGACTTTTAAGGTAGAGAACAGGGACAAGTGGCTGCCCTGGCGGTTTGCCGTCAATATCATTGTGTGCTATCTTGTGTCCTTCAGCGTGGCACAGCCGCTTGTCGTCTGGCTGCTGGATGTGTCGGGACTGGCGCGCGGCGGGACATTCTCGCAGGCCCTTCTTGACAATATTGCGATGATTTTCGGCATGGGGATCTTTATTGTGATGAACTTTTTCGGGCAGAAGCTGTTTGTGTTTCGGACGGGCCGTCATGCAGACGGAGAAAAGTGACAAGACTGTCAGAACCAGAGGAAGGCGCAGTGCGTAAACATGCTTGTTGGGATGAATAGATGAAGAAATTGACGGAACAGAAGTGGTTTATCTGGATAACAAAATACTGGTTTCTGTTCCCGGTCACCGGGTTTTTGCTGCTTGCGGCGGCGGTGTTTTTCGGGTACGGGGAGCGCAGTTACATCGGCGTTCACGATAATATGGACTTGTTTCTGGCGCAGTTCCAGATGCTCAAAAATACGGATTCCTTCTGGAAACACGGCGTGGACGTGCCCTTTCTGGGCGGCGTCAGCCGGGACAATCTGCCCTCGGAGCTTTCACTGTACAGCCTGCTTTTCATGGTTTTTCCCACTTATACGGCTTATGTGCTCGGACTATTGGGGAAAATTCTGATTGGCATGTTCTCCTTCCGCCTGCTGGCGGGAGAACTGTTTGGCGGAAGATTTGAGACTTACCGTCCGATTGTCTATATGACCGGCTTTGTGTATGGGATCTGCTGGTTTTTTCCCGCCTTCGGTTTCGCATTTGCCTCGATTCCGTTGTGCGTCTGGCTGTTGATGAAGATATACAAAGGACAGGGCAGGCGGTGGTATCTCTGGTATGCGGCGTTATTTGCATACCCGCTTGTATCCTACTTTTCCTACCACGGTATTTTTATTCTGGGATATCTTGCGCTTGCGGTTTTGTGGTTTTTTTGCAGAGGGGCATACCTGCGAAAAAGGAAAGGCAGGGAAAGACCTTCCAAAAGCGGGGAGAGACCGCAGGAAGGAACGGCGGCATGGCGGCTTCTTGGAGCGCTGTTTGTGCTTGCCGCCGGGTTCGTGGTCTGTGAGTATCGGCTGTTTGGCCAGATGCTCTTTAGCGATGAGGTGACAATCCGTTCCTCCATTGTGAATGCAAGCCTTTCCCTGCCGGAGATTTTCAGGGAAATCGGACAGGTGTTCCGGGAGGGCATTTTTCATGCGGACGGCGTACATGGGAAGGTGGCGCTTCCTGTGTGCATGATTTATTTTGTGGTAAACAACGCGCTGTATGTGCGCAGGAAAGAGGGGAAGGCCATGCTGCGCGATCCCTTTAACCTGCTGCTGCTTTTCATTCTGTTTAACTGCGCGGTGTACGGCCTCTACGATTTTGAGCCGCTGCGCTCGCTGGTCGAAAAGCTGGTTCCGCCCCTGGAGGGCTGGCAGTTTAACAGGACAGTTTTCTTTAACCCGTTTCTCTGGTATGCGGCCCTGTTTCTTGTGCTGCGCAGGCTCTACGATGAGGGGCCGTGGCAGATGTGGCTGGCTAACGGCATTGTGTGCATTGCGGCGCTGGCGGTGATCCTTGCGCCGACCCGCTATAATGATCTGTACAGCACATGTTACAACAGGGCTTACGAGCATTTTCACGCGCAGGAAGTGGACGAGCTGTCCTATGAACAGTTTTACGCGGTGGATCTGTTTGAAGAGATCAAGGCGGATATCGGCTATGAGGGCGGATGGGCGGCAGCTTACGGCTTCCATCCGGCGGTGCTGGAGTACAACGGGATTGCCACGCTGGACGGGTATCTCGGGTTTTACTCCCAGCAGTACAAGGAGGACTTTCGGAAAGTCATTGCCCCCGCGCTGGAGCGGGTGGAGGCCACCAGAATCTATTATGATGACTGGGGCGCCAGAGCCTATCTGTATTCGGGGACGGATTTAAGCATTGTCAGCGCCACAAAGACGGTGTATGCCACGGATGATCATATTTACATGGACAAGGATGCTTTCCGGGCGCTCGGCGGGGAATATCTTTTTTCCAGAATAAAGCTCTCCAACGCGCAGGAGACCGGGCTGTCTCTTTTTGGAGAGTATACGGCGCAGGACGGGAGTATGACAGTGTATATCTATCAGACGGCAGACTGAGATGTCATAACAAATAACGGGAGGATGGAATCATGCCAATCAGAGTGCACAATTTTGGGGGAGTGATCGGATGGAACGCGAAAAAGTATCTGCCCTGGGTTGCCAGCGAGAGCTATTTAAAACTGCAGTTTGTCAGCCGCAGGAGATCCCAGAAAGGGTATATTGACTTTTTTATGAGCCACAAGGAGGCGCCCCATCCGCTGGTCGTGAATCTGGAGACGGTGAATCGGTGCAACAGCACATGTGAGTTCTGTACGGCCAACATCCACGCGGAAAAGCGCCCCTACAAGAAAATGGATGACGCGCTTTATTACTCTGTGATCGACCAGCTTCACGACTGGGGTTACAAGGGGCATCTGACCCTTTACGGGAACAACGAGCCGTGGCTTGACACACGCATTGTGGCGTTTCACAAGTACGCCAGGGAGAAACTGCCGGACGCCTTTATTTTCATGTCCACTAACGGCCTTCTTCTCAATGTGGACAGGGTGAAGCAGATCGTTCCCTATGTGGATCAGCTCATCATCAACAACTACGGCATGGAGATGAAAATGCACGACAATGTGCAGGTGATCCATGATTATGTGAAAGCGAACCCGGATGAATTTAAAGATGTGGATATTCTCGTGCAGATCCGTTATCTGAAGGAGGTGCTGACCAACCGTGCGGGCAGCGCCCCCAACAAGCAGTCCAAGGGGAAGATCGTAAAAGAGACGTGTCTGATGCCCTTCACGGATCTGTGGATCACGCCATTCGGCAAACTGGGGATCTGCTGCTGTGATAATTTCGAAGTGACGGAGATGGCGGATTTAAACGACACCTCCCTCCGGGAAGGATGGAACAGCGAGAAGTACAGGCAGCTTCGGGAAGCGATCGCAACGGGCAGACACAATTACCCGTTCTGCAAATACTGCGACTTTATCGATGCGGGCCTGCGCATGGACGCGGTGGACGATGTGCTCAGAAACAGGCAGATGCACGGGGCGAGACAGTCCATGTTCAAGAAACGGTGAGAGACGGTATGGGCCGGGCTGCCTGCGGATGAGGGAGCATCCTTGGTGAGCGGAAGCGGCAGGATACGAGTGGAAATGAGGGCGGCGGACGAATGAAGAGAGCAATTTTGACGGCGGTGTGTGCGGTGGCGGCCTCTGCGGTTGTGTGGGGCTGTGGCGGTCCGGCAGGCACAGACGCGCAGACAAGTGGCGGCATGGAAGGCACAGGGGCACAGGAGAGCGACCTGGAGAGTGCAGATGAGGACAGGCCGGGCAGCAGTGCAGTAGAAGGCAGCGCGGCGGAAAAGGGCAGTGCGGCAGAAGGCAGCGCGGCAGATCAAGACAATGCAGCAGAGAGCAGCGCGGCGGAAAAAGACAATGCAGCAGAGCAGGGCAGCGCGGCGGAAAAGGAAAACGCGGCGGATGGCAGCCAGGCGGGACAAAGCAGCGGGGTGCAGCTTGCAGGCGCCTCGATCTCCATTCTGGGCGACAGCATTTCCACCTATCAGGGCTGTAATCCCGTGGGATATTATGCTTTTTTCCCGGAAAACGGCGAGGTGGCGGAGGTGGAAGACACCTGGTGGCATCAGGTGACAGAGGATCTGGAGCTCACCCTCTATGTGAACGGCTCCAGCTCCGGGGCCACCGTGGCCGGGGATTCCACGGGAACCGAGGATCCCCAGTGCGGCTGTAATGAGCTGCGCACCAACGATCTTTCCGGCCCGGCGGGAGCATGTCCTGACATGATTGTCATATATTTGGGGACAAACGATATGATGAAGGCCGTTCCGCTTGGAGACAACGACGGTACCGGGCTGGTTGAGGAGGGAATGGTGGAAACCTTCAGCGACGCTTACACCCTGATGCTTGACAAGGTGCAGGCCAACTATCCGCTGGCGGACATTTACTGCTGTACGCTGCTCCCGGTGGGAGATTACGGGACGGAAACGCCCTATGTGGAGTTTGTGAATGGTAAGCAGCTTACGTCCGCGGATTACGGCGAGGTGGTTTCGGAGATTGCGCAGACCAGGGGACTGGCGGTGATTGACCTGTATAACTGCGGCGTTACCGTGGAAAACCTGCAGGAGATGACAAGCGACGGGGTGCACCCTACAGCGGCGGGAATGGACTGCATCGCGGAGGCGGTGAAGGCGGCGCTTGCGGCGCGGCAGCCGGATATCGGATAGCGTGTATGGAGCCGGAACAGGCGGGAAGGCCGCGATGAGCCGAAGGGGGCGCAGCGCGGCCGGTGCAGTGGAAACGGGGGATGTTCATGGATGTGGAGATAACGGGGATCAAAAAGGCGTACGCCGGAAAGAAAGTGCTTACAGACATATCGTTTTCCTTGGAGGCCGGGAGCTGTGCGGCCATCCTTGGCAGCAACGGCAGCGGGAAATCGACGCTGCTTTCCATTTTGGCGGGCGTGCGCAGGGCGGACGGCGGCTCCTTTTTTTATAGGGGCGCCGATCTGCTGCGTCATCCCGGACAGATACCGAACGTGCTGGGATATGTGCCTCAGGGAGATCCGCTCATGGAGGAGTTGAATGCCTGGGACAATCTGCGTCTGTGGTATGACAGGGAGACGCTGAGGCGGGAGCTTTCGGAGGGGGCCCTCGGAATGCTTGGCATTGACAGTTTCCTCAAGACGCCTGTGCGCCGTATGTCGGGCGGGATGAAAAAACGTCTTTCCATTGGATGTGCTGTGGTTTCCCATCCGGGCATACTGGCGCTTGACGAGCCTTCGGCGGCGCTGGATCCTGTCTGCAAGGAAGACATCCGCAGTTATCTGGAGGCTTACAGGAGAGCGGGGGGCATCGTGCTGATGGCAACCCATGACGCACAGGATCTGGAATTGTGCGATGTGTGTTATATCTTGAGAGACGGGGTGTTACATTCCTGGCAGTACGATGGAGATTTTCATAAACTGGCAGAAGCGTTAGGCTGAGAATTGGCATTCTGGCACAAGGAAAGCTGGGAGGAACGATGAGACAGACAGCGGCTTATTTTCTGGCACAATTAAAGCGCGCGGCGAGACTGCTTCCGGGGCAGATCCTGGTGGATCTGGCCGTCTGTGTCTGTGCGGGCGCACTGGCCTGGCTGCTGATTGCACAGGGGGCGGGCGCGGCGGCAGGGACAAGGTACCGCATCGGCATGGTGGGAGACCTGTCTGCCTCCTATCTGGGATTTGGCATTGCGGCACTGCAGGAGATGGACGATTCCCGGTTCATGGTGGAGCTCGTGCCGATGTCGGAGCAGGAGGCGGAAGAGGCCTTTCAGCGGGGGGAGCTCTATGCCGTGATGCGGGTGCCCGAGGGGCTGATGGAATCTATCGTGTACGGAGAAAATGACCGCCTGATTACTTATACGGCGGCCCAGGGACAGCAGGGGCTTGGGACGATGGTGATGGGGGAGATCACAGATATCGCCTCCACCCTGGTGACCTGCTCCCAGAGCGCGATTTATGGCATGCAGCGCATTCTTGCGGATCAGGGCAGGGGGGAAGAAATCGGATGGGAGACGGACAAACTGAATCTGGCGTTGATTCAGATGGCGCTTTCCCGAAGCGGATTTGGGGAGGTAGAGATTCTTGGCTACGGGGACGGCCTGTCTCTGGAGCTGTACTATTTCTGCGGCGGAATTTTATTGTTTCTCCTGCTCTCCGGGCTTTTAAACAGCGCTTTCTTTGTGCAGGATAACCGCGCATTTTCCTGTTTTGTGAAAGCCCGCGGCGTAAGTGCGCCGTGGCAGATTCTGGGGGAATATCTGGCTTATCTCCTGCTTGTGCTTGGGGGGCTTTTTTCCCTGTGCCTGCCTCTTATGTTCGCACTGGAGAAGGCGGTTCTGGCGGTTCCCGAATGGGAGGGAATGGGCGCCGCGCCCTTTGTGGCGTTTCTGCCGGTCCTTCTCCCGGCGGCGGCCCTGTTTGCGGCGATGCAGCTCTTTTTCTTTGAGGCCACAGAGGGCGTTGTGAACGGGATTTTGGTGCAGCTCATCTGCGGGATCGGCATGGGATATCTGTCGGGATATTTTTATCCTTCCGCCTTTTTCCCGGAGAAAATGCGGGTTCTTGGGGAGGCTCTTCCCTCCGGCGCGGCGGCCAGATTCGCCCAGGCCGGAGTGATGGGTAAAATTCCGGGCGCGGTGTGGGCGGCCGTCCTTGGCTGGCTGGCAGTGTTTCTGGGGTTGACTATGTTGGTCAGATGGAGCAGGACGAGGTGACGGCGGAAAGATGAGGAGGAGAGAAATGCCGGGACAGATGTTTATAAGGTTTGCGCTGTTTCAGAAGAGGCTGTTAAAGGGATATGGCTTTTTTCTGATGCTCTGTCTGGCGCCCCTGCTTGCGGCCGGCATCAGGCAGCTGTCCGGGGAAGCTTTCGGGATTGCCACAATCGCGCTGTATCTGCCGCAGGGGGATGACGCGGCGGCAGAGATTTCCGAAAGGCTTCTGGATGGCGGCGGCGTTCTGCATTATCTGCCCTGCGGAGACGGGGAGACGGCGCGGCGCATGGTGGAGACCGGGAAGGCGGATGCGGCCTGGATTTTTTCAGAAGATCTGTCGGAACAGATTGAGATCCTCGCGAGGAAGCGCAGGGTGCGGCCGGTGGTGACGGTGGTGGAGCGGAAGGACAGCGTTTCACTGATTCTTGGCCGGGAAATTTTGTCATCCGCCATTTATCCGTTCTTTTCCTATGCGGTTTATGCGGGCTATGTGCGGGATGAGCTGGGACTTATGGAAATGACGGACGGGGAGCTTCGCCGGGTATACGACAGTGTGGCTGTGGAGGGGAACCTGTTTCAGATGGTGTACCCAGACGGGACACCTGGGGAAACGGAAGACTTTACTTATGTGCAGGCGCCTCTTCGGGGGATTCTGGCTGTCTGGTTTACGTTTGCGGGGCTTGCGGCGGCGCTCTGTTTCATGCGGGATGAAGAACACGGCGTCTACGGGCGCATTCCCTTGACAAAACGGCTTTCGGCTTCTTATCTGTCAGGTGCGGTCTTTCTTCTGGATGCGGCGGCCGTGCTGCTTTTGTCCTGCCGGCTGGCGGGGGTGTTTTCGGACTGGAAAAGAGAAGTGGTCAGTTGTGTGGTGTTTGGGGCCTGTGTACTGGCTTTCGCCAATCTGCTGCGGATGCTGTGCCGCACCCCCGGAAGGCTTGGCATGGTTTTTCTGCCGCTTCTTGCGGCGATGCTGGCGCTCTGCCCGGTTTTTTTGAATCTGCAATATTTGAGGGCGGGAAAACTGCTTCTCCCGCCCTGGTACTATCTGCAATCCATTCATAATGTGCATTACTTATATGGGATGGCCGTCTACACGGTGATTCTTGTTCTGGCCAGCGCCGCGCTGCAGTGGCTGCAGAGCCGCCGCAGCTGATGTCAGTCTACTTCGATCTGATCCGCCGTGGAAGGATTTTCTTTCTGCACTTCCTCGTGGTAGGTTTTCTCTGTGTTCACGTTCCAGATGTTGTCCTTGGAGGAGATACCGTTTACGATGTTTTTCACGGTCTCGAAGGAGGTCATCATGGAGTGGTCGATGTTGTTGTAACGGTGCTGTCCGTTTCTGCCCACACAGTAGAGATTGTCGATGGATTTCAGATAGGCGGTCAGCTTGTCCATATCCTTGTAGGTGTCAAAGTAGGCGGGATACGCTTTCTTTACGCGCTCCACATGGGAGTCCATCACATCGGAGGGGCAGTCAATCAGTCCCATGCTGACGATCTCATCCACCGCAAAGCGGGTGAAATCTTCATCGGACATCGTCCAGTGCTTGTCCCCCTCGGTAACAAAATATTCCAGACCGATCCATACCGTGTGTTCCAGATCGCGCACCATATAGGGAGACCAGTTGTTGTAAATCTGGAATCTTCCCAGCCGGACGGTTCTGTCATGCACATAGATCCAGCAGTCAGGCACGATATTGTTGATGGTCCTGAGATTCGTCTTATTTTTCAGGTTTAACTTCGGCAGCAGAAGTCCCACGGTCATATAGTCACGGTAGGGAAGTCCTGCGGCGATTTCAGCCTCGGCCTTTGGCACATCGTTTAAGCCTGCAACCAGATCCTTCACTGGCATGGAGGAAATGAAAATGTCGCCCTCCGCTGTCACTTCGCCTTCCGGCGTCTCGTAGGTGATGGAAGTGATGCGGTTATTTTCATCCTTGTGGAGTCTTACCGCTTTGCTGCTGCAGAGGATTTCTCCGCCAAGCTCCCGGATTTTGTCCGCTGTCACCTCCCAGAGCTGGCCTGGGCCGAGCTTGGGATAGCTGAATTCCTCGATCAGGGACGTTTCCACTTCCCGGTTTTTTCTGCCGGGCAGCATTTTCGAGAAGACGTCCTTTAAGATGGCGGCGACGGACAGTCCCTTCGCCCGCTGGGCGCCCCAGTCGGGGGCAATTTCGGAAGGATGCCGGCCCCATAAGTTTTCCGTGTAGTTCTCAAAGAACATGGAATACAGTTTTTTGCCAAAACGGTTTACATAAAAATCTTCCAGGGAATTTTCGGGCCGTTTGTGGATCATGGAGGCCAGATAGCTTAAGCCAGCCTGCATGGTGGCGAGAAACCCCATGTTGATAAAAGTCTCCGGTTTCAGGGAGATCGGATAGTCAAAAAATTTCTGATTGAAATAGATGCGGGACACGCGGTGTCTGCGAAGCATCACACGGTCTTCCTTCTCCGGGTCCGGGCCGCCGGGAGCGAGCGTCATCTCGCGGTGCAGCACGATATCGTCATAGGTGGGTGAACCCTGCGTGGGCAGCATGCGCTCCCACCAGGCATTGACCTCCGGCACTTTGGAGAAAAAACGGTGTCCGCCCATGTCCATGCGGTTTCCCTTGTAGTTGACGGTTTTGGAAATGCCGCCCATAGCCTCGGATTCCTCCAACACGGTGACGCTGTATTCGTTATCCGTAGCCTGACTGAGCAGTTCATAAGCGGCGGTGAGGCCGGCAGGCCCTGCGCCGATCACATACACTTTTTTCATGCAATACCTCGTTTTATTTTTTACATGCAGCCATTTCATAGCCATCGCGCACATTATAACATGTTTGGGGGAGGATGTACACATTAAAGTCGGGGAGTGCAGGAGCTCTCGGGGGATTTTTTATAGAAAAACGGATGTAGGTGTGCTATAGTATTAGTGTTGTTTGTTTCAAAAAAAGGAGTGAGTAGGTGGCCTATGCTTTTTAATTCATTACATTTTCTCATCTTTTTTCCGATTGTGATCGGAATATATTATTTGATCCCGCAGAAAATCAGGATGTACTGGCTTCTTGCAGCGAGCTATTATTTTTATATGTGCTGGAATGCCAAATATGTGATTCTGCTGCTGTTCTCCACGGTTGTGACATATGTGTCAGGAATTTTGCTGGAGAAATTTGCGAAAAATGGAGGGGGAGGGGTAAAACCAAAACTATGTGTTGCGGCGAGCTTTATTTTGAACCTGTCCATCTTGTTTGTTTTTAAATATTTGAATTTTGGAATAGAGAGCTTGAATCAGATTTTTGCGCATCTGCATATCGCACTCAATGCACCCGCTGTTGATCTTCTGCTTCCTGTAGGTATTTCCTTTTACACGTTTCAGGCGCTTGGTTATACGGTGGACGTTTACAGGGGCGAAATTTATGCGGAGAAGAATTTCTTCCGCTATGCCCTCTTCGTCTCCTTTTTTCCGCAGCTGGTGGCAGGCCCGATCGAGAGGTCAAAAAACCTGCTGCGCCAGTTGGACAGGCCTGCAAAACCTTCCTTTGACAGTCTGCGGGACGGATTTTTCCTGATGCTGTGGGGATATTTTCTGAAGGTGGTGCTGGCGGACCGCATCGCTGTCTTTGTTGACACGGCCTACGGGGATATCGAGACATATACGGGCGTCTATCTGATCGTAGCGACTCTTTTGTTTGCGGTGCAGATATACTGTGACTTTTCGGGGTATTCTGTGATCGCTATGGGAGCGGCCAAAATATTGGGGATTCAGTTGATGGAAAACTTTGATTCGCCGTATCTTGCGGCTTCTGTGGCGGAGTTCTGGCGCAGATGGCATATTTCCCTTTCCAGCTGGTTCCGCGATTACCTTTATATTCCTCTTGGCGGCAACCGCAGAGGCAGGGTCAGAAAGTATGTAAATCTTCTGGTCACCTTCGGTGTGAGCGGTCTCTGGCATGGGGCGGACTGGTCTTATGTGATCTGGGGGCTTCTGAACGGCTTCTGGCAGGTTGTGGGAGATGTTTTAAAGCCTGTCAGAAAGAAAATTGCTGGTTTTTTGGACATCAAAGAGGACAGCTTAAGCCACAAATGTATCCGGGTGGCGGCTACGTTTTTCCTGGTAGACCTGGCATGGGTGTTTTTCCGCGCCAATACGGCCTTTGAGGCGCTGCGGATCATCAAGAGAATGTTTACGGCGAAGAATCATTGGGTGTGGTTCGACGGCTCCCTGTATGAATGCGGATTAAATCAGAAAAACTTTTCGCTTATGATCTGGGGCATTCTGCTGTTGCTTGCGGTGGATGTGTGCAAGTATAAAAATATCAGACTGCGGAAGGTTCTGGCGAGACAGGATTACTGGGCGCAGTGTCTGACAGTGATAGTGGCTGTGCTCGGCATTCTTGTGTTCGGTATGTGGGGCGTCGGGTATGACGCAGCCAACTTTATCTATTTCCAGTTTTAGAAAGGGTCGGCACAAATGAGAAAAAGGGCGAAGGGGCTCTTCTGGGGCTGTATGGCGGCAGTCTTTTTTGCGGCGGGTATTCGATTTGTGACGAATCTGACAGACCCCGGGTATGCCTACAGTAAAAACAGGGAATTTGTGGAGAACAGCGATGTGTATGACGTGCTGTTTTTTGGCAATTCCCATATGGCGAATGCTGTGTTTCCGCTGGAATTGTGGGATGATTACGGTATGGCATCCTATAATCTGGCTGGTTTTGGGCTTCGCATGCCGTCTGTGTACTGGGTTGTGAGACATGCGCTTAGCGAATCGGAGCCGGAACTGGTTGTGTTAGACTGTCATAATGTGGGCGCCGAAGAGAAAACGGGCAGGAAAGAGATGCTGCATGCGCAGATGGATCATCTGCCGCTTAGCTTTGACAAAATACGGATGATCTGTGATCTGGTGGAAGACCCTGGGGACCGGCTGGAGTTTGTATGGAATTTTGCGGCTTATCACGACAGATGGTGGGATCTGGATCAGGCGGATTTTGAGAGGGAAGTGAATATACAAAAGGGCGCTGAGATTGCCGTCGATGTTGTGACTCCTGATGAGATGGCGGAGCGGCCTGTGGAAACCGTGGATGTGGATTCCGTGGGTATGGAGTATCTTCGTCGGATCGTGGAAGAATGTCAGAGCCGGGATACAGAGATCCTGCTGACTTATCTGCCGTTTCCTGCTTCGGAGGATGAGTGGGCGGAGGCATTGTATGTGGAGCGGATTGCCCGGGAGTACAGGGTTCCCTATGTGAATTTTCTGGATCTGCAGGTGGTGGATCTGGAGGTCGACTGTTCTGATACAAACTCCCATCTGAACGGATCGGGCGGCAGAAAGGTTACAGACTATATCGGACAGTATATCCATGCACACTATGAGATTGCCGATCACAGGGGTGATGAGGCGTATGCGGACTGGGACGAGGATTACAGGCAGTATACGGAGTATAAACTTGGGGTGATGGAACAGTTGGAGACGCTGGACAAGTATCTGATGATGCTTGCTGATCCGGCCTTTGACTGTTGCATTTATGTGGATGGGGACGCAGGCATATGGCAGCAGAATGAAATATATATGTCCCTGATAGATAATATCGCAGGCGGAAAGACAGAGAAGCTTGCGCAGGCGGTTTCTCAGGGAGAACCCTATTTTTTGGTTGTGGAAAGTGTGTGGGGGGGGGGTAAATGAAAGTGTGAATGGAAATACTTTACAGATAGAAACTTCCTTTGGAATGGTGCGGTATGGGACAGATGAAGCGGGGAACAGGACGTTGTTTTTGCAGGATGCGGAGACGGACTGGCTCCAGAGCACACCGCATGACAGCGGCGCGGCAGTCCAGATCATCGTGATCGACAGTTCGGATGGCAGTGTGGCAGGCGTCAAGCGGTTTGACCGCAGTCTGTCTGTTTATAGGGAATAGAAATGCAGGAGTGGAGAGAGGAAAATGAAAAGAGCAAAGGCGGTACTCTGGATGGTATTCATGGCAGTGATCATGGCGGCGGCCTACAAGGGCGTTGCATTCTGCCTGGAAGCAAAGGGTTCCTACAATAAAAATGGAGATTTTCTCAAAGTGGCGGATGAGTGCGACGTGCTGTTTCTGGGAACCAGTCATGTGACAACGGCGGTTTATCCGATGGAATTGTGGAACGATTATGGCATTACGTCCTATAATATATCGGGCTATGGACATCCGATGACGATGAGTTACTGGACGTTTATGAATGCGCTTGACTATGCGGATCCCAAAGTAGTGGTGGCTGACTGCTATGTTCTGGAGTCGGACAAGGTTGTGATCAGGGACGAGAAATTTATGCATTTTTCGCTGGACAGCATTCCCCTGAGCACAACGAAGATAAGGGCAGTCTGCGATATGTTTGATGATCTTGACGGCCGGGCGGAATATCTGTGGGACTTTTCCCTCTACCATGACCGCTGGGATGAACTGAAAAAGGATGATTTCGATGTGGATTATGGGAAGACCAGAGGCGCCCTTTTTGAGATCGGGATATGCGAGCCGGACGAGTTTGTGCTGACGGATGTGGAAGCGGAGCCGATAGAAAGTGTTGGAGTGGAATATCTGCGCAGGATTGTGGAGGAATGTCAGAGCAGAGGGATTAAGGTCGTCCTCACGTTCCTGCCCTTTCCGGCCCAGGAAGATCAGCAGAAGATTGCGGCATATGCCGGCGAGATTGCGAAAGAGTACGGTGTGGATTACCTCAATTTCCTGCAGATGGATCTGGTGGATTATGACACGGACTGTTTTGATTCCTATTCCCACCTGAATGTGTCCGGGGGACACAAAATTACGTCCTTTATGGGGAAATATCTGACAGAAACCTGCGGGGTGGCTGACCGCAGACAGGACGGCGCCGCCAACTGGGATGAGGATTATGCCGATTACCAGCGTTACAAGATTAACAGACTGCAGGCCCAGGAGTCCCTGCAGAATTATCTGGTTATGATGGCGGATCAAAGTTTCAGTCTGTGTCTCTTCGTGGACGGGGAATCGCGGATCTGGGATTACGAACAGTATGTCAATCAGGTGCACAATCTGGCGCCGGGATATGACTTCCCTTCTTTCGATCAGATGATGGAACAGGGGGAGGATTACCTTCTGGTGATCGACAACAAGAATGGTGTGGTCACAGACTTTAGCGGGGATGAGAGCGGGGAAGTGGAGACGTCTTTTGGAAAGTTGGTTTACACTGGGACAGAGGACGGCGGGAAGGCGCTGTATCTGGGCGATTCCGAGGAAAGTTTCCTGATGGAACAGGATAAGGACGGACGGGACCTGACGGTGCAGGTGCTTTTGATTGATAACCGGGACGGCTCTGTCGTGGATGTGGAAAGGTTTGACGAGGCGCTGAAAGTGAACAAATAGACGGCGTTTTGCATGCCTGGTATGGAGACATTTGTCGTATTTATGGAGAGTAGAGAGGCGTATTTATGACAGCAGTGATCAGTTTCATATTCTGGCTGGCGGTCATCCCTTTTTGTATCGGGCTGATCCCTGCGAATTTTATACCGCCTGAAAAGAGAAGCCCGGGGTTTGCGGCGCTTGCCGGGTATTTCGGCATGTGGGCGCTCTTCGAGGTGTCGGCCGTGCCGGCGGTTTTGTGGGTGGAGTACAATAATTTCAGAACGGCCTCCGTTTTGTTCAGCGCGCTTTCCCTTCTTAGCGCGGCGGCGGGGATCTGGCTCCTGTACCGAAACGGGAAGGCGGGAAAACCGGGACTTCTCACGGGAAAACAGGGGACGGGCAGCGGGTTTCGCAGAAAGAAAAAGATAAGCGCCGCGGACATAGAGTGGCTGTTGTTCTTTGTCCTGCTTGGCTTCCAGCTATACAAGGCGGCGGCCTTCGCCTCCTTCGACGGCGACGACGCCTACTATGTGGTGGAATCCCTGATTGCCCAGGAGGCTGGCGTGATGTATCGGATCCTGCCGCTTACGGGCGGCTCTACGGGACTGGACGTGCGGCATGCGATGGCTGTTTTTCCCATGTGGACAGCCTTTGTCTCGGTGAGGGCAGGGGTGCATGCCACCATCGTTTCCCATGTGGTGATGCCCCTTGTGCTGATTCCGCTGACCTATCTTTTGTATTATGAGATTGGGAGGACGCTATTTGGGAAGGCGCCGAAGGACAGCGCGGGTGAGGCGGTGCAGGCGGAAAGAAAACCGGGTATTACGGCGCGGGCGGACGGCGTGTTCCACCGCGAAAACCTGCCGGTGTTTATGATTATGATGGCAATGTTCCAGATCTTTGGCAACGTGTCCATTTATACCAACGAGACCTTCTTTCTGACCAGGACGTGGCAGGGAAAGGCACTGGCGGGTGCGCTGGTCATTCCGGCGCTGTTCTGGGTATTTTTGCAGATTTATGACAAAGGTGTCAGAAATAGGCGTACTGCCGCGGGCTTTTGGATGCTGCTTGTCTGCATCCATATGACGGCGGGGGTGTGCAGCTCCATCGCGGTGTTTCTCGTCTGCATTCTGGATGCGTTGATGACGTTCTGTCTGGCAGTGGCGGAGCGGGACTGGAAGATTTTGTTCAAGGTCGGAGCGGCCTGCATACCCAATGTGATATACATGGCAGTCTATGTGTTTATGGCGTACAGCTACCTGCTGTGACGGTCTGGCCGGGCGTGCGGGGCGTCACAGCGGAGAGGAATGAACTATGTGGGGTATTTTTTTAGAGAGTGTTGTGATATTTAAAAATTATATGGGCTGGCACGAAAATCATTTTCTGGCGGGGCTTTACCTCTTTGCGCTCCTGTATCTGTGGCTTACGGAGAAGGATAAGCGCAGGCGGATTTTGTTTGTGTACGCCCCGACGCTCCTTCTGCTGTTGTTCTTCTGCCCGCTTTTCCGCAAGGTGTTTGTGCGGCTTATGGAGGATTCCGAGACGTACTACCGGCTTTTGTGGCTTCTGCAGATGAGCCTTGTCAGCGCCTACGGCCTGATCCGGCTGATGGGAAGGCACAGGAGGATCGGGCTGGCGGCGGTCTGCCTTTTGATCATTGCCTGCGGGGATTATGTCTATGACGGGGAGCATATCTCCAGGGCGGAGAATGCGTATCATCTGCCGCAGGAGGCGGTTGATATCGTGGACATGATTGAGCCGGAGGAGGGGCGCATCACAGTGCTTGTTCCGGCGGATCTGATTTATTACATCAGACAGTACAGCACGGATATCGAACTTCCCTATGGCCGGGAGATGCTGATCGCCCGCTGGGACTACTACAATGCCATGTATGAGGCGATGGAGAAGGCGGAGGTCATCGACACGCAGGCCTTTGTGGAGCTGACAAGAGGCTATCCGTGCGCATATGTGATCCTGAAAGAGGACAGGGAGGCTTCGGAACCGTTGACAGATTACGGCTTTTCGGTTTACGGCCAGGTGGGAGAGTTTGTGATTTACAAGGACATGACATTGCAGGGAGCGCAGTAGGAGAAATAACGTATGCTGTTTAATTCATATATCTTTGTGTTTGTGTTTTTTCCTATATGTCTGCTTGGGCATTACGGTCTTCTGAAAGCCGCAAAACCCAGGGCGGCCAGAGTGTTTCTGACTGCTATGTCCCTGTGGTTCTATGGCTGGTTTAACCTGTCTTACCTGTTGATTATGGTTTGCAGCATCGCCGGAAACTATCTGTTCCACCGGCTGCTGTCCCGGAAAGAGTTGCTTGACTGTGTGCAGGGGGAGACAGCGCAGCACGGCGCGGGGAAAAGAACGCTCGTATTTGGGTCGGCGGCCCGTCTGGCGGCTGCGGTTCTGGCAGTGGCGCTCAATCTGGGCGTGCTGTTTTACTTTAAGTATTTTGACTTCTTTCTCGACACCGTGAACGGCGTGTTTGGAACCGCATTTGTCCTGCGGGGCATACTTCTGCCTCTGGGGATCAGTTTTTTCACGTTCCAGCAGATTTCCTTTATTGTGGACACTTATCGGGGAGAAGTGCAAAACTGTCCGTTAGACGAGTACGCGCTGTTCGTATCCTTTTTCCCCCAGCTGATTGCAGGGCCGATCGTGAACCATGAAGAAATGCTGCCGCAGTTTCAGGCCTTGGGAAAGAAGAAGCCGGACTGGGAACAGATTGCCCAGGGGCTTGCCCTCTTCGTGCTGGGACTGGCCAAAAAGACGCTTCTGGCGGATACTCTGGGTGCAGGGGTTGACTACGGTTACGCGAATCTGGCGGCGCTTGGAAGGGCGGACGCCTGTCTGGTGATTCTGTTTTATGCCCTCCAGCTCTACTTCGATTTCAGCGGTTACTGCGATATGGCGGTGGGGCTTGGACGGATGCTTGGCATCGAGATTCCCGTCAACTTCCGCTCTCCCTATAAGGCGGTAAATATCGTGGATTTCTGGAAACGGTGGCATATCACCCTGAACCGTTTTTTTACAAAATATGTGTATATCCCGTTGGGCGGCAACCGCAAAGGGGAAGGGCGGATGTATCTGAACCTTCTGCTTGTCTTTTTCCTGAGCGGTCTCTGGCATGGGGCGGGCTTTCATTTTCTCGTGTGGGGTATGCTGCACGGAACGCTGTATGCAGCGACCCGCTTCTGGCAGAAGCGGGTGCGGCGAAAAACAGATGCCGCAGACACGGCGAAAGACAGAACGGGATTGGCCGGCAGAGTCGGCAGTAAAATTATGACAATAATGTCACAAATAGCCACATTCCTCTATGTCAGCGTGGCCTGGGTCTATTTCCGTGCGGAAGATATTGGGCAGGCGAACGCGCTTCTTTTGACGGCGTGGAAGGGGGAGCTAAAAAAGATTTCCCTGGATCTGGCGGAATGCCTGCAGCCGGATGAATTCTGGTATGTGATCAAAGTGCTGCATCTGGACAACCTGTCCTTCAGCCGTTATCTGCTGATGTTTCTGATTCTGGCGGCGGGACTGTATTTTTCTATGGCGGGGAAAAATGCGCAGGAGCGGACGGCGCGCCTGAAATACGGCCCTGTTTCGGCGGCGGCGCTGGTGGTACTGACGGTATGGTGCATCCTCAGCTTTTCCGGGGTGAGCACGTTTTTGTATTTCAATTTTTAAGGAGGAACGGGATGAAGCGGTTGAAATATTGGATATGGTCTATCGTGTCTGCCACCATCGTTCTGCTTTTGCTGGCGGCGGCTCTGGTGGTCTGGGTAGATCCCTTTTTCCAGTACCATGAGCCGCTTGCGGATTTTCCCTATCTGGTGGACAATCAGCTCACCCAGAATCCGGGGATGGCGAAACACATGGACTACGACAGCGTGATCCTCGGTTCTTCCATGACCGTGAATTTCAACACACACTGGTTTGAGGAGCTGCTGGGGGTTGAGGCCGTTAAGCTGAGCTACAGCGGCGCCTATCCGAAAGACCAGGCGAATATCATGGATCTTATTTTTGAGAGCGGCCATGAGGTGAAGTCGGTTTTTCTGGGGGTTGACGTGACGACCTACACCGGGGGCGTGGAGGAGACAAAGTATCCGATTCCGGCCTATCTGTACGATGACAATTATTTCAATGACGTATCGTATCTGTTGAATAAGGACGTGCTTTTGAACTATGTGCTGCGTCCGCTGGCTGACCCGGACAAGACGGATCTGTCCACGGTTTACCAGAGCTGGTGGACGGACGAATATTACAATATACAGTGGGTGATGCACAACTATGCGCCGCCCGAGACAGTGGAGGAGGAGACGCCGTCCGGCGCATTCTTAGAGAGCACGGAAAAAAATCTGCGCGTCAATCTCTGCCCTTATATTGAACAGAACCCGGAAACCACGTTCTATATCTTTTTTCCGCCTTACAGCATCCTTTACTGGAATGATGTCATGCAGGAAAATCATATGGAGGCTACCTTGCGGGAGTATGCTTATATCGCGGAAACGGTGCTTGCCTACGATAACGTGCGGGTGTTTTATTTCCCGAACCGGGAGGAGATTGTGACGGACCTGAACAACTATGCGGACTACACCCATTATCATGCAAGGTTTAACCGTTTTATGACGGAGTGCTTTGCGGACGGGACGTGCGAGGTGAAGAGCATGGCGGAGATGGAGCAGGTTCTGGCGGAGACGAAGGATATGGCAGAGCGGTTTGACTTTGAGGAGCTGTTTTCTGTGGAATACTGAGAAAGGAACGACCAGGCACAAAGAAAACCGGCCTGTACCCATGTCATGTGAGGCATGACGCGGGACAGCGCCGGTTCTTTTTTGTATAACAGGAAATTGCAACAGTGTAAAACGCTTACTCAGCCTCCTTCCCGGCCAGTTCCGGGAACATGCAGTCCACAAATCTCTGGGCCAGCAGTTCGCGCCCGGCGTCATTGAAGTGGATGTAATCCGTCATATAATCCAGGTAATTATCCTCATTGATGGAGCCGTAGAAATTGTCGATAAAGGAAACGCTCACGTCCATTGTGGCGTCCAGCTCCTTCTGCAGATAGTGGCTTAACGTGCCGTGGCCCAGATCCGCCCGGTCCCCGTTCTGGAAGTTTCCTTCTTCGTTGATGCTGTGGCAGAAGGTGTGGGACATTACTACAATGCGGATGTGGGGGTAAGCCTCCTGGATGGCCTTTACGCCCGAGCGCAGCGCGCCGGTGTAGGTAACCTCCGCGTAGGGCGCGTTGGGATCGTCGCAGGGCCGCTTGTTGATATAATCGCTGCCGTCATACATCACGCAGATCATGTCCACGGTGTTCATGTCAAGTTCGGAGAGCATCTGCGTCGTTTTTGCAAAATTCTCATCGTAGCTGTAGGTGGCTGCTGTTTTCATCAGGTCGAAATCTCCGCCCGCAAGGCTTTTCGCCACATAGGAGAAGGAGAAGGCGTCCAGGATATAGCCATCGTTGTAGGAGGCAAACTGCGCCGCCATAGTGGTACCCGTGAAGGAACCGTTGTAGACCACGGCGCCCGTCTTTTTCGCGATCTGCTCCGCCAGGCCGTTTTCACCCTGTTCCAGCGAGAAGGGATCATCGCCCAGACAGAGGATGGTTGTCACGCCGTCGTCCTCATATCCTTCGCGCTTATCGGGTGCAAGCGGGATGAGGTTGTCCATCACCTCGATGTCAAAATCCGTGGTCTGGTAGTTCGGATCATAGTCGGAAGGTGTTCCTTTGTTCCACTTATAGAGACGGAAAGCAGAGTAGCCGATGACCAGTACAATGGCGCCCAGCAGGATCAGATGGATATTTATACGAAAACCATCGTTTTTTTTACGTTTCCCCGGTTTTTTTGAGACGCCTGCCGCTTTTTCTTCCTGTAATTTATTGTTATCCAGATTTTCTCCCATAGTTCGTTTCATAGCCTCCTGTAAGTCTTGTCTGTTTCTAAAAGACTGTATTTATTATATTCATTTATTCTACTATGATTTTTTCCAAAAATCTACAGTAAAAAGCGTCCCTCATAAAAACTTAATAACTTGCATAAAATCAAGAATAGACCAAAGAAAGAGAGCGCCGGCCGGAATCCGAAAATTCCGGGCAGCGCCCTCTTTCACGGCGTTGTATCATAGAACTGATACAATTGATACTGCGTTTTCCATCGGGTTCGATTCCGGCACGGTGTAGGAATGGATCACCGGCTGAGCGAGCTGACGCTGCAGTTCCTTGTACCATTTGCTGTACTTATACATACGATATGTAGTACTCAGTTTCCTGAGCTGCTCATCATCGGCACAGCAGGTAGAAAAGGATATTCTTTGCGATTCATCCATGGACGCGTAGTCCAGATAACTGAGTTTCAGCTCGGTGATCATTCCCTGACATCTTGGACAGAACTGCTTGTGTCCGTTCAGCATATGAACCCGCTGGCAACGCTTACAGTAATGCATGTACATCATGAAAAATTCCCCTTTTCCCATAATCACTGTAAGGTAACCGATTGTCTGTTGCCCTTATATTGTGTCAGTTGAAGCGGTCAAAGTCAAGCGCATATTATCGAAAATGCCATAAAAATCGTGTAACATATCGCGCAGTTATCGCGGAAAAGGCGTAAATGCCGTAGGATTTGCCAATTTACATAATTCCCAGACCCTCTGCTCGCGACAAAAATCTTGATATTCCGCCATTTTTATGCTATAATTGCAAAGAATTGTTTTAATTTAAGGTTTACATAAACACGCATATTTGGACATCACAGAATCGAGGTGGTGTCAGTGCAGCAGGCAGTTCCGATTTGGAGGGAATCATGCAGAATAAGAAAAACGGAAGACAACATACAGAAAAAAAGCGCAAAATGGTCCGATTTGAGGACCTGCTTGAGGATGATCGGTTTGACGATGAGGACTTTGACAGCGTGACGGAGGACACGCTGGAATTTTTGAGCCTTGATGACGATATGATTGCGTCTTATCAGCGCGCGCATCCCCCGAAAAACGGGGCGGCTGCGGCAGGTGGGAAAGGTACAGCCGGACAAGCCCGATCTGCCCGCTATGAGGATTACGAAGACGAAGATTACGAGGATGAGGATTACGAAGACGAAGACTACGGGGATGAGGACTACGAAGACGAAGACTACGAGGACGAAGACTACGAAGATGAGGATTACGAAGACTACGAGGATGAGGACTACGAGGACGACGATTACGAAGATGAGGATTATGAGTACGATGACGATGACGGATTTGCGGCCCGCCTGATGTACCTGATCAGCGAGATGAGCGCCCTGGATGTGGCTGTGGCTCTTCTGGGAGTGCTGGTGCTTGCAGGAGCGATTGTCACAGGCGGCATTTATGTCCATGCGAAATCCGTGGAGAAGCAGGTGGCGGCTTTCGCAGATATGGGCGAGGAGATAGAAGGCATCTCCGTAATCGGGGAGAGCGGCCTGCTGGCGGTCTCAGAATCGGCCAGACTTGGCGGTATGATTGAGGTGGAAGAGGAATCCGAAGAGCAGGCAGAGACAGGAAAGGAAGAGGAGAAAGGCGAAGTGGAGGTGGAGCTTCATCTGACTTCGATCCTGTCTGATATGAAGATTAAGTTCGTCAATAAGGAGACGGGCAAGCTGATCGGCGGTGTGCCCTTTGAAGTGGAAGTCTCCGGCGCGAAGAGTTTTCAGTTAAAGGATGACGATAAGGACGGCGTGATTTACCAGACGGGAGTTGCGGCCGGAACCTATGAGGTAAAAATGCTTCCGCTGCCTTCTGAGGCGGCCGGGAAATATAAGCTGCCATCTAAGAGCAGCAGCGTCAAGGTGACAGACAAGATCGCCTATCAGAAAGTGGATGTGGCGGACGAGGTGAAAACTGAGGCGGAGATCAATGTGTCCAAGGAGGAAGCCACACAGAAGAACACCGTGGAGGAATCCGCCCTGAAGGACACGGTGGAGTGGGTGGAATCCACGAAGACCCCGATCGGGGAGGAAACATCGGAATATGAGAAAGTGCCGATGGAAAAAATTGCGGATCCCTGGCAGTCGGCCGGCGCTTTTCGGAAGATGGTTGAAGCGGAGGATGACCCCTACGCGGATGTGAAGGTGTCTATCAACAAGGACAGCCTGACCCTGGAAAAGGGGAAGAGCGATTCCCTGGCGATTTCCGTCAGCAGCAGCCAGGTGGAATACTCGGTGTCGTGGAGTGTTGCGGATTCTTCCATCGCCACGGTGGAAGGCGGCACGGTGACGGCGGTTTCGGTGGGGAGTACAACGGTGTCAGCACAGGTGATAGTCGGAAGTAACCTCCACGACTTTAGCTGTTCCGTGACAGTAAACGAATCCGGGACAGGGGATGATCAGAACAAAGAGGACGAGAACAAGGATCCCGACAAAGACAAGGATGAGGACAAAGACGAAGATAAAGACGAAGATAAGGATAAAGACAAGGACAAAGTGGTCTATACGAAGCTGTCCATAAGCGGTGAGCAGGAAGTGAAAGCCGGCAAAAAGGTGACACTGACGGCGGAGACAAACCCCAAGGGAGGCAAAGTTACCTGGAGCAGCGATGATGAGAAGATTGCAAAAGTAAACGAGAAGGGCGAGGTTACGGGCGTTGCCGAGGGCGAGGTGAAAATCCGGGCCGTCTGCAAGAACCCGGAAGGAGCTGAGGATATCAAGGAGTCCTTCAAGATCAAAGTGCTGAAAGCGGAAGCTGCTGTCGATGAGAATACGAAGCTTAAGGACAAGGACGGCAACCAGCTTTACTTTAAAAATGCAGACGGGGATTATGAGGAGGCGACCTACAAGGAGTACGGGAAGCGGGATGCTTTTTATAAAAAGGTGAAAGCGTCCTCGGCCTACAAGTACACAGGCTGGCAGACCATTGACGGACATGTTTATTTTTACGATAAAGACGGAAACTATGTGACAGGGGAACAGGTCATCCAGGGTGCGAAATACAACTTCGGCAGTGACGGAAAGCTGGCGAAAAGTTCGGGCGCGATGGGAATCGACGTTTCCAAGCACAACGGCAATATCGACTGGAATGCGGTGAAAAACTCCGGCGTGTCCTATGTGATCATACGCTGCGGCTACCGCGGCTACTCCACGGGCGTGCTGGTGGAGGATCCGAAATTCAGAAGCAATATCAAAGGCGCGAAGGCGGCGGGCCTCAAAGTGGGCGCATACTTCTTCAGCCAGGCTGTCAACGAGGTGGAGGCTGTGGAGGAGGCTTCTATGGCCATTGACCTGGTGAAAGGCTACGGTCTGAATTACCCGCTGTTCCTCGATGTGGAGGCCAGCGGCGGAAGGGCTGACGGCATCAGCCGTGATATGAGAACAGCGGTGTGTAAGACATTCTGCCAGACCGTACAGAACTCCGGCATTGCGGCGGGCGTCTACGCGAATAAGACATGGTTTACCGAGAAGATCAACACGGCGAGCCTGACGGGCTATAAGCTCTGGCTGGCGCAGTACGCGAGCGCGCCCACTTACACAGCGACACGCTATGACCTGTGGCAGTATTCCTCCAAGGGAAAAGTGAGCGGCATCAGCACCAACGTGGATATGAATATAAGTTATGTAAACTATTAAAATAAGGAGGCGGGATGCAATTATGAAAACGTATCTGGTAACCGGGGGCGCGGGTTTTATTGGCTCCAACTATATTCACTATATGTTCAAAAAGTACGGGGATGAGATCCGCATCATCAACGTGGACGCGCTGACCTACGCGGGCAACCCGGAAAATTTGAAGGAAGTGGAGAACAGAGACAATTACATGTTCATCAAGGCGGATATCTGCGACAAGGAAGCCATCGAGAAGATCTTTGCCGAAAATGACATCGACAGAGTGGTTCATTTCGCGGCGGAGAGCCATGTGGACAGAAGCATCAAAACCCCGGAGGTGTTCGTGCAGACCAATGTGTACGGCACGGCGGTGATGCTAAACTGCGCGAAGGCGGCATGGGAACTGCCGGACGGCGGTTTCCGGGAGGACAAGCGGTTTCTGCATGTATCCACCGACGAGGTGTACGGTTCTCTGGAAGATGACGGCGGGTATTTTTACGAGACAACGCCCTATGCGCCGCACAGTCCTTATTCCGCCAGCAAAGCAGGATCGGATATGCTGGTGAAGGCTTATATGGACACCTATCATTTCCCGGCCAATATAACGAACTGCTCCAACAATTACGGGCCTTACCAGTTCCCGGAGAAGCTGATTCCCCTGATCATCAACAATGCGCTGCAGGGCAAGAAACTTCCCGTCTACGGGGATGGGAAAAACGTGCGCGACTGGCTCTATGTGGAGGATCACGCCAAGGCCATCGACATGGTACAGGAGAAGGGACGGCTGTTTGAGACATACAATGTGGGCGGCCACAACGAAAAGCAGAACATTGAGATCGTGAAGACGATTATAGCGACGCTGCGCGATATGCTCCCGGAGACGGACGTAAGAAGGGAACATCTGACGGAGGATCTGATCACCTATGTGGAAGACCGAAAGGGGCATGACAGACGTTATGCGATCGCGCCGGACAAAATCCGGGAGGAGATCGGCTGGGAGCCGGAGACGATGTTTCAGGACGGCATCCGCCGTACCATCGAATGGTATTTCGCCCATGAGGAATGGATGAAGAATGTGACAAGCGGCGATTACCAGAAGTATTATGAGGAGATGTACCAGGCAAAGTAAAGGTGTGATATGGGGCGATTCGTATCGGGCGTTATTTTATTTGTCATACCGGGATTGATACCGGCCGTCCTGCGATACAGGAACAGGGAGAAGAAAAACCGGGCGCAGCTTGCGGTAGATACACTGTGCTTCGCTCTGGTGATTCTTGCCGCTGTCTCGGGCATGCTGTACGCGCTTTTTGGCAGAGTGGTTTTCTACCCGAAATATCATGTGAACTTGTTGCTGTATGCCTTCTGCTTTGCGGGGGCATACGGCTTCTCGTTTGTTCTGGGACTGTTTCAGCTGCGGAAAGGGTTTGGCGCAGGGGGAGCCGGGCGCGGTTTTCTTCTTGCGTTTTCTGCCGTCTGGGCGGTTCTGCTGGCGGGAATTGCCTATGATGACTATGCGGGAAGGCATATTGTGATCAATGAGGTCTGCGCCAATAATCTGAGTCTGGCGCTGGATGGCAGGGGAAAGAGCAGCGATTACATTGAACTGTATAATCCGTCCCTGACATCGGTATCGCTGGACGGCTGGTATCTGACGGACCGGGAGGAACTTTCGGAGGATACACGGCTGGAGGACATGGTGATCGGGCCGCGCTCCTATCTGCTTCTGTTCGCGGACGGATCCGGCGGGCAGAGTGAGAATGCCGAAAGCGGGGAAATCTGTTATTATCTCGGGTTCCGGCTGAAGGAGACAGGGGAAACCCTGACTCTTGCTGACGGCAGCGGGAATACGGTTGACAGGGTGGAAGTGCCGCCCCTTGCAGTGGATGTTTCCTATGCCAGACAGAAGGACGGATGCGATTCGTGGAGCCTTGTCGAAAACGGAAGTCCCGGAGCGGGAAACGAAAATCTGGAAACCTATGTGATCCCGACGCTGGAGGCGCCCCGTTTTTCGGCGGAGAGCGGCTTTTACGAGCAGCCTTTCGAGCTGGCATTGACGGCGGAGCAGGGGCAGCGCATTTACTATACAACAGACGGCAGTGAACCGACGGCGGAGTCGGCGCTTTACACGGAACCGTTCCTCATAGAGGACGGCAGCGGCAGGGAAAATTACTATGCCAATATTACTGGCATTTCGCGGGACGGGGATTATCAGCCGGCGGAGCGCATTGACAAGGGCACGGTGGTGAAGGCGGCTGTGGTTAACGGGGCCGGGGAGGTCAGCGAAACTGCATCGGCAGTATATTTCGTGGGATTTGAGGAAAAGGCGGGATATGAGGATATTATGACGCTGTCTTTGACGGCGGATCCGGCGGATTTCTTTTCCGAGGACCGGGGCATTTACATGCTGGGTGATGACTATCAGACATGGATGGTAAATTACAGGAATTACCGAAAACAGGAGGAGTACCGCGAACAGGGGCGTTCCTGGGATTACGGGAGCGTGATATGGCGCTCCTTTACGGCGAACTATACCCATGCGGACAAGACGAAGGAGAGGCCGGTTCAGGCAGCCCTGTTTGACGCGCAGGGACGGCTGCTTGGCGAGGAGAGGATCGGCGTCAGGGTGCGCGGCGGGTCTTCCAGAAACCTCCGGCAGAAGGGATTAAACTTCTATGCCAGACAGGAGTACGGGGAGGATGTGCTTGGGCTGGCATCAAAGATGCTTCGGACGTCCGGCTCAATCGACACCAACGTGACGATGCTGCGGGATGTGTTTAACCAGTCCCTTGTGGCTGACCGGGATATAGAGACGCAGCCGGGAGAGCCGTGCGCCGTGTTCTTAAACGGGGAATACTGGGGATTATATAATTTGCAGTCCCGCTTCAGCGCAGCGTATTTCGAGGAGAAGTACGGGCTTTCGGAGGACGAGATTATCGTGGTGAAACAGGATAAGCGGGTGTCTGTCGGTGAGGAGGAGGATCTTGCGCTGTATCAGGAGCTGGTGTCTTACGCCTATGAGACGGATCTGTCTGAGCCGGAGGCATACAGAGAGATCGGCCGGATGATGGATATACAGAGTTTTATCGACCACTACTGTTTTGAAATCTACATCGGTAATACGGACTGGCCGCTTAATAATCTGTGCTGCTGGCGCAGCCGGAATGAGGACGGGACGTCCGAATACGGGGATGGGAGATGGCGCTGGGGTGTGTACGATACTGACGAGTCCACAGGTATTTATGAGGATGGCATGAGCACTTATGCGTCCAACGCTTTTTTGGAGGAGTCGCATTGGTTCGGAAGTCCTCTGACCACCCCTCTTATGTCACAGCTGACTGCCAATGAGTCGTTTCGGCAGCAGTTTGGCCTGACCTTTATGGATATGATAAATAAAAACTTTGCGTACAAGGATGTTCATGGTAAACTATATGAGATGGCGGCCCGCTATGCGGCCCCTATGGAGAAAAGCTATCACCGATTTAACGCAGGGGCATATACGGCGGACACGTTCTGGGAGAATATCGGGGTGATAGACGAGTTTTATGGAAAGAGGGCGGACTATGCGGTGCCCCACTTTGCGGAAGCGCTGGAACTTTCCGGGGAGACCGGGGAGGTGGTTCTGCAGACGGTGTGTGTGACAGACACGCCGGAAATGACAAAAATGTCGGAGGCGTCAGAAAATGAAGACCTGTCCCAGACTGGAGCGGTTGTGGGAGCGCAGGGAGGCACGATCCGATTAAACACCATCACCCCCGATCTGGAGAGCGGGGAGTGGCGGGGCATCTATTTCACGGACTATCCTGTGACGGCCACGGCGATACCGGCCGAAGGATATCGGTTTGTGGGCTGGCAGGGGACTTGTGAGTCTGACAGGGAAACGGTCGAGGCGGCCGTGACGAAGGAAGGAATCTGTCTGAGAGCAGTTTTTGCGCGGGAGGAACCGGGTGTGTCATCGCGGTAAAACTGTTCCGGCTGGGAGGTAACAATGGTTTGTATGATAATTTTACTGCTGCTTGTGCCGGGAATGATTACCTGGAAAATAGCAGGGGAGAAGGAACTTGCGGGATGGAAGGAAACGGGCAGGGCGGTTGTGAACTGGCTGGTGCATGATCTTGTCATCGCCTGTCTGGTGTATGCGGCGCTCTATGTGATGAAGGGAGCGGTTACCGTCAGCTTTTCCACGGAGTTCCTTGGAGAAGAGGTCTATTATTCCATCTATGACAGCAGCTTTGTGTTCCGCTATTCTGTGCTGGCGCTTCTGGCGGCAGCGGGACTTGGCGTGGCGGAACGCCTTGCGGGGAAAGTTTTTCGTTTGGCGGGAAAGTAAGTGTATGAGAAAAAAGAGCAAGACAGAAACTGGCAGGGCAGCCTGTACTGTGCTGGCATTGTGTGCGGCGCTGTCTCTTACGGCCTGTGCCGGGGAGAGCGATGCAGCGCGGGCCGGGCAAAACGGTGAGGAGGCGGCAGTGCAGGCCGGGCAGAATGGCGAAGCGGCAGCAGCGCAGACCGGGAGTAACGGTGAAGCGGTGCAGGCCAGGCAGGACGAGGAATGGCTGGAAGAGCGGCTGAAACAGGACCGCAGAACAAAGCATGACCTGAGAACGGAGCCGGAGGACGTGGAGAAGACGGAGCGGATGGATCTGGATGCCTGTGAAGGCGGGAAGATCATTCTTTCCGGGGGAGGCGATATCTGGCTTTCCGGCAGTCTGGAGGGACAGGTCATTGTCGATGCGCAGGAGGATGAGCTGGTGCACCTGTACCTGGACGGGGTTAAGATCACTTCCGCAAAGGGCCCCGCGCTGTGGGTGAGGGAGGCGGCCAAAGTTATTGTGACACTTGTGTCAGATACGGAGAGCGTGCTGACGGACTCGCCTGCTTATGAGGACTGCGAAGAAGCTCCGGCCTGCCTTTACAGCGTCTGTGACCTGACGATAAACGGGGACGGTGCGCTGCGGGTGTCCGGGTATTATGAGGACGGCGTCCGCAGCAAAGACAGAATCAAGGTTCTGGATGGAACCCTTTCGGTGCAGGCCAAAGGCGACGGGATCCGTGGCAACGACGGCATTTATATGTACCATGCTTCCGTGGACATCGAGAGCGAGCAGAACGGGCTTCGCACGGCCAATCAGGGCGCGGAGGACAGGGGCGTTATAGAGGTTAACGGCGGCACGCTTTCGGTGATCGCTGGGCGAAACGGTTTCCGCGGGGCTTCCGACCTGTATGTATACCGGGGAAGCTGCCGTGTCAGCGCCGTGGAGGAAAAGGCGCGGACGGAGGGGAAGGTCTATATTTCGCAGGGAGAACAAGGGCTGTGACAGAGTACAGGCACGAGTATAAATACAGGATAGACGCCAGGCAGCAGGCGGTGCTGCAGCTCCGGGCGCAGGGTGTTCTGGAGAGGGATGCCCATGCGGGCGCTGACGGGGCGTATCTGATCCGCAGTCTCTACTTTGACAGCCCGGATGACGACTGCTTTTATGAAAACGAAAACGGGGACGATCCGCGGGAAAAATACCGCATACGGTTTTACAACTGCGATGCGTCCCGGATCAGTCTGGAATGTAAGGCGAAGCGGCGGGGTATGACACGAAAGACCGCCTGCCCCATCACCCGCTCCCAGTGTGAACAGTTTATGGCGGGCGGCATACCGGGGCCGGACGGGGCGGTTTCACCCAGACAGGAAGCCATGTTTCACCAGATGCGGATGAAAAACCTGCGCCCGGTGGTGATTGTGCAGTACACCCGCGTACCTTTTGTGTGCGATGCGGGAAACGTGAGAGTGACCTTTGATGACAGCATTGCGTCCTCCAACGACATCGCAGGTTTTTTGCAGACCGAGATTCCGCTTCGAAGCGTGCTTGGTACGGGGGAGAGCATTCTGGAAGTAAAGTGGGATGAGCTTCTGCCTGCTTACATCAGAAATCAGTTGTCGCTCGATTCCCTACAGTGGACGAGCTTTTCCAAATATTATTTATGCCGAAAATATAATTGCTGCGGGGGAGTGAGGGTATGAGTTTTCTGGATATTTTTAAAAAATCGTTTTTGGAGGGCTACGCGTCGGTTCGGATTGACGTGGCGCAGATTGTCGTATGCATGCTGATTACGGTGCTGGTAGCGGCCTATATTTTTCTGATTTACCGAACGGTCAACAAAAATGCCTTTTATAACCGCAATTTCAATCTTTCGCTGATTGCGCTTGCCGTGATTACGGCGGCGGTTATTCTGACGATACAGTCCAATATCGTGATTTCTCTCGGTATGGTGGGCGCGCTGTCCATTGTGCGGTTCCGCACCGCCGTCAAGGATCCGATGGATCTGGTGTTTCTGTTCTGGTCCATCAGCGCCGGCATCATATGCGGCGCGGGCTTCGCTGTGGTGGCGGTAGTTGCATCAATCGTCATAACTGTGATAATATTATTATTTGACAGGGTGCCTGCTGGCGTGCCGGCGGTGATCCTGCTGGTGAACGCCTCCGATTACAGGACGGAAGGGCGGATCATGGAGATTGTCGGAAAACACTGCGGCATGTCTCAGGTGAAAGCGCGCAATCTGACGAAAGATAAGCTGAACATGGCAGTGGAAGTCAGGACTGCCGAGGGCGGCAGGCTTGTGGAGGAACTGATGGATCTGGAGAGCGTTACCTCGGCGTCGCTGGTAGATCACGACGGGGAAGTAACGTTCTGACAGCAAAGTTTTTTGAAGGAACAGGAGAGAGAGCGATGAAAGGAATTATTTTAGCGGGCGGTTCGGGCACCAGGCTCTATCCGCTGACCAAGGCGGTTTCCAAACAGATCATGCCGATATACGATAAACCGATGATCTATTATCCACTATCCATTCTTATGCTGGCGGGCATCAGGGAGATCCTGATCATTTCCACACCCAGGGACCTTCCTGTTTTTCAGGAGCTGTTCGGCACGGGAGAGCAGCTTGGCCTGCGCATGGAGTACGCGGTGCAGGAGTACCCGAGAGGACTTGCGGATGCCTTTATCATCGGCGCGGATTTTATCGGGACGGACAGTGTGGCGCTGATCCTTGGCGACAATATTTTCTACGGGCAGAGCTTTTCCAAGGTGCTTAAGGAAGTGGCGGCGAGGGAGAGCGGCGCGACTATTTTCGGCTATTATGTGAGAGATCCGAGGGAGTACGGCGTGGTGGAGTTTGACGAGAACGGCATGGCGCTGTCCATCGAGGAGAAGCCGGAGCATCCGAAGAGCAACTACGCGGTGCCGGGGCTGTATTTTTACGACAATGACGTGGTGGAGATTGCAAGGAATGTGCAGCCTTCCGCCAGAGGCGAGATAGAGATTACGAGCGTAAACAATGAATATCTGCGCAGAGGAACGCTGCGCGTGGAAACGCTGGGGCGCGGTTTTGCGTGGCTGGATACGGGAAGCCACGATATGCTGCTTGACGCTGCGGATTTTGTGGCGGCTTTCCAGAAGAGGCAGGGACTTTATATTTCCTGTATCGAGGAGATTGCGTACAGGAGAGGATTTATCACAAAGGAGCAGCTGCTTAAGCTGGCGGAGCCGCTTATGAAAACTGCCTACGGACAGTATATAGTAGAGGTTGCAAATGGACTCTAAGCGGATGAGAAGAGCGATGGCCGGCATGATCGTCATATTTCTGGCGGTGTTTGCGGTGATTGCCATTGCAAATTGGGATACGGTGGAGCGAAAGCTCGGTCTTGCCGCCGCTGAGCCGGTGCAGGAAGGGACGCCTGCGCAGACAGAGGGGGAAGAGCCGGAAAGTGGACAGATAGGAAGCGATCTGTCTGCTTTTCTGAGGGATGAAACCTTTTTTGATCCCGAAGTGAAGTTTAAGAGCATAGAATCCTACTCCGGCCGGAGCGTGTCGCTGATGATGAGTTCCGTGTCCAAGGATCTTCGGATCATGGTGGTGGACAGCGTGGGCCGGCTGGTGACGGGGGCGGATTTCACCGTCACGATTCAGGATGTGGGAGAGTATACGGACCATGATGAGGACGGCGTGATTTATGTGGACGGCCTGCGGTCCGGGGAATACAGTGTGTTCCTCAATGAGAAGGACGGCTTCCGCGTGCCGAATACCATCACGACGATACAGGTACGGCAGGATATCGAGTACCGGGTGATCGACAACATTGAGTATCTGATGCTGACAGAGGACGACATTGACCCCGAGAAGGAGGATAAGGCGGTCAACGGCGCGGAGGAGAGCGCGGACGGCACCGAGAATACGGGGCTTCAGTTTGACAACGGCAGCGCAAAGCTCGGCATTGATGTGTCCAAATGGAACCAGGAAATCAACTGGGAGGCGGTGAAGGAGGCCGGCGTCGAATTTGCCATCATCCGCTGCGGGTACCGCGGCGCGACCACTGGTGCGCTTGTCATTGATCCCAGGTACAAGGAGAACATAGAAGGAGCCATCGCGGCGGGCATTCCCGTGGGCGTTTATTTCTTCACCCAGGCTCTGGATGAAGTGGAGGCTGTGGAGGAGGCTTCTATGGTAATCCGTCTGATCGAAAACTATGACGTGGATTACCCGGTATTCCTTGACAGTGAGAGCGCCGGAGGCAGGGGAAGAGCCGACGGGCTGGACAGCGATGAGCGGACAAGGGCGCACAGGGCTTTCCTGCAGACCATAGAGGCCGCAGGGTACGAGACAGGCGTATACGCCTCCCGCAATTGGCTCAATGACAGGATTGACATGTCCAGACTGTCGGATTATCGGATCTGGCTTGCGGAGTATGCGGATGTGCCTACATACGATGCGTATTACTATCATATGTGGCAGTACACCTCGAAGGGAACGGTGGACGGCATCTCCACCAATGTGGATCTGAACCTGTGTTATATGAATATAGACACTTCCATCAACCATGCCAAAGGCGCGGCCGGGTATTCCGGCGTGGTGAACGGGGATACGGGAAATGTGCCAATAGATTAGCAGAGTGAAAAGAACTTCTAAAGACGTCCCGCCATCGGACGGGACGCCAAGAAGTTCTAGGAGTTGCTTTGCAACTCCGTTTCACTCGGGAGAATGCCAAAAGCGGGCATTCTCCGTATCGGAGAAGATGGGCGTGAGCTGAACGGTAAAAGCGGGCATTCTCCGTATCGGGGAAGATGGGCGCAAGCTGAACGATGAAAAGACAGGCGGCGAATGGGTGCGGGCCGAACGGTAAATAAGGAGGAAACTACGATGGGAAAAATAACGGTGGAGACGTGCGAAATCGAAGGTCTTAAAGTGATTACCCCGGCGGTGTTTGGAGATAACAGGGGTTATTTTATGGAGACCTACCACTATGAGGACTATAAGGCGGCGGGGATCGACCAGGTTTTTGTGCAGGATAACCAGTCCGCGTCCGTGAAGGGCGTGCTCAGAGGACTGCATTTTCAGATCAATTACCCCCAGGACAAGTTGGTGCGGGTGATTGCCGGAGAGGTTTTTGACGTGGCGGTGGATCTGCGGCCTGGATCTGCGACCTATGGCAAGTGGTACGGCGTAACGCTTTCAGCGGAAAATAAAAAACAGTTTTTTATCCCGAAGAATTTTGCCCACGGCTTTCTGGTACTTTCCGATTACGCAGAATTTGCCTATAAATGCACGGATTTTTACCATCCGAACGATGAGGGCGGCATCCTCTTTAGCGACCCGGAGATCGGAATCGAGTGGCCGGTTCCCGAGGGCATGGAACTTGTGATGTCCGATAAGGATAAGAACTGGGAAGGACTTTCCGCATATACCAATGTGAGACGGCAGTGACATGGAAGATAAGAAGCAGGGTGAGAAAAACATCATAAAGAAAAAAGGGTTTCCGAAGTCCGCAGCAATAGCAATATTCTGGGGACTTGGCCTGCTTTTGGCGTCTGTGCTGATTCTGCACCACAATCCCCTGGCTGATCAGGTGACGGAGCAGATGAAGAAGGTCAGCGGCTGTGTGCTGATCACCTTCACCTGCATCATGTTTACGATCTATTATGACAGGATTGTGACCATCCCGGTGGAACTTTTCCAGAGCAGGGGACTGATATGGAAGCTGGCCAAAAATGATTTCAAAAAGCGGTACGCAGGCTCCTATCTCGGGATTGTGTGGGCGCTGGCCCAGCCCGTGGTGACGGTGCTGATGTACTGGATCGTGTTCGACAAAGTATTTCAGGCGAGGGTGGAGTTTCTGGCGGCGGACGGCGTAGCGCCGCCCTATGTGCTCTATCTGATGGCGGGGCTGGTGCCCTGGTTCTATTTTTCGGAGGCGATTTCACAGGGGACGATGGCGTTGGTGGAGTACACCTATCTGGTCAAGAAGGTGGTGTTCAACATCAGTATCCTGCCCATCATCAAGGTGGTGGCGGCCACGTTCATCCATGTGTTTTTTGTAGGGATTCTTCTGGTGGTGGCGGTGTGCTACGGTTATACGCCCACGATCTACACCGTGCAGCTTCTCTATTACAGCCTGTGCCTTGTCTTCTTTGTGCTGGCACTGAGCTATCTGACAAGCGCGCTGGTGGTTTTCATCAGGGATCTGCAGCAGGTGATCAGCATTGCGCTCCAGATCGGCATGTGGGCGACCCCCATCATGTGGAATATCAATATGCTGCCAAACGACAACATGAAAACTCTCTTTAAGCTGAATCCGCTTGTGTACATTGTTAACGGCTATCGGAGCGCGATTTTTGAGGAAGTGTGGTTCTGGGAGCATTTTTACTCCTCCACCTATTTCTGGATTTTCACGATCAGCATGTTCTGTATTGGGACGCTGGTGTTCAGAAGACTGAGAAGCCACTTCGCAGATGTATTATAAACAGTTCGGCCGGAGCGTGGCGTGCGCGGAACTGAAATGAGAAGGAATACTATGGACAATAATATTGCGATCAAGGTCACGGATCTGGAAAAAGTGTATAAACTCTACGACAAACCTTCGGACAGGCTCAAGGAGGCGCTCCACATCGGGCGTGGGAAGCACCATACGCAGCACAGAGCCTTAAAAGGGGTCAATATGACCATCAGACAGGGGGAGTGCGTGGGCATTATCGGCACAAACGGTTCCGGGAAATCTACCATTCTTAAAATAATAACAGGTGTTCTTTCTCCCACGGCGGGTGAGGTTGAAGTCAACGGACGCATTTCTGCCCTGTTGGAGCTCGGCGCCGGATTTAACATGGAGTACAACGGCATAGAAAATATATATCTGAATGGCACGATGATCGGATTTTCCAAGAAGGAGATCGACCAGAAGCTGGATGAGATTCTGGCCTTCGCGGATATCGGCGATTATGTGTACCAGCCTGCCAAGACTTATTCCAGCGGCATGTTCGTGCGGCTGGCTTTCGCGGTAGCCATCAACATCGACCCGGAAATCCTGATTGTGGATGAGGCGCTTTCGGTTGGCGATGTTTTTTTTCAGGCCAAATGTTATCACAAGTTTGAAGAGTTTAAGGAGATGGGCAAGACGATTGTCTTCGTCAGCCATGATCTGAGCAGCATCAGCAAATACTGCGACCGGGTGGTGCTCCTGAATCAGGGGATCAAGCTGGGGGAAGGCGCGCCAAAACAGATGATAGACACCTATAAGCAGGTGCTGGTTGGGCAGTATACGGCTCCCGAGGCGGAAGGAGAACGTCTCTTGGACGATGAACAGCTCCGCGCGATGGCGGCGAAGGGAGTGGACGGCAGTAAGCTGGATGGAGCGGAACCGGGAGAGAAGAACGCCTCCCATAAGACCGGCTGCGCGGAAAACCCGGACCTGTTAGAGTACGGTTCTAAAAAGGCGGAGATTACGGAATACTATATAACGGATGATAAGGGGACGAGAACTGCTACCATTTTAAAAGGCAGCGCGTTCACCATTCATATGCGCGTGGAGATGACGGAGAGGATAGCCGCGCCGATTTTTGCGTTTACCATCAAAACAGTGCGCGGCACGGAGATCACGGGCACAAACACAATGTTTGAGAAGGCCTTTCTGGAGTCTGTGGAGGCCGGGGAGACGAAGGAAATTACCTTCACCCAGGATATGAATCTGCAGGGGGGAGAATACCTTCTCTCGCTGGGTGTGACCGGGTATGAGGAGGATGATTTCACGGTGTATCACAGGCTTTATGACGTGCTGAGCGTGACGGTGATATCAGACAAGGATACGGTAGGGTTTTATGACATGAATTCCAGGGTTGTAGTGAAATGATATGTGTTATTTTTTTGAAAAACCGAACCGAGTGACGGGATCGGGTGGGAGAAAACCGTCGGGAGCCGGATGACTGGAAATGGAAGATTTAAACAGGATTTAAGGAAATGATTAATTGAACTGTGAAAGTAGTTAAAAGGGGAAATTAGAGAGGTTGTGTTATTTTATATACAGAATAAAATAACATGCGGTATAAATGTAGAATTTATGCGGAATTTGGAAATTTTGTGCGAAGCAGAGTGAAAATGTTTCTGCGGCCCTGAATGGGAAAGGACGGACTATGCCGGAAGAGAAAACAGAGCGAATCGGGAAAATAAAACTGGATTTAACATATTACCCTGGGGAAGACTTGTACTGTGACGGGGAAATTGAGGACGAGCTTCTCAAGATCGCGCGCAACTGTGCGGAGGTGGAATACCAGAAGATCATAGAGGAGAGGAAGAGCTGGGAGATTCTGTATCACCTCTCTCCGCTCAGGGAGAACATTGTGGAGTGGCTGCCGATCAACCGGGCCATGAAAGTGCTGGAAGTCGGGTCGGGCTGCGGCGCCATCACAGGGGCGCTCTCGCGGCGGGCCGGGGAAGTGACCTGCGTGGAGCTGTCCAAAAAGCGCAGCATGATTAACGCCTACCGCCATATGGAGGCGGACAATGTGACGATCCATGTGGGCAATTTTCAGGATGTGGAGCCGGATCTGCCGGCTGACTATGATTATATCTGTCTGATTGGCGTCTTCGAGTATGCCCAGGCATATATCGGTTCTGAAACGCCCTTTGATGATTTCCTGCGCATTATCAGAAAGCATCTGAAGCCGGGGGGACATATTGCCATTGCCATAGAGAATAAGTTTGGATTAAAGTACTGGGCCGGATGCAGGGAAGACCATCTGGGCACATATTTTAGCGGTATCGAGGATTACCCGGAGGGCGGCGTGGTGCGCACCTTTACGAGAGACGGGCTTCTTGCTATAGCCGAAAGATGCGGCTTTTCGGAGATGCAGATGTATTATCCTTATCCCGACTATAAGTTTATGACAACCCTCTATTCCGACAGAAGGCTGCCGAAGCGGGGAGAACTATCAAATAACATGCGTAATTTTGACCGCGACAGAATACAGCTCTTTGACGAAAAGCGGGTTTTTGACACCGTACTCAAGGAAGGGCAGTTTCCGCTCTTCTCCAATTCCTACATGCTCCTTCTGGGGCCTGCCCTGTCGGAAGAATATGTGAAGTATTCCAACGACAGAAAGGAAGAGTTTCAGATCAAAACCTTGCAGAGAAGCACGGGATTTGGAAAGAAAATAGAAAAACACCCGCTATCTAAAGCGGCATGGACACACATAGAAGCCACCGCTTCGGCCTGCGAAAAGCTGGATGAACGGTATCGGGGAAGCGGACTTGCCGTCAATGCATGCAAGCTGGAAAGAGAGGCGGATGGCACTCCTTATATCACGATTGAATTTTTGGAAGGAAAGACGCTGGAGGAAATTCTGGACGAGCGGCTGCAGCAAAAAGATCTGGAAGGGTTCCACAGCCTGTTCGACGAGTACCTGAAACGGATTGCCTGGGGCGAGGAGAAGGAGATCGCAGATTACGACCTTATTTTTGCGAACATATTGATTCCACAGGGAAGTAACAACTGTGATGAAAAGAAGGAAAAAAATCGGAAGAATCATACCGAGTGTTATTTGGATGAGGAAAAATGGGGGCTGATCGACTGCGAATGGACCTTTGACAGAACCATAGAAACCAGGGAGATTGCATTCCGCGCGCTCTACTGTTATCTGCTGGAAGACGAGAAAAGAAACGAATTAAACCCAGATTTAATAATGAACAAGCTAGAAATCGGTCCGGCGGAAGCGGAACAGTACCGCAGACAGGAGATGAAATTTCAAAAGTATGTGACAGGGAAACGACTTTCCCTGGCGGAGATCAGGGAGGCGATCGGCCAGCCCGTCTACCAGCTGACAGATTTCTGTGAGGGGCTGGCAAATAAGCCTGCGGATAACCGCATACAGATCTATGAGGATACCGGGAAGGGATTTCAGGAGGAGCAGTCCTTTTTCCCGGAGGAAGACGGAGAAGAGGTTTTGCGCACCGGGGAGGGTACGGTGGAACTTTCCGTGCGTATCGCCAGAGGGCGCAGCGCGGTGCGGATTGATCCCGGCAGTCATGCCTGTGTGATCTATATAAAGAGGATTGGCTGGAACGGTGTGGAGGTTCCGTTAAAAGGGAAACAGATTCAGATGAACGGGTTTAAAATCGGGGAGGACACTTATGCCTTTCCTACGGAGGACCCGAATATTACCCTCTCCCTCTGGGGACTGCCCTCTGAGGAGGAGAACCATCTGGAGGCGGTCATGGAGGTGACCGCGGTGCCGGCGGAAACGATGAAACATTTGCAGAAAAGGGGATTGTTTAACTGATGAGCATTCAGAAAAACCGCTATGACTGGGTGGCCTACTATATGGCAGCCTACGAGGAGGAAAGAAAAAAGAATACCCAGATGGCCGGGCATATCGCGGATGCGGAGAGAAAGCAGGCGGATCTGCAGGATAATCTGAATCGGATCTGTGCCAATCCGCTGTACAGAATGGCGGCGAAGGCATCGGCGCCTGTGCGAAGCGCAGTGCGCCGGATGAAGGGTGTGCCGGCTTCGGCAGAGCAGGTATCGGCCCTTACGGCCTCGGAGGAGAGACGGTGCGCCTACGAGGAGACGCTCTGGCGGCAGTCCAACCCCTATCTGCAGTGGATTGCGGATTGTGAGAATAAAAATACGGGTGTTATAAATATGCCGGAGCCCGTTGCCGTGCAGGGCTTTCGGGAGATTGCGGTGCCCGGGACGGACGTCCGCATTCTGACTTATGGCGACGGTCTGCTGGCGCCCCATGTGTTTTCCGAGGTGCGCTCCTATTTTTCAACACATGAGGACTGCCTTCTGGCCTATGCGGATGAGGATTTCTACTGGGAGGATCTGGCGAAACGGATGGAGCCCTGGCTGAAACCTGCCTATTCCCCGGATACCCTCCTCGCGTTTCAATACTGGGGGCATTTCGTGGCGGTCCGTGTCGGTGTGCTTGACAGCATGAGCTATCGGATGGTGAGCATGAAAGATCCCGATCTTGGGTTTTATGAGCTGTGCCTGCGGCTGGAGGAGAAGATCACAGAGCTGACGGAAGGGGATTTCAAAAGGAGGCAGGAGGCAGTCGGTCATCTGGAAGCGGTGCTTTACCACAGGAAGTATTGTCCGCCGGACGGAGTCTTTGACGGGGCAGGACAGGACGCCTCGCCAAGAGAACAGTTTTCCCTGGTGCAGGCATGTCTGAAAAAGGAACTTGCAGACGGAAGGTTTCTGACCGGCGCCTCCGCCAGATATGTGACGCTCAAGGAGGATACGCTGATGCGCAGAGGAAGCCGGGCTGTGCTCAGACAGGGGGCGGACCCGGATATTTATCATCTGCTCTATGACACTTCCGTTTCCGGCAGGGAGCGGTGCACCCGGTCCGGCAGTGAAAATACGGCGATTGCGCCGCACCGCGTGGTGTCCGTGATCATTCCGTCAAAAGACCATCCCGAGGTGCTGGAAGCATGTCTGCGCTCCTTTAAGGAAAAGACACAGTACCGCTTTTATGAGTGGATTGTGGTGGACAATGGGAGCAGTGAGGAAAATCGGGAGAAAATGGAGGCGCTGCAGAAGACGTACGGTTTTACCTATCTCTATGAGCCGATGCCCTTTCACTTTTCCAAAATGTGCAACATGGGAGAGAAGAAGGCGAAGGGCGATCTGATTCTTCTGATGAATGACGACATAGAAATTATTGAGGGAAGCTGGCTGGAGCGTATGGCAGGGCAGGCGCTTCTGCCTCATGTGGGGGCCGTCGGGGCGAAGCTGTGGTATGCGGGTACGGAGAATATACAGCATGCGGGCGTCACGAACATGAAAATCGGCCCGTCCCATAAGCTGATCACTTTCCCGGATGAGGAAGATTATTATTTTGGCAGAAACCGTGTCACCTACAATGTGGCGGCGGTGACGGCGGCCTGTCTGATGGTGTCACGGAAAAAGTATGAGGAGGCGGGCGGTCTGGACGAGAGCCTGCCGGTTGCCTACAATGATGTGGATTTTTGTTTCAAGCTGCTGGAGGCCGGCTATGTCAATGTGCAGAGAAATGATGTGATCCTCTGCCATCACGAGTCTTTGAGCCGGGGTCTTGATGAGCAGAATGATGGAAAATGGGAAAGACTGCTCGCAGAGAAGGAGACGCTTTACGAAAAGCACCCGCAGCTTCGCGGGACAGACCCTTTTTATCACAGAGATCTCATCGACAATGCGTCCAATTACATGTGTAATTATAAGTTTCCCCACGAGGATCACCTGTGCACCCAGGAGGCGGTGTTCCTGCCCAAAACGGCCATGCGCAAGCTTTTGAAAAAGGCGGGACAGGGCGTGCTGCGGCTGACGGCGGATCTGGCCGGCCCGCAGCATAAGATACTGGCCGATGAGCCGGACATTTTGTGGATGATGGGATGGAGTTATATTCCCGGCGCAGATCAGGCGGCTTTTGACAGGAAAGTAGTTTTACAAAGAGCAGACGGGGCGGGCTATCTGGCAGTTCCGGCCGATTGGCACAGGGTAGATGTGGAGGCGATTCTGCCTAACGAGAAACACATCGGGCTGGCCGGGTTTGTGCTGCGCCTGCACCGGGAGGAGCTGATGCCGGGAGAATACCGGGTCGGCATGCTGGCTGAGACAGAAGCGGTGAGTGAGGCGGAGCCTGGGCTGTCTTTCGTGGATTGGTCCGACCGCACGCTGACGGTGTAAAGACGAGGAATGCAAAGCCGGCGCAGCCGGCACGGTACGGGCATGTTTCGCGTAAAAGAATGCCAGGACAGGGATTGCCGGCATGACAGAAAGAGGAAAGATATGGACAGGAGAGGGATGACGGAGAAGGAGGCGCTCCGTTTTTATAAAGAAGCCTACGAGAGAGAAAAACGCCGGGGCCGCGTGCTTACGGGGAAGCTGTCGGAGGCGGAGCACAATAGGGAACAGACGCAGGAGAAGCTTGCCAGAATCAAGGGAAGTCTTCCCTGGCGTGCCTCAAAGCCCCTGCGCACGATGATTCACAGGATGATCCGCTTAAAGGAGCGGCTTGGCTGCTACGGGAGCCTGAAAGGGATCGCCCGCAAGCTGAATGCCAAGATGATCGAGAGGCAGGCCAGAGCGCAGCATGGCACGGACAGTTTCCCGGAACTGGAGGAGGCGGCGAGGCAGCGGCTCCACAAGTTTGACAGGGATGTGAAATTCAGCATTCTTATGCCGCTCTACAATACGCCGGAAAAATTTCTGCGGCAGGCCATAGAGTCTGTCATGGATCAGACTTACGAGGGGTGGGAACTGTGTCTGGCGGACGGATCGGACGGGGAGCACGCCTATGTGGAGCAGATCTGCCGGGAATACATGGAGAAGGACAAACAGTATCTGCGGCCGAGCAGCAGCCTCTATTGCCGGATCCGTTATAAAAAACTGGAAAAAAATGAGGGTATATCGGGCAACACCAACGCTTGTCTGTCCATGTCCTCCGGGAATTATATTGCGCTTTTCGACCATGACGATGTGCTTCACCCGAGCGTCCTCTATGAGTACATGAAGGTGATCTGTGAAAAGGATGCGGACTATATTTACTGCGATGAGGCGACATTCAAAGGAAGCGGCACCGTGGACGACATGATAACCCTGCATTTCAAGCCGGACTACGCGCCGGATAATCTGCGGGCAAACAACTATATCTGCCATTTCAGCGCCTTTGCGAGGCGCCTTCTGGACGGCACGGAGCTGTTCCGCTCCCAATTTGACGGCAGCCAGGACCACGATATGATCCTGCGGCTTACCGCCCGTGCAAAGTGCGTGGTGCATGTGCCGAAGCTTCTGTATTACTGGAGATCCCACGCGGGCAGCGTGGCCGCTGATATCAGCGCGAAGAGCTACGCCATTGAGGCGGCCAAAGGGGCGGTGGCGGCCCATCTGACGGCCCAGGGATATAAAAACTTTGAGATCACTTCCACGAAGGCCTTTGAGACGATCTTCCAGATCAAGTATGAGATTCTGGGAAATCCGAAAGTGTCTGTTGTGATTCCAAACCGGGAGCACCTGGAGGATCTGACGCGCTGCATCACTTCTATATTGGAGCGCAGCACTTACGACAATTACGAGATTCTTGTGGTGGAGAACAACAGCGTCTCGGAGGAGATTTTTGCCTATTACAAAAAAATACAGGAGAATCCGATTGTCCGGGTTATCACATATGAAGGGGACTTTAACTATTCGAGAGTCAACAATCTGGGCGTTTCCAGGGCGGAGGGCGAGTATGTGCTCCTCCTAAATAATGACACTAGTGTCATAACACCCGACTGGATCGAGGAGATGCTGATGTATGCCCAGAGAAAGGACGTGGGCGCGGTGGGCGCAAAGCTCTATTACGAGGACAGAACCATCCAGCATGCAGGCGTGGTGCTGGGGCTTGGCGCGCACAGGACGGCAGGACACAGCCATTACCGGGTGGATCACCGGAACCTAGGCTATATGGGGCGGCTCTGTTATGCGCAGAACGTGATGGCGGTGACGGGGGCATGCCTGATGATGCGCAAGGCTCTCTACGAGGAGCTCGGCGGGCTGGACGAGGCTTTTGCCGTGGCCTTGAATGACGTGGATCTTTGCGTCCGCGCATGGAAGGCCGGGCGGGTGAATGTCTTTACCCCTTTTGCGGAGCTCTATCACTATGAGTCTGCTTCCAGGGGAAGTGACCTGACAGGCGCGGGGGCCGAGCGTTACGAGAAGGAGGCGGCGCTGTTTCGCGAGCGGTGGAAGGAGCTGCTGGAGCAGGGAGATCCCTACTATAATCCGAATTTCTCGCTTGACCGCAGCGATTTCGCGCTGAAAGTGGAAAAATAGACATACGGCAAGTGTATGGCGCGGTGTGAAAAGTCATTGCGGCAGGCAATATGTGCAGGCCGAAATACCTTGACCGAAGCATCCGCTTTTACTATAATCTTTGTAAGGGCGTTCAATCCGAAAAGAAGAATCAAATGTGGAACTTTTCGATCGGACAGCGGCGGCGAAGGATCAGAAGTAATCTGAATACGATTTATATAAAATAATAATAAGGAGGGTTTCAAAATGGGCTACAAAGAGCAGTTTGAATTTTGGCTGGAGGATTCCTACTTTGACGAGGCAACCAAGCAGGAGCTTCTGGCGATCAGAAATGATGAGAAGGAAATTGAGGACCGCTTTTACAAGGAGCTTGCTTTCGGCACAGGCGGACTTCGCGGCGTGATCGGCGCGGGCACAAACCGCATGAATATCTACACGGTGCGAAAAGCGACGCAGGGCCTGGCTAATTACATAAAGAAACAGGGCGGTGAGGAGAAGGGCGTGGCGATTGCCTACGATTCCAGAAGGATGTCTCCCGAGTTCGCGGACGAGGCGGCTCTGTGCCTTGCGGCCAACGGCATCAAGGCTTATGTGTTTGACGCGCTCAGGCCTACGCCCGAGTTATCCTTTGCACTCAGGGAGCTGGGCTGCATTTCCGGCATCGTGATCACGGCCAGCCACAACCCGCCGGAGTATAACGGTTACAAGTGTTATTGGGAGGACGGCGCGCAGGTGACGGCTCCCAAGGATGTGGAGATTATTGAGGAAGTCAACAACGTGACCGATTACCATACCGTGAAGACGATGGATAAGGCGGAGGCGGAGAAAGCCGGCCTCTATGTGGTCATCGGCAAAGAGATCGATGACAAGTACATGGCGGAGCTGAAAAAGCAGATCATCCATCCTGAAGTGATTGAGGAGATGGCGGAGGATATGAAGATTGTTTATTCTCCCTTTAACGGCACGGGCAATGTGCCTGTAAGACGGATTCTCTCCGAGCTTGGCTTTAAGAACGTTTACGTTGTGCCCGAGCAGGAGATGCCCGATCCCGACTTCACGACGCTTGACTACCCTAACCCGGAAGATCCCAAGGCATTTACCCTCGCGCTGAAGCTGGCGAAGGAGAAAAACGCCGATATCGTTCTGGCGACGGATCCCGACGCAGACAGGCTCGGCATCTACGCGCTGGACACCAAGTCCGGCGAATATGTGCCTTTCACGGGCAACATGTCCGGCATGCTGATTGCGGAATACATTCTGAGAGAGCGGACGGCTGCAGGAAAGATGCCTGAGAATCCGGCTCTTGTGACCACGATTGTGACCACCAACATGGCGCGTGCGATCACAGAGGATTATAAGGCAAGATTCATTGAGGTGCTGACAGGCTTTAAGTTTATCGGCGAGCAGATCAAACTCTTTGAGCAGACCGGCTCCAACAACTATGTGTTCGGTCTGGAGGAGAGCTACGGCTGTCTGGCAGGCACCCACGCAAGGGATAAGGATGCTATCGTGGCTGTAATGTGCCTGTGCGAGATGGCGGCGTGGTGCAAGAAGAACGGCAGAACCGTCTGGGATCAGATGATCAACCTCTACGAGAAGTACGGCTACTATAAAGAGAGCCAGTATTCCATCACGAAGAAGGGCGTTGAGGGCGCGAAGGAGATCGAGGAGCTGATGAACAAGCTGCGCCAGAATCCGCCCAAGAGCTTTGGCGAACTGACGGTGAAGGAATTTAGGGATTATGATACAGGAAAGACGCTGAACCTGGAGACGGGCGAGGCGGGAGAAACCGGGCTGCCGAAGTCCAACGTTCTCTATTTTGATCTGACGAATGACTCCTGGTGCTGTGCAAGACCTTCCGGCACAGAGCCGAAGATCAAGTTCTACATGGGTGTGAAGGGCACAAGCCTTGAGGATGCCCAGGCCAGACTTGACAGACTGACGGAAGAAGTCAAGAAGAACATCTAATTGTAAGAAGAAAAGGCCGCCCCGGCATGGCAAGTGCGGGGCGGTCTGCCTATATGCACGCGCCCGCAAAAGCATAACGCCGTCTGCGCGGCACGGGGGCGGCCTAGCGGGCGGGGAGAGATTCCCAGGCCCGGCTGAAACAGAGAAGAAAACAGGAGACGTGGCAGTGGGGAATCGGATACTGAGAATCGACAACGTGAGAAAAACCGTGAATTATCTGAAGAAGAACGGGCTGGCCGGCACTTTCTATGCGGCGGTGGAGCGGGTACAGGAGGAGAAAAAGGCGGATTACCATTATCTGCCCCCCGACCCGGCAGCGCTTGCGAAACAGAGACAGGAGACCGTAGACTATCCGTACCTGTTCAGCATTGTGACACCGGCTTATGAGACGAAGGAGACGCATCTGCGGGAGATGATTGCCTCAGTGCAGGCCCAGAGCTATCCGAACTGGGAGCTGGTCATCGTAGACGCGGGCGCAGGGGGCGGTGTGGAACGCACCGTGCGGCAGATCATTGCGCAGACCAATGATCTGCGGATCAAGTACAGGCGTCTTTCCGAAAACCGGGGGATTGCGGAGAACACCAATGCCGGTATCGAGGCGGCGGCGGGGGACTACATTGCGCTTCTGGACCATGACGATTTCATAACACCTGATGCGTTATATTACATGGCGGAGGCGGTGCATAGAAACAGGAAAAAAGGAAGCCCGCTGACACTTCTGTATTCCGATGAGGACAAGTACGATGAGGCGGCGCAAACCTATGTAAATCCGCATGTAAAAGAAAAATTTAATCTGGATTTAATTTTATCAAACAACTATATCTGCCACTTTATGGCGGTGGAAGCGGGGCTGATGAAGCGTCTTAAGCTGCGCGGGGACTATGACGGCGCGCAGGACTATGACCTGGTGCTGCGGGTGGTGGACAGCCTCTGGCCGGAGGCGGCGCGGATCCCGGAGACGGCGCGCATCTGCCATATACCGAGGGTGCTCTATCACTGGCGTTCCCACAGGGATTCCACCGCGCTAAATACGGGGAGCAAAACCTACGCTTATGAGGCGGGACGCAGAGCCATAGCGGATTTCTGCGAAAGAAGAGGGTTTTCGGTACAGGTGGCCCACAGTCTGCACCTGGGATTTTACCGAATTGCTTATGAGCCGGATTTCCTGAGCGCGAGACAGGATGCGGGCCTTGTGGGCGGACGGATTCTGGACCAAAAAGGACAAATTTTTGCCGGAGCCTATGACGAAGGCGGAGACACGCTTTTTCGGGGGCTGCCCGGGCGTTACACGGGGGGAAGCACCCACAGGGCTGTGCTGGCGCAGGACTGCGCGGCGGTGGATATCCGCTGTGTGAGCGTGCGGAAAGAATTACAGCCGTTATATTCTGAGATTACCGGCCTGCCCTACCGGGAGAGAACGATCGCGGTCAAAAGAGGCGGGGAGAAAAAGGAAATCCGCATTGCGGATGTGGCGGGACTGACCTGTGACGAGGCGGGATATCGAAAACTGAGCATGGCTCTCGGGGAAGCGGTGCGCGGGGAAGGGTATCTGGTCGTGTGGGATCCCGTGATCACAATCCGCCTGTGAAGGCGCTGCGCACGAATGTGTGGAGCCTAAGCCCCATGTATGTCTGCGGGACGGACAAATTAAGAGACCGGCGCAGACGGTAAGGAGAAAGAGCATGTCAGAGGAAATAGCGGGGAGGGACGGTGGAATCCGCTCTACGATTGTCATTCCGAACTATAACGGTATCAACTATATCGGGAACTGCCTGGCTTCCCTGGCAGACGAGCCTGCCCGGGTGATTGTGGTGGACAACGGTTCCACGGACGGCAGCAGGCAGCTTGTGCAGGAGAAGTTTCCCGGTGCGCGGATGATCGCACTGGAGAAGAATTTTGGCTTCTGCACAGCGGTTAACCGGGGCATGGCAGCCAGTGACACGACATATGTTATTTTATTAAACAACGATACTACGGTCAGACCTGGCTTTGTGCGTGTGCTTGAGGCGGCCCTTGAGAGGGACGGGAGAGTCTTTTCCGGGGCGGCAAAGATGGTGAACATGCGCCATCCTGAACTGATTGATGATGCGGGGGATTATTACTGCGCGCTGGGCTGGGCCTTTGCCGCGGGAAAGGACAGGCCCGCACAGCGTTACAACCGGCAGCGGGAGATCTTTTCCGCCTGCGGGGGGGCCTGCATTTACCGCCGCAGCATTCTCGGAGAGATCGGGATGCTGGACGAAAACCATTTTGCCTATCTGGAGGACGTGGATCTGGGTTACCGGGCAAAACTGTTCGGCTACAGGAACCTCTATGTGCCGGAGGCGGTGGTGTATCATGCCGGCAGCGCATCCTCGGGTTCCCGCTACAATGCGTTTAAGGCGGAGCTCACCGCCGCAAACAGCGTTTATGTGGTGTACAAAAACATGCCCCCCGCACAGATTCTGATTAATCTGCCGTTTTTGCTGGCGGGCTTTGCGGTAAAATTTTTGTTCTACTGCCGGAAAGGGCTTGGCGGAAGCTGGTGGAAGGGAACCCGGAAGGGGATCCGCCTGTGTCGTTCTTTGCAAGGGCAAAAGAGGCGGGTACCCTTTTCCCGGAAACGTCTGTCGGTCTATCTGGAGATACAGTGGGAGCTGTGGCGCAATATATGGTACAGAATCCGCCTGTAGGGGGCAGAAATTGTGTGCTCTGCAATATGAGGTTGTTTTTTTTGTGCATTTATTATAAAATAGATCATAATGTCACAACCTACTTATGGTAAAATGCGCAGAGCATAGACTGATTATGATAAAAGATAACCAGAAATATTTTAACAGACTGCACGTTGTGCTGGATGCCGTGATTGTAGCGGTATCCTATATGCTGGCATGGTACTTGAAGTTTGCCAGCCCGTTTTCGGACATCGACCCTAATGTCGGTGCTCTTTCTATGGGCACATATTTTGAAATGCTCTATCTGATCGTGCCCGGGTATCTGATTTTATATTATGCGTTCAACCTGTATTCCCCAAAGAGGGCTACGGTACACCGATATGAGATTCTGAATATTTTTCAGGCGAATACAGTGGGCATGGTTATTATGATGGCCGGCTGGTACATGATTGCCCAGATTCACTTCTCCCGTACCATGATGGCCATGTTCTACGGAATCAATATTTTTCTGACCACGCTTGGGCGTTCGCTCATCCGTATTCTTTTGCAGTATTTCCGCGAAAAAGGCTATAATCTGAAATATATCCTGCTGGTGGGGTATTCCCGCGCCACGGAGGAGTACATCAAGCGCATCAATTCCAATCCCCAGTGGGGGTATGTGGTGCGCGGCATTCTGGACGACCATGTGCCTGCCGGCACGCTCTACAAGGGTGTAAAAGTGGTGGGAACGATTGAAAACCTTCTCTATATTCTCCCGGAAAATAAGCTGGATGAGATCGCGATCACTCTGTCATTGAAAGATTACGACAATCTGGAGCACATCGTGGATCTGTGCGAAAAATCCGGCGTGCACACGAAGTTCATTCCCGATTATAACAGTCTGTTTCCGAGCCGTCCCTACACGGAGGATCTGATGGGGCTGCCGGTGATCAATATACGCCATGTGCCGCTGACGAACACGCTCAACTGGTGGATGAAGCGGATCGTTGATATCCTTGTATCCCTGATCGGGCTTGTGGTGGCGTCACCCGTGATGCTTGTATCCGCCATCGCCGTGGGCTGCACGTCCAGAGGGCCGGTCATCTTCAAACAGGAGCGGATCGGCCTGCACAATAAGCCTTTCCGTATGTACAAGTTCCGCACGATGGAGGTGCAGAAGCCTTCCACGGAGCAGAAGGGATGGACGACGAAGAATGATCCCCGTGTCACGAAGGTTGGGAAATTTTTAAGAAAGACAAGCATTGACGAGCTGCCCCAGCTTTTTAATATATTGATGGGAGACATGAGCGTGGTGGGGCCAAGGCCCGAGAGACCGCAGTTTGTGGAGCAGTTCAAGGAAGAAATCCCCCGCTACATGGTTAAGCACCAGGTCCGGCCGGGCCTTACGGGCTGGGCGCAGATCAACGGCTACCGGGGTGATACTTCTATAAAAAGAAGAATAGAATTCGATATTTTTTATATCGAGAACTGGACGATGTCCTTTGACATCAAGATTATGTTTCTTACGATTTTCAAAGGATTTATCAATAAAAATGCCTATTAGAAGAGATACTAAAATCTTAAGAATTGTGAAAGACTTTCGGAAGAAACGGGAATTATATTGCAATTATATCAAGATGTAGTATAATCTTATAAGAGTTCCACAAAAGCTTGCTTTTTTGGACATAATATGACAAAATGAAAAATGGACTTTTGAAATTTGACAGGAGATTGAGGGAGTACAGAGTATGGCTAAGAGATACGAGGATGACTACGATGACGAGGAAATAAGGCCCAGAAAGAAATCTTCCGGGAAAAGCGGCAGCGCTTCCGGCAGAAAAGGTTCCGGGAAAAAGAAACAGGGAAAGAAAGCGCAGGCGAAGAAACAGCGCAGGCGTATCATTCTCTTTATCGTAGAGATCATTATTCTGCTGATTGCGGTTATGGTGCTCTACGCTGTTTTGTCCGGGACAGGCAGCGGCAAGGTGGAGCTGAAGGAGAAGGACATCATCATCAACAAGACCGTGCAGGAGGCGCAGGAGACAACGATGAAGGGGTATCGGAATATTGCCCTCTTCGGTGTGGACTCCACAACCGGCGCACTGACGAAGAACACCAGAAGCGATACGATTATGATCGCCTCCATCAATCTGGATACAGGCGAATGTAAGCTCGTTTCCGTATACCGTGACACCTATCTGAACCTGAGCAATGACTCTTACAATAAATGTAACGCGGCGTACGCAAAGGGCGGCCCGGAACAGGCCATCAATATGTTAAACATGAATCTGGATATGAACATCACAGATTTCGTGACGGTAGGTTTTGCGGGACTGACGGATGCCATCGATGCGCTGGGCGGCGTGGATATCGAGGTGGATGATTCGGAGATCAGTCATCTGAATAACTACCAGCTCTGCATCGCGGAGGATTTGAAGAGAGAGTACACGCCGGTGACACAGACCGGGTATCAGCGTCTGGACGGCCTGCAGGCTACAGGCTACTGCCGGATCCGATATACAGCGGGAGACGATTTCAAGCGCGCCGAGAGACAGCGGGAAGTGCTCTCCGCGGTCGCTGACCAGGCGAAGAAGGCATCGCTGCCGAAACTGACAGAGACGGCCAACTCCGTATTTGAAGAGGTGTATACTTCACTGGATCTGTCCGAGATTGTGGATATGCTCGGCAATGTGGGCACCTATTATATTTCCGAGAGCGACGGCTTCCCGCAGGAGAATCTGCGTACTACCGGCACGATCGGATCAAAAGGTTCCTGCGTCATTCCCACCAGTCTGGAGGAGAACGTCAAGTGGCTGCATAAGTTCCTGTTTAACGCGGATAACTATGAGCCGTCCGAGACAGTGAAAAAGTGCAGTGAAAAGATTTACGAGGAAACAAACGGATATTTGAAATAAAAGCAAAGGGGCTTGTTTCACAGGCCCCTAATTTTTGCGCGGATAAGCAGAGCATTTCGAGTCTGCTTATTTGCCGCGCGAAGCAGGAGATGGAGGGCGGACGAGTGGAGACAGTGGACGTGATTATTCCTGTCTACAAGCCTGATCGCGGCTTTTTGACGATGATAGAAAAACTGCAGGCGCAGACGGTGCCTGTGAGCCGGATCATTCTTATGAATACCGAGCAGAAATATCTGGACAGACTGCTTTACGGTACTACTCTGGAAAGGGAGCATCATAATATAACAGTGAAGCATCTGTCAAAGCGGGAGTTTGACCACGGGAGGACGAGGAACCAGGGGGTGAAACTGTCGGATGCCGATGTGTTTCTGATGATGACCCAGGATGCCATGCCTGCGGACGAGTACCTTGTGGAGCGGCTGTTAGAGAGCCTGCGGGGGGAAAGGGTGGCGGCGGCCTACGCCAGACAGCTTCCGGGTCGTGACAGCAGCGAGGCTGAGCGGTATACGAGACAGTTCAATTACCCGGCTGAATCCCGCGTAAAGACAAAGGCGGATCTTTCGGAGCTTGGTATCAAAACTTTTTTCTGTTCCAATGTCTGCGCTGCGTACAGGCGGGATGTTTTCGACGAGCTGGGAGGCTTTGTGAACCGGGCCATCTTTAACGAGGATATGCTCTACGCCGCCAAAGCGGTGGAGGCGGGTTACGGGATTGCATACGCAGCGCAGGCGGAGGTATACCATTCCCATAATTACACATACAGACAACAGTTTCGCCGGAATTTTGACCTGGGTGTTTCCCAGGCGGACCACCCGGAGGTGTTTGCGGCTTATCCCTCGGAATCGGAGGGCATCCGGCTGGTGAAAAGTACGGTGGAACATCTGAAAAAGAAAGGGATGCGTGGTAAAATACCGGGTGTTATCATGCAGAGCGGCTTCAAGTACATGGGGTATCTCATGGGAAAGCGCTACCGGCGTCTGCCGGGGCGGCTGGTGCTGAAGCTGTCCTCTAACAGGGAATACTGGCGGTGAGAGAATGCCGTAAGAGACATTTTCTGCGGGAAGAGTAAGGAGGAAAGGCGAAATGTGTGGAATCGTAGGATATATTGGAACAAAACAGGCAGCGCCCATTATTCTGGACGGCCTGTCTAAATTGGAATACCGGGGATATGACTCGGCGGGGATGGCCGTTTATGACGGAGTGGGAAAGATCAACATCACGAAGTCGGCAGGGCGGCTTAAGATTTTGGAAAATATCACCCGGGGAGGGGAGACCATGCCGGGAGTCTGCGGCATCGGACACACCCGCTGGGCGACCCACGGCGTGCCGAGTGACAGCAACGCACATCCGCATTTCAACGAGGCAGAAACGATTACCGTGGTACATAACGGTATCATTGAGAATTATATCCAACTGCGCAAAATGCTTACGGATAAGGGGTATCGTTTCGTGTCGGAGACGGATACGGAGGTGCTGGCCCATCTGCTGGATTACTATTATAAGGGAAATCCTCTTGAGGCGGTCACAAAGGTGCTTCACCGTGTGGAAGGTTCCTATGCGCTGGGCATTCTTTTTGCGGACTGTCCCGACCAGATTTTCGCGGCCAGAAAGGATTCCCCGCTGATTGTAGGGCAGAATGAGGAAGGCTGCTTTATCGCTTCGGATGTGCCGGCGATTCTGAAATATACCAGAAAAGTTTATTATGTGGATAACCAGGAGGTGGTGCGCCTGCGGGCGGATCACATGCACTTCTATACGGTGGATGAGGAGGAGACCGCGAAGGAGCCCGTCTTTATCGAATGGGATGCCAGTGCGGCTGAGAAAGCCGGGTATGAGCATTTCATGCTGAAGGAGATGTATGAACAGCCAAAAACTGTGACTGATACGATCCTGCCCCGCATTAAGGATAACGATATTGTCATCGAGGAGCTTAACATGAGCGATGAGGAGATCCGCGCGGTGAGCAAGATTCATATTGTGGCCTGTGGATCCGCCTATCATGCGGGTGTCACGGGAAAATATGTGATTGAAGGACTTGCGCGCATTCCCGTGGAGGTAGATCTGGCCTCGGAGTTCCGCTACCGCGACCCGATTCTGGAGGAGGGTGCGATGGTGGTGGTGATCAGCCAGTCCGGCGAGACGGCGGATACGCTGGCTGCGCTTCGGGAGTCCAAGAAGAGAGGCTTTCAGGTGCTGGGCATCGTCAATGTGGTTGGCAGTTCCATTGCCAGGGAGGCGGACAATGTCATGTACACCTGGGCTGGGCCGGAGATTGCGGTGGCGACTACAAAGGCTTACAGCGCCCAGCTTGTGGCGCTCTATCTGCTGGCGGTCAAATTTGGCAGGGTGCGTGGAAAGATCAATGATGCGGCTTATGCGTCAATTCTGGGGGATCTGCGGTGTCTGCCGGATCAGATCGAGCTGCTTTTGAACAATAAAAATAAGATCCAGAGATTTGCGAACCGCTATATCGGTGCGAAGGACGTATTCTTTATCGGCAGGGGAATTGACTATGCGATTTCGCTGGAAGGCTCCCTGAAATTAAAGGAGATTTCCTATATTCACTCCGAGGCTTACGCGGCTGGCGAGCTGAAACACGGCACCATCTCCCTGATTGAGGAGGGTACGCTTGTGGCGGCAGTGTCCACCCAGCCTGCGCTCTATGCGAAGACCATCAGCAATATGGTGGAAGTGAAGGCGAGAGGCGCCTTTGTGCTGGCGGTGACCTGTGAGGAGAACAAGGAGATTGAGAAGGCGGCGGACTATGTGATCTACATCCCGGAGACAAACCCTTATTTTGCCAATTCTCTGGCGATCATACCGCTACAGCTTTTTGGGTATTATGTGGCTGTCGGGAAAGGGTGCGATGTGGATAAGCCGAGGAATCTGGCGAAGTCGGTGACTGTGGAGTAGCGTGAAAAGTACTTCTAAAGACGCCCCGTCATAGGACGGGCCGCCAAGAAGTACTAAGTTTCACGCGGGAGAATGTCCAAAATACGGGCATTCTCCGGGACGAACTTGTTCGTCCGTGGATTTTGAGATTTCGTAAAGCGAAATCATGGAGGTTAGCGTGAAAATTTGTCGATTAGATGATACGCTGGCTGAGCTGTGGGAAAAATCACAGATTTTATAAACTTTAATCACAAAATGAACACAAATGGCAGATATACTTAGGACATAATCAGCGAGGGGAAAAAAGCAGGCGGGCACAGGCCTGTGATTTGTGGAAAGGAGCGGGATTATGTACGACAACAATTATCCAAACGATTATTCCAATCATACGAGTTCGGAACAGACGGGGCTTCAGACAGGAAATGAATCTGAGCAGAGGGGGATCGGTTATCGGTCTTACCAGAGTACAGGAAACCAGGCAGGCGGTGTATACGGGCAGGCCTCAGGGCAGAACCTGTACGGAGGCAGCGCCCAGCAGGGAAGCGGCAGCGCCTATCAGGGGAGCGGTTCTTACCAGGGGAATGGAAGTTATCACTATGGAAGCGCTTATCCCAACGGCTATGCTCAGGCGGAGCAGAAAAAGGAAAAGAAGCTGAAGGTGAAAAAGCAGGGCAGCGGATACTTTAAGAAAGCGCTTGTGGCGGTGACCCTCGGATTGTTTTTCGGGCTTTTCGCGGGACTGGGGCTGTACGCTGTGGAAGCTGTCACAGGGATGGTGAATCAGGAAGGTTCCGAAGAGGAGAATACGGAAAACGCACCCCTGGCGGAGGCGGAGATTGACGCGGAGATTCAGGCTCCGGCGGCAGTGCCCTCGATCAAACAGTCGGATACGGCGACGACGGTGGTCACAGATGTGACGGATGTTGTGAAAAACGTGATGCCGTCCATCGTGGCGGTGAATAACCATTATACGGAAACGATGTCCTGGTTTGGACAGTCTATGGACAGTGAGGCGGATTCCAGCGGCTCAGGTATTATCGTAGGATTGAACGACACGGAGCTTCTGATTGTGACCAACTACCATGTGGTGGCTGACACCGATAAGCTGACGGTACAGTTTAATGAAGGCAGCGAGGCGGAGGCCCTTATCAAGGGACAGGATTCCAAGATGGATCTGGCGGTCATTGCGGTGCCGGTGACAGAGATGTCAGATTCTACTTTAGACGCAATTGAAGTGGCTACTCTGGGCGATTCCGATGCACTGGAGGTGGGAGAACCGGCCATTGCCATCGGCAATTCCCTCGGATACGGCCAGTCCGTTACCACGGGCGTGATCAGCGCTCTTGACAGAAGTATCAGCCTGTCGGCAAGCAACGGTTACGGCGGAGACAGCGTGGAGGGTACTTTTATCCAGACCGATGCGGCGATCAACCCCGGTAACTCCGGCGGCGCGCTTCTGAATATTAAGGGCGAGGTGATCGGGATCAATTCCAACAAGATCGGCGGCAGCGCCGTGGAGGGCATGGGCTATGCGATCCCCATTTCCTCGGCGAGTCCGATCATTGCAGAGCTGATGCTCAAGGAAACCAAGAGCAAGGTGGCTGAGGAAGAGAGAGGATATCTGGGCATTACCGGCATCAGCGTGACCCAGGAGGTCTCCCAGGCTTACGGCATGCCGGAGGGTGTGTATATCGCACAGGTTTATCCGGGTACGGCATCGGCGGCAGCGGGTCTTAGGCAGGGCGATATTATCACGGAGTTTGGCGGCAATAAGATCAGATCTATGGATGAACTGCAGAAAGAACTGGAATTTTACGCGAAGGGCGACCAGGTGGAGGTCAAGGTGATGACCATGACTGTGGCCGGTTACGAGGAAGTGACGAAGCAGCTGACGCTGGGTAATAAAGTGAGCGAATAAAATAGAAGGCATATAGCGGAGACGAAAATCCCCGGCAGGACGGTATCGTGAGGATACGGCTGCCGGGGATTGGCTATGGAATGGAAATTCAAGTATAGATAATCCACTATTCGTATGCTATACTATGGGCAGACCAATGCCCGCGGGTGAATGGAGGGAAGATAAGAAGTATGGATGATCATAGAGACGATAAATACGAGGACACGGAGCTGGAAAAGAGCGACGGTTCCGTGACGGAAGAGAAGAAAAGCGATGATTCCGGCAGCGATTACGAGGACGTCTGTTTTATCTGCCGCAGGCCGGAAAGCAAGACGGGAAAGATGTTCCGCCTGCCCAATCATATATGCGTCTGCGACGACTGCATGCATAAGACGATGGACACGGTCAGCCAGTTTGATTATCAGGGACTTTTGAACAATCCCAATATGGGGGATCTGAATGGAAAGGGTTTTCCCAATATCAGCTTTGTGAACCTGGCGGACTTAAAAGGGGACGGCGGCATTCCCAACAAGCAGAAACCGAAGAAAAAGAAGAAAAAGGCGGCGGAGATTGATATCAGGGATATTATGCCGCCCCATAAGATCAAACAGAAGCTGGACGAGTATGTGGTCGGGCAGGAGCACGCCAAGAAGGTGATGTCCGTGGCAGTTTATAACCACTATAAAAGGGTTGCCACCGGCACGATGGACGAGATTGAGATAGAAAAGTCAAATATGCTGATGATCGGTCCTACGGGCTGCGGTAAGACTTATCTGGTGAAGACGCTGGCAAAACTGCTGGATGTACCGCTGGCGATCGCGGACGCCACCTCGCTGACGGAGGCGGGCTATATCGGTGACGATATTGAGAGTGTGGTGTCAAAACTTCTCGCGGCGGCGGAAAACGATGTGGAACGTGCAGAGCAGGGCATTATCTTTATCGATGAGATTGATAAGATTGCCAAGAAAAAGAATACCAATTCCCGGGATGTGAGCGGGGAATCCGTGCAGCAGGGGATGTTAAAACTTCTGGAAGGCGCGGAGGTGGAGGTGCCTGTGGGCGCAAACTCCAAAAACGCTATGGTGCCGCTTGCCACGGTAAATACGAGAAACATCCTCTTTATCTGCGGCGGCGCGTTCCCCGATCTGGATGAGATCATCAAGCAGAGACTGAATAAGAAAACTTCCATCGGCTACAATGCGGAGCTGAAGGACAAGTATGATAAAGAAAAGAATATTTTAAGCAGGGTGACGGTGGAGGATATCAGAAAATTCGGTATGATCCCGGAGTTCATTGGGCGTCTGCCAGTGATCTTCACACTGGAAGGTTTAAGCCGCGATATGATGGTGCAGATTTTAAAAGAGCCGAGAAACGCGATTCTGAAACAGTACCAGAAACTCTTGGAGCTTGATGAGGTGGAGCTGCTGTTTAACGAAGGGGCGCTTGAAGCGATCGCGGATAAGGCGATGGAGAAGGAGACCGGGGCCAGGGCGCTGCGGGCTATTATCGAGGAATTTATGCTGGATATTATGTACGAGGTGCCAAAGGATGACAATATTGGCCGGGTGACGATCACCAGGGAATATATTGAAGGAAACGGCGGGCCGATTATTGACATCCGCAGCAGGAGCGCAGAGCACCCGGACCGCCTGAATGTGATACAGGATCCGGCTGACGGGTCATAACATGGGCCGTCAGGTTTACGGCCAGGGTGCGGCTTACACCGCTTGGCCGGCCAGTGTCAGGACATTGCGTTCATGCATAGGATACAGCAAGGAGCATTGGGCGGAAAGGGTATGTAGATAAGCTTGTCTTATTTATGTGCATGAAAAATCTTGACCTGTCGGGAAATGATTTTGTCGGAAGACTTTTTGGATATCATTGTCGATTATGATGTGATCGTGGAGATTCTTGAGGGAGCGGATGTAGAGTTCTGCTACCGTGAAATTGATGCCGGATACGGTATTGCACATGTGAGGCGCAGTCAGGTACAGCCGGTATCCATAGGTAACTATGGATATTCGACGATCCCTAAACTGTACGGGCTGATGCAGGCGGGAGAGCGTGGGTTCGATGCTTCCCCGCTGGCGGCGATGGGCAATATTCGCGTACAGAATCCGCCGCTTGCCTTACAGGGAAGCGGCGTTATTGTTGGGTTCGTCGATACGGGAATTGATTATCGGGAGGATGTGTTCCGCAGAGAGGACGGGAGCAGCCGCATTCTTTCCATCTGGGATCAGACCATACAGACAGGGGAGCCGCCCGAGGGTTTTGCATATGGGACGGAATACCGCAGGGCGGATATCGACAGGGCGCTCGCCGCGGCGGAGCCGGAGACGGTGGTTCCCAGTACCGATACCAACGGACACGGCACGAAGATGGCCTCTGCGGCGGTGGGGAGCCTTCTGGACCAGGGACTCACGTTTCGGGGAGCTGCGCCCCTTGCAGACATAGCGGTGGTGAAACTTAAAGGCGCGAAAGCGTATCTGCGCGATTATTACTTGATTGATGACCGGGCGGAGGCTTTCGCAGAAAACGATATCATGGAGGCGGTGAATTACCTGCAGCAGATGGCGGTGGCGTTCAGCAGGCCTGTAGTCATCGTAATCGGGCTTGGCACAAATATGGGCAGCCATGACGGCACCTCCGCGCTGGATTCGTATTTAAACATCGTGGCGGGCCGGAGAAGCAGGGTCGTTGTGGTGGGCGGCGGCAACGAAGGAGACAGGGAACACCACTATGAAAATTTTATGCCGAGCAATGTAGAGATCCGCGTTGCCGGGCAGATGAAGGGTTTTTGCGCAGAGATCTGGGGGAGCCTGCCGGATGTCTATGCCGTTTCAATACGTTCCCCGGGAGGGGAAGTATCGCCGGTGATTGATTTTCGAAACGGCATGGACAGGAACGTCTCCTTTATTTTTGAGAGAACCCGCATACAGGTGGGGATTGTTCTTGTGGAGAAGGACGCGGGAGACCCGCTTATTTTTCTGCGCTTTGCAGATCCGACGCCGGGCATATGGACCGTGACGCTGACGGCTTCTGCGAGAGGGGCGAACGGCGATGGCATATATCATATGTGGCTTCCGATTGAAGAATTTTTGGAACAGAGTGTTACTTTTCTGCAGCCAAGCCCGGATGTGACGCTGACAGAGCCTGCCAATGCCTCAGAGGTGATTACCATTTCTGCCTACGACAGCTATACGGACAGCTGGTATGCGTCTTCCGGCAGAGGATTCAGCCGAAGCGGAGGCATTAAGCCGGATCTTGCCGCTCCCGGGGTGGGCGTGCACACCGCACTCGGGGAGACGGACGGTTCCTGCATGGCGGTTTCGCTGGCGGCAGGCTGTGTGGCGCAGTTTCTGGAATGGGCGATCGTTGACGGAAACGCCTTCGCCGTGGACAGCCGGGGAACCAAGAGTTTTCTGATCCAGGGGGCGGAACGGCCGGGAGGCATCCGCTATCCCGACAAACGCTGGGGATACGGGCGGCTCAATATCAACGGGACCTTTGAGACGCTGGCGAGGTTGTAGAAAAAGATTTTGCTAATATATGGGGTATCGTATATAATAAATGTACATTTGGTTGTTTTCTTAAAGGAGTGTAAGCGAAAGGAGTGTTTCCTGCATGAAGCGTGCCAAGAGAATTTCAGAGATCATAAATGCATTTTCCCCTGAACCGTTAAAAGTGGATCAAATGGCAGAATTTTATTGTGATGACACGATGGAATACCGTATGAGCGATAAATACAGTTCTCCGATCGAAGACATTTTTGAAATTTGTCAGGAAGAAAATTCGCACAGCGCATTTTTACTGCTTGGACATAAAGGGTGTGGGAAGAGCACGGAGCTAAACCGCCTTTCCAATGACTTGCGTGTAAAAGGCTACCAAGTAAAGACGATTGTGTGCAGCATGGATCTGGATATGTTTAACATTGTATATTCTGATCTGTTTATTTTGATGGGAGAGGCCCTGTTGGAAATTGCAGAGGAGTGTGGATGCAGAATAGAGGAAGCTGTTCTGGATAGAATCATGCATTTCTGGGATGCAGGAGAAGAAACTTTTATATCCAAAGGGGAAGAAGCGCTTCTGGTAGAAGCAGGCGCAGCGGCGGAAACGCCGGGGATTCTTCGCGTTCTGCACATTTTTGCTAAGATCAAGGCGGATCTCAAGTACAACGAGGAAGTGCGAAAAGAGTACAGAAAGAAGATCAGTGTGCGCTCGAGTGAATGGATTGAGGTGCTGCGCAGCGTCTCAAAGGAGATTGTCGGGAAAACAGGGGGAAAAGCGCCGGTTATTATATTTGAAGATTTGGATAAACTGAATCCAGAGGATGCGTGGAATGTATTTTACAATTATGCATCGGTTCTTTCGGGGATGCCGTTTTCTGTTATCTACACATTTCCGATCGCGCTCTCCTACGACACCAGATTTTCGGCAATGGAGGCATATTTCATTACTAAGACGCTGCCAATGATTAAAATTGAAACGATAGAAGGAAATCCATATGAAGAAGGCATTCATGTAATACGCGGAATTGTGGAAAAACGAGCGGATTTACAATTGTTTGAAGAAGGGGTGTTAGAAAGTCTGATCAGATATTCAGGAGGATCCCTGCGGGATCTGTTTCAAATGATCAATTCGTCTGCCAAGCGGGCAGAGCGCAGGGGCAGTGAAAGAATTTTCATGGAGGATGCGGAAAGGGCATTGGAAGAAGTGAAAACATCCCTGACCAGAAGGATTGAGAAAAAAGATTATGATTTTCTTGTCCATATTTATCAGGGAAATAAAGAATTGATCGAGGATAAGCAGATGCTTCTAAAAATGCTTCAGGCATCGGTGGTTCTTGAGTATAATGGAAAACGCTGGCACAACATTCACCCGTTGGTTGCCCGTTTTTTTGCAGAACAGGGGTTGGTTTAGGATGTCAGAAAAAAATCTGGATGGTTATCAAGCACTGGGATGGATCATCAATCGGTCGGAAAGCGGGCTGTTTCTGGCGGTAGCCGATGAGCTGATCCAGAGGGAAATCGTAGAAGTGTACCGTCATGGCAGAATAGGCATCTATGACTGCAGACAAAACCCTGGGGGATACTCTTTTCAAACATTGAAACAGTGGATAGATGCCCAGAGTGACATCGATACTTTTTTTGTTATCAATTTTCATCTTGCGATACAGAATGAAGAGGATATAAGACGTTTGAATTTCAGCCGGGATATGCTGGCAGGGCTTGAGAAAAATTTGATTTTTTTCACAACCGCGTATGGGGACGACAGTCTGGCAACCGGCGCCTATGACTTTTATTCTTTTATAAAAATCAGAGTGATCTTTGAAGAGCATGCAGTGGAAGAAAAAAGGCGTGAAGAAATACAGACTTTAGATATAGAGGAGGAATGGCGGACGCAAACGGGGCTTCAAGGAGAACCCAGACAGCAGTTGACGAAAGCCTATGCACTTGTGCAGCAAGCGAAGAAAGAGAGCGACACCGCAAAATATCAGGAGAGCTTAAGACTGTTGTGGAAGGCGGCAAAGATTTACGAAGAGATTCTGGGATCGGAGCATCTGGAAACTGCCTCTGTGTATTATGAAATGGCAGAGGGATATGTGAACATGGATCAGTATGGGCAGGCATCGGAGCAGTGTGGAAGGGCACTGGACATACGCAAAAAGGTTCTGGGAGAAAACCATCCGATGATAGCGGCATGCTATGACTTGCAGGCATTGATTTATGAAAGGCAGGGAAGATACAGGGAGGCGGAAGAATTGAGCAGCAGAGCGGTCTCTATGTGTGTGGAACTGTTAGGTGCAGAACATCCAAAGACGGTCTTATCTTGCCATAATTTAGCAGTAATATATGAGAAACAGGGGAAATATGAGGAGGCGGAGCGATTATATCGACAAGTATTGGCAGTAACGGAAAAGGTATTAGGAAAACAAAATTCGGATGTGGCGGTAACCTATAATAGCTTGGCAATTATATATTTGAGACAAAAAAAGTACGGACAAGCAGAAGGGCTGTTAGAGAAAACACTGGCAATTCAAAAAGAAGTTTTGCCGGAATATCATCCGCACATAGCTGATACTTATAATAATCTGGCGTTTTTGTATGAGCATCAAAATAAAGAGGCAGAAGCGGAAGAGATGTATCGAAAAGCAATTACAATATATAAAGTGGTGTGTGTGGGAGGAAGTTGGAAGGCAGCAGCGGCCTACTATAATTTGGCTTGCTTATATGAGAAACAGGGAAGATATGAGGAAGCGGAGCGGTTTTATCGTGAGGCATCGTCAATTTATGAGAATCTCTTCGGAGAGAACCACCCGGAAACAGTAAGTGCTTATATGGCGCTGGCTGAACTGTACGAGAAACAGAACAAGTTCACGCAGGCGGAGGCGTTATATAGAAAGGCACGGCCGGTTCTTTCGCGGATTTTAGGGGAAGAAGAAACGGAGAAGTAACGGGTCTGGTGTACACGGCATTAAGACATAGAGGCAGCGTTTTTCATTCCGGGGACAGAGGATGGAAACGCTGCCTTTTTCTTTTGGAAATGACAGGAAAAGGGAAGGGGATTCCGGCAAACCTTGCTGATTCCTCCCACTTGTGGTAAGGTGTAATAGTGAGTGTCTATTTTGGGATATTATGCTCACACGGTGGAATGGAATGTTTATGGAAGGCGGATATAGTAGAATGAGGAAACGTAAGCTTGGACTGGCCGGGCTGATTTTACTTTTGATTCTGACGGGCTGCGGGAATCCTGCACAGGAGACGGCGTCATCTGCGGAGAATGATGCGCCTGAGGAGACGAAGCAGGAGAGCGGGGAGGAAGAGGAGAACGGATCGGGTGTGGAGATGACTACCTGGCGGGAGTCGGTTCAGAAAATGTTTGAGGATCCCTACGGGGATTACAGTGAGACAGGCGGTGAGATTGCCTTCCTCACGGATGGTTCCGTGGAGGATGGCGGTTACAATGAAGCGGTTTTTAACGGTGTGCGGATGTATGCGCTGGGAGCGGGGACTTCCTTTTCCTATTATCATGCGGATCCGAACGCGCCGGAAAGCTATGGTGAAATGATTCAGAGGGCTGTGGAGGACAATGCCGGACTGGTTGTCTGTGCCGGGGATTTGTTTGGCAAAGCCGTTGGGGCTTTGCAGGAAACCTATCCGCAGACTTCCTTTCTGCTTGTGGACGCCGTGCCGCACGATGAGGAGGGGGAGGAACTTTCTCCGGCGCAGAATGTGCACTGTATTTTGTTTCACGAGGAGCAGGCCGGGTATCTGGCGGGCTATATGGCAGTGTGGGAAGGCTATCGCAATCTTGGCTTTATAGGCGGCAGAGAGGAACCTGCCGTTCTGCGCTACGGCTACGGTTATCTGCAGGGAATCGACGCGGCGGCCAAGGATTTATCGCTGGATGATGTGACAGTCAATTACTGGTATGCAGACACCTATGCGGCGGATATTGCCGTGCGGGAGAGAGCAGACGGCTGGTACGAAAATGGCACGCAGATTATCTTTGCCTGCGGAGGCGGATTGTATGAATCTGTGCTGGAGGCGGCGGAAAATCAGGACGGTCTTATGATTGGCGTGGACGTAGATCAGTGCAGGGTTTCGGACCGGGTACTGACCAGCGCAGTCAAAAATATTGGGCCAGCTGTGACGGACGCCCTTGATGAATACTATGCGGCGGGGGGATGGTCTGAGGAGGATGCCGGACAGGTGAGGCGTTACGGTGTGCAGGACGGCTGTGCGGCGATCCCGGTAGTGGATACGGAGTGGCGGTTTAAGGAAATCCCCACAACCCATTTTTTTGAAATTTATAAGCAGATGAAGAGAGGCGACAGAGGGGTGTCGGACGCGATCGAAGCGCCGCCCCAGGTGGCTGTTGCGGTGAATTTTGAATGAGCGCGGGAGGTTTGGGAGTGCATAAGGAAAAGAAGAGTATGACAGGTTCCGGGCGTCCCCTGCTCACAGCTGTCTGTCTGGTCATTGCGATGCTCTGCGGCTGTGGAGACGAGGCAGCGCCTGCAAGCGCGCCTGCCGGGCAGGAGAAAGCGGGTGCGGAGAGTGCGGCCGGACAGAGGGAAAAGGAACTGACGGAACTGACGGCAGGGGAGACAAGCCTGTCGGTGGATGAGCTTTCGGATTATGCGATGGATGTGGCCCTGACTTATGATGCGGAGCTGAAAAAACTGCAGTATAAACTTACCATGCCGCTGATCCCGTCCAGTGACGATGCGTATCTGTATCTGTTCCGGGCGGATACCTGGGAGCAGGATGCGGATGCCCTGGAGAAAGAGCCGGTCACGAGGGGGCGCAAAGACAGGGATTGGGAGACTGTTTTTTCCTACCGGGACGCCTATCTGTACGCACGGTTTATCCCGGCGGTGAAGATGGACGGGAACTATGTGCAGGTGGGCAGGAGTGTATATATATCGAACCCGGAGGCGCTTGCGGAAAATCAGGATCCTTACCCGGATCCGGGTTCCAAAAAGGGGATTCTTTTAGACCCCACAATGCTCGGGACGCCGGAACTGACGGATCTGGGCGTGAAACATGCGATTTATAATATACCGCTTTCTCATATTATGGGGGAGACTACGGATCAGACGTTTCCGACGATCACCTATACATACAAGGGCAGAAATTATGCTTTTAACGGGGCGGCGATTAACGGTTATGACGGGCTTTTTACTTATCTGTCGAATATGGGAATGACCGCCACGGCGGTGGTGTTAAATGACTGGAACGAAGCATTCCCGGAGCTGATACACCCGGATGCGAGAAACCAGGAGAGCGGCGCTTACTATTATATGTTCAATGCGGCCGATGAGGAGGGAACCCGAACCCTGGAGGCTGTGGCCGGATTTCTGGCGGAGCGGTATTCGGATGGAAAGCACGGTATGGTGCACAGCTGGGTGATTGCCAATGAGATCAACCAGAACCGGGTGTGGAATTATATGAATACCCGGGATGTGTTCCACTATACGAAGGAGTTTGAAAAGTCTTTCCGCATCTTTTATCAGGCGGTGAAGAGCCATTATGCGCAGGGACGCGTGTATTTCAGCATAGACCACGCATGGAACAGCAACGAAGGGGACAATTCCGCCTTTTTCAACGGCAGGGATATTATGGAAGGCTTCAACGAGGCGGCGCTGGCGCACGGGAATTATGACTGGGGCATTGCGATTCACCCTTACCCGGAACCGCTTACGCGCGTGAACTATTGGTCGCAGAAGTACGACAAGACGATAGACGCGCCGCATCTGTCCATTATGAATCTGAACGTGCTGACGGATCTGTTGTCTGAGGAGGCATATCTGGACAGGGCGGGCGAGGTGCGCAGTGTCACCATCACGGAGCTTGGATTTTCGTCCGGCTCCGGGGAGCGGCTGCAGGCGGCGGCTTTCGCCTACTGCTATTATATTGTGGAAAATAACCCCTATGTGGACGCCTTTTTGATGAACCGGCAGACGGATGCGCCGGAGGAGGTGATGGCAGGGTTAGCCTTCGGCGTGTATGAGTACGACCATTCAGGGAAGTATATAAAGGATGTTTTCCGCTGCATTGACACGGACAGAGCCGGAGAGTACACGGATTTTATGCTGAATATTCTCGGCGCGGACAGTCTGGAGGAGGCGCTGTCCTGGGCGGACGCGGAGACAAACACGAAATAAGAACTGGGGACATGGCGCTGTTTTGGGAAAGCGGCATGGCATGGAGAAAGAGACGGGATGAAGGTTTCCTTACTGGTTACGGTTTATAATGCACAGAAGAATCTGCCACTGACGCTGCAGAGCATTGAGGAGCAGGATTATCAGGATCTGGAGGCAGTGATTGTGGACGGCGGCTCCACGGACGGTACAGTGGGGCTGATCGAGGCGTTTGCCGATCGGATGGTGGGACGGCAGGGCTTTTCGATGCAGTGGGTGTCGGAACCAGACGGCGGACTCTATGATGCCATGAATAAGGCGTTTCGCATGAGCACTGGAGATGTGATTGCGGTCTGCAATGATAAATTATGTAAACCTAATGCTGTCAGCAAAATGGTGGCTGCGCTGGAGCGCGGAGGCACAGACTGTGTGGGTGTTCACGCGGATCTGGTCTATGTGGATGGAGAGCGCGTCATCCGAAAGTGGCGCATGGGACAGGGGCGGATTTCCGAGGGCTGGATGCCCGGACACCCGACCCTTTTTCTGCGGCGCAGTGTGTATGGGAAATATGGACTCTATGACACATCCTATCGGTGTGCGGCGGATTATGAGTTTATGGTGCGTTTCCTGAAGGAGCCGGAAAACAGGCTGGCTTATGTGCCGGAGGTTCTGGTGGCCATGTTTTACGGAGGCACCAGCAATGCGGGGCTTAAGAACTATCTGGTATCCTTCAGGGAGGGGTATCTGGCGCTTCGAACCAACAAGGTTCCGCATCCGCTCTGGATTACGCTGCAAAGGAGCCTGCGGGTACTTTTACAGTTTGGGAAGAGATGAAATGAGTAGAAAACAAGTGGGATTGACAGCTTTATCGCTGTTTGCAATGGTCTTCCTGTGGTTGTTTATAAGGATGGGCGAATCGGACCGGCTGGAAAATTATATTTTGGACAGCGCGGTTTATGATGAGATTGTCAGCGGCCGTCGGGAGTGCGACGGAGAACTGTTGAAGGATATTATGTTTGGCAGTGAAGCGCTGTTTTATGACCGTATGTCACATACGTTTTACTATTCTGTGGCGGAAGGGGATAAACATGGATTTAATCCGGTTGTTATTCTTGATAAAAAACAGAGCGGGGTGAAATTTTCCCTCAGAGGAGAAGGGATCACAGACGAGTTGATTTCTTCCGGGCGGAAAATTACCTGTATGGCATATAATGAGGAAGCCTACGAACCGTATACACTGGTGGTTACTACGCTGCCGCTTATGAATATTGAGGGAGAGGGGTATATGTCTGACGAGGACGTCCCAATGGAGATGACGCTTTTTGACAACCGAGAGGAGGCGCAGGTAAGAATCTGGGAATCTGAGGGAACGATAGCGCGAAGGGGCCGCACGACCAGATCCTATGAAAAAACAGGATATAAAGTGGAACTGTCCAAGAAGGTTCCTCTTCTGGGTATGCGCAGGGATGACGATTGGGTATTGTATGCCGGTTACAATGATCAGGAAAAAATCCGAAATGTGTTTTCCTGTAATCTCTGGAAGAACTCCTGTGCCGGGAATAATTCTTTCGGTATAGATAACGGTGTGGAGTACCGTTATATAGAGCTTTTTATCAATGGAATGTACGAGGGGCTGTATGCGTTAGGCTACAGGATTGATGACAGACAGATGGGAGTCAGCGCTGAGGCGGAAAATGGCTGTGTATATAAAAAAGTGAATTATGCCAGCGAATATCCTGTCACTTGGACGGAGGAGGGAACGGTTCCAGATTATGAAATTTCTTCAAAACGATTGAGTGAGGAGCAGGAGGCGGCAAGATGGCAGCAGCTGTATGATTTTTATGAGGGGATCCTTGAACATCGGGATGACGATGCGTGGCTTCTTAACAGCATTGACCTTGATAACAGCATTGATATGCACCTTTTTTTGAACCTGGTACAGGGCGAGGATAATGCGAAGGGACCTTACACAAAAAATATGTATATCACAGCGAGAAGGACGGAAGATGGAGGGTACCGTTATCTCTATACGCCGTGGGATCTCGACATTACATGGGGCAATGTCTGGGTACATGAAGCGCCCAACTATACGGTGGCTTACGGTTTTACGCCGGAGGACTCGGTGATTTGGACCAGCGGCAGCCTCTATGAGCTTTTGAGTAACGGGAATCGCGAGGTGCGGGAACGGTATCTTGCAAGATATCGGGAACTGCGGGCAGGGGCATGGTCGGAAGAAGTTCTTCTGGAGCAGCTGAATGACTTTGAAGCGCAGATTTTTGATTCCGGCGCTTACGTCAGAGACAGGGAACGCTGGGTTAACGGCAGCTATGTGGATAATGAGGTGAGGCTTTCCGTGTTCAAACAGTATGTTCTGAGCCGTCTGTCGGCAATGGACCGCTATTTTGACCAAATAGAAACAGAGGAGCTGGATCTGCCTCCGCGCCTTAGCGGCGGCGACGGCGTAAACGATTGATAGACAGAAACAGGCGGGAGGGGTGTTATGGCAGTCATCGGCTTTGCAGCTCTGGCATTCGGAATTTTTATGCTGGATCTGCTTGTAAAAAATCACATCGAAAAGAACATGGAGGAGGGGGAGGAGAAACCCTTCTGCAAGGGAAGACTTTTAATCAAGAGATATCATAACAAAGGCGCCTTTCTGGATATCGGAGAAGGGAAACAGAGGATTGTGGCCATGCTTTCACTCGGACTGACACTGTTTATGACGGTGATTTTCCTCGCCACGTTCAGCTTTCGGGGAAACTCTACCCTTAAGGCAGGGTTGGCCCTTCTGCTAGGCGGCGCTTACAGCAACACTTACGACCGCCTGGCAAGGAAATATGTGGTGGATTATGTCAGCTTTCCCGTGAAAAACAGGCGGCTTCGCGGGATTGTGTTCAACATATCCGACTTCTGCATTATAATCGGAGCGCTTCTGCTGGCGCTTGGGGAAGCGAAGCGGAAGTGAAAAGGCGAACGGTCCGCATGTTATGCGGTGATCACCGTGCCGCTTCGGCCTTTCAGGGCTTCCTTGACGTCTCCGAGGGAAGTGATTAATACTTTTCCATCGGGGTTTTCTTCCAGATAAGCGATGGCTGCCTCGATCTTCGGCAGCATGGTCCCGGCTTCAAACTGGCCTTGTGCGCAAAGTTCTTTTGCCTGTGCCGCGGTGAGGGCGGAGATTTCCGCCTGATCGGGTTTCCCGAAATTCTGGTATACACAGGGTACGCCTGTCAGGATTATCAGCTCGTCAACCTGAAGGCTGGCTGCCAGTCTTCCTGCCACGGCGTCCTTTTCTATCACGGCGGACGCGCCCTTAAGCACATGATTCTGTTCAATCACGGGAATACCGCCGCCGCCGCAGGCGATCACTATCTGGTCCGCTTCGGTCAGTGCGCGGATGGCGTCAATCTCCACGATAGCAATCGGGTGGGGCGCCGCAACCACACGGCGGAATCCTTTGCCAGGCTCCTCTTTTACATAATTTCCCTTTTTCGTTTCCGCTTCCGCGTCCTCCGCGGACATATAGCGGCCGATCACTTTCGTTGGGGCATAGAAGGCTTCGTCATAGGGGTCTACGGTCACCTGGGTCAAAATGGTGCTGACGGTCTTTACGATGCCGCGTCCCAGAAGTTCGGCGCGCAGCGCGTTCTGGATATCGTACCCCACATAGCCCTGACTCATGGCGGAACAGACGCACATGGGAGCGGGGGTGTAGTCGGTGTAAACCCGCCGCAGCTCTGTCATGGCCTTATGGATCATGCTGACCTGCGGGCCGTTGCTGTGGGTGATGGTAAGCTGGTAATCGGCTTCCACAAGATCTGCAAGAGCTTTGGCAGTTTTTTTGACTGCATCCCACTGTTCCAGGGTGGTATAACCAAGCGCCTCATGTCCGAGGGAGACGACTGCTTTTTTCTTATTCACATTCATATGATTTCACACCGATCCTTTCAAATATCAGAGTTCCACTGCCGTACATACCGGCACTGCGACCTGCCCTATGCAGCAGAAGGGGCGGTATCCGCCTTTATACTGCAAGTATATCAAAACCGCAGGTCTTTGTATAGAACGGTTTTACGAGAAAATTATGTAAACCAATGATGTATATGGAAAAAACTGTATAATGCCTTAAAATGGGATGTTTTGGATTGCAGATGCTTCAACTTATGCGGATAGTACAAGTGATATTATGTAAATTGGTTGTATATATTATACAAAATCGAAAATAGTAAATTGTGTAGAGTTATGCAACATACACAAGAAAGGGTTTGACAAGAAAAAGACCCGGCAGTATAATGAAAGAATAAAAATACAAAAAAGAGGGGAAGGAGGTGAAACCGGCGTCCCAGCTGTTGGGGGAAACGTCGGGATATAGATGAATTATCTGAGTGCATTACAGGGTATGTCGTTGGAGCAGATTAGGTCAGTCATTGAAATTTTACAGCAGTCTTCTGACGCTTATATGTTTATTCTTGATTTGACTGTGGATACCTATATGGTGGCGGAGAAGGCGACGAAGCGGTTTCCCTTCCACTCTATTGTGATCGAAAACTGTTCGGAGACGCTGAAAAGCGTGATATATCCTGCGGATTATGAGATGCTGTCGGCGGATCTGGAGAAATGCCGTTCCGGGGAAAAGGACACTCACGCGCTGGAATACCGTTGGCTGGACCGCATGGGCCGGGTAGTCTGGATCAGCTGCCGGGGGACGGTGGTGACAGGTGCGGAGGGGCACAGACTCTTAATCGGCACTGTCAGCGAGATGGGAAAGAAGGCGAAAGCCGACAATATAACAGGGCTTCGCCGTGAAGCGAGACTCCGGCTCAACATGGAATCGACGCTCCGGGATAACCCGGAATCTATCCGCTATCTGATGCGTATCGGTATTGACAATTTCAAAGAGATCAACGAAAAAGAAGGCGTGGAAGCCGGCGATGAGGTATTGCGGGAGCTGTCAGAGTGCATTCTGAAGAATGTGGAAGAGAGCGTGGACGTGTATCGCCTGGTTGCCGATGAGTTTATGATTGTGGATATCGGAGAAGGCGCAGGGCAGGATTCGGACTACATTTACAAACAGATTCAGAAAACCATAGCTGATATGGTCAAAAATAAGGAGTACAGCCGGTTTTATACGGTGTCTGCAGGGGTGCTGGCGAAAGATTTTTCGGGCAGGACCGTGGAAGAACTCATGCGCTTTACGGAGTTTGCCTTAAACGAGGCGAAACGAAACGGCAGAAACCAGATGACGGTATTTGACCGAAGGGCTTACGATGTATATCTGGAAAGGCTCGATATCCGCAAGTCGCTCAGACAGGATATCAACCATGATTTCAGGGGATTTGAAGTGTATTATCAGCCCATTGTGTCCGCGGCGGATTATAGGCTGATCGGTGCAGAGGCGCTGCTTCGCTGGAGGAATGAGAAGTATGGCAGTGTGTCTCCGGCGGTTTTCATTCCGATTCTGGAGGAGAGCGGCCTGATTATTCCGATCGGGCAGTATGTGCTCTGGGAAGCGGCGCGGACATGTAAAAAGTGGAAAGAGTATATACCAGAATTTCACATCAATGTGAATTTATCCTATGTGCAGCTCTATAAGAGCGATATGATGCGGGATGTGGAGCATTGTATACAGGAAGTGGGACTGGACCCGGAAAGTCTGGTTCTGGAGCTGACAGAGAGCGGTTACATTGAGACAAACGACCGCATCAAGGAGTTGTTTAAGGATCTGAAATCGAGAAAGATAGACCTGGCGCTGGATGATTTCGGCACAGGCTATTCCAATATGCGTTATCTGAAAGAGATTGATGCCAAGACGGTAAAGATTGACAGAAGTTTTGTGGTACAGGCGCTCAAGAATGAATATGATTTCAATATCATAAGCCATATCATAGATATGGTGCACAGCCTGGGTTCGGTGGTCTGCATGGAAGGAATTGAGGAGAAGGAAGAGCTCTCCAAAATGATGGCTACCAAGCCGGATATGATACAGGGATATTATTTTGGGAAACCCACATCGGCGGGGCAGTTTGAGAAAGATTTTCTGCAGACTACAGATTCTCCCTGATCCGTATGTCCACATCCACATAATTGTTTTCCGAGGCGGGCATTTCTCCTGTGGTCAGATAGGCAAACAGGATGGTGAGGGGGAGAGAACCCTGTTGAAAGGGCTGTTGGCAGATAGTGGCTGCGATCAGTCCTTTTTCCATATATTCACGCGTAGTGGGAACGAGATCATTTGTTATGACAACAATGTCATTTTTTCCAGCAGAGGACTCGATGGCCCGGCAGCCGCCGTATACGCCGCCCGCAGTGAAATAAAAGGCGTTGATTTCGGGGTGGTCCGAGAGGAGCCTGCTTGTCAGTTCGAAGCTGACCTGGTCGTCGTCGTTGCTGTTGACCGTCTCCACGATGCGGATATGGGGATGGGCTTCGACGATATGGGCGAAACCGGCGATGCGCTCCGTGTGGCAGAGAATATTCTGGGAGCCGGAGACGATGCCGACATGCACGCAGTCTTTTGTCATCAGGCGCATCAGGCCGCCGGCGGCTTCCCCGGAACGGTAAAAGTTGCTGCCTACATAGGCCAGACGGCTGGAATTTTCGATATCGGTATTTAATGTCACGACAGGAATCCCGCAGCTGCCGAGGCTGTTGATCTTTTCGCGCACGGCGCTGTCGTTGTAGGGGGAGATGGCAAGACCGCTCACGCCTTCCGAAAGCAGCTCGTCTATGGCGTCGAGCTGCTGCTGTAAGCTGTACTCGGTCTGACGGATGAGGACACTGCAGTTATAGCCGGCAAGTTCTTCCGCCTTTTCATGCACGCCGGAGAGAACGTCCTCAAAGAAAGGATTGCCGATGCCCAGCAGAACAACGCCCAGTTTCAGATTCTTTTTCTGGGCGGCGAGAACGATGCCCGCTTTGTTCGGCTTGTAGTCGAGGGCGCGGACAATCTTCATAATTTTTTCTTCTGTCTGGGGATTGACATCGCCGCGGTGGTTTAAAACGCGGTCTACCGTGCCCCTTGACACCCCTGCGAGGGCGGCGATTTCCTTGATGGTAGCCATAGCAGGATTTCCTTTTCTCAGATTTATTTTTGGTAATAGTGCGGAGAATGTTGGTTTTCAGGCATTCTCCTGCGCGGGAATTAGTGCTTCCAAGCCCGCTTTGATGATTTTGCGATGCGGTCTCTGCTGCTGAGTCTTAGAGGCGCTTCCCGCACGCTTCACTTTAACATATCAAGTGGAAATAGACAATGCGTTCCACCACATTTTGTGTAATATTACGAAAAACAGATACGGTATTGCTTTTATCAGCGAGACAGCTTATCATGGAAACAGAAGGATCGTGCACGGGCACGGAAATTTTATCCAAAGCAGAAGAATGGGAGGGTTAACATGCTTTATATTGGGGTAGATTTGGGAACCAGCGCAGTGAAGCTGCTTCTGATGGAGGGCAACGGAAAAATTGTCAATATTGTGTCGAAGGAGTACCCGCTGTATTTCCCGCATCCGGGGTGGTCTGAGCAGAAGCCGGAAGACTGGTACGAGCAGAGCATCGCTGGCATCAAGGAACTGATTGCAGATGTGGACAAGAGTCAGATTGCCGGGATCAGTTTCGGCGGACAGATGCACGGGCTTGTGATTCTGGATGAAAAGGACGAAGTGATCCGTCCCGCAATTCTCTGGAATGACGGAAGAACAACGGAAGAGTGCGATTATTTGAACAATGAGATCGGGAAGGATAAGCTGTCTGAGTATACGGCGAACATTTCCTTTACCGGGTTTACGGCGCCCAAGGTTCTCTGGGTGAAGAATAAGGAGCCTGAGAACTTTGCAAGGATCAAAAAGATCATGCTCCCCAAGGACTATATTGCTTACAAACTGACAGGGGTGCACTGCACGGACGTTTCCGACGCTTCCGGCATGCTTCTGTTTGATGTGAAAAACCGCTGCTGGTCGAAGGAGATGTGTGAGATCTGCGGCGTAAAGGAAGAACAGCTTGCGAAGATTTACGAGAGCTACGAGACCGTGGGGTGCGTGCTTCCCGAGATTGCGGCGGAGCTTGGCATTTCCGAGAATGTGAAAGTGGCGGCCGGGGGCGGCGACAATGCGGCGGCGGCTGTGGGAACAGGCACCGTGGGAGACGGCATGTGCAATATCTCACTGGGCACAAGCGGCACCATCTTCATTTCTTCCGACAAGTTCGGCGTGGATAAGTTTAATGCGCTTCACGCCTTCGCCCACGCGGACGGCCATTACCATCTGATGGGCTGCATGCTCAGCGCGGCTTCCTGCAATAAGTGGTGGATGGATGATATCGTTGGCACCGAGAAGTATGCGGACGAGCAGAAGGCGATCACGGACGACAAGCTGGGAGAGAATCATGTGTATTTCCTGCCTTATCTGATGGGTGAGCGTTCCCCGCACAACGATCCCGATGCGAGAGGTACGTTTATCGGCATGACGATGGACACGAGCAGGGCGGACATGACCCAGGCGGTGCTGGAGGGCGTGGCTTTTGCACTGAGGGATTCCCTGGAAGTGGCGAAGTCGCTCGGCATTCACATCGAGCGCACGAAGATCTGCGGCGGCGGCGCAAAGAGCCCGCTCTGGAAACGGATGATCGCTAACATTATGAACCTGAAAGTGGACGTGATCGAGAGCGAGGAAGGGCCGGCTATGGGAGGCGCGATGCTGGCAGCGGTGGCATGCGGTGAGTATGCGAACGTGGAGGAAGCGGCAGAAAAAATCGTGAAGATTGTGGACACGGTGGAGCCGGAACCTGCGCTTGTTGAGAAATATGAGAAGAGATACCAGCAGTTTAAGCAGATTTATCCGACCTGCAGAGAGCTGTTTGGGAAACTGAGATAACAGCGTAAGAAGTATTTCTAAAACTCGGCAGCAGAGGCTGCCTCGTTAAGAAATACTAAATCTTACGCGGGAGAATGCCATAAAGCTGGCATTCTCCGCACGGTGAAAGTATGGCGAAGGGAGAGAGGATATGGAGATTAAAAAAGTGACAGACCCGTCATTTCGTAAGTACGGCAGGGTCGTGGAAGGAATTGACTTCACGGATCTGGTGGAGGCGATCAAAAAGGAGACACCGCTGCCGGATGGAGTGGCATACGAGCCTTCCATCAAAGCTCTGGAGGAGACAACGGCGGCTAAGGCGTTACAGAAGAGAACTTATGGCGAGCTTCCCATTGAGGTTGGTTACTGCAATGGCCACAATTATAAATTGAACGCCATTGAGTACCACAGAAGCTCGGAGATCAACGTGGCGGCTACGGATGCGGTGCTGATCGTCGGCATGCAGCAGGATATCACCGATGATTTCAAGTATGAGACGGCTAAGATGGAGGCCTTTCTCGTGGAGGCAGGCACGGCGGTAGAGCTTTACGCGACGACCCTGCACTATGCGCCCTGCAGTGCGGATGAGGGCGGCTTCAAGGTAGGCATTGTGCTTCCGGCAGGCACCAATTATCCGCTGGAAGAGAGCCATGACGGCTGGGAGGATTCCCTGATTACGGCGCAGAATAAGTGGCTGATCGGCCATGCGGAGGGCGGCCTAGATGCGGGCGCGCACATCGGACTTGTTGGAAAGAATTTGGATATTCGTGAGTAATTAAGCTCATTGAAAGCCGATTGCTGCGCGCTATGCGCTCTCGCAATCGCCGCCGGTATTCGCAATTCGGTCTAATGACCTTTTTGCTCATACCGGCCTGCCCGTCCGATGTCTGTACGTCCTCGCATGCAAGCATGCAGTCCGTTCAGCCGCCGTCCGGGACTTTCATAGTAAACACACCGGCAGAACCGGTTAAAGGAGGGTATAAAAATGAACAATTTACCGAAGGTAAAAATTGGTATCGTGGCAGTAAGCCGCGACTGTTTCCCGTCATCCCTGGCGATCAACAGAAGAAAGGCTCTGGTGGAGGCTTACGCGAAGAAGTATGACGCGGCAGACATCTACGAGTGTCCTGTCTGCATCATCGAGAGCGAGATCGACATGGTGAATGCATTAAAGGATATCAAGGACAACGGCTGTAACGCACTCTGCGTATACCTTGGCAACTTTGGCCCGGAGATTTCCGAGACACTGCTTGCGAAGCATTTCGAAGGCCCGAAGATGTTCGTGGCTGCAGCTGAGGAGTCCCAGGGTGATCTGATTCAGGGCCGCGGCGATGCGTACTGTGGTATGCTCAATGCCAGCTACAACTTAAAGCTCAGAAACGTAAAGGCTTATATTCCCGAGTATCCCGTTGGCGATGCGGAGGACTGCGCGGACATGATCCACGAGTTTGTTCCGATTGCACGCGCGGTTGCAGCGCTCTCCAGCTTAAAGATTATCTCTTTCGGCCCCAGACCGCTCAACTTCCTTGCCTGCAATGCGCCGATCAAGCAGCTTTACAACCTGGGCGTGGAGATTGAAGAGAACTCCGAGCTTGACCTGTTTGAAGCGTTCAATAAGCATGCAGACGATCCCCGCATTCCTGAAGTTGTGAAGGATATGGAGGCTGAGCTTGGCGATGGCAACAACAAGCCTGAAATTCTGCCTAAGCTTGCACAGTACGAACTGACCCTGCTCGACTGGGTGGAGGAGCACAAAGGTTACCGCGAGTATGTGGCGATTGCCGGAAAGTGCTGGCCTGCATTCCAGACCCAGTTCGGTTTTGTTCCCTGCTTTGTGAACAGCCGTCTGACTGGAAGAGGCATTCCTGTATCTTGTGAAGTGGATATCTACGGCTGCCTGAGCGAGTTTATCGGCGAAGCTGTCAGCGATGACATTGTAACGCTGCTTGACATCAACAACTCCGTTCCGAAGGATATGTACAAAGAGTCCATCGAGGGCAAGTTCGATTACAAGTTTACGGATACTTTCATGGGATTCCACTGCGGAAACACCTGCTCCAAGAAGCTGTCCAAGTGCAGCATGGAGTATCAGATGATCATGGCAAGATCCCTGCCTGAGGAAGTGACCCAGGGTACGCTCGAGGGCGACATCGTTCCCGGCAACATCACTTTCTATCGTCTGCAGAGCACGGCTGACAATATTCTCCGCGCTTATGTGGCAGAGGGTGAGGTGCTTCCTGTGGCAACCAAGTCCTTCGGCGGCATCGGTGTATTCGCGATCCCGGAGATGGGCAGATTCTACCGCCATGTGCTGATTGAGAAGAATTACCCGCATCACGGCGCAGTTGCTTTCGGCCACTTCGGCAAGGCACTGTTTGAGGTATTCAAGTATATCGGTGTGGATGTGAGCGAGATCGGCTACAATCAGCCGAAGAGCGTGCCGTATCCGACAGAGAATCCTTTCGCGTAAGACGGCAGCAAGAGACAGATGAAATAACAATAGAAACAGTATGGGGCGTGCGCTGTGAAAACGGTGCACGCTCTTTCCAGACAGGGAACTGCTTATAAAAAGTACAAAAAAAGGACGGAACCGAATTACTGGCTCCGTCCTTTGTGCGTCACTGGATTGAAGTTTTGTTTGTCAGAGAATGGTGTCCACCATAGATCCCATTGTCGGCACGTTAACACCGCTGCCGGCGTTGTCGTAAGTCTTTTTCGAAAGGGAATCTCCCTGGGTTGCGTAGCGGTAAATCTGGTTCACCCGGTCGGTCATCTTTTCAGCGGTGGAATAGACGCCCTTGAAAAGATTATTGACGCCGCTCATATCTGCATCTTTAAACTTCTTCTCGTCGATGGACAGCGTTTTGTCCGAGTTTACGGTAACGCCGATTCTGGAGAATGCGCTCTTGCTGCCGCTTACGATGTTCTTGAGATAATCCGCCTGGTTGACCACATTGGAGTTGGTGCTCTTGTTGGTGTTTTTGACGAGATCGTTGTAGTCTTCCACAAATGAGGAAAATGCCTTGTAGACCTCATCCTTGTTGCTGTTGCTGATGTTCATGGAGCTTAACTTTTCAATGGACTTGTAGAGCGTATTCGCAGCGGCTGCCGAGGAGGCGTCCGTCACGGTCTTGTTCTTATCTTTATCCTTTGTGGAGGATGTGCCGGAGGTACTTGTTGAGCCGCCCACACCCGCGTATTTTGCCTTGGAGGAGGTAACGGACTCACCGTCGCCGGCAGCCCTGTAAATCCGGCTCGCTTTATCGACCGCTTTGTCAGCAAAAGAGCCGATGCCGCCGAACAGTGTCTTCACCGTAGCGCCGTTTCCGTGTTCCGTGTCGGCAAGCGCCTTCTTCATGGAATCCTCGTCGAAAGAGAGGGTCTTGTCGGAGTTCAAGGTGATGCCGACCTTGGCGAAGAGTTTGTAATTGCTGTAGTAGGAGTTGTACAAAGATTCCGCCTGCTTCTGTACCGTGGTATTATCGCTCTTGGCAGCGCTCTTCATCAGGCTGTTGTAGTCCTTGATAAAAGAGGAAACCGAATCCGTGATTTTGTCGATGTTTTCCTCACTGCGGTCGTCGTAGTTCAAAGAACCGAGTGCAGAAGCGGATTTGTAAAGGGATGCCGCTGCGGAAGCGGACGCGCTGTCCTTGACTTTTCCGGCTTTTTTCTGATCGGTTTCGCCGGATTCCTCCGCCTCCTGCCTTTCAAGCTTCGCATAGTAGGATTTCATCATCTTGCCGTAGCTGCCGTTCTTGATGGCAGCGTAATCGCCCAGAAGAGAACTAACGCCCCCTGCGCCGTCGGAACCGCTCATACCGCCAAGCAGTGTGGAGTAGGTGTCCGCCATTCCTGAATTTAATCCGTTTAAACTGATTCCCATGTCATTGCCCTCCTTGTCATATTAGTTGACATCCGTGTCATGTATGTGTTTATTCCCAATTTTTCCTATATCTATTATTTCGTCTTTTCAGCAGATTTGTAAAGAGGTTTCGAGAAAATTCTCAGTAAAAATTTTCAGATTTTTTTTGGCTTTGTTTCATAAATATATGCAAAATTTTAAAAGTGTCTATAATGCACAAAAAAAGTCCTAAAATGCAAAGAAATAAAGATAATACAACGACAAATATTTTATATTGTTGACACAAATTGTATAAAATGCTATAGTGATAGAAACGTACAGAAGAAAAAATAGCAAAAATGTAAAAAGGGATGGACTTTCGCGTTCTGTATATATGGTAAAGATGACAGGCGAATAAGTAATGGATTAAGAACGCGGAGCTTTAACAATCGGGCGCGCGCGGCTGCCCGGCTTTTTTACTTCATAGGAGATTGCGACAGCGTAAATCATTCAAGGAGAATGCGAAGCATTCTCTGAATCGTTGCTGCTGAGCAACGATTTTTTATGAGAAAGGAGAGTGTATATGGGACTTTTTCAAAATATCTTCGGGGGCGGAAAGAAAGAGGTAGTAATCGAGATCTTTGCACCGGCGGCCGGAAAGCTTGTCCCATTGAGTGAGGTCAGCGATCCCACGTTTTCGGAGGGGATTCTGGGGCAGGGAGCGGCAGTCATTCCCACGGGCAATCAGTTCTTCTCGCCGGTGGATGGCACGGTCAACACGGTGTTCCCCACGGGACATGCGGCGGCTCTCACTTCGTCGGACGGCGTGGAAGTGCTTTTGCACATTGGTCTGGACACGGTGAAACTGAACGGGAAACATTTTACCATACATGTGGAGGAAGGACAGCAGGTCAAGAAGGGGGATCTGCTTCTGGAGGCTGATCTGGAGCAGATCAAGGCGGCCGGATATGATACCATTACGCCGGTTATTGTCTGCAATACGGAAGAGTTTGCGGAAATCGCGATGGCGGAGGCCCAGGATGTTGAGGCCGGTGACGTTGTATTGAATCTTAAGAAATAGAAGTTTTGGCATTGCGGAGGTGGGGATGGATAAATACGTTGGAAAAAGCGTGATGAGGGGAATCGCCATAGGAAGGGTATACCTTTATAAAAAGGTAGATATTCAGGTGACGGATGAGAAGGTGGCAGATACGGCGGCCGAGAAAGAACGGTTTATGGCTGCAGTGGAACAGGCGAGAGCGCAGCTTACAAGACTCTATGACGAGGCCCTGCAGAACGTGGGCGAAGATCATGCCGCTATCTTTGACGTACATAAGATGCTTTTGGAGGATGAGGACTATCTGGAAACTGCCGCAGGGGAGATTGAGAGCGGATATAACGCAGTGTACGCGGTAAATCAGGCGGGCACACAGTTTGCAGAGCTGTTTGCATCTATGGATGACGAGTATATGAGAGGGCGGGCGGCGGATATCCGGGATATCTCCCAGAGAGTGATCCGTATTCTGCTGGATCTGCCGGAGGAGGAGATCAATTCCGAAGAGCCGGTGGTGATCGTGGCGGAGGACCTGACGCCCAGTGAGACGGTAAAGCTTGACAAAAAGAAAATACTCGGATTTGTGACGGTGAAAGGATCGGCCAACTCCCACACGGCGATTCTGGCGAGAAGTATGAATCTGCCGGCTCTGGTAAATGTGGACATTGCTCTTTCGGATGAGCTGCACGGAAAGACCTGTGTGGTGGATGGATTTGAGAGCGAGTTTGTGGTGGAGCCGGAGGAGGAGATCCTGTCCCGGAAGGTTGTACGGAAAAACCAGTGGGTGGCGGATCTGGAAGCGCTTGAGAAGCTGAAAGGGCAGGACAATATCACAAAGAGCGGGAAGCGGATAGACATTTTTGCAAATATCGGAAATGTGGAGGACGCGGATGCAGCCTGTGCGGCGGACGCCGGAGGCATCGGCCTTTTCAGAAGCGAGTTCCTCTATCTGGGCAGAGAGACGTTTCCGTCGGAGGAGGAGCAGTATACGAGTTATAAGGCTGTCCTCGAAAAGATGGAAGGAAAAAAAGTGGTCATCCGCACAATGGATATCGGGGCGGATAAGAAAGTGGATTACTTTGGACTGGAGCCGGAGGAAAATCCGGCGCTCGGTTACCGGGCAATCCGTATCTGTCTGGACCGGGAGGAGATATTCATCACCCAGCTTCGTGCCCTTTACCGTGCGGCTGCCCACGGAAAACTTGCCATCATGTTCCCCATGATTGTATCTGTGGATGAGGTACAGCGGATTAAACAGATTGTGGAGATGGTGAAAGAGGATCTTGCAAAAGACGGTTTTTCGGTGGGTGAGGCGGAACTTGGCATTATGATCGAGACTCCTGCGGCGGCTGTGATTTCCGATAAGCTGGCGAAGGAAGTGGACTTTTTCAGTATCGGAACCAATGATCTCACACAGTATACGCTGGCGGTAGACCGTCAGAACCAGAAGCTGGAAGGGATTTGCGACACCCATCACGAAGCGCTTTTGCGGTTGATCGAGATGACTGTGAAGAACGCCCACGAGGCGGGCATCTGGGTGGGCATCTGCGGAGAGCTTGGCGCGGACACAGAACTTACGGATTGGTTTTTGAAGATCGGTGTGGATGAGCTTAGCGTCGCTGCTTCAGCGGTACTCAAGGTACGCAGTGCGGTGAGAGAGCTGCCGTAAATATGCTCCCGGATATAGGTGAGATTCCGGGGGTTCATATAAAAATTTAAGGAGGGAGGATAAAGAAATGAGGGATTTTACTTATGTAATCAAGGATCCGGTGGGGCTGCATGCCAGACCTGCGGGTCTGCTGGTAAAGAAAGCGGGCGAGTTTGCCAGCAGGATTACGATCGAGTCCGGAGGGAAAAGCGCTGAGGCGAAAAAGCTGATTATGCTGATGGGACTCGGAATCAAGCAGGGTGCGGAGGTTGTCTGCCGTATTGAGGGCGAGGACGAGGATGCCGCGCATGAAGCGCTCGCTAAATTCTTTGAAGAAAACTTATAAAATAATTGGGAGGTAGTGCTTATGATGAAATATTTACAGAAACTGGGAAAATCCCTGATGCTGCCGGTGGCATGTCTGCCGATCTGCGGTATTTTGATGGGTATCGGATACGCGCTGTGTCCGGAGACAATGCAGGGCGGTGACATCGCTGGGACAGGATTTTTAAGCCTTCTTGGATTCTTCCTTGTGAAGGCGGGCGGTGCCCTGATCGACAACATGGCGTGGCTTTTTGTTATCGGTGTAGGCGTAGGTATGGCGGATGACCATGACGGCACGGCAGGTCTTGCTGCGCTGGCATCCTGGCTGATGATGACGAACCTGTTGGCAGTAGGCACAGTTACGACGCTGATGCCTTCCATCGCGGATGACGCCAATAAGTCACTTGCTTTTGCGAAAATAGGAAATCCCTTTATCGGTATTCTTGCAGGCGTGATCGGCGCTTCCTGCTACAACAAGTTTAAGTCCACGAAGCTGCCGGATTGGATGTCCTTCTTCAGCGGCAAGCGTTGTGTAGCGATTATTTCTGGTGTGGTATCCATCCTTGTATCGGCAGTTCTGCTGTTCGTATGGCCTGTCGTGTTCGGCGCACTGATTGCAGTAGGTCAGGGTATTGTAGGAATGGGCGCGGTAGGCGCAGGTATTTACGCTTTCCTGAACCGTCTGCTGATTCCCACAGGTCTGCACCATGCACTGAATAACGTGTTCTGGTTTGATACCATCGGTCTCGGCGATCTGACCCACTTCTGGGCGGGTGAGACAAGTGCGGATGTTACCTGGAGCCTTGGTATGTACATGTCGGGATTCTTCCCTTGTATGATGTTCGGTATTCCGGGTGCGGCGCTGGCTATGATCCACACCGCGAAGAGCGACAAAAAGAAAGTGGCGATCGGTCTGGTTGCATCTGCGGCAGTTTGTTCCTTCGTCTGCGGCGTTACAGAGCCTTTCGAGTTTGCATTCATGTTCCTTGCGCCTATGCTGTATGTGATTTATGCGCTGCTTTACGGAATTTTCACAACGGTTACCGTACTGCTTGGCTTCCGTGCAGGTTTCAGCTTCTCGGCAGGCGCAACCGACCTTCTGTTCTCGGCATCCCTGCCGGCAGCACAGAGCACATGGCTGATTATCCCTCTGGGTCTTGCGGCATTCGCAATCTTCTATGTGGTGTTCCGCTTCGCGATCGTGAAGTTTGACTTAAAGACACCCGGCAGAGAGGATGACGATGTGGAGGCAGAGAAGAGAGCGGTTCTGTCCAACAACGATTTCACAGAAGTGGCTTCTATCATTCTGGAAGGTCTCGGCGGTAAAGGCAATGTGAAGTCTCTTGACAACTGTATTACAAGACTTCGTCTGGAAATTAACGACTATACACAGGTAGATGAAAAGAAGATCAAGTCTGCAGGCGTGGCAGGCGTTATGAGACCCAGCAAGACTGCGGTGCAGGTTATTGTAGGCACCAAGGTGCAGTTTGTGGCGGATGAAATGAAGAAGATGCTGTAATGATTGGCCGTATTGGCTTAAGGCCGGGCATATGAAGGGTTTTGCATGAATGATACCCGGCAGGGCGGGGGTCCGTAGGGCCTCCGCCTCTTGTATGCGGGAATGGTAAAGGAGGAAATGGAAATATTATGAGGATCATCAGGGCGAAAGACTATGACGACATGAGCCGCAAGGCGGCAAACATCATCTCGGCGCAGATGATTATGAAACCGAACTGTGTTCTGGGTCTGGCTACAGGTTCCACACCCATAGGCGTTTATGGACAGCTTGTTTCCCATTATCAGGAAGGGGATCTGGATTTCTCGGGCATAACAACGGTGAACCTGGACGAGTACCGTGGTATCAGCCGGGACAATGAGCAGAGTTATTACTATTTTATGCACGACAATCTGTTTAGCAAGGTAAATATCGACCTGAAGCGGACTTTCCTGCCGGACGGCATGGAACCCGACAGCGCGAAAGCCTGCCAGGACTACGACAGAGTGATTGCGGAAACCGGCGGTGTGGATCTGCAGCTCCTCGGACTTGGACACAACGGGCATATCGGGTTTAATGAGCCCGGCCCCATTTTCAAGGCGCAGACCCACTGCGTAAAACTGGCAGAGTCCACGATCAAGGCTAACCGGCGCTTTTTCGCTTCTGAGGAGGAAGTGCCCAAGGAGGCGTATACGATGGGCATCAAAACCATCATGCAGGCGAAAAAGATTCTTGTGGTGGTAAGCGGGGCAGACAAGGCGCCCATTTTGAAAAAGGTGATCTATGGGGAGATCGCGCCGGATGTGCAGGCATCTGTACTGCAGCTTCACGGTGACGTCACGGTGGTGGCAGATGAGGCGGCATTGTCAGAAATATAATTGCACGCGAACAGAATGATGTAGAACGTGAAGGCAGTTTCTCAGTGAAGCTGCCTTTTTCTACGCCCCGGCCGCCTGCTCTGAGATTGGCGGCGTCTGGCAGATTTCCCGCATTACAGGGAAAAGAAATACAAAATTTGCGTGTTTCCCGCATATATTTGAACATAGAATAAAAAGCGGGAGACTGTTATGGCGGAGAAGAGGAAGTGGAGCGATAAGTTTAAGCTGGCAATGGGAGAACTGGAAAATAAAATACAGAGGGAGCACAGAGGGCGGAATGCGGGCGTCTGGCCGGAGCCGGAAAAAGTGGAGGCATGGAATGCCGAGAGACAGCGGCAGAGAGGGTGCGGGCAGTATTGCGGTTCCGTGAGCGCAGCGGAGAGAACGCAGACCAAGGAGGAGCACAAGCGGGAACTGTTCTTTAAAAATGTGGCGGTGCAGACGGCGAAATCGGCAGCGTTTCTTCTGGCGGCGGTGGCGCTGATTCAGGGAATTGTGAGATTTCTGCCGGACTCCATCACGGTGAGCAGTTCCGTTGGCGGCAGGGAACTTCCCATCTACTGTGTGGAGACGGATAAGAAGCAGGTAGCGCTGAGTTTTGACGCGGCTTGGGGAAATGAAGACACGCCGCGTATTCTGGAGACCTTAAAAAAACACAATGTGAAAGTCACATTCTTTATGACAGGCGGCTGGGTGGAATCCTACCCGGAGGATGTGAGGGCGATCCTGGCGGACGGCCACGATCTCGGCAACCACAGTGAGAACCATAAAAATATGTCCCAGCTCTCCGACGAGCAGTGTCAGGAGGAGCTGATGAAAGTACATACTAAGGTGCAGGAGCTGACAGGATATGAGATGTGCCTGTTCCGTCCGCCTTACGGGGATTATGACAATCATGTCATAACGAACGCGCAGAAGTGCGGATACTATCCGATTCAGTGGTCGATTGATTCACTGGACTGGAAGGACTACGGGGTGGAAGATATTGTCAAACGTGTGGTGGAGTCCGATAAACTGAACAACGGGGCGATCATCCTCATGCACAACGGGGCGAAATACACGGCGGACGCGCTGGATGCGGTAATTACAGGCCTGCAGGATAAGGGGTATGAGCTGGTGCCCATCTCGCAGTTGATTTACAAGGATAAGTACCACATGAAAGCTGACGGGACACAGGTGTCCGGGGAGTAGGATATGACAGAAGAAAGGATGAAAGGACTGCGGTACTTCGGTATGGCAGTCTTTTTGTATCTCTTTTTGTTGTGTAATGTAATATATACAGATGAATTGTTGTATACTTATTGTCAAATAAGAGATCTGTGAGGAAAGTCATGTATGGATAAAGATTCCTTCTCGTTTGTTGTTTACATCATTCATGCCTGTGCTCATAAATGGAATATGATGCCGTCGCTGGTTTATCAGAAATTGCAGAGTGCGGGGTGCATTGCGGGCTATCTTGTAGCGCATTATGATATTTTGCATACGCTGGGTACAGAGTGTGTTGTGGATGATGTCGAAAAATATCTGGAAGTGCGGGGTGTAGTGATATGATTGTTTATCATGGCTCAACGGAAAGTGTGAGAAATCCTGACATAAATCATTCCTACAGAGCGCTTGATTTTGGCATGGGATTTTATGTGACAACCGTAAAGGAACAGGCTTCCTATGATCAGATTGCATTTATCACACAGAAAGCAATTGATGAGTTGTTGGTTTGGGAATCCTGTGAGGAGATATGACAGATGGATGGAGAAGCATTGGAACGAGTGTATCAGGAAAATCTGGAGGAGAGAATTATTTCTTATCTTGCCGAAACAGAAAATATTTCGCTGGAAAGGGCAATGGCTATCTATTACCACAGCAATTTGGCGGAGAAAATTCACCTCGGGGTAGAGGGTGTGCAGTATCTGGACTATAAGGTGCTTGTACAGATACTGCGTGAAACGGAGAAACAGGAATCCAATACCTATTTCCCATGAAAATCTGCATTGTTAAAATGCAGATTTTTTTGTATACTTATTTCTAGTACGGAAACAGAAGAGACATGAGGAGACATGGAGGAAGAATATGCCACGCAGAACAGACATTCACAAGGTACTAATCATCGGATCGGGCCCGATCATCATTGGACAGGCCTGTGAGTTTGACTATTCGGGGACACAGGCGTGTAAGGCGCTTAAGAAGCTCGGATATGAGATTGTGCTGGTCAATTCCAACCCGGCGACGATTATGACAGACCCGGAGACAGCGGATGTGACTTATATTGAGCCGCTCAATGTAGAACGGTTAGAACAGATCATTGCGAAGGAACGCCCCGATGCGCTGCTTCCCAACCTGGGAGGACAGTCCGGGCTCAATCTTTGCGCGGAGCTGAACAAGGCGGGAATTTTAGAAAAATATCAGGTGCAGGTTATCGGTGTGCAGGTGGATGCCATCGAACGCGGCGAAGACCGCATTGAATTTAAAAAGACCATGAATGCGCTTGGCATCGAGATGGCCCGCAGCGAAGTGGCCTATTCTGTGGAGGAGGCGCTCTCCATCGCAGAAAAGCTCGGTTATCCCGTAGTGCTCCGCCCGGCTTACACGATGGGCGGCGCAGGCGGCGGTCTTGTATATAATAAAGAAGAATTGAAGGTAGTATGCGCCAGAGGCTTACAGGCAAGCCTTGTGGGGCAGGTGCTGGTGGAGGAGTCCATTCTCGGCTGGGAGGAGCTGGAGCTCGAGGTGGTGCGGGATGCGGACAACAACATCATCACCGTCTGCTTCATTGAAAATATCGACCCGCTTGGGGTACACACGGGAGATTCTTTCTGTTCCGCGCCCATGCTGACGATCTCTGAGGAGTGTCAGAAGCGCTTGCAGGAGCAGGCATACAAAATCGTGGAATCGGTGCAGGTGATCGGCGGCACCAACGTGCAGTTTGCCCATGATCCCGTCTCGGACCGTATTATTGTAATTGAGATCAATCCCCGTACCTCGCGCTCTTCTGCGCTGGCGAGTAAGGCGACAGGATTCCCGATCGCCCTTGTGTCTTCCATGCTGGCGGCTGGCCTTACCTTGAAGGACATTCCCTGCGGCAAGTACGGAACTTTGGATAAATATGTGCCGGACGGCGATTATGTGGTGATCAAGTTTGCCCGCTGGGCCTTTGAAAAGTTCAAGGGCGTTGAGGACAAGCTGGGCACGCAGATGCGCGCCGTGGGCGAGGTTATGAGTATCGGTAAAACATATAAGGAAGCGTTCCAGAAGGCCATCCGTTCCCTGGAGACAGGGCGTTACGGGCTGGGCCACGCGAAGGATTTTGATACGCTGCCGAAAGAGGAGCTGCTGCGCCGGCTGAATACGCCTTCCAGTGAGCGTCATTTCCTCATGTACGAGGCGCTGCGCAAAGGCGCGACGGTTGAGGAAATCTTTGAGATCACCAGAGTAAAAGCTTATTTTATCGAGCAGATGAAGGAGCTGGTGGAGGAGGAAGAGGCCATTTTACAGCATAAGGGAAAGATGCTTCCCGATGAGATGCTTGTGACAGCCAAGAAGGATGGTTTCTCCGACAAATATTTAAGCCAGCTTCTGGAAATACCCGAGGCGGATATCCGTAACCGCCGGCTTGCGCTTGGCGTGGAGGAGGCATGGGAGGGCGTGCATGTCAGCGGCACAGAAAACAGCGCTTACTTCTATTCCACTTACAATGCGCCGGACAAAAACCCGGTCAACGGAGACAAACAGAAGATTATGATTCTGGGCGGCGGTCCCAATCGGATCGGACAGGGCATCGAGTTTGACTACTGTTGTGTGCACGCGGCGATGGCGCTTAAGAAGCTGGGCTTTGAGACGATCATTGTGAACTGCAACCCGGAGACGGTGTCCACCGACTATGATACCTCTGACAAACTTTACTTTGAGCCGCTTACGCTGGAGGATGTGCTGAGTATTTACAAGAAGGAAAAGCCGCTCGGCGTGATTGCCCAGTTTGGCGGGCAGACGCCGCTCAATCTGGCATCCGAGCTGGAAGCAAACGGGGTTCGTATCCTAGGAACATCCCCCTCTGTCATTGATCTTGCTGAGGACCGGGATCAGTTCCGCGCCATGATGGAGAAGCTTTCCATTCCCATGCCGGAGTCAGGTATGGCGACTACGGTGGAAGAGGCGCTTGGCATTGCCGCAGAAATAGGCTACCCGGTGATGGTGCGCCCTTCCTATGTGCTGGGCGGCAGAGGGATGGAAGTGGTCTACGATGACGCGAGTCTGACGGAATACATGAATGCGGCGGTGGGAGTGACGCCTGACAGGCCCATTTTGATTGACCGTTTCTTAAGCAATGCGCTGGAGTGTGAGGCGGATGCCATCAGCGACGGCACCCACGCTTTTGTGCCTGCAGTGATGGAGCATATTGAGCTTGCAGGTATCCACTCCGGGGACTCAGCCTGCATCATTCCGTCCGTGCATATTCCGCCGGAGAGTGTGGAGACCATCAAGGAGTACACGAGAAAAATTGCAGAGGAGATGCACGTCAAGGGTCTGATGAACATGCAGTACGCCATCGAGAACGGAAAGGTGTTTGTGCTGGAGGCGAATCCGAGGGCATCCCGCACTGTTCCGCTTGTGTCCAAGGTCTGCAATATCCGCATGGTGCCGCTGGCCACCGATATCATCACAGCCGAGCTTACGGGACGGCCTTCGCCGATTTCGGGATTAAAAGAACAGGTGATACCGAATTACGGCGTGAAGGAGGCGGTGTTCCCCTTCAATATGTTCCCGGAGGTGGACCCGATTCTCGGGCCGGAAATGCGTTCTACGGGAGAGGTATTGGGACTTTCCCGCTCCTACGGAGAAGCCTTCTTCAAAGCGCAGGAGGCGGTGCAGTCGAAACTGCCGCTTGAGGGAACGGTTTTGATTTCCGTGAATAAAAAGGATAAGGACGAGGCGGTGAAAGTGGCGAAAAGCCTGGCGGAAGACGGGTTTAAAATTGTGGCCACCGAGGGCACCTACAATCTGATTACGGCAGCAGGGGTTCCCGCCGCGAAGGCGAAGAAGCTCTATGAAGGGCGTCCTAACGTGGGCGACATGATTACCAACGGAGATTTCGACTTGATTATCAACTCTCCCGTAGGCAAGGACAGCGTGCACGATGACAGCTATCTGCGCAAGGCGGCGATCAAGGCGAAAGCGCCCTATATCACCACGGTTGCGGCGGCGAAAGTGACAGCGGAGGGCATTCACTACCTGAAAACCCACAAGGGCAGCGAAGTGAAGTCCCTGCAGGAACTGCACGGGGAGATACACGACAAAGAATAATGGCTTTTTCTTAAGAACAGTGCTATGATAGAAAGAAAAATGTATGAAAGGGTGGATGAACAATGAAACTGGATTTAGGTACGGTAGGAAAGTGGGAGAAATCTCTGAGAGAAGCGGGATATATGAGCGAAGACGACCACTTGGTTGAACATACGAAGGGCGATTTATGGGAAATGCTGTCGCAGACGAGAGGCAATTTTTTCTTCACGGAGGAGAAGTTTATCTTTGCCGGAGGACTGCTTGGCGCAAGCAACTTTGCCGTTAAGTACAGCGATATCAAGGAGCTGAAGCTTGTCAATGTTGGCGGGCTGCTTCCTTTGATCCCTACGGGACTTATGGTGATCTGTTACGACCCGGAAAAGGGAAAGAACGTGAAACATAAATGTTCTGTTATGAAGAGAAAAGAGTGGATGGAGTTTCTTCGGAACAAGGCCGGATTGTAAAACCCGGCAATAAAACTGTTTGACAAATAAAAAAGACTGTGATATGCTATCTGAAAATTTGATGAGGAGTTACAGATATGTTACACATGAATCTAGTCCCGTTTACGGTCATTATGGGTATGATGCAGATTTTTCAGATTACGGTCACAGCCTGAAGGCGGCGGAAAGCCGCCAGGCGCATGGCCGTAAGACGAAAGGTCTTATTTGGCCATGCGGGAATCAGGATTTCAGATAGGAGAACCGCATGTGAAATACACGAAGGTGTATAGAACACGCGGTTCTCCTTTTTTGCGCGAATAAGCAGAGTCAGAAAGCGGCGCAGGCAGCATGCTTGTAAACCGGGAGAGGAGAGTAGAAATGCAGGCAATCAGAGTGGAAAATTTATCAAAAACATTCCGGGTGAAACGGAAGGAAAAGGGGATGAGGGGCAGCATCCAGGCGATTCTGCATCCCCGGACAGAGGAGATCCGGGCGGTAAAAGGAGTTTCCTTTGCGGTGGAGGAGGGGGAGATGCTGGCGTTTATCGGGCCAAACGGCGCCGGGAAGAGCACTACCATAAAGATGCTGACGGGCATCCTCTATCCCGATGGCGGCCATGTGGAGGTAATGGGCATTGATCCTACGAAAAAACGCAGGCAGCTTGCCTATCAGATCGGCACGGTGTTCGGGCAGAAGGAACAGCTTTGGACGCATCTGACGCCTTATGACAATTTCAGATTTTTCGGTGCGATTTATGACCTTTCGGAGCAGGAGACGGAAGCAAGAATAGCGGATCTGTCGGAGCGGTTCGCCTTGAAGGATTTTGTTGACACTCCTGTCAGAAACCTGTCGCTTGGACAGCGCATCCGCTGTGAGATCGTGGCGTCCCTCATCCACAAGCCGAAGGTGCTGTTTCTGGATGAGCCGACGATCGGCTTGGACCCGGTGGTAAAGGAGAATGTCCGGGAGCTGATTAAACAGATGAACCGGGAGGAACACACCACGGTTTTTCTGACCAGCCATGACGTGGGTGATATCGAGAAGCTCTGCAGGCGCATCATCATTGTCAACGAAGGGCATATCGTGCTGGACGATTCGGTGGAACATCTGACGCACCATTATCTGGATCAACGTCCTGCGGACATTCCGATGCATGAAAAGGCGGCTGAAAAGGAAGCGGCTCCGGCCATCTCGCTGGAAGAGATTATCGTGGATATCTATAAGGGAAAGGAGGAAGGATGACGATGGACAAGCGCAGGGATCGGTCTGTGGCGGAGTGTGGATACCCGTACGGCAGGGCGGCGTACGGTATGCCGTGGCGCAAGTATACGGTCATTTACAGGTCCGTCCTGATGGAAAATCTGCAGTATGCGGCGAATGTGGCGGTTGGATTTTTTACTTATTTCACCTTTATCTATATTTTTATCAAGCTCTGGGGATATCTGTATCGGACGCCGGGGGAACTGATCGCAGGCTATACGAGGGAGCAGATGATCTGGTATGTGATGATGACAGAGATGATTTGGTTTGGCTCCAGCGCTGCCTCTGTGGCGAGGGAGGTGTCGGGGGACATCCGGGGCGGCAATATCGCTTATCTGATGAACAGGCCATACCACTATACGCTGTATGTGCTTGCAAAATACACTGGAGAGTGGAGCGTCAGACTGCCCATGTATGCAATGCTCGCAGTGGCCATCGGGGCAGTGATGGTGGGTCCTGTGCCTGGGTTTTCCCTGGCGGCGCTTCCTGCGATGGCGCTCTGTGTGGTTCTTGGACTTACCATCAATGCGGTGTTTAAAATGTGCGTCAGCCTGCTTTCTTTCTGGATTGAGGATGCGACGCCTTTCCAGTGGCTGTATGATAAGCTGATTCTGGTTGTGGGGACGATGTTCCCGGTTGAGATGTTTCCAATAGGATTACAGCCGTTATTTAAGCTGACGCCGATCTACACGGTGTGCTACGGGCCGGCCAAACTGATCGTGGATTTCAGTCCGGAAAAATGTGTGGAGATACTGGCGGCGCAGGTGATCTATCTGGCGGCAGGGTGCGGACTGATGTTTCTGATTTACGCGAAGGGGGTGAAGAAGCTGTATGTCAACGGCGGTTAAAAACCAATTGCGGGTATGTTTTCTTTCCTTGAAATATAATTTGATGCGGGAGATGGTGAACAAAGTCACCTTTCTCACAAACGTTTTATTTATGGTGTTAAACAACGCCTCCATCCTGGTACAGTGGTTTATCCTGTTTGCGCTGCGGGAGGACGTGGGCGGATATACGCTGCGGGAGATCCTGCTGCTCTGGGGGCTGACAGCGGCTTCCTTCGGGCTTGCCCATATCCTGTTTGCCAGGGCGTTTTCCCTGTCTGAGCTGATCATCAAGGGAAAGCTGGATTCCTTTCTGGTGCAGCCGAAGAATGTGCTGGTCAGCGTGATCACATCGGCTACCGATGTCTCCGCGATCGGTGACCTGCTTTACGGGATCGCGCTTGTGTGTTTCTGCCGGCCGGGTGTGGGCGGATTTTTCCTGTTTTTTCTGTTCACGGTGACAGGAGCGGCTGTCTTTACGGCGTTCGCCCTGCTTCTGGGAAGTCTGTCCTTCTGGTTTGTGCGGATGGATCTGCTGCAGAATCAGATGGTGATGAGCGCGGTCAGCTTTGCCACCTACCCAGATGGGATTTTTAACGGAATTTCCCGTTTTCTGCTGTACTTTATCATTCCTGTGGGCATGGCAGTATGGCACCCGGTGCACCTGATTGGCAGGTTTGATTTCGGAATGTTTTTGACGCTGCTTGGGTATGTCTGCCTGCTTCTGTCGGCGGCAGCGGTAGTGTTTTACAGAGGGCTGAGACGGTATGCCCCCGGCAGTCTGATGGAAGCGCGGCTGTGAGAAGGGAGTGGTTTTCGCAGATTTTTCTTCCTTTTTCTTCTGTTTCGCGGTAAAATACCTATGCAAATCGGTATGTTTGTGGTACTTTTATATAGAAATCCGTTTGGCGTGCTAAAGCGTCAGAGTTTAGCAAAACAGGAGAAGAAGGAGAAAGGGTTATGAAACGAATGAAAAGGAGATGGATGATGCTTGTGCCCACGGCGTTTCTGATGGCGATGGCATTTTCCACGACAGTGTTTGCGGCGGAGGAGGAAACAGCCTATGTGCCTGCCCTTCACGCTACGTTCTGGGCGCTTGTGCCCGCCATTGTGGCAATCGGCCTTGCACTGATCACGAAGGAGGTTTACAGTTCCCTGTTTGTGGGGATTCTGATGGGAGCGCTCCTGTACTCGGGTTTTCAGTTCGAGCTGACGATCACCCATATTTTCTCGGACGGCATTATCGGTGTGTTGTCTGACAGTTACAATGTTGGTATTCTGGTATTTCTGGTGATTCTGGGAGCGATGGTCAGTCTGATGAACAAGGCAGGCGGCTCTGCGGCTTTCGGACAGTTTGCATCCGGCAAGATCAAAAACCGGGTGGGGGCGCAGCTTGCGACCATCTGCCTGGGCGTACTTATTTTTATAGATGACTATTTCAACTGTCTGACTGTGGGAAGCGTGATGCGGCCTGTGACGGACAAGTTTAAGGTGTCAAGAAGCAAGCTTGCCTATCTGATCGACGCCACGGCGGCGCCCATCTGTATCATTGCGCCGATCTCATCGTGGGCGGCGGCTGTGACAGGCTTTGTGGAGGGGGAGGACGGATTTTCTATCTTTATCCGTGCGATTCCCTACAACTTTTACGCGATACTGACCATTGTAATGATGGTCGGCATGGTGGTGATGAAAACAGAGTTTGGAAAGATGAAGGAACATGAACGGAACGCGGCCCGGAAGGGGGATCTGTTCACCACGCCGGGACGGCCTTATGAGAATACAAAGGAAGAGACGATAAGCGCCAAGGGCGGTGTTGTGGATCTGCTGATTCCCATCGCGGCGCTGATCATCTGCTGTGTGATCGGCATGATTTACACGGGCGGTTTCTTTGAGGGGGAAAGTTTTGTGTCGGCGTTCTCCAATTCCGATGCCTCCCTGGGACTGACGCTCGGCAGCTTTTTCGGTCTGGTGATCACGATTATCCTTTACCAGATCCGCCGTGTGCTCTCCTTTAAGGAGTGCATGAACTGCATCCCGGAAGGCTTCCGGGCGATGGTGCCTGCCATTTTGATTCTGACCTTTGCATGGACGCTCAAGGCGATGACAGACAGTCTGGGAGCGGATGTGTATGTGGCGGGGCTGGTGGCATCCAGTGCGGGTACGTTTATGAACTTCCTGCCGGCGATCATCTTTGTGGTGGGATGTTTCTTAGCCTTTGCAACAGGCACTTCCTGGGGAACATTCGGTATTTTGATTCCCATTGTGGTTGCGGTGTTCCAGAACGGCGATCCGCAGATGATGATTATGTCCATTTCGGCCTGCATGGCGGGCGCGGTCTGCGGCGATCACTGCTCGCCCATCTCCGATACGACCATCATGGCTTCTGCGGGCGCACAGTGTGAGCATGTGAACCATGTCACGACCCAGCTTCCCTACGCGGTTGTGGCGGCGGCGGTATCCTTTATCACCTACATCGTGGCAGGATTTGCAAAGAGTGCATGGATCGCTCTGCCTGTGGGAATTGTGTTGATGGTGGTGGTGCTGTTTGCGCTCCGCGGCATAAACGGCGTGGTAGAAGAGTAATGTGAGAAGAGTTTCTAAAGACGTCCCGCCATAGGACGGGACATCAAGAAACGCTAGGAGTTGTTTCGCAACTCCTTCTCACATGGGAGAATGCCGAAAAACGGGCATTCTCCAAGCAGATTTGAGATGGCTCAGTACACGGCCTCCACATGTTCCACACCGTCTTTTGTGATGTCGAATTTCCAGACGGCGTGTCCCGGAATGCGGTGCTCAGTTAAATAGTAGCTGTTATCTATAAGGGAAATGTAGTAGGGCGTGCCGCCGCCGATGAAATGCGCGTAAATATCCTCGTATTTTCCGTCCGCAAGGTTTTTCAGATGCTTTGTGCGGAGGATGGTGGCACAGTCCTGACTGCCCGTGATGTCCGTGGAAACGGTGATATAGCAGTATCCGCCGGCGAAGGTAAGCTGTATCATGCCGGCCATTTCGTCAGGTACGGGGTAGGTTTTCCTGACTGTGAAGGTGGACAGATCCGCCTGTAGAATGGCGGGCGTGCCGGGGGTGCCTGAGACGAAATAGATGTCGTCTCCCTCGATGGTGAAGGAGCGCACATAGGTGTCCTTCAGGGCGTCCACGGTGCGGACTTCGGTGAGGTACATGCGGGAATCTCCGGGATCATGGCGGCACAGGTACATTTCGCCGTTCATGGAGCTCCATACATAAAAGGTGTCCGTTGGGGCATCATAGACAATATAGTGAGGGCGGTTTCCGACTCCATCCAGCGTCTGGGTGTGATAGAAAACGCCCTCCTTCTTTTCGAACACAAGAATACGGTTTCCCTCCGTGTCATCCACCAGATAGACGACTCCGTCGCTTGCGATGGTGTGCCCTCTGTCAATTTCGTCCGTCAGAACCTGCCATTCAGTCAGAGGATCCGTGAGATTGTCGTGATAGATCACCTGATTGTGGTAGCAGTCCACGATAAAGTAAGTGTCGTCTGTCCTGGTGATGTAGGTGGGGACGCTCAAATCGGAGAAAGGGCTGCGGGGGACGTGCTGCGGGGAGACGGGAACGAAATCTTCGCTTTCCAGATCCTGCACCACCGTGAAAGCGCGAAGATGCGCTTCTCCGGGGAGAGGTGTGTCCAGTTCCTTTGTGACGGCCTGCAAAGGCGGTTCCCCGGTGCCTGCGCCCTGGCTGCAGGCGGTGAGGATTCCCGCCATGAGAAGCGGGAGGACAAGGGAAAGACAAGGGAAGGTCAGGGGTCTTTTGGTCGGGCGTTTTTTAAATTTTCTGCTCATTGGTGGGATTCGCTTTCTTTCTGTCGGTTTTCTTGGTAAGATAGTCCATATAATAGGTTCAGTTTATCACAAAGTTCGCGCTCTGTCCTGTGGTTTTATTTGGACGGGCGGTGGGAGTATAGATATGACAATGATGTCACATTTAAATGGAGACAATGCGCACAGGCGGTACATACCGTCCGGCATGCCGGAAGGCCGGCAGGGAACGCCTTACAACACAGCCTTCGGCATTCTCTCTGCCCTGGCCATTCTTATGATTGTGGCGGGACACTCGGGGTATGATATTTTGTCTGTGGGCAGTCTGTTTCCTTACTATTCCTTCCATGTGCCGCTCTTTATGTTCATTTCCGGCTATTTTTACCGCAGTGAGGAGGAGGAGACACCTCTCCTTTACCTGAAAAAGAAGGCCAGGCGGCTTCTTCTGCCCTATTTTGTCTGGAATGCGGTCTATGGAGTCCTTGCCTGGACGCTCAGAGCTTTCGGCGGTTTTTTTATGGGGGAAGCGGTTTCCTTGAAGACTCTGTTTGTTACGCCTTTTCTCAACGGCTATCAGTTTATTTACAATTTTGCGGCCTGGTTTGTGCCTGTGCTCTTCATCGTAGAACTGATGAATCTGTGTATGCGGCTTATCTTAAAAAAAATCCATCTCTGCAATGAGTGGCTTATTCTTGTATGTTCTCTGGCGGTGGGGGTCTGTGTGGTGCAGCTTGCCATCGAAGGCCGTGTCTGGGGTTTGTACAAGACGCCGGGACGGATTCTTTTTCTCTATCCCTGTTTTCAGATGGGACAGTTTTATAGGAAAAAACTGGAATCGCGGGATACGCTTGGAAATGTGCCCTACTTTTTCATCGTGATCGGTGTGCAGATACTTCTGCACCTGTGCTGTAACGGGCTGGCCTACAGCAGTGTGTGGTGTACGGGGTTTGCCAACGGGCCGCTGATCCCATATGTGACAGCAGTGTCAGGTATAGCTTTCTGGCTGCGGGTATCGAAGGCGCTTGCTCCGCTCTGTGAGGAAAAGCGAAGCGGGGAAGCGGCACACAATCCGGCGGGCGGGTTTCTCCTGTACCTGGGCCGCAATACTTATGCGGTGATGATGCACCATATCATGGCTTTTATGCTGGTCAAAGCAGTTCTGGCGGGGATCGCCGCCCACACGGGATATCTGGCGGATTTTGATTTTGTGCGCTTTTACGCAGATATTGATTACTATTATCTGGTGAAAGGATCGGAGGCGTTTCAGATGGTGTATCTGGCCGCGGGGGTGGGGCTGCCGCTGTTGATCCAGAGAGGGCTGGACAGGCTGCTGCCTGCGGTCAGGCGGCTGTTTTCCGGCGCGGGACTCCCGGGACGGCCTTAATGTTTCGTGTGCAGTTTGAATTGCAATCGGCGGGGTAGTGTGTTACTCTATCTAAAGGATGTGTGACGGCTGTTTTGGCCGTGCGGCGCGCCGGCGGACCGGGTTGTTACGGATGGCGGCGTGCGGAGAGAGGTGCCGGAATGGAGGCACAATGAGAGAACAGGTAAGGATTTACAACTGGGATGGCAGGAAATATCGGTTTCTTGGGAGAGAAAGGCTGCGGAAGATAGATGACACTTGTGTCATAAATATGCGGGAAAGGCTGGGAGACAGGTCCTTTACCACAAGATATCTTCTGTACGCCTCAGAGAAAGTGGTGAAGAAGCACCGCTATGAGAATCTGCTGTTCCGGGCGGGAAAGAACGAAGCGTGGCTGTCTGTCGAGGAGAGAATGCAGGCGGAAGTGCTGTATGCGTATCGGTGAGGAAGGAACGAATGGTCACAATCAGTCTGTGTATGATCGTGAAAAATGAAGAGCGGATTTTAGCCAGGTGCCTGGACAGTCTGAAGGGACTGATGGATGAGATCATCATTGTGGACACGGGTTCCACCGATGAGACGAAGCGGATTGCGGCGGCGTACACGGATCAGATCTACGATTTTGTCTGGACGGGTGACTTTTCTGAGGCGCGGAATTTTGCCTTTTCCAAGGCGAAGATGGAGTACATTTACTCGGCGGATGCGGATGAGGCGCTGGATGCGGAAAACAGAGCCGCTTTCCGGCGGATGAAGGAAGTGCTGCTTTCGGAGATTGAAATTGTACAGATGTATTATGTAAACCAACTGTCGAACGGAACGATCTACAACTACGACAAGGAGCTTCGGCCCAAGCTTTTCAGGAGAAACCGCACGTTCCGATGGCAGGGTGCAATCCATGAACAGATAGGGATTACACCTGTTATTTATGATAGCGAGATCTGCATCCAGCATCTGCCGGAGGAAAACCACAAGGACAGAGATCTGGCGGCTTTTGCGCGGATTGTGGAGGCGGGGGAGCCTCTCGATAAGAGACTGCACAATATTTACGCGAAAGAGCTTTTTATCTCCGGGGAGGAGAAAGACTTTCTGGCGGCCAGGGCGTTTTTCCAGGATTCCTGCAAAGATGGGAGCCGGGGAGAAGAGGAGCTGATGGAGGCGGCCTGCGTGGCGGCGAAAGCGGCAAGGATTGCCGGGGATGCAGCAGATTTTTTCAAGTATGCGATGAAGGCGGTAGTCTCAGAGGGGTGTGCGGAAATCTGCTGTGAACTGGGCGCCTTTTATATGGAGCGGAAAGACTATGACGAAGCCGTCGTATGGTTGTACAACGCGGCATACGAGACGGAGAGCATTTTAGATATCCACAGCGGGGGTGATCTCCCTCTGAGGGGGCTTGCAAAGTGTTACCAGGAGCTTGGCAATGAGGAGCAGGCGGCGGTGTATGCCAGGCTTGCGGCCGAGTGGAAACCAGCGCAGGATGTGTGAACGGACGACATGGATACGGAGGAGACAGGTCATATGAAATGGGAAGAGCATGTGCATCGGGTGGTGCCTTACACCCCCGGGGAACAGCCGCAGAAAGCAGGCATTATCAAATTAAATACCAACGAGTGTCCTTATGCGCCCGCGCCCGGCGTGGAGCAGGCCATAGCCGGTCTGGATGTGGAGAAGTTCCGGCTTTATCCGCCTTTCCCTGAGAAGACAGCCCTGGCTGAGGAGCTGGCGGCATATTACCATATCGGGACGGATCAGATCTTTATAGGGGTCGGTTCGGACGATGTGCTCTCGCTGGCTTTTATGACGTTCTTTCAGTCGGGCAGACCGATCCTGTTCCCGGACATCACTTATTCTTTTTATGATGTGTGGGCGGATGTGTACAGGATACCCTACGAGAAGAGAGCGCTGGATGCGGATTTCCGGATCTGTCCGGCGGATTATAAAACGCCAAACGGCGGTGTGATATTCCCGAATCCCAATGCTCCCACAGGGGTGCTGATGCCTCTTGAAAAGGTGGAGGAGATCGTGGCGGCCAACCGGGATGTGGTGGTGATCGTGGACGAAGCGTACATAGATTTTGGCGGAACAAGCGCGCTGCCGCTGATCGACAAGTACGACAACCTGCTGGTGGTGCAGACTTTTTCCAAGTCCAGAGCAATGGCGGGTATGCGGATCGGTTACGCGATGGGACAGCCGGCGCTGATCCGTTATCTGAATGATGTGAAGTATTCCGTTAATTCCTATACTTTGAATACGGCAGCCCTTGCGCTCGGCGCGGAGGCAGTGCGGGACGGGGCGTATTTTGCCTCATGCTGCCAAAAGATCATAAAGACCAGGGAAAGGGCGGAGGAAGAGCTGGCGAAACGGGGCTTTGTCTTTCCGAAATCCTGGGCCAATTTTATCTTTGCTTCCCACAAAACGATTTCCGCCCGTGAGATATTCGAGCGGTTAAAGGAAAATGACATATATGTCAGATGGTGGGATCAGGAGAGAATCCGCGGATATCTGCGCATTACCATAGGGACGGATGAGCAGATGGAGGCGCTTTACCGGGCGCTTGACAGGATCTGCGGACAGGAAACATAAGGTTCAGGCAAAGTCTGGCAGAGCCTGCGAAAGCGTGGATCTGCGAGTATATTCGGCCGGAAAGAACAGTATAATGACTATAGAAGAGACAAATGGGAAAGGAACGATAACAACATGGAAAGTTTAGCGGTGGCATTTGCCAACACTTTGGGAAGATATGTGAGTAAGGAGATCGTGGTTTTTGTGATATCCATGATACCGATTTTAGAGCTGCGCGGCGGGCTGATTGTATCTAAGCTGCTGCAGGTGCCGATCACCACGGCCATTCCGATCTGCATCATCGGCAATATTATTCCGATTCCCTTTATTCTGCTCTTTATCAAGCAGGTGTTTAAACTGCTTAAGAAGATAAAGCTTTTCCGCGGTATCATCGAGAAACTGGAAAACCGCGCCATGAGTAAGAGCGACAATATCAAGCGTTATGAATTTTGGGGCCTGGTGCTCTTTGTGGGGATTCCCCTTCCGGGCACGGGGGCGTGGACGGGGTCGCTGATTGCCGCCCTCTTAGATGTGGACTTTAAGAAGGCTGTTCTGGCGGAACTTCTCGGTATAGCCATCGCTACGGTGATCATGTCCTTCCTCTCTTACGGACTTCTGGGCGCGCTTGTGGGGTAAGGAGAGCAGAGAGAAATGACAGGCAGGAAGGCCGGGGAAAGAAAAAGGCTGTGGAACCTTGACGGATGGGATCACGGATGAAGGAAAAAAAGGACAGGAAAAAATATATGCTGGCCGGCGCGGCCTTTATGGTGGTACTGGCGGCGGCCGGGCTGATCAGCGTTCTGCTCCGGGGACAGTTTTTCGGGGAGGACAATCCGAATCTGGCGCTGCGAAAGGGCGTGAAAGCCACCAGCGACAGTGTGGAGCAGGAGGCGCTGTCCGCAGCGATGGCGGTTGACGGGAACGATGTGGACCGCTCTTCCCGCTGGTCCAGCGAAAATAACAGGGAGGACGCCTCCCACTATATTAGGCTGGAATTTCCCGAAGAAATTTCAGTTTCTTTTGTTGTGCTGAAATGGGAGCGTGCCAATGTGGTTTCCTATGCGCTGGAGGGTTCGGCGGACGGCGTGTCATACGAGAAGCTGGCAGCTTTTGAGACAGCGCCGGAGACGCTCAGGCAGGAGATTGTCCTGGAGCAGCCTGCCAGTGTGCGTTTCCTGCGGCTTTCTACCTATGCGGTGTCGAAGGAATCTGCAGACTTCTCCGATCTGTATCAGAATGTATCGCTCTACGAGTTCGAGGTTTATGAGGACAAGCCCACGGCTTATCAATTAAAAGCACCTGTTATTGAAAGGGATGCGTCAGGCGGGAGACGGCTGGTTATGCCGGAAGCCCCGGAGGGTTTTCAGGTAACGCTGATCGGCGCTGACCTGGAGCAGGTGATCGGGGCGGACGGTACGGTTTATGAGAACATTCAGGACAAGGAAGTGACAGTGGGCTGTCTGGTGGAGGACACGAGAGGCCGGGAGGGGACGCGGGAAGTTTCCTTTGTGGTGGAAGTGCCTGCGGCGGACGGTATATCCGGCACAGGAGGCGGTTTGCCGGAGAGCGGGCAGGCGGCGGGGGAGACCGATGGGAACGCCTGCCCCGACTGGATTGTGCCGTCCCTTGCGGAGTGGAGAGGCGGTAAAGGCAGTTTTTGTCCCGGGAAGGATGCCCGGATTGTTGTGGATCTGGACAGCTGTACGCCGGGAACGGCGCAGAATGCGGGCGCAGATGAGGAGCCGGATGGGAAAGACGGGGAAGGCGCAGAGAAAAAGGCCGATGCGGACGCGCAGGCCCTCTGGGACATAGCGGCGCTTTTGCAGGAACAATGCGCCGAAAACCGAAGTTTTCAGACAAAGATGATCGTCTGCAGCGGAACGGAGGAGGACCTGGAAGCGGGAGACATCTATCTGGGCTATGCGGAGAGGGAAAATGGTCTGGGCAAAGAGGGATATACCTGCGACATAAGTGACAAGTGTGTCATAAAAGCGGAGGAGCCCGCAGGTATCCGCTGGGGAACCGTCACCTTGATGCAGATTATGTTTCATGGAGGGGCATGCAGTGCGCCTCAGGGACAGATCCGGGACTATCCGCTCTATGAGGTGCGGGGTTTCGGCATTGATGTGGCCAGAAAGCCGGTATCACTGGACACACTCTATCGGATGATGGAGACCATGTCCTGGTATAAGATGAACGATCTGGGGATTCATCTGAATGACAATACGATCCTTGCCACCAGCGGTCTCACAGACTCGGCGGAGCAGGCGATGACGGCTGACAGCGCCTTCCGTCTGGAATCAAGCCTTGGAAACGAACAGGGGGAGATGCTGACTTCGGCGGAGTATGCTTACACGAAGGAGGAATTTGCAGAGTTTATCGCTGTGGCCAAAACTTACGGTGTGACGGTGGTGCCGGAGATTGACACCCCGGCTCACTCCCTCTCTATCACAAAACTGTACCCGGAGTATGCCCTGAGCACTTCAAACGAGTCGGTGGATCAGATTGATCTGGGGAATGAGAAAGCGGCCGCCTTTGTGGAACAGATTTGGCAGGAGGCGCTGGATCGGGAAAAGGGGGCATTCCGCGAGGCGCAGATTGTCAATATCGGCATGGATGAATACTACGGCGACGGCGAGCAGTACAGACAGTATCTGATCAGACTGAACAATCTGGCGCAGGAGGCGGGAAAGACGGTGCGGCTCTGGGGAAGCCTCAGCAATATGGGCGGCACAGCGACGCCTTCCGCGGAGAATCTGCAGATGAACCTGTGGAGCACGGTGTGGGCTGACCCGATGGAGATGTACGAGGCGGGATATTCGCTGATCAACATGCAGAACAATCACCTCTATCTCATACCGGGCGGCGGTTATGACAGGCTGGACGGCAGGGATCTGTATGAAAACTGGGCGCCCAACAGATTTTATGACTACAACAGAAGGGAGACCATACCCGTCTATTCGCCCCAGATGCTGGGTGCCGCCTACATGATCTGGAATGATATGTGCGGCAGTCTGGATGTGGGAATCTGCGAGTACGATCTGTACGAGCGGTTTGTGGAGCCTTTGGGACCGCTTTCCGAGAGACTTTGGGGGAAAGGGGATAGGATGTCCTACGACCAGCTCCAGGAGCGGATGACGCAGACAGAATGCTTGACAAGCTGCAAGGCGGATGCAGGGGCTGAGATCCTTTACGGAAGGGAAAAGGAGAGCTGCCCGTATCTCTATGATGCGGCGGTGGCTGCGGAGCCCGATTACGAGATTGAGATGGATGTGTGGCTGGAGCCGGGAAGTCTGGCAGGGAGTGGGACGGAGCAGAGCCAGGATGGACAGAATGGGGCCAGTACGCGTCAGAGCCGGGATGGACAGAATGAGGAAGGCGTGCAGCAGAGCCGGGATGGACAGAATGAGGACAGTGCGAGGCTGGCCCAGGTGATTGCGGAGGGTGACTGCGCTTACGGTGTGTGGGCCTTTTATGCGGTGGAGCCGGAGACAGGGAAAGTGGGTTTTGCCAGGGAAGGGCGCACTTACACCTTTGACTACGCGCTGCCGGAAGGCCAGTGGGTGACCCTGAAACTGGAGGGAACGCCGGGAAAGACAACCCTCTATGCGGACGGGAAAGAGGTGGATGCTCTGGGAAGTGATGAGCCTTTTGAGGAGCATGCCACGTTTGTGTTTCCTCTGCAGAGGGTGGGGAGCCAGACGGGACAGTTTGAGGGAAAACTGGAATTGCGGGTGGCTTACTGCGCGGCAGGACGTGCATCGGAATAGGGAATGGCGGTATCTTTTGGTTCGATGGAATTGGAGAGATAGCGGAAAGCGCCGTCCTCAAAGGGCTGTACAACGATGGTGTTGGTAAAGGCGCAGTCTGTGCCCTTCTCAACCCAGACACCGTCCACGGTCAGCGTGATGGTTCCGTCCGGGTTTTCCATGTAGTCCGTGACCTCGCCGAAAGGCGGATACTGCCTGTGCATCACCACTTCATAGGGGTAGCTGTGGGTTTTCTCATCGTACCCGCAAACAGCCCGGATTTGTTCCCTGTTGACAGGAAGATAGAGCATCATAATCTGTTCATATTGGTCTGCCGGTATCTGGCCGTTTTGAGGCTCCGGGGCCTGACCCGTATGGATGCGGCAGAGATCTTCGTACATACTCGGGGTCAAAATGGTTTCTGCATGGCCGCTGTCCCAGTCTGTCACGAGCATATTATAGTTTACATAACTTAATCCGCGGATGTATTTTTCCGTCAATTCCCGACAGGCGTCCGACAGCGGGCGGATCCGCCAATACTGACAGAAGGCGGCGTATTGGGGCGTCTCCTTGTAAGCGTAAATGAAATATCCTTTCGGCGTCAGATCCACAGATGCCAGTGTCCGAAAACGGGCTTCTTTCGTCTTAGGCGTGCCGTCGGCGCGAAAAGACACCCCGATATAATAGGCCTGCAGTTTTCCGTCCTCATGGAGAAAAGTCAAAGCGTCAAGGGTTCTGTCAGCATTTACCTGAAAAACGGTGGCCTGGGAGCTGCGCTGTTCCCTGTAATCGGCATAAAAGACTTCTATCTGTTCGGGATTTTTCATGGGCACATCTTTCGCTGTGCTGACAAAACCAGAATTTCCAAGAAGAGAGACCGCCTCCTCACATTGCTCTCTGGTGAGGCGGGAAGGCGTGGGTTCCCCCTCGGAAACGTCCGCTTGAAAGACGGCGGAAACCTGTCCGGCGGCAGTGAGCACATCTTCTTCCAACTGTGTCTGCTGCGCCTCTGTCAGAAGACAGGCTTGTCCGTACACCTCTTCCCAGGCATCCTCTGTGAGCCTGTCCGTATGCCAGCCCATATCACAGTCCTGCCCGCCGGGAAGCGCCCGGTTGGACACATACTGGAAGCCATGTGCATCAGGGCGGACTACCAGCTCATGGGAAAAGGCACGGGAGGTTTCCCGGGCCGGATAGACGGCATTGACAAGCAGCGTCAGTGTCCCGTCCTCGTTTTCCGTGCCGCCGACCACCTCGGGATAGGGGAGATTCGGGTATTCCACTTCATAGAAGCCGCGCGGGCGATACACATAGGCTCCGGCATCTTCCAGATATCTGGTTTTGGCTCGGAGCGTTTCGGCGTCCATGCGCAGATGCAGGGAGAGCACCTGCTCAAATTCCCGTTCGGGAATCTGGTAGACGGCCCCGACGGCGGCATCTTTACTTGCCGTATAGGGGGCAGCCTGTTTAAAAACCTGGGGATAGAATTTGTCAAAGAGATCGTAAAAGTCTAAATCCTGATACGCATTTTCTGTCCAGTCCACCAGAAACAGGTTATTTTGGCCATAGCCAACAGGCAGAACATAACGCCTGTTCCATTCCCGGTATTGTGCAGGCAGGGGGTCTACCCGCCATGCCGCAAACTCCGCGTCATCGCTCATGGTCAGAACAAGAGACTGCGCCGAACTGCTTTTTCCCGCAAAAATAAAGTAACCCTCGTCGGTATACTGCCAGGAATCGGCGGGGAAAGACACAGAGAACCTGTTCTCAAAAGCCCCCTCAAGGTATTGATAGTAGGTTTTCACAACCGAAAGGGCGCCTTTCTCTGCGTGAAGGTCATATTCGGTGAATCTGTCATAAGCCGAGACAACGGCAACGCTCAGATCTGCTGTCTCTTTGCGGTCCAGAGCATCAATAAAGGCATGCATCTGCTGCGGGTTCGTCATGTCCACCTGGTTTTCGCCGTCGATTGCCGTGATGCCGCGGACGCCAAGTTTTCCCGTGATTTCCTGTACCACAGAGAGAGTTTCCGTCTCATGGATAGCAGATGCCCGGTTTTGTGCCGTCTCTTCATAAATTTCCTGACAGAGGGATAGGAGCGTGTCTTCCCTGCGTGGCGCTTCCGCTGACGCGGCAGGCGGTTCGCTTACACTGCTGTCTGCTCCACAGCCGGAGAGCAGGAGAAAAATGGATAGATGCAGGAGTATAAATAACGGATGTTTTCTTATGTTTTTCATGTGGATGGATACCTGTATTTCTATGTCTTTGTGTGCTGCGGAGTTGTCAATGTCTTTCTTAACGCTTTGACATGAGCCGCCTGCTGTTATACTATGACATATTTTCAAAACACTGTCTACGGACTTGCCCAATTCTTAAGAAATGTGGCGTGCACAGGGCGGCAGGTGATTTTTGATGTTGCGAAAGCCTTTGTGTTGTTATACAGTAGAGGAAAGTGTTTCCGTTCAAAAAAGGGGAAGCGTACATAGAATTGGGATAAAATGAGAGGGACAGGAAACAGATAAGGATGGAAGGAACAGTGGAAGCTTACACGGATTTTGCGGAAGTTTACGATGAGCTGATGGATGACACGCCCTATGAGGCGTGGTGTGATTTTTTGATGGGGGTTTTTCGGCGGTACGGCGTGGATGATGTGTCAAAGAGAGAAAAATGCCAGAAGAGTGACAATGATGTCCTTGAAAACCTCTGGCAGGAACGCAACACAATTCTTGACCTTGGCTGTGGGACGGGTACGCTGACAGAACTGCTGGCGCGCAGAGGTTATGAGATGATAGGCGTGGACAATGCGCAGGAGATGCTGCAGGCCGCTATGGAAAAGCGGGAGCGGTCGGGTCTTGATATTACTTATGTGATGCAGGATATGCGGGAACTGGATCTTTACAGCACGGTGGGAACCGTCATCAGCGTCTGTGACAGCCTCAATTACCTGCTTGTGGAGGAAGATATCCTGCAGACTTTTGAGCGGGTCAACAATTTTTTGTATCCGCAGGGAATTTTTATCTTTGACTTCAATACGGTTTACAAGTACGCCGTTGTGATCGGGGATGCCACCATAGCGGAAAACCGGGAAGACTGCAGTTTTATCTGGGAAAACTATTATCACGAGGACGAGGAGATCAATGAGTACGATCTGACGGTTTTTGTGGCTGAGGGAAGAAGGGCGTCCGGGGCGGACACAACAGCCGCAGATGCAGAGGAACGGACGGACAGCGGACAGGAAGAGAAAAGACGGTTCCGGCGGTTTCAGGAAGTGCACTATCAGCGGGGTTACCGTCTGGAGCAGATGAAAACGCTTCTCCGGCGGGCGGGACTGGAATTTTTGGAGGCGCTGGACGCGGATACCCATGAAGCGGTGACGGAGGAGAGCGAGCGGATTTATGTGGTGGCGCGAAAAGGAGCGGAGGCGGCGAATCAGAGCGTCGTAAGTGAAACGAAGGAATAAAAGTTATTTAAGAGAAATGGAGAACAATATGGAACAGCATACAGCGGATTATATGGTGAGAGCAACGGCGGCAGATGCGCAGATACGCGCCTTTGCGGTGACATCGAGGGAACTGGCGGAAGAGGCGCGGGCAGATCACAACACAAGCCCTGTGGTGACGGCTGCTCTGGGACGGCTGATGACGGGCGCGCTGATGATGGGAGGCATGCTCAAAGGGGAGAAGGACATACTCACTCTGCAGATCAGGGGCGAAGGCCCGGTGCACGGTCTCACGGTGACGGCGGATTCCTCGGGTCATGTGAAAGGCTATGCGGACAATCCGCAGGCGATGATGCCGCCGAACAGCGCGGGAAAGCTGGACGTGGGCGGCGTGATCGGCGCAGGCGTCCTGCATGTGATGAAAGATATGGGCTTGAAGGAGCCATATGCCTCCACGGTTACCCTGCAGACAGGTGAGATTGCGGATGATCTGACCTATTATTTTGCTGCTTCCGAGCAGATCCCCTCCGTAGTGGCGCTGGGCGTTTTGATGAACCGGGATAACACCGTGCGGCAGGCAGGCGGTTTCATCGTACAGCTTATGCCCTTTACCTCGGAGGAGGTCATCAGCCGTCTGGAGGAAAAATTGACAAAAATAACATCTGTAACGGAAATGCTGGAGGCGGGAAAAAGCCCGGAAGAGATTTTGGAGAGCGTGCTGGGAGAGTTTGGTTTAGAGATCACAGACAGGATGCCAGTGGAGTTTCGATGTGACTGCAGCAGGGAGAGGGTGGAGAAAGTGCTCCTAAGTCTCGGAAAAAAAGAACTGCAGGAGCTGGTTGATGAGGGAAATGAGGTGCAGCTGCACTGTCATTTCTGTAACAAAAGCTACACCTTTCCAGTGGCGGACGTGGAACGTCTTATGAAAGCGGCGGACGTGAAATGATGCTGGGCGCTGAAGGTTAAAACACGATATAATGTTCGAAAATAGGGATGAATATAGACGGAAATGCGGTAGATTGACGGGCGGAAAGCAGAGGGCAAAAACAGATAAAAACCACCTGTAACTTTATGGGATGAGCGGATAGAACCCCTATAAAATGGGGAAAGTAAGTGGTAGAGACAAGAGATGCGGACGTGAAATGCAAAGACGTAAGATGTGAAAAATAACGGGGAATATGGAAAAGGATGTGAAAGAAAAGAAAGAGGAGGCAGTCAGAGCGGGAGGATCCTGTGGAAGAAGAATGGTCCGAAAAGGTTTGCGGCGGAACAAAAATCCACTGTGAAACGATATCTTTGATCAGGAGAGAGAAAGATAAAAACTAAAACAGGATTTAACACGAAAATGTGCTTGCTATTTTGGCTTTTGGAGTCGTTTTATAACAAGTGTGAAGAAATGCCGGAAAGCCTCTGTTTACAAGGGAAAGAGGATATAAAATAGCGGGTGTTCACATAAAAATAACGGATTATATATAACGGAAATCATGTAATCTCAGCGTGGACTGTGCAGAACGCGTCCCGGGAAAAGGATTAAAATCAAAATTAAGAAGCCGCATTTTGGGTACGCTGTCTGCTATAATAAAAAAATGGGAACAAATTAGGAAAAAGGAGAGGACATACGGGATATGAAGCAGGGATTTATAAAAGCGGCGGCTGTGACGCCGAAAATCAAGGTGGCAGACCCCCACTACAACGCAAAGGAAATTGGCAAAGGAATCGAGGAGGCGGTGAGGCATGGGGCTAAGCTGATCGTCTTCCCGGAGTTGTGCCTTACCGGCTATACATGCGGCGACCTGTTCCTGCAGGAGGTTCTGCTGGCACAGGCTGTGGATGCGCTGGCGGAGGCAGTGGCTGCCACGGAAGACAGCGATGCTCTTGTTTTTGTGGGACTGCCGCTGGTTAAGAGGCACAAGCTGTACAATGTGGCGGCGGTTTTACAGGACGGAGAGATCCTTGCGTTTATCCCGAAACAGCATATTCCCTCTTATGCGGAGTTTTACGAGGGGAGACATTTTTCGCCGGGAAATGTAAAGCCCGAGCCTTTCCTGTATGGAGATAAGGAAATTCCCTTTGGCACGGACATTCTTTTTCAGATAGATGCGGTGCGTGGACTTACCGTTGGCTGTGAGATCTGCGAGGATATCTGGGCGCCGGAGTCTCCGGCTGCTGCGCATACACTGGCGGGAGCCACGGTGATCGTCAATCTCTCAGCCTCCAACGAAACAGTGGGGAAGGACGCATACCGGGAGATGCTTGTGAAGTCCGCCAGCGCAAGGCAGATCGCTGCCTATGTTTACAGCTCGGCGGGAGAGGGAGAGTCCACCCAGGATCTGGTTTTCGGCGGCCATAATATCATTGCGGAGAATGGCAGAGTGCTGGCACAGGCAAAACGATTTGAAACAAGTGTTATTTATGCAGATCTGGATATTCACAGACTCGCCCATGAGCGGCGCAGAATGAACACCTATCAGGGGGAGACGCTGCGGGAACACGAGATCATTCAAGTGCATATGGAGGAGGAAGAGACATTTCTGGAGAGAAGGTTTTCTGCCAGACCCTTTGTGCCGGATCAGGCCCAGGAGAGGGAAAAACGCTGTGACGAGATTCTGTCCATCCAGTCTTATGGTCTGAAGAAAAGATATGAGCATACCGGCTGTCAGTCTGCGGTGCTCGGTATTTCTGGCGGTCTGGATTCCACGCTGGCGCTCTTGGTGACGGTTCGTGCTTTTGATCTGCTGGGCCTTGGGAGAGATAAAATAACATCTGTTACAATGCCGTGCTTCGGCACAACGGACAGAACCTATGACAATGCATGCAGACTGGCGCGTCTGCTTGGGACCACGCTGCGGGAAGTGGATATCAAGGAGGCGGTGAGCGTGCATTTCCGGGATATCGGCCAGGATATTGACTGCCATGACGTGACTTACGAGAACGGCCAGGCGAGAGAACGGACGCAGGTGCTGATGGATATCGCCAATCAGACGGGCGGGCTGGTTATCGGCACAGGTGATATGTCGGAGCTGGCGCTCGGCTGGGCTACTTACAATGGAGACCACATGGCGATGTACGGTGTGAATGCGGGAGTTCCCAAGACACTGGTACGGCATCTGGTGCGTTACTATGCGGATATCTGCGGCGACGAGTCGCTCAAGGCGCTTTTGCTGGATATTCTCGATACACCCGTGAGCCCTGAACTTCTGCCGCCTGTGGACGGCGTGATTTCCCAGAAGACAGAGGATCTGGTGGGGCCTTACGAACTGCATGATTTCTTCTTATACTATATGCTTCGATGCGGGTTTGAACCTGTGAAAGTTTACCGGGTGGCCTGCATGGCTTTTGCGGGAATTTATGACGATGATGTCATATTGAAGTGGCTGAAGATTTTTTACAAGCGGTTTTTTGCTCAGCAGTTTAAGCGTTCCTGCCTGCCGGACGGCCCCAAAGTGGGAAGCGTGGCGCTCTCGCCCAGAGGGGATCTGCGGATGCCTTCAGACGCCAGCGCAGCGGTGTGGCTGGCCCAGTTGGAGGAACTGTAAGAGGCGGGGAGTGCGGCAGTCGTGTGCAGCTTGATGGTGCAGAGAATGGCACCCGAAATCACTTCAACTGAGTTTCGCTGGCGAAACGAAGGCGGCGCCTGGCCGGATGGTTTTATTCACCGGTCAGGTCGCGGTATGCCTTTGTGCCAACATCGCTCCACGTCTTTCGGCCGGAGCGGACCACCTCTCCCGAGTCCGGCTCCGCCGCGTACATGTCAACGATGGTTTCCTCGGAGGAGCCTGCCTTTGTGCGGTATAGTACAAAAAGTTCGCACAGCCCGTTTTGGGAAGGGCGGTCGTATACCAGCCGGTAATCATAAATCTGTCCTTCGTCCTCTTTGCTCCCAAGCTCAATATAAAGGTTTCCTTTGGCGTTGAAATAAACGGTATAGGAAAATCCCTCCTCCGCCAGAAAGGCATCGTAGATCATTTTCGCAGATTTTTCCTGAGAATCCGGCAGCGGTTCCTGCTTCTGCGATGCGAGTTCATATTGGTAGTTGGCGAGCGTTTCTTCTTTTATGGCTTCAGGGTTGAGCGTTCCGTACTGGAAAGACAGGCGGAATATATGACAGGATTCGTCTGCGCCGCCAAAACTGTATGCAATGCTGCCGAAATGGCGGCGGTAGATGTTCTCCTCGCTGTCTCCGCCGCCTGCGTCAATACAATAGCCGGCAAGCGTATAAAGATCCTTTGATAATGCCGGCAGATCTCGTAGATTTTTTCCAATCAATCGAAAAGAGCTGTCTGGACAGTCATTTTCTTTTTCACAAAGAATGTATTCCCGAGTCATACCTAATTCGGCATAACCTTCCCTCAGATAGCGGCAAGTCAGTTCATCCATATAATCATCGGTGAAGGATGCCCCGCAGGGGGTTACGGTTACAGTTATTTCAGGATGCGCCGTCTCATAAATACGGCCGCTGTTTTCATCGGCAATAAATTCCAAGTCATATTTACTGCATAAGTACGCCGCCCGGTCCGCATCCGTTAACTCCGCTGATTTTTTGAAGAAAAGTCCTGCAGGACGCCAATATGATACATCGGAATCGTTCATGGAATAGGATTTTTGCACCGCGATCAGATTTTTTGTGAGCATCGTCTCCTCTTCCCGGCCTAGGGCGATCAGGAGAGAGACAAAGAAAGCACCCGTTATGTAAAGCGTTATCGAGAGCATGGTTATGACAGCCTTGGGAAGGTTTGTCAGATGCGGGTTATTCCACAGTAAAGCGAGCAGCAGCGACAGGATGAGCAGGGGCGTTACCAGCGCCGCCATGACCTGTCCGAGTATGCCTGCCCAGGTACGGAAGGAAACGTCTGAAAATGACAGAACAGCCGCCAGCGCAGCATACAGAACGGATATGCATATGGATGTGAGCGTGACACACTTTAAAACTTTCATTATTTCCTCCATATTTTAAGCGGTTTTCCATGCACATATTCTCGCTTCCGGGGAAGCGCAGATACAGTGGTTCTGCTGTAATCATAGAATTGTTTTGGAAAAAAGTAAAGTGCTATTTTGTGGTATTTCCAGCTTGACAGGGATTTGGGGCAGGTGTATGATAAAATCAACAAGAGTAATCAATGAACCGTGCATTCGCACATTCGGGCAAATTCTGCCGCTTACTCAAAACAACCAATCAAATAGCGGCAGAGGCGAAAGCCCGGGATGCACTTAACTGTAGATAGTAGAAAACGATGAAAAGTGTGAAACCATAGCTTACCTTCTGCCGGAACGAAACGGAGGACAAAGCTTATGGAACACAGGAAATTGGAAAGAGAGGACAGCTTTATGGTGATTGAGGGAGGAAAGGCCCAGATATCGGAAGAGCCGGGGAATCCGCTGGACGACAGGATATATACCATCAAAGACATAGAGGCTCTGCCGGAGGGCGAGCGGGCGGAACTGATTGACGGAAAAATGTACAGGATGGCCGCGCCTACGCTGACGCATCAGGATATTCTTAGCTGGCTTAATATGAAAATCAGAATGTATATTACGGAAAAAGGGGGACCGTGCCGGATACTTCCCGCGCCTTTTGCGGTCTATATCAGGAACGATGAGCACAACTATGTGGAGCCCGATATTTCGGTGATCTGCGACAGGGACAAGCTGGATGAGAAGGGGTGCCACGGAGCGCCGGACTGGGCGGTGGAGATCGTCTCGCCTTCGAGTAAGACGATGGATTATATCAGAAAATGTTCGCTGTATGAGACGGCGGGAGTGAGGGAATACTGGATTGTTGATCCGAAGGAAAGGCAGGTTGTGGTGTATGATTTTGCACACGGCAGTTCCAGGCAGTATGATTATTCCGAACCTGTAAAGGCAGGCATTTATGAAGATCTGTTTCTTGATTTCAGAGAGGTGGTGTGAGCCGGGGCATATAAAACACCCCGGCTGCCTGCATTTCCTATACTGTCTGCCAATTTTCCAGATGTCCCGAAAACAGAGCTTGCTACTCAATGTCCGTTTCACCCTGATTCTCCAGCGCCTTATTGAGGGAGCTGGTAATGGCATCTAAAAGGATCATGGAAGTGTACTTGCTGTCATCGGGATATGTAATTCCTTCCAGACTCTGGCTTGTGATGATCTGGTCGGCAAGATCCTCGAAGGAAGGCTGGATCAGAGGGTACATGGTGGTGACAGCCTCATCCAGATTTACCAGCCGGATGGCGTTGATGTTCTTTTCATCCACGGTCACTTCAATCTCCACGACATTGTCATTTAAGATCAGAGAAGTTGTATATACGCCGGGCACATAGGTGTCGTTTACGGGCTGCGTCACGGTGGACATGGTTTCCTGCTTCTTTTCTTTGGGCAGAAACATAATGATGAGCAGGATAATAAAAAGAATACCGAGAGCAGCGAAAATGCCGGTATATATTAACTCTTTTACATGAAGTACGACAATTTTGGTTTTAGAACTCATACAAATAATCCCCACAGTGATTCTTTTTTTACAGTTTATGTGGGTGGGGATGGGTTTATGCGTGGGGATTTTTCTGTTGGTGTCTGCAGCACAATTGCAAATGATTCCACTATGGGGCTATCAATAATCTAAGATAGAAATATCTTTAAATTCTAATATAGAATCTATGTCATTATTTATTTTAGCATTTTGGACTTATGTTGGCAATATTACTTAAAAGTGTAATCCTATATTACTATCTTATATAATAATATGAAAACTATTTACAAATATGATATGATGTGATATATTTTAAAAAATGAACAAGTGATGTAGTCGAAAACTTCATCGAAAGCGGCAGGTTGGTTTATCACTTGCGGGAATAAATGATACTACTATGCTGTAGGAAGAAAGGCGGGATACAGATATGCGGTTCAAACTTGATTTCATAACTGGTCAGTCGGAGTTAAACGCTGATTATCGGCGATATGTATTGAGTTTCATAAAGAACGCATTATCGCAGTCTGTAAACGGGAATTTACTGGATCGTTATTATACGGATACCCATACGAAAGATTTTTCGTGGACAATGATTGTCAGTAAGCCACGCTTTACGAAAGAGAAGTTCCAGTTCGCAGACAACAAATTTTCTCTGGTCTTTTCGACAGATGACGGGAAGCAGACCGGCATGTATTTGATGCTGGCGTTTCTGAACCAGAAAAATAGAAAATACCCGGCGGAAGAGGGTAATTTCATCATACTAAAAAATATTGTTCAGCTGGATCAGAAAGAGATCAGGGGAATGACTGTCAGATTTACCACGATGCCGGGTTCATCGCTTGTGGTGAGGGAACACGACAGAGATTCCAACAAAGATACATATTACAGCTGTGAGGATGAAGGATACCCGGAAAAACTGGAGCAGGCGCTGAAAACCCAGGCAGAGATGGCAGGGTTTTCAGAAACGTCGGTGGGGAGCATCAGACTGCACTGCATGACAGGCAGGAAAGTGGTGGTGAAGCATTACGGGATCTATCTGGATGCGACGATTGCAGATTTTACGGTGTCCGGGGAAAACAGAATCCTGCAGTATTTTTATCAGAATGGGGCCTGTTCGAGAAGAAGTATAGGCTTTGGTATGCTTGATATTGTGGAGGAGGGATGAAGATTGGCCGGAGAGTTCACTGATTATCTGGAAGCGGATGACTGGAAAAATGCGGCGGCAATTGTAGGGCTGATTCGTTTTTTTGACTATGCACAGATACCCTATAACCGGGAGGAAATTGAGCTGGCAGAAGAAATATATGACCACGATTCCGAATATGATGAGGGACTGGATTTCCTCAAATTTAATGCATCTGATATCACGGAGGAAACGCTGGATGCGTTTATTGAAGATTACTTTGCTGAAGAACTGCATCATTGTGCGGCGGAGCGGGCACTGCATAAGACAGAATGGTCGAAAGAGGAAATTGACTTTATTAACAGTAAGCTGACAGGAAATACGGTTTTGAAAAAAGTGTTTGCGAAGCACAAGTTTGACGGAACGAACGCGGAAGACATTCTTGCATTGATTGAAGAAAACAGAACAAACATTGTGAGGGAGACTTATAGAAATAAAAATAATCTATATCGAAATTTCTGCAATGAAAATGTATTTCGAAAGCCGAAAGGAGATGCGGCGCGGCTAAAAGGATACTATGTGGATTTGGCAAAAAAGGGCAAATCGCTTTCCTATCGCTATGATATGGGAATGTTTTCCTCTTCGGACAGCGAATTTTACGATTTCATACCGTTCGCATTTACCATCGGAAGAGAGTCCTTTTTTATCAATGACAATTCCACGATCAGGCAGTTGGTTCGGACAAATCGGATTCTGCAGGATAAGTGTCTGGAACAGCGGAACAATCAGCCAAATAGAAGTGTGGATCCCAGAAGAGTTTTGTTTGAAAACATCATATATGCTTCAGACTTTTTGAACTATGATGTGGAGATTATTAGAAAAAATGTAGACAATTCTTACTTTGAGACATTCTTTTTGAGACGGGAAAGCATTGCTGTATTTCAGCAGATCAAAAATTATCAGGTGTTTTGCAGAACGGTAAGAATTGGTGATGATTATGTTTCCATACAGGAGCATGTGACGGATTCTGTTAGGAATCTGCAGTTGATGGATGGACTGATAGAAGCGCTGATCAAGGACGACATAGACAAAAAGGCAGACAACAATTCCATTTTGACGGGGAGCATGATCAAGGTGAATATGCTGCTTCGCGATAAATTACATATGGGAGGTGAGAACATGAACAAAGCGATGCGCGGTGCATATGCGGGAGCGGAAAAAGCGGCGGCGGTGCTTAAGGGAAGGAAACAGGGCAATAAGATCAGCAGCTACAGAACAAAGCTGTTAAGCGCGTTACACTTCCACGATTACAATCGGTTTTCGGAGATACTGCTCAGCTTATCCAATTATACGGATGTGTATTTCCCGTTTGCTTATGATTTGTTTGAGGATTTTGAAGCCAACAAAGAGGCGGCCTATACTTTTGTCAATCATTTCAATGAGTATTCCAGAGGAAGGACAGAAGACGATGAGGCAGATCACAGAGTAGTGGATGAAGTGTAAAGGAGAGGACTTATGGAGAAGAAAACGATTACATTGACAGTGGCAGCCAATATGACTTCCAACTATTCAGAAAATTTAAGCAATATTGGCAGTGTACAGAAAATATACAAAAGAGGGCATGTATACACGATTCGCAGCCGCGAGAGCCTGAAAAATGCGATTATGGTGCAGAGCGGGATGTATGACGATCTCGTGACCACAGTGGACGGGGCAACGCAGAAAGAAGCGACGCCCGAGAGAAATGCAGCCAATAACCGTGCACTGGAGGGCGGTTATATGACTACGGGAAAAGATACTTATATACGCAACAGTTCTTTTTATCTGACAGATGCAGTTGCCTGTGACCCGTTTGTCAGCGAGACTCGTTTCCACAATAATTTGTTTTTAGCGAATAATTATGCCAAGGCGAATCATCTGAATCTCCAGAAAGATGCCGGCGCGGCAGGGCTGATGCCGTATCAGTATGAGTATGAGAAGTCTCTGCGGGTTTACAGTATGACGATTGATCTGGGAATGATCGGGACAGATCCCAATTTTATGGAAGAGGAAGCCGATGGAACAGAGAAAGCGGAGAGGGTCAACAGTCTTCTCGGTGCGGTGGAAAATTTAAGCCTGGTTGTCAGAGGGAATCTGGATAACGCGGAGCCGATTTTTGTAGTGGGAGGTTTTTCGGAGAGAAAGACACATTATTTTGAGAATGTGGTCAAGGTGATCAACAACAGACTGGAATTATCAGAGGATCTGATTCAGAAAGTGAAGAAGGGATATTCCACAGCGCTGCTTCGCGGCCATAACTTGGACAACGAGGACGAAATTGTTGAGAAGCTGCATCCTGTCAGTGTAGAGGATTTCTTTGATACACTGAGACAACAGGTGCGGGAATATTATCAGTAGGAAACAGGAAGAAGGTGTGCGGATGTGTAAAGAGGCGATAAGGCTTGTTCTCTACCAGTCCAGTGCCAATTATCGAAGACCAGAAACGTTTGAAAATAAAATGACTTATCCACTGCCGCCCTTTTCGACTGTGATTGGTGCGATTCACAAAGCGTGCGGCTATACGGAGACGCACGAGATGGATGTCAGCATACAGGGCAGATATGGATCCATGAGCAGGCGGATATATCGGGATTACAATTTCCTTAATTCCACATTTGATGACAGAGGCATTCTTGTAAAGATGACCAATGAAAGCATGCTCAGTACGGCGTTCGTCAAAGTGGCCGAGGCGAAAAAGCAGGGCAGCAGTTTTGAAAAAAACGCGGATATCAAAGTGTATGACCAGAATTTGTTGGAAGAATATCAGAGCCTGAAAAGAAAGGGAAGAGAAGTCCAGACTCTGAAAAATGAAAAACTTAAGCCGGAACTGGAACGATTGAGAGAAGAGAAAAAGAAATTGGCCGGGCTGAGGAAGCAGCTGGATAAATTATCGCAGGAATTTGAAAGGGTAAAAGAGCAGGAAGAAGATGTCAGAGAGAAGACAGCGGAGACAGAGAGAAAGTTTTCGGAGTATGAGAAAAACGTGTTTTCGGTTCCCTATTCCCGCTTCCGGGTGCTGACAACCTCGATCAAACAGTATGAAATATTGTCTGATATTGATCTGATTATACATATCACGGCAAAAGACAGAGGAACCCTGGAGGATATTTACGAGAACGTAACCAATATGACGTCCCTTGGGAGAAGTGAGGATTTTGTCGAGGTAAAGGAAGCGGCGTGGGTTACACTCCGTGGATGTGAGGGAGAATTGGAATCAGAATATCCGGCTTATCTCGCCATAGAGAATGTGAGACGGCAAAAAGTCTTTACAAAGGATAAGGGGATGAGCAGACAGATTGTCGGCACAAAATACGCGATCCCGAAGATGTACACGATCGGTGAAAATGGGCAGAGAGTCTTTGATAAGAAAAAGGTGCTGTACGCTTCCGGCTACACAATAGATGATATGGCGGAAGAGGCCGGCATCTATGTGGACTGGCTGGATGACGGGAAGTATTACATCGTAAATTTTGTTTAGGGAAAAGGTAAGGCTGCATGAAAGAAACAGCAAAAGATTTGTTTGAACTGGAAAGCGCAGAGATGACGAGGCAGATGGCTAAAAGCGGCGGTGTGACGATAGCGGAGCACAATCGCGCACTGTCAGAACGGGCGAAAGCGCTTTTCGAACTGCATTATATTGATCGGGATATATACGAATTGTTGTGTATGGCGTGCAAGTACCATGATCTGGGGAAAGCCAATCCAAGGATGCAGGAGAGACTTGAACATGCGGAGCTTAAGTTTGACCCGGATCAGGAGATCCCTCACAACGTCCTGTCCATGTATCTGATGCCAAGAGATTCTTCAGCGGCGTACTATATCGTCCTGTTTGCGGTGGGATTTCATCACGATTACGGGGATGTGTTCTGGCTGCTGGAAGATCGGGAGAAACGGGAGCTTGCGGAAAAACTGCTGGCGCAGTGGAAGTGCGCCGCTCATCCGGGCAGGAGAGCAATAAAAACGATCAAAAGTTACATTTCACAGGCGGCGATAAAAGATAAAATGATACTGGTCAAGGGTCTTTTGCATAAATGTGATTATGCGGCCAGCGGCGATGTGGAAATCGAATATAAAAATGATTTCCTGCTTCGTAAAACGGAACAGTTTTTCAGGAGAAAAGGATATTCGCTGAATGAGATGCAGCGGTTCTGCCTGGAAAGGCAGGATAAAAATATCATGGTCGCAGGGCAGACCGGGATGGGCAAGACAGAGGCGGCATTGTTATGGATCGGGGATCATAAAGGCTTTATTTTTCTGCCGGTGAAGACGGCAATTAACAAAATGTACGATCGGATAAGAGAAGAGATTATCAATGATGGGAGCGGTGACGGCGTAGAGAAACAACTCGGTCTTTTACATTCGGATGCGGTGTCCCGGCTGTTGGAGCAGCAGGAGAAAGATGCGCAGAAAGGGAAAAGTGCAGGCGGCAGTGTTTACCAGGAGATGGATGTGATTGCATATCACAATCGCAGCAGGCAGCTTGCCATGCCGCTTACCATCTCAACGGTAGATCAGCTGTTTGACTTCATTTTTCAATACCAGACTTATGAGTTGAAGCTTGCAACACTGTCATACTCAAAAATCGTGATTGATGAGATTCAGATGTATGGCGCGGATCTGCTGGCAGATCTGATTTTCGGATTAAAGATGATTCGAGAACTGGGAGGCAGGATCGCCATTACAACGGCCACGCTTGCGCCTTTTGTGAGAGAGCGGATCGAAGAAGAGGTCGGAATGTTTGAATATGCCGTATTTTGCGATAGAGAGCAGATACGCCATAAAGTGAAGTGTGTTCCGGCGTTGATGGATACGGAAGCGATACGCGAACTGTTTTGGAAAGGCGGTAAGATACTTGTTATCTGCAATACCATAAAAAAGGCACAAAGGATGTATGAGGAACTGTGTGAACAGATCGGGGAAGAACATGAAGACAAAATCCACCTGCTCCATTCTAAGTTTATACATCGGGACAGGGCCGGGAAAGAAACGATGATTTGTGAGTGCGGGGAGACCGAACATGAGGACACAGTCATCTGGATCAGCACATCGCTTGTGGAAGCGAGTCTTGATATTGACTTTGATTATCTGTTCACAGAACTGCAGGATATTCCGTCCTTACTGCAGAGAATGGGAAGGGTGAATCGGAAAGGGAAAAAGGCAGTTCAGGACTATAACTGTTTTGTCTATACCGAGATAGAGGATAAATATTTAGAACGCCCCTTTGCTTCGGGAAGAGGGCAGAGAGGAGGCAATGCAGCTTTTATTGACGGAGATATCTTTGAATTGTCCAAACTGGCTTTGGAAGAAACGCTGAGGCAGGAGAAGGAGGGTATGCTTTCTGAGGGATGTAAAATAGGGATGATGGAAACATACTTTACGACAGAGAGACTGTCGGGTACAAACTATATGCAAAAGTATAGAAAACAGATGGAAAGACTTAAAGATATTGAATGGTATGAAGTGGACCGCAATGAAATCAGGATAAGAGAGGATATTTTTACAAAAGATGTGATCCCGGTTTCCGTGTACGAATCCTGCCAACAGGAAATTGAGGATGGCGCCAGGAAGATACGTTCTTCCCATACAGGTATGCTTGAGCGGATCAAAGAGCGCAATCGTATGATGCAGTACACTGTTCCTGTGCAGAACTATATTGTGGAGGAGTATGAGAAGGCTGTCCGTAAGGGCCTGTCGGCAAGGCCCTGCCCTTCTGTGCAGATTGGAACTTATGAAAAGATAGCTGTCATAGATTGTGATTATGATGAACGGATAGGATTCCGTGCAAAAAAGTTTGATAAAGTAGAAGACCCTATTTTTGTATAGAAAGAGTGAGGGGAAGATGGAAGAGCGGATCACAGGAGTGATGATTTACTATTATTTTGTGTGCAAGAGAAAACTGTGGTACTTTATCCATGAAATCAGTATGGAGGCAGAAAACGAAAATGTCATGCTGGGGAAATTATTGGATGAAAACAGCTACCAGAGAGGAGAGAAACACATTAACATTGATAATGTGATTAATATTGACTTTATCAAAGAACATAAAGAACTCCATGAAGTGAAGAAGAGCAGGGCGATAGAGGAGGCAGGCGTCTGGCAGGTAAAATACTATTTGTATTATCTAAAGCAAAGAGGCGTAGACGGATTAAAGGCAAAAATTGATTATCCTCTCTTGAAGAAAAATCTTATGGTCGAATTGTCGCAGGAAGATGAAGCGCAGATAGAACGGATCATGGGTGATATTCATGCCATGAAGGAGCAAATGCTGCCGCCTGAGTTCTCCAAAGGGAAAATATGTGCGAAATGTGCTTATTACGATCTATGTGTGATTTGAGCAGACTTTGCGATAAGTTATAAAAGTATACCATAAGGGGAGAGATATGGGACAGAGTTTTTATGTTTACAATAACGGTGATTTGAGAAGAAAAGATAATACACTGCAATTTACGCCATGTGAAGGGGAAAAGAGAGATATTCCGATAGAACGGATTGATGATATTTATGTGATGTCGGAAATGACCTTCAATACTGCTTTTATCAGTTATATATCGCAGTATGGCATTCCCATTCATTTTTTTAACTACTATAATTTTTACACGGGGAGTTTTTATCCGAAAGAAAAGCTGCTGGCCGGGCAGCTTTTGGTAAAGCAGGTTGAGCACTATTCCGATTATGGTAAAAGAATCGTGATTGCCAGAAAATTTATTGAAGCGGCGGCAGATAACATATATAGAAATCTTCGGTATTATAATGGGCGGGGCAAAGATGTCTCCGCGTATATGTCGGAAGTGGATGACTTGCGGAGGAAAATACCTGATACAAATTCCATACAGGAATTGATGGGAATAGAGGGAAATATCAGAAAACACTATTATGCAGCGTGGAATGTGATTGTGGATCAGGAGATTCACTTTGAAAAGAGAGTGATGCACCCGCCGGATAATATGATAAATTCGTTGATCTCCTTTGTTAATTCCATGATTTATGCGAAAGTTCTGACGGAAATATACCATACACAGCTAAATCCAACGATCAGCTATTTGCATGAACCGGGAGTCAGAAGATTTTCGCTCTGCCTTGATATTGCAGAAGTGTTTAAGCCGCTTGTCGGCGACAGGTTGATTTTTTCTTTGCTGAACCGCCGACAGATTACAGAGGACAGCTTCACCAAAGAATTAAATTTCCTGCATCTTACCAAGGAGGCTTCCGGGCTGATTGCAAAGGAATTAGAAGAACGGCTAAAGAAGACAATTATGCATAAGGAACTCGGGCGTCAGGTCAGTTACCAATACCTTATGCGCCTTGAGGCATATAAATTGACCAAGCATTTACTTGGTGAAAAGGAATATGAAGGGTTTAAAATATGGTGGTAAGATATGTATGTGGTGTTAGTATATGATATCAGCCAGAATAACAACGGACAAAGGCGCTGGTCTCATGTGTTCAAAACTTGTAAAAAGTATTTGACGCATATTCAAAATTCTGTTTTTGAGGGAGAGATCTCTAAAGTTCAACTAGTAAAACTGCAGCAGGATTTGAAGCCCTATATTGATAAAGGGGAAGATTCCGTTATTATTTTTAAAAGCCGCCAGGAAAAGTGGCTGGACAAAGAGTTTTGGGGAAAAGACGAGGATAAGACCAGTTTCTTTTTGTAACGGATTCTGTCGACTGGTAATGGCGCAAAAATCGCAGGGGGTTGACAAGGGAAGAAGTGGTCTGGGGTGCAGGGGCATAGAGGGAAGTATTTATGATAAATGAATGTGGGAATATTATCGTTTGACGGGAGGTGGACAAAAGAGGCAGTGCTGGACGTGTATGGGTGGGAGGATATTTGGTGTGGGTTGATATAGGAACAGAGTGGAATTTAAAGAGAATAGGGTATATGAC
>CAJTTT010000001.1 GCA_910579285.1 uncultured Lachnospiraceae bacterium | reverse complement strand
ATATATGTACTGATGCCCGTATTCATAAACATATCCGTGGAAAGCTGCACGATACAATCCAGCCAGTCATTTTCCAAAATATATCTTCTGATCTCTGACGAACCGCTTCCGGCATCTCCTGAAAATAACGGAGAGCCATTTTGTATAATTGCCATTTTCCCATTCGATGCAAGTTTGGAAAGCCCATTTAACACAAACAACTGCTGCCCATCACTGATTTTAGGAAGTCCGGGCGCAAATCTGCCCTGTTCTCCTCTTGCAGCTTCTTCTTCCACCTTTTTCTGTTCGCGTTTCCAGTCAATTCCAAAAGGCGGATTAGAAATACAGTAATCAAAGGTAAATCCTGCAAACTGATCGTCTGACAAAGTATCTCCGAACCGCATATTGTCGGGATCGCCACCACGAATCATCATATCCGCTTTTGCAATCGCATAAGTAGACGGATTAAACTCCTGCCCAAAGCAAGTAACTTCTATATCGCTGTTCAAATCGTGGATTCTCTCTTCCATACAGGAAAGCATCTGAGATGTTCCCATCGTCATATCATAGACTGTCATTCCGCCTGTGTCTAAATTGGCATCCGCAAGCAGCAAATCCGTCATAAGGTAAATAATATCCCTGCTGGTAAAATGCGCTCCTGCTTCCTCTCCAAAGGACTCTGAAAAACGGCGCACCAGATCTTCAAAAATATAACCGCAATCCACAGCGCTGATTTTATCCGCACCCAAATATCCTTTTTCAGAATGAAACTCTTTAATAATCAGATACAGTGTATTGCTCTCCACCATTCTCTTGATGATATTATCAAAATCAAACTTAGAAAGAACATCCTGCGCATTTGTAGAAAACTTTGCCAAATAGTCTTTAAAATTCGTCTCTATATTATCAGGATCAGCCAGAAGCGTCTCAAATGTAAATTTGCTTGTATTATAAAACTGATAGCCTGATGCTCGCGTCAAAAAACCGTCAATGACCGCCAAATGCTTCACTTTTTCATACTGCGCAAGCACATTATCATGCGTAGGAAGTAAACAGTCGTGAAATCTCTTGACCACTGTCATAGGTAAAATAACAAGTCCATATTCATGCGGCTTGAACGGTCCCCGAAGCATATCTGCCACATTCCAAATGACAGTCGCTTTTTCTGCTATATTGATTCCAACATCACTGATTTTATTGTTGCTCATTTGTATTTACTCCTGTGTTCTTTTGTCATTTACCAAATCCGCAAAATCACAATCACGATTTTTTACATATCATTTCTCTTCGCCTTTGCTCTTAGCAGTACTACCCTGCCGGAATCAACCGTCACGCCGCCCTCACAGCGCAAGGATAAAGCTGAAACAGGAACCCTCTCCCTCTTTGCTCTCAATCTGTAACCTGCTGCGATGTATTTTTAGAATCTCCACGCACAGCGCAAGTCCGAGCCCCGCTCCGTTCTTGCTCCTTGCTCTGGACTTGTCTACCATATAAAAGGCCTTGACGATCTTAGCCTGTTCTTCCTCAGGTATGCCGATCCCGTAATCCCTCACCGCAATCCGATAACCGCCGTCAACCCTCTCGCCTGTCACCTCGACCACGCCCGTACTGTCCGCCTTCGATGCGGCGCTGCACTCCGAAGCTTTACAGGCATTGTCGATCAGATTGACAAGCACTGTCTTGATCAGATTAGCTTCCATCTGTACCACGGCTTCCTCATACACAAAGCGGATGTCCATCTCCTTTTTCTCCGCAAACATTTCACGCAGGTAGGCAAACAGTTCCCCCACCGGCACATCCATCAGCCTCGCCTCATCCTGTTTTGCCACGATGATATCCAGAAGGCGGAATGACATGGCCTCCAGACGTTTGCCCTCCGTATAAATATAGTTTGCCGACATGATGCTCTTTTCCTCATCCAGCTTGTGGGAGCGCAGCATGTCTGCGTATCCGATGATCGCCGTCAGGGGCGTTTTCAGTTCGTGGGCAAAAGCGCCCATAAACTCTTCTCTCGCCTCGATCTCCTCCTCCAGCTTGCAGATATTTTCCTCCAGCGCATTTGCCATCCTGTTAAAATCCCCGGTGAGCTGCCCCAGCTCGTCCCGGCTGACCTGTCTGGCCCGGTAGGTATAATCACCCGCCGCCATTTTTCTGGTCGCTTTGGTCAGCAGGCGTATCGGCTTTGTCAGCAGAGAGGCAATAAATAGCATGATGACTATTCCAGTCAATAGTATAACCACCGTTACCTTCCGATACAGTGAAAACCCAAGGGCACGCTCCGTAAACACGCCTGTCACATCCTTCATGGTCTCCAGATACAGAATTCGGTTTAACGTATTGATGGCAACACAGGTGTGCACATAGAAGCCGTCCTGCGCTCGGATCACGCGGTAGGATTTGGTGTGCAGATCCGTCTGTGGAAGCAGTCCCTCGTCCGAAGTAAATCCGCTGCTGGTATACAGTATGTTTTTCTCCTCATCCGCGATCCGAAGGAGACGCCCGCCGCCCTGGCCTCCCATTTCCAGCTTGGATGCGATCTCCTCCACCACGCTGTCAGGCAGAACACTGTACTTGAGAGGCACATTTAACGCCGCCGTTTCAAAGGCAAAGCTTAAGATGCTGCTCTCGTCGAGAGCCTGTCCCACCTCTCTGTCCAGAGAAGTCTCGAACACATAGTTTACAAAGTAAAACCCGCTGAATCCCAACGCCAATGCCAGTACGATCATGGTAGACAGCACTAATTTGATAGAAAATTTCATTCCTGCACCTCTAAGCGGTAGCCAACCTTATACACCGCTACCAGATTATGCTCCCATCCCAGTTTTTTTCTCAGCCGCTGTACATGCAGATCAAGCGTCCTGCTGTCCGCAAAGTATTCTCCTTCCCACACCTTCTCATATAGTGTCTCCCGAAACAGGGCGACGTTTTTATTCTTCATAAAAAGGAGCAGAAGGCCGAACTCTTTATTCGTCAGCTCCACGGGGCGTCCTGCCTTGGTCACCCTGCGCGCATCCACATCCACCGTCACATCTCCCGCCGCAAGATGCTGCTCCGCCTTGTTATAACGCCGCAGTACAGCCTCCACCCGCGCCACCAGTTCCACCACGTCAAAAGGCTTTACCAGATAGTCGTCCGCCCCCAGCTTCAATCCCTTCACCCGATGCTTCACCTCATGTTTGGCGGTAATAAAAATCACGGGAATCCCCAGAGGCCGTATGTACTCCATCACGTCATAGCCGTCCGCGCCCGGCAGCATAATATCCAGCAGAACCAGTTCAAATGTTTCCCTCTCGATCAGGTCAATCGCCTGCAGACCATCCTGTACCGCCGTGCAGTGATAACCCGCGGAAGAAAGATTTAAGTCGATCAGGTCACAAATCGGTTTTTCATCATCCACAATCAGTATCTTAATCATTTGTTGTCTGCCACCCCCAATAAGCGCGCGCTTTTTCTACGAGTATTTCCATCGTGTCCTCATCGCTGCACTGGTATACATCCCTGATTTCCATATCCGGCACAAACCCGCCGGTTCTCTGATAATAAATCCGATAATCGCTCTCGATCAGAAGCTCGCCGCCCTCACCCTCATAGCTGTATCTGGCGAGGATCACGATGTCCTTTAAACCGTCCCCGTCAATATCCCTGCAGGTGACTCCCTTGAGCGCATAGAGATTGTCGTACTCTCCCATTGGCTGCAGTACGGAAATAATGTCTCCCTGCTCATTCACCAGATATATCATAAATATGTCGTAATCCGCGATCCGATATGTCCCCGGTGTCACCTGCAGCCTGCCAAGCTTCCCGAACGTCCGCAGATAGCATTGCTCGGGAATGACCCGGAAACGGTTTCTTTGCAGCTCCTGCAAGGTGGACGCCGTATACAAAAACTCCGTGGAATCTCCGTCCCGCACAAAGGCAGCGATGGAGTCCGCGCTCTTGTTCATCCCGAATCGGTTGATTTTTTCCGAAATCCGATAATCCCTGTAAAAACCGTTTCCCGCCTGATTCTGAAAAAGCACATCCCCGACCTTGTACGTCTCGCCCGCATAGGCGCCGCTCTCATTGACGCAGGAAGTGATGAGAATGATATCCGTCCTGCCATCCCGGTCCAGATCCTGAAAGGAAACGGCAGCGATGGACTGCTCCGGCTGCCTCATCCGCCCTCTTACACGGTAATTGGTCTCCAGCTGCTCCGTTCGGCAGCGTATCTGCCCATCTCCATCCACAAGAAACAACGCCAGCCGGTTATACTGCTCGTCAAAGGCCGGTATCATCAGCATGCTTTCCTCCTCATCCGGCTCCAAAGCAAATATCTGATCCTCCACCACTTTGAAACCGCCGCCCGCTATCCCCTCCCGGTTCTCAATCGACATCAGCCGGTCATAGTACGCCTCGTACTCTGCCATCACGGAAGTATCGTCCGTCTCTGTCGGAGCAGCCTGCACAATTTCGCCCCAAAACAGGCAGCAGATCAGTGCCGTCAGCACAAGCGCACTCCCGTATCTCCATCTGTTCATCTGTCAGCACCTCCACCATTTCAGGAAACTGCCGCATCGTTCCTTCATGTTCCCTCTTCCTCAAACACTGCTTTGATATAAAGCCCGTCGTTCGGTATCTCTAATTCCACCAACGTTTCAGTAACCAGACTGCTTTCCTCTCCATCGGTAATTTCCCACCCTGCAAAGCGGTATCCCTCACCGGCCGCCACGGAAAGCGTGATCGGGTAATCGGTGAAGTATTCTCCCCTCCATTTTCCCTGTCCGTCAAAGGTCGGCGTTATCGTGTTTAAAACAATACGCCCCGCACCGGGATCCGTCGTCTCTATTTCAACAGGCGCAAGTTCGCCTTCCAGTTCAAAGTTCTCTTTCAGATACTGCGCCGCATAGGGCTTCCTGCGTCTTAAAAACGCCTGCAGATCCGCCACTTCCTCATCCAGACGGTACACACTGTCTCTCCCGAAAAACCTGGAAAGATGAACCTCTATCGGTTCCCTCATCAGCCCAAGCCATTCCTCGATCACCGGCTCCGTATTCTGCACAGAAAATGTTTCATTGGCAAAATCCATAAGCGTGAGGGTAAACTGTTTTTTGAACGCACCACTCTGACACACGTTATAGAAGGCGGGACTCCTCGTCATAGCAAGTTTCAGCACATCTTCCTCCACCACTTTTTCCCGCAGTGAGCTCGTATTCACGTCAAACAGCATCCAGCGCCATCTGCCGTCCTCATATGGTCCCCCCTCGCCGTTTTCAGCCGGTTCGCGCACTCTCCAGAAAGCCTCGTTGGTGCCCGGCCAGTCTGCGCTGCTGCCAATATAAATCTCCGCCGCATAGTAGTCAATATAACTTTGCAGGTCAATGACATAGCCGAGCGACTCATAATTCCCCTCATCGGTAAAGTCCGTATCCTGCAGATAATTTAACATGCTGTTATAAAGCGCCCAGTCCTCCTCGCTCTCCCGGGTCAGCTCACTGTTTTTTATCATTATAATGTTGTCTTCATCGACCGCATAATAGCTGCCAAGGTATGTGTCCGTGTACCGTTCCGTAAGCCAGTAGACGCCCCAGTATTCACCGTTCAAAAACATGGCGCACGGCTCATAATTCATGGTGCTGAAGGCCCTGTCCTTCGTCAGCGCAGACACAAACATATCGCGGAACTTGGCAATGTTGTCCTGCCCGCCTGCGGAAAGCGTTATCGTGTCCGCCATATAGCCTGTTCCGAACAAGTCCGCATAAAACCGCGCCGCCGGACTGTAGTTTTCTCTCGCGTAAAAATTCAGGCTTTTTGGCAGAAAAGACCTGCTGCCGCCGCCCTGGATCCGAATGCCGCAGGACTGCTTCAGAAGCGCTTCCCGTCCGGCGTCAAATATCTGGATATCTGCCGGACGTTCCCATTCCATGCCATGCTGATAAGAATTTGCATCTTCCTCCACTTCCGGCAAACTTCCCGCATTTCTGACATAATCGTCATATTTACGCCCCAGAACATAAATCCCCCTGTCATAGTCAAAGAGATTCGCGGGATCTGTCACGACAGACATAACATGGATATCCTGGTAACCTGTTTTTTCTTCAAAGCCCACGAAATAGCTTTCCGTTTTCACCCTGCCGAAATTTCCGTCAGCGTCCCGGTAAGCCGCCCTGACAACGGTACATTTATCCACGGGATAGTCCGGCAGTTTGTACCTGGAGTTCTCCGACAAGAACGCGGGTGTGGTATCGGTTCTCATGGAATGCGCATTCGGCCTTGAAGTCGCATCGTCTATCAAAATGGGAGTTGTGTAAAGAAGTGCGTTTTCATCCGGCTCGGAACCATCCAGTGTATAATAGATTTCTGTTCCAAAAGGAGCCGTCAGTTCCAGTGTAAAAGGCTCCTCATAAAACCCGGATTCTCTGGAAAAGCACAGACCCGCAGGGCGGTATCTGTCGCACAGAAGAAGCAGGCACAAAGCACTGCATATGAATAACAGACAAAATAACGCTTTTTTCCGACTCATCATCCTACCGTTTCCCCGGACTGGGCAACCCAGTTTACAGACTGAATGCCGGGAACCGAAAGAAGCACATCCAGCACGTCTGGATTAAGTTCACCCTTTGTCCCGATCTCGCAGATCATCTCCTCATGCGCCGCATCCTTGTTGGCAGTCCGCACCCGGAAGCTGACCACATAGGGCTTCAGCTTCTCCTCAAACTGCTTCCTGTCAATCGCCTCTCCCCCGCCAGTTACGATCAGCAGATATTTATTTCGGATTCCCGGCACCTTACTGGAAAAAATCAAAACGGCGGCGATAAACAACACCGTGGTAAATGTGAGCCGCCAGTTCTGTGAGCTCACGCAAAGCCCCTCCGCCATCGCCCAGAAAATAAACATGGTGTCCCGGCTGTCTTTCACCGCCGTCCGAAAACGGACAATGGACAGCGCGCCCACCATACCGAGCGACACAGCGATATTGCTGCTGATCATCAGCATGACAACCACGGTAATCAGATGCATCGTCACCAACGACCAGTTAAACTTCCTGTTATATGCGATTTTCTCCGAAGAGATAAAATACGTCAGATAGATCACCATGCCGACCGCCAGGCCGCACAGCAGGATGAGCAGCGTTGTTTTCACTCCGTACTCGCTGCTGTTTGTATAAAAATATCCGAGAACCTCTTCCTTTGACATAGTCAATCCGCTCCTTTAATAATTGAAATCATAGAAAATCGGCCGTCCGGCACAGTATTTACTGTACGCGCCCTGCGTCAGATGAAACTGCGCAAACAGCGCCGACAAAAACCCCATCAGCTTCCCGCTGTATTTCACTTCCAGGACCGCACTCTCCCTCATAATGGGCGTATAACAGACATCCGGCGAAAACAGATCCAGATTGGATTCGGAGGATCTGACATTCATATCCAGCGTGATACGCGTGTCGTACATGGGATATTTGTAAGCCAGCCTGTCATATGCAATCTGCGCCACAGGACGATAGAGTCCCTGCGCCATAATGCCGTAAGCCTTCAGGCTGGTTGGAGAATCGTCAAAATAGTTCTGCAATACTTTTATATTTCCGCGCGACAGCTGTGCCGCATCGGACGGCGATACGAGCAGACTCAGTTTCTGCTGCCGGTCGTCAGTTTTCTGTTTGATTTCCAGCTTACACAAAGATGCATCTCCGTCATAAATCCGAAGACGCACCTTTTTGCGGTCAAGCACGCCTGCAAGCTTTTGTGCAAAGTCGATCTGATTGACCGAATCAAAGTACAGGCTTCTCACCAGATATGGGCCGTCTGCGCAGTGCTCGTCTCTCTGGAGCAGCCTGTCCAGCTGTTCCCCGATCGCCAGAGCCTTGCCAAGCGGCACGATATATTTGATTTCTTTTCTGAGGGAGTAGAGTTCTCTGTCCATCATATCCGTTCGGATTCCTCATTTTAGATCCAATAACTGATGAAAAAGCGGTATCGCCCTTCTGCCATAAATATCACCAATTATAGCACCTGCCAGCCGCTTTTTCAACCGTTTCCCGATAACCCGTTTTCGTCCCGTCAGAATCCTTCCCCCGTTATGTCGTACACTCAGCTTCGAAGCAGCCCCAGAACCGCCGCGCTCTTCTGAATACCAACCTCCCATTTCGAAGGTTCCATTCCAAGCCTGTCAAGTCCCATGATGCAGGCTCCCACCACCGGCTCATAGCGCGCCTGTACAACCTGTGCCCCCTGCATCCGCTCCCGGACACCTTCTATCACCCGGTTCGTAAGCGGGTTGTCCGCTCCCTTAAATATACTTCCCGCCAGCACGATATCCTCTTCCCCCGGCGTCATCTCCATCTTCCGAAATCCCGCCTCAATATACGCGACGATCTCCCCTGCAAACTCATCCAGCAGGCTGCCAGCCGCCTCGTCCCCCATCTGGGCAACCATCAGGATCTGCGGCATCAGGAACCGCAGTTCCTTTTGAAACCCTTCCTCTGTCATATAACGCTTTAACAGTGCATCCACGTCTGTAAGCCCGGCCTGCTGTAAGAATAGCGGCGTCAGTTTTGTGGGCGGGCACAACCCAAGCTCCGCGTCAAAAACCTTGCGCAGGGCACGCTTCGCAAGTGCACTTCCACCCTGTGCCCGCTCTTCCATATAATCTCCATAGACGAACTGCCTGCCATTCCTGTCAATCAAGGCGCCGTTCATCCCCGTTCCCGCACAGATCACCGCGCCGTGGGGACATCTGGCTCCGCTGTAGAACGCTATCACCATATCATTGCAGGCAAAGATCTCCTCCATTGAAAGTTTTTGCTGCAGCGCCTTTCTGATCCGATCGTCATCTCCCGGCCAGTCCACGCCGCTGATTCCCGCCACGCCGTACACAATATCCTCTGTGCTGATTCCTGCACTGCGCACCGCCTCGGATACCGCCTCCTCTATGGGCGCCATCGCTCTCTCCACCCCGTCATCGGGAAAATATGCCCCCTTCGCCATCGCCCGGCCCACAATGAAACCGTCCTCCCGTATCACAGCCGCGGCCGTTTTCGTGCCGCCCTGATCAATTCCCAGAACGTATCTTTCCTTCTTACCCGCCTTATCCATAACAGTCTCCCTCCCAAAACATTCCCATGACGCTTCCGCGTCTTTTTCACCCATAAATGTGTATCGATTTACATCTTAATCCCATCCTACCCAATTATTTTACACATGTCAACAGCTAAACATGGTATTTTTTGATCGCATTTGTCACATTTCTGTTGACATTATGTTTCATCGTGATACAATATAAATGTAAACTTTGAAACATCCGTACACCGTTTACCATTTTAAGAAAGGCAGCATATGGCAACAATATCAGATATCGCCAGACAGGCGAACGTTTCCAGGACACTGGTTTCCAGAGTTCTGAACAACAAGCCCGGTGTCAGTCCCGAGAACCGCAGAAAGATACTGGAAGTCATTAAAGAAAACAACTATGTCCCGAACGGTCTCGCCAAATCCCTCGTTCTGCAAAAGACCAACACCATCGGCGTGGTTATGGACGATCTGTGCAACGACTTTTTCTTTCAGCTGATCCGCGGACTGCAGGACGGCGCGGAGGCGCAGGATTACAACATTCTTTTTTGCAGCGGACGCAGGGACATGGCTGCAAAACTAAAATATGTAGATTATCTGACAAGCGGCTGTACGGACGGCATCATCGCCTATGGGAGCTGTTTCGATGACGAGGCGCTTTTCCGCTATGTCGCCTCGAAAGCGGCAAGCAGCGTCCTGATCGAGAGCAATCTGAATGACTGCCGCTCAGACAAAATCCTGCTCGACAATTTTCGCGGCGCCTATACCGCCACGGAACATTTGATTAAGCAGGGAAGGAAAAACATTGTCCATGTGACATGCGACATGAATTATGACGTGGGACTGGAACGGCTGAACGGCTTTGTTTCCGCCATGCACGATTATCGGATGCCGCTTGGTCCCGACTCCATTCTCTACGCCGACCACTTTGAGGATATCGCCTATCAGCAGATGAAGCGGCGGCTGACACATGGCGAGCGGCCGGATGCCTGCTTTGCCGGAGCCGACAAACCTGCTTTTGGCGTGTGGCGGGCGGTTCGGGAGGCCGGACTCTCGGTGCCGGAAGATCTTTCGCTGATCGGTTTTGACGATGATGTCCCCGATTCCAAGGACATCCTGTTTCCTGCCCTCTCCACCATGCGCCAGCCGCTCTACGAAATGGGACAGGCAGCCGTATCGCTTCTGATTGACAGGATCCATCACCCGGAAGGCGATCCCGTCATCCAGACTTTTGAGTCGGAACTGGTATTGCGTGAAACATGTAGGTAAAACAGATAGGAGGTCATTATGACAGAGAGAGGATTAAAAATTGCAACCATCGGCGGAGGCTCCAGCTATACCCCGGAATTGATCGAGGGTTTTATCAAACGGCATGACAGCCTTCCCGTGAAAGATATCTGGCTGGTGGACGTGGAAGCCGGACTGGAAAAACTGAATATTGTCACCGAACTGGCAAAAAGAATGGTGGAAAAAAGCGGCATCGACCTGCAGATCCACGCCACAACAGACAGGGAAGAGGCTTTAAAGGACGCCGATTTCGTCACCACGCAGTTTCGTGTCGGACTCCTTGACGCCAGAATCCGGGACGAAAGGATTCCGCTGCGCTACGGCAAAATCGGCCAGGAGACTACTGGCGCGGGCGGTTTCGCCAAAGCCCTGCGCTCCGTTCCCGTCATTCTGGACATTTGTCACGATATGGAAAGATTATGCCCCGATGCGTTTCTGATCAATTTCGCGAACCCTTCGGGCATTCTGACCGAGGCTGCCCTGAACCACAGTTCCGTCAAAGCCATCGGCCTGTGCAACTGCCCCATCAATATGATAAGCGACATGGCAGAAAAATTTGACTGCAGCGCGGACGATGTGTTCTGCGACTTCGTCGGCATCAATCATCTGGTCTGGGCAAAGAGAGTGCTTGTCCGGGGCGAGGACGTGACTGAGGCGGCGATCGAAAAGCTCTGCTCGGAATCCGCCAAAGAAGTGATGGCCAACATCCCGGAAATCCACTATGATCCCGTCTTCCTGAAAACGCTCGGTATGGTACCTGTCAGCTATCTGAAATATTACTATATGCAGCCGGAAATGTTCGCAGAGTGCGACCGCGCTGCGAAGGAGGAAGGCTGCCGCGCGGAAGTCATCAAACAGGTGGAAAAGGATCTTTTCGCCCTCTATCAGGATCCCGCCCTGGACATCAAACCGCCCCAGCTCGCAAAACGCGGCGGCGCGCGCTACTCCGATGCGGCATGCAGCCTGATTGACTCCATCTACAACAACAAAAAAGACATCCAGACCGTGAATGTCTTAAACTGCGGCGCAAACGCGGATCTTCCCGACAACGCTTCCATCGAGCGCAACTGCGTCATCGACAAAGACGGGGCACACCCCATACACATCGGGCGCACCCCATTAAAAATCCGCGGCCTTTTACAGAATGTGAAAGCCTACGAGCAGCTCACCATCGAAGCCGCCGTGAGCGGTGCATATGACAAGGCGCTTATGGCCCTCACCATACACCCGCTCGTAAACTCCGCCTCCGCCGCAAAAAAGATACTTGATGATATTCTTGCGGAAAACAAAGATTATCTGCCGCAGTTCAATCACTGACCCATCTGGTCAAGCAGCGTAATCTTTGTGTCATAAAGTTTACTGGAAAGATCTACATGTACCCTGTGGGGATTTACAAGACGCCTCGTCTCCTCCCACAGGGTATTCTGTTCTTCCTGGCAGTAAGCCCGGATATCCATCACTTTCGGCGATGTATAGCAGCATGCGCCGTCCTTAAACACAGGCGTCATCAGCTCCCGCAGACGGTAACTTCCAGCCGGGAGCTTTGTCTTCTTCCACGGCTCCACCGGGTCAAACAGCAGCAGCGGCTCGCTCTCGTCATATACCTCGTCCGCCAGACAGATCAGATCCGCCTTAATCTTACCGCTCTCTTTGTCGTATACACGGTAAATCGTCTTGTTGCCAGGATTGGTCACCTTCTCCGTGTTTTCAGAGAGTTTAATCTTCGGAATAAACGTCCCGTCCTCCCCCATCACCGCCGCCAGCTTGTAAACACCTCCAAAGGAAGGGCAGTCCTTCGATGTGATCAGATGGGTGCCAACGCCCCAGGAGGTAATCTTCGCCCCCTGATCCTTCAGGCTCTGGATCAGAAATTCATCCAGATCGTTGGAGGCTGAGATCACCGCATCAGGAAATCCCGCCTCATCCAGCATTTTTCTGGCCTCCTTTGAGAGGTAGGCAAGGTCGCCGCTGTCCAGCCGGATGCCGTAAAAACTCAAAGGAATCCCCTCTTCCCTCATCTCCGTAAAGACACGGATGGCATTCGGAACGCCCGATTTCAGAGTGTCGTATGTATCCACCAGCAAAATGCAGGCAGAAGGGTACATCTGCGCATATGTCCGAAAAGCAGTGTACTCGTCCGGGAAACTCATAATCCAGCTATGGGCGTGGGTTCCCTTCACCGGCACATCAAAAAGCTGTCCGCAGAGCACGTTGGATGTACCCACACAGCCGCCGATGACAGCCGCCCTCGCGCCGTATGTCCCCGCGTCAGGGCCCTGGGCACGGCGGAGTCCAAATTCCATCACCCCGTCTCCCTGCGCCGCATAACACACCCGCGCCGCCTTGGTTGCGATCAGGCTCTGGTGGTTGATGATATTTAAGATCGCCGTCTCCACAAGCTGGGCCTGCATGATCGGCGCAATCACTTTTACAAGCGGTTCTCTGGGAAAAACAACCGTCCCCTCGGGAATCGCATAGACATCCCCCGTAAAACGGAAGTCCACCAGATAGTCCAGAAAATCCTGCCCGAAAATGCCGAGCCCCGCCAGATAGTCAATGTCCTTCTTATCAAAATGCAGCTCCCTGATATACTGAATCAGCTGTTCCACGCCAGCCATCACGGCGAACCCGCCGTCACAGGGATTGTTTCTGTAAAAAGCGTCAAAAATAACCGTCTCGTTCTGATCCTTGTTCTTAAAATAACCCTGCATCATCGTCAGTTCATACAGATCGGTGAGCAGCGTCAGATTTTGTCTGTCCATAGGTTCCCCCTCCTTTCCCAATATTTTACGGTTTTATCGTCTATTTTGCAATTCTTTTTTCAATCAATCCCTTCGGGCTCCGCCCCTTTCCTATTCATCCCGGTCATGCGAATGCGGAGAACCGTCCACATGACGGCTCCCCGCACATCCATCCGCTTTCTTCTGTTCCATCTACTGTCTCGTCTACTGCTCCATCTGCCGCCCCAGAAATCCTGCTGCCGACTGGATCAGCTTCTGTTCCACCTCGCCCATCTTGGACTTGTGGTCCATCTCCACCAATATCACCGAACCGATCACGTCACCCTCGCAGATAATGGGACTTATCGCTTCATGGCTAAAGTCATCCCCCTCCAGGCTGACCTGGATAAAATTACGATCTCCCTTGGCTGCGACCACACTCTCCCTGCGATCAATTTTTTCCTCCAGTTCCCTGCTGATGGACTTGCCTAACAGATTCTTCATGCCGCCCGACACCGCGATGAACTGATCCCTGTCCGTGATCAACGCAATGTGGCCGGAAACCTGCGCCATACTCTCTGCATACTGCTTGGCAAAAGTACCCATTTCACCAATCGGCGAATATTTTTTTAAAATGATTTCGCCTTCCCTGTCCGTATATATTTCCAGCGGGTCCGCTTCCCTGATCCGCAGAGTCCTGCGGATTTCCTTTGGGATTACAATGCGTCCCAGATCATCTATTCTTCTGACAATTCCCGTTGCTTTCATATCTTATAACCTCCGTCTGTAAGTCATAGCCTTATTTTCATTTTTTCTCTGTTTTTTTACTATTATTTGTAAGGCAGGAAATTATATGCATGAAAACTCCCGATTTCATTTTTTCAACGGGTCAAAAAATTGTCATTTTTTCTTCTTACGCAGCAAAATAATCCCCGTTGCCGCCGCAGCGGCAATAATGGTCAACCAGATAAAGTAACAGATTCCCAGGAATGTGGGACAGATATGGCACAGCCCACACTTATGGCCCTGTCCTGTCCCTTCCGTCTGTTCGTAGACAAGGGCGTACGCGGAAAACATATCCGTACGGATCGTTATCGTTTTCGGATCGTCATCCATATCCGTCAAAAGAGTGTATTCCCCATCGTGGGCGCGGATAACATAAAATTTCCTGCCGTTCTCCACAAGCTCCTTCGGTATTCCCATGACAGCCTCTATCGGCTCACCCGTAGAAGTGACAGCATCCCAATCGCCGTCACCAATTTTGACGAATACGGAAATGTCAACATACCTTCCCAGCATAAGTTCCGGCATCTCCTCACGGTATCGCACAATACCGCTTTCTATTACCTTCTTATCCTGTTCCGCTACAGTTTGTGAAATATCCTTTACGTCTATTCTGACCTCTATATTTTCACCGTCATTTGCAAGCTGTATCTGCTCCGGCGTCAATACCGTGTTCGCCACCGCAGCCGTATCCTTTACCCCTGCGGTACATTTCCCGTCATCACAGACTACGCTGACAGTCACCGCACCTTTTTCCAGTTCAAATTTTGTGGCGGTTTTCTGATTCTCAGTCAAATTTCCTGTTTCTACAATTTCTCCTGATATGGCAATCCTGCCGTTATCCGCTGCCGCCTGTACGATCCGTGCCGTTCCGTCTTCCGATTGCTGCGCATTGTCTGTCTGTGCCGTACTGCCCTCCGGCTGCTGTACGCTGTCTGTCTGTGCGGTTTCGCCTTCCGACCGCTGCTTTGCCGTTATTTTGGCAGAATCCATGCCGCCCTGCTGTCCCGCGGCTTTGCTTTCCTGCCCTGTGCCCTGACCCGGCTTTCCTTCCGGCTGTTTTGGTGTCTGTGTCCCAGGCTGTTTTGCAGGATCGCCCGCTGTCCCGGGAACCGGCTGCGGTGTCTTCACAGGCATTGCTGCCGGCGGGTTAACTGGCTGCTGCGTTTGCGGCGGTTGTGGCGTATCTGTGGGCTGTGGTGTTCCATTGTCAGCATCACCCGGCTTGTCCTTATCCGACTCACCTTTGTCTGGATTATTAACTTTTCTTTTATAGCCACAGTCATTACAGGCTGTATCCTTATTATTATCATAACGGTGCTTACTCTTTACACCCTCCGCGCCGCAGCTGCATACTTTCCAGTGTTCCTTCGCGTCATGCCGCCATTCTTCATAATTATGTGTATGGCTTTCCCCTGTTGCCGGAATGGTTTTGTTGATCGACGCATCATCTCTCGCAGTGCCGTCTTTCTTACTCACAATCGAGACACTTCCACTGATGTTTCCGGGCGCGTCTGAGGTTGCCTCCGTCTTGGTCAAATTCCCAACCGTTACAGTCACATCCGTTATGCCCGCATCGGAAAGCGCCGTGTCGATGGCGTTCTGGATGTCCTCTCTGGTCGTTTCATTCGTCACCGTGATATCCGCAAGGATGTCCTGCACGATCTTCTTTGCCGCCGCTACTTTCTCGGCTTCTGTTTTTACCCGGATTGTCTGTGTAGCAGTCGCCGTATTCCCAGCATGATCTACCGCTTTGACCGTTATTGTTGTATCACCATTAGGAATCTGCGCTGCCGGGATGGTAAATGTTGCGCTTGTTTTCATGCTTGCAGTAAAATTCTGCTGAATCTCCGTTTCCCCACTATTACCAATCTGATAACTGACAGACGCAATACCCCCGGAGACGGCATTTTCCTTATCATCCGTTACTGTCACGGTAATATCGGGAGCTGAATCATATGCTTCCGCTGATACAGCGCCGCCATTCACCAGAAATGAAATCTGTGGCGCATTATCCTCAATAATAATACCCGTCGCATTTAGTCCGTCGCCTACTGTCACGTCCTCCGATGTGTTTCCAGCCTTGTCGGTACAGGCAATCGCTACCGTTCCTTTAAAATCTGCCGAAACGGTAACTTGTGCTTTACCGTTCGCAATCGCTGCCGTCTGTTTGCTCCCCGCAGCGCCCGCCGACGTTACAGTATAGGTTATTTCATCCGCCCCGCTGCCTTCTTCCGTTACAGGCACGGTCACTGTCAAGCTGTCGTTTCCAATCAGCCAGTTCCATAAATTTTTCGGCTGATAGCTATATCGCAAAGAACCGATCACTGGAGCAATGTCGTCTGTCCACTTCGCCCAATACTCCTTATTTCCAACATCAGTAGTGGAAATCTCTGTCACTTTTTCACCATCACAAGCCTCATTGTCATACCAACCCTCAAAGGAATAGCCCGTTCTCTTCCAATCTGTTGGCAAGGATACTTCCGTTCCATAGGTATAGGTAGTAAGATCTGTGCCGCCGCTTCCTCCCTTTCCATTCAACTTCACTATATAATCTACCGCAGTCCAATGTGCTGTGTATTCACGATCCCCTGTACTTCCTGCTTGAATAGTAACGTCTTTGTTATTACTGCCTGATAAATCTGTGCCGCTCCATCCCGTAAAAGTATAACCAGTTCTCGTTGGATTTTTTAAGGTTATGTTACTGCTTTCAATCGTGTAACTTTTCGGATTGCCTGCTACAGTTCCTCCGTCTAACAGATAGGTGATCTGAAATGTTTCCGGAACCCACTCAGCATAAAAAACAGTGTCCTTATCAAGCGTCACAGAAGACCCTGCAGGCACGATCTCTGTACCATTCGGACCATCCCTCCAACCGTTCACTAAATATCCTTTCAGATTAAATGCCGTTCCATTATTTAACTTAACCGAAGCCCCTTTAATTTCTGTTTCTGTTTCTTTGACAGTGGCGGTTACAGTCCCTTTCTGCTCGCCGGCAGTTCCTTCACCTCCGTTTGCATCATAAGATATACTAATCTCCTTCTCATATCTCCCGTAAAAGTTCCTGTCGCTATTAAGATCGACATATAGTCCCTGGCCAGTGGATACACCCGATCCCCCCATAATCCAGGTTTTCGGAGTATAACCTTTATCTGTTGTCTGCGACCATTCCTTCAGATATGGTGCATAAGCCCTTCCTTTCATTTCATTATTATAAATGGTTGCTGTCCTCGTTTCCTTATCCCCGGTTTTTCCCGAATAAAAGTCATAATACAGCGTTTTCTTATAAATCGCATATAACGTAACATCATCTGCTCCCATTGTCAGTGTAATAAGTCCTGTTTTGGCAGTTTTACTTGTATTCCATCCGACAAACTCCCAGCCCTCCTTTGACGCTGAAGGCGCTAAGTCTATCAACGCGCCCTCGCTCACCGTATCGGAAGTCTTTTCGGCGGAAGTTCCGCCGTTCGCGCTGTAATTATAGGTGACAGTATGTTCTGCTGCCCGTGCGGCAACCCTTCTCGGCTTTGTGCCAGTCTGCGTCACTGTCACGGTAATCCGCGGCAGGCCAATGCCCTCCATGCGCGCATACCCCTCCGGCAAAACGGCGGTAAAGAGATAGACGCCCTCTGTATCTTTGTCATACGCCGGGGCAGACCTCCATGTAACACCCGTAATGATAACTGTGTCCGTGTCATACACCTGACTTTTTTCTATGTCGTCAGCATCTTCCTTATTTTCCTTCTCTGACGGATTTTCTAACCGCTCAACGGTTAGCACATGCTCCGCCTGATATTCGGGCAGAGTGACGGCATGGGTTTCCTGCTTAAGTTCCGTATCCTCCGATTCACTGGAAGGCGCACTGTCCCCCTCGCCATCTGTTTCGTCACCGCTCTCTGTTATGATCGTTTCTTCCACAGCAGTATCTTCCCCATCAGCCTCCCCTGACTGTGTGTCCTGCTCTACTTGATCCACATCTTCGGTTTCTTCCATGCTGCCCGAATTATCTCCTTCGGTTTCTTCTCCGTCAGACGGCTCTGCTGTTTCCCCACCAGTTTCTTCCTCGTCAGACGACTCTGTTGTTTCGCCGCCGCTTTCTTCTCCGTCAGACGGCCCTGTTGTTTCCTCACCAGTTTCTTCCCCGTCAGAGGGCTCCCCTGTTTCTTCTCCGCTCTCATCTTTGTCAGACGGGATCTTCGCATCCGTTTCCTCATCGACATCCCCGATTTCCCGGTCATCTGCATCCTCATCCGAATTTTCCGCAGAGCCTTGACCGTCCTGCACCACGACTGCCTCCAACGTATCGGGCAGAGCCAGTTCTTCCAACCCCGTCCCAAGCGGAACAGTCTGTTCCTTTATCTCTTCCGGCAAATCAGAAAAGCCGGATATGTACAGGTCTTTCTCCTCTTTTTCTCTTTCCGCCGCAAAGACGAAAAATGTCTCCAATATATTTGGATACGTCGCAAACAGTACGCACAGGCTTAGCACTGCCGCCAAGATACGCAAATGCCTTTTTCTCCTCGTCTTTATCCATGCTCTTTGTTCATCCGTCCATTCCGTATTGCCCATTTGTTTTCTCCTTCTACTTGATTTTGTATTTTACACGAAGCTATTAGCATGTTGCTCGTCGTAAGGCTTCCCAAGTATGCCCTCATGCAAGCATGGTGCATACTTTGTAATCCTTCCGACTCTGCTTATGCGCGCAAAAAGCCGCTATCTTCACGCGACATGTGGTTCTTGTCCCGTGAAGATAACGGCTTTGTAATATAATAGCATTCTCATTGCAGCGCAGACAGCAAAAAAGAGCGCAATAGAGCGCAGATCGCCTAATGCTTGGCTTGGCTTGGCTTGGCTTGGCTTGGCTTGGCTTGGCTTGGCTTGGCTTGGCTAAGGATATCCTTTCCGTACATTTGTGTCAACTCCTTTTTCCCTAAATACTTCCTAAAAGATTAAAAGTAGTTATCACATTATACATGAAAGAAATTACTTTTCTACCAAAGTGGTACTGATTGCACTTTTTATGGTATACTTTGCACATTAGTTTCCAATTCACACGCACATAAGATTGTCTTGGCAGAAAAGGAGGTTCTTATGACGAATGAAGTAATAAAGTCTCTATATGAAAGAAAATCTGTCCGTGTATTTACCGATGAAGAAATATCCCGTGAAGATAAAAACAGTATCCTGCAGGCAGCGTTGCAGGCGCCTTCGGCGGGCTGTCAGTTACTGTACACCATTCTCGACATCACGGACGAAAACAAGAAAGAAAAACTTGCCGTACTGTGTGATAACCAGCTCTTTATGGCAAAGGCAAAAATGATGCTTGTCTTTTGTGCGGACTGCCGGAAATGGCTTACCTTTTATGAGGAAGCAGGCCTAACGCCGCGCGCCCCCGGCGCAGGTGACCTGCTGCTCGCCGTGGAGGACGCGCTGATCGCGGCCCAGAATGCAGTCACGGCAGCGGAAAGTCTGGGAATCGGCTCCTGCTATATCGGTGATGTCATGGAGCATGCGGAGGAGATGAAAACCCTTCTGCAGCTTCCCCGATATGTCTACCCTGCATGTCTGCTCGTTTTCGGTCATCCCACAAAACAGCAGAAAACGCGGAAAAAGCCGGAGCGGTTCCGTGTGTCGGATATCGTCTGTGAAAACAGTTACCAGGACAAGAGCAGTGCGCAGATCAGGGAAATGTTCTCAGGACATACCGATAAAAAAGAGTATGATGTATGGATGGAGGCTTTCTGGAAGAGAAAATACGAGTCCGATTTTTCCCGGGAGATGAACCGTTCGATGGAAGTATATCTGCGGGATTTCCTGTGACAAAAAGCGAATTCTTGATGCAAAACCAGAGCAATCATGGTATACTTTTGTTATTAAATTCAGATGCGCAAATAGCGAGTCAAAAGCCCTGCCAGAAAGGGCAGGGCTTCGACCCTCGCGGCAGTCGCCAAATGCTTGCAAGCAATCACTTGGCTCGTTGCTCGCGGGAATAAAAAAAGAAACGGAGGCATGAAACTATGGCACATCAAAATTTATCCGCTGCAGAGGCAATTGCAAAACTGAAAGAAGGAAACGAGCGTTACCTGACCGTTTCCAGTAATCCTGGCGATGTATCGCCTCAGATCAGGCAGAAAACCTGCGATGAGGGTCAGGCTCCCTACGCAACCATTATCACCTGTTCCGATTCCCGCGTGATCCCGGAAGCTGTTTTTTCCGCAGGCATCAGCGAGCTGTTCACCATCCGCGTGGCAGGTAACGTGATGGACAACCACCAGCTCGGAAGCGTGGAATATGCCGCTGACCACCTTGGCACAAATCTCGTTGTCGTACTGGGACACACCCACTGCGGCGCAGTAGGAGCTGCTTTGAGCAGTGATCCCGACGGCTTTGTGAAATACATAACCGACGAGATCAAAAAGGCAATCGGCGATGAGAAGGATGAGCTGAAGGCAAGCTGCCTGAACGTGGAGAGAAGCGTTTCCATCATCAAAGAGAAATTAAATCTCACAGACGAGTCTCCTCTCAAAGTCTGCGGCGCAATTTACCATATCGACAGCGGAAAAGTGGAGTTCATGGACTAAATATCCGGCCATTCGGATAAGAACGCGGAGGTAAGCGCTGCTTATGGCACAAACATTATCGGTTCTTGAAATGGTACTCCCGGTCGTGATCATGCTGTTTATCGGCTATTTCTGCCGGGTATCCGGCATCCTTAGTAAGGACGGACTTGGCGGAATCAAGAGTGTGATCTCCAACATCACGCTGCCGGTTGTACTGTTTAAGGCTTTTTATGCCACATCCTATTCCCTCGACAGCCTGTTTATGTTCAGTGTTGTTTTTATCAGCTGTTCGCTGGCTTTGGGATGCGGTTTCCTGTTAAACCGTTTTGTACCTGACTCCAGGCTCATGCCCTATCTGCTATCCGGTTTTGAAGTCGGCATGCTGGGGTATGCCCTGTACGGACTGCTCGCCGGCTCAGATCAGATTTCCTACATGGCCACTGTCGATCTGGGTCAGGTACTGTTTGTGTTCACGGTTTATCTGACGCTTTTGAAAAATGCCACGGGACAAAAGCCGTCCCTCAGGGAAATGTTAAAAGAAATGGGTAAGAACCCCGCTTTCCGGGGCGTAACCCTTGGAATCATCGTTGGCGTTACAGGACTTGGCAATTTGATCACCGCCTCCCCTGTCAGCCCGATTTTTTCGGCAGCCATAGAGATGATCACCCTTCCCACATCAGGTATGATTCTGATTATCGTGGGCTACGAACTTTCTCTGCGGAAGGATTTATTTGTCCCGGTGATAAAGACCCTTGTTTTTCGCACAATTGTGATGGGCGCGCTCTTATGCGCGTCCTCACTGATCATCTTTCAGGTCATTCCTTTTGACAAACAGCTTTTTATGGCATTGATTTTACTTTTTTCTCTGCCAGCGCCGTTTGTCATCCCGCTGTACGCGGATGTGGAATCGGAAGGGATCTACATTTCCACTGCCCTGTCTATGGGCACGCTGGTAACCATATTGATTTTTGTCGGACTATCTGTGTATGCAGTAGCATAATCATATTGTGTGTGATTACTTTATTTATATAAAAACGGCTGCCATCCAAATACGGAACGGCAGCCGTTTTTCTTCGCTGTTGTATTGATTTTACTTCTTCATGCCCTTGGCTCCAGACAGATTTGCATTCTGTAAAATATTGCTCTCGAAAGAGGTGAGCATACTCTGCTCCTCCCGCTCTCTCTTAAGCGCCAGTTTGACCATGTCATCCAAAAGCTCCGCGTATGGCTTACCCAGCGCCTCCCACAGATAAAACGCAAGGGAACCCGGAATGGGATTGATCTCGTTTACATACACCTGGTCTGTATCCCGATCTATCATAAAGTCAATCCGGGACACACCGCTTGCGCCAAGTGTTCGGAACGTCTTCACCGCCATCTCGCGGATTTCCTCCCGCTTCTGGGGCGTCAGATCCGCCGGCAGCTCCCTTCTCGCAGTTCTCATGCCCTCAGAGCCGCCTTTTCCTCCCGCCACATATTTATCCTCATAGCTCAAAATTTCATCGCTGGAAATCGGTTCCTCGCATTCGGAAGCGTGTGCCTCCTCGTAATCCCCCAACACCGCACAGTTGATCTCCCGCAGATTCATAATCGCATGTTCCACCAGCACTTTGGGGCCAAAGGTGAAGGCGTACTCCAGCGCTTCCCGCAGCTCCTCTCTGTCCTTGGCTACCTTGATTCCCACGCTGGATCCCAGATTGACTGGCTTCACGATCACAGGATAGGGTATTTTCTGCTCCACCTTGTCGTAAGCCGCCTGCTCACCGCTCTCAAATTCCTTCCCGTACAGCGTCACACAGTCGAGAACCGGGATATCATTATCCTTCAATACCGTCTTCATCACATACTTATCCATCGTGACAGCCGATGCCATCACATCACATCCGGCAAAGGGAATATTGTAATGCCTTAAAAATCCCTGCAGGGAACCATCCTCCACATTCGCGCCGTGCACCACGGGGAACGCCACGTCGATCTGTGCAACCTCAGAACTGCCGAATTTTTTCTCCGGGTACTGGATCAGCTTCACGCCGTTTTTCTCCCCCATCAAAAAGACGCGGGTGCTCTTCTTTAACAGCTCCGGGATGTTCCTGTAATTGGCGATATCTGCGATCGGCTCGCCTGTATACATTTCGTTTTCTTTCGTGATATAGACAGGTACCAGATCATACTTTTCTTTATTGAAGGCATTGTACGCCTGTAAGCCAGAGATAACGGACACCTCGTGCTCCACGCTCTTACCGCCGAAAAAGACTCCTACTCGAATTTTCATAATCGCTTTCTTTTCTCCTTCCTTATTCCTGCCTGTCAAACGGTGCGCCGGCAGTTCCATCCGCGCGCTTACGCATAATTATCCGGCAGATCGTTCTCAATCAGGATAATCTTCTGCTTCTCACCGGGAATCGCATTCACCATGCGAAACGCCTCCTGCAGATCATCCACCAAAATCATCCTGTTCGCCGGGAATCCCGCTTCCAACAGGCCGTCCTGAATCGGCTTCGTCTGTTCCTTTCCTACCAGCACAGCATAATCGCACTTGTCGGCGGCATAGACGCCCACTTCTTTATTCTCATCATACTGCTTCTCACCCAGCTCTACCATTCCGGGCGTCAGCAGGATGCGCAGTTCCCGAAACATTGCCAGGGTATCAAGCGCCGCCTTAAACCCGTTCTTGTTGGAATTATAAGCATCGTCCAACAATATTCTGTCGCCCTGCTTCACAAGCTGAAGCCTGTGCGGTACGCTCTCCAGCTGTTTCACCGGGTAAAGCAGCTTTTCCATAGGAATCCCCAGTGTATGCGCCACGGCAATGGCGCCCGCAATGTTCTGCACGTTGTGGCTGCCAACCAGCTTCGTGTGAAACTCATATGTCTTCCCGGTTTCATCCTTCATCTTAAAAAAGGATCCTTTCGGGGAAACCTCGATATCGTAAGCCCGGAAATCGGTATCCGCCGCCGCAATGCCGTAGCTGACCACGTTCTTTCCTGTCTTCGCATTTCTGATGTACTCGTTGTCATAGTTTAAAAAGACCCTGCCTGACCGGGGCACAGAATCCGCCAGCTCAAACTTCGTTGCAACAATGTTTTCTATGGTGTGAAAACTTTGCAGATGCTGCGGTCCGATGGAAGTAATGATACCGTAATCCGGGTGCACCAGATCACAGATTTCCTTGATGTCCCCCACCTCTCTTGCTCCCATTTCACAAATAAAGATCTCGTGAAACGGCTTCATGTTTTCCCGGATCGTCCGCACCACGCCAAGTGTCGTGTTATAATTGCCCGGCGTGTGAAGCACATTGTACTGTGCGGAAAGCAGCGTACTCAGATAATACTTCACGCTTGTTTTTCCGTAACTGCCCGTGACGCCGATAATTTTCAGCTCCGGCATCTCCCGCAGAATACGGGCGGCATCGTTGATATAATACTGATCAATCTTCTTTTCAACCGGGTGGTTAACCGCATTCGCCACCAATATCAAAAAAGGCTGCAGAACAAACAAAAGCAGCAGAACCAGCTCCACATTCCTGAGCAGCGGGCGCTCCGGCGCCGGCAGTATCCCCTGCGCAGTCAGAAGCATGCCGCCATTCGCCTCCATCCACAGGCCCGGCAGCACGACCGCCGCCGCGGCGAGGAGATATAGAATACCTGTCGTAATGAGCATCCGCCGCACGCGCGGCGTATATACCAGCGGTTTCTTCGCCTTATGCGGTTTATTGACCAAAATAGTCATTCCATTCATAAGGCAGGCCGCGATCAGACAGCCCGTGCTCCCTATCGCCACAAGCGGAAGAGAAACCAGCGCATACAGACATTTTCCAAGCAGTCTTCCCACATTGGTATGCACCCGCATCCACTCTCCGTACTCCCGCGGCTTGTAGGAGTTCTGTTGAAACATGTGCATCAGATATAAGAGATACCAGACCGCTCCCACCAGATAGGCGGCAAGCCATACACCAAAGATTATCATATCCATTTCTGCCTGTCATTCCTCTCCGTTTCGTACAAAAATCGACCATCCACTTAACCGAAAAAGGCCCGAAGCGCCCCGTTCACCTTCGCAGGCTGTTCCGCGTAGGAAAAATGTCCGGCCCCCTCGCACACAACCAGTCCCGCATCCGCAATCAGCTGTTCCATCCGCCTCGCATCCCCTATCGGCGTAGCCGTGTCCAAATCGCCCCAGATCAGAAGCGTCGGGCACTTCACAAGAGAAATCAGCGGCTCCAGATCCTCGTTGACCACCTTCACAAGCGTGGCCCGCATGAGGGGCGTCGCATTGTTATAGTCGGAGGAGCCGCGTCTGCGCCGCATCTCCTCCACCGCGTCCGGGTAGAGAAAGTGCATCACCTTCGTGCTCATAAAAGCCCTGCCGATCTTGTAGCATCGGAGGCTCACCTTCTGCCCCAGACTCTTCTTCGGCAGAATACCGGCACTGTCAATCAGCACTGCGCGCTCCACGGTAAAGGGCAGGTTTTTCCTTGCATTCATTTTAAAAAACACCCGGCCGCCAAACGAGTGCACCACCACGCTCAGTCTCTCTATCGGAAAAGAAGCGATAAATTTCAACACAAAATCCACATAATCATCTACGCACCAGGGCACAGGCGGTTCGGGCGTCTTTCCAAATCCCGGCATATCAAGGGCAATCACCCGTCTTCCCTGCTTCAGCGTATCAATCACACTGCGGTAAAGGGTAATATTTGCGCCCCAGCCATGCAGCAGAAGTATGATTTCGCCCTCACCCTCATCTATATAGTTCACAGAAATATCATCTATTTTTCTGACCATAACCTCTCCCACACAGCCAATGCGGCATCATTCCAAACTGCCGTTTGCAGACAGTCTGCCGCCATGAATGTTGAAAAATTGCATCAGCGCACTATTTATACATATGTATGAACTTCCGCAAATATGTTTTCGGGCCATGTCATGCAGCCGGCAATGTCTGCACCTGTCCGTCAGACACACCCGCCGCGGCCACCGCCCTTATCCCTTTCTAAAAAAACGGGGCTGAATCCATGCATACTCTTGTATTGTACTGTATTCCCCCCGTTCTATCAACCAAAAAATGAGCGGAATCGCGGCTGTTTATCCCATCTTCATAAACTATGCCCACTATTCCGCCATATAATCCGCATAATCGGTTTCACTGGCAAATAACATGTATGTCCCGTTCACAAATCCCATATAACCGCTCTCTACCGCATATCCCTTCATCCTGTCTCCTCCTTCCGTTCCCGGTTCGCCGATTTCCATAGCGAACTTGTGTTCTGAAAAGAGGATAACATTTATGAAGTCCTATATTTGGGACTCAAGATATAATAATTGGAATCTTATGCCTTTTTTACACCGATGTCGACACTTTCATCCCCGCATCCTCCGTCGGCTTCACTTCCCCCGCGCTTGAATAAAACACAGGTTCCAGATCCGCCTTCGGTCTCGCCTGTGCACCGGCATCCAGATCCACACCATCCGTCTCCGGCCCCGCTTCGGCAGTCTGGGTATTTTCTTTCAGCAAAACCTTACCGTCCTCGCTGATTTCCACGGTATCCACGGGCTGATCGCCCTTGTTTTCTTTCCGCTCCTCCTCCAGCTTCTTCTGCTGCTCCTCGCGCTCCTCCCTGCGGTTCTGGATCATCTCCTCGCGCTGCTTTTCCGCAATCTTCCGGGTTTCCTCCGCGTCCTGCTTCATGCCCTCATCGGCTTCTTTCTTGTACTCATACGCGTCTTCGTGAAAATCTCCCATATATCCCATAGCCCGCTCCATCATTGCGGTATCATTCTTAAGCCTCGCTTCCTTATACACGCGAAGCGGCGTGTTGAGCATCTCCATATTCGTTCTGGCCCCAATCAGTCCCTCCATTGTCTTTGTGTGCATCGTATGCCCCTCCTTTTCTGACAGTGCTCTGGCGGCGCAGATTTTAATCTGCGGCTGCCCTCCTGACGATCCTTCTGTCCCCTGTTTCGGCAAGGATTTGGCAGCTCCTTAGCATCCTGTCTCAAACAACCCGTTCCATGTCATATGTGGACACCCCGATCGGCAAAAGCACAGAAATATCAAACACGCCATTCTGTATTTCCGTGTTCATAACGCCGTCGTACCCGCGCACCACGTCTCCCACATTCAGCAGACCGATTCCATGCCCCTGTGGATTTTCCTTTTCCACAAATCTGTTCCCCTGTTTTTCGGCGTCACACATACTGTTTCTAACCTCCAGCAGAAAGCATTTTTTGACAGTTCGGGCCTCTACGTTGATAAAGGGCCGCCCCGCCTCCCGCTCTCCCTGCTGTAGTCTCATACAGGCTTCCACCGCATTGTCCAGAATATTGCCAAAGAGGACACATAGGTCAAACTCGCTGATACAGCACTGCTTCGGTATCTGCACATCGCACTCCCAGACAATCTGTCTATCCTCCGCCATTTTCCTTTTTTGAAACAAAAGCGCATCTACAGCACGATTTCCTGTGGCTTCCTCATTTGCTCCAAACTGTGCACTGTCCTCCATCCGTTTCAGGTAATCTCCCAGTTTATCCCACGCACGCTCCTCCCACAGGCCGCGAAGTGCAAGCACATGATTTTTCAAATCATGCCGCAGCCGCTCCGCCTGACTGTACTGCTGCTCCATCATTTGATAAACCGCCGCCTGCGACTGATACTGCGCTGCCTTTTTCTGTTCCAGATAGATGCGGTCCATGCCGAACACATATACCCCCGCCCCAAACATGGATAAAGCCGATAGGATGCCCCAACCGACATAGCTGAAAATCTGATCATAATACAGCCCCATGTTACCGCCGCTTCTAAAAAGAATACCGTGGCTCGCTCCCCAGTTTGCCATAAAAATCACCGCCTCCACCACAAGCAGAGGAAACGTCAATACCGCATACCACCGCCAGGGTTTCCCCCGAAAGACAGTCTTGATCCGCTTTCTCATCACATATACCGAAACGACCGCTATGGCAAAGCTGATCTGGGCGCTCAACACACTCTCCTCCTCCGTAAAAAAGGGAACGTCAATATGTCCCACCGTGTGCTTCCAAACCAACAGCAGGCAGGAAAACAGGGAATCTGTAAAAATATCAGCCAGCGATACCAGCGTAATCACCGTCACCAGCATGGAGGCTGCCCGCACCGCCTGTTCTGCCCGTCCATTAATCCGCATCACACATTCCCCCCATATTACGCATGTATTTTAATACTTCCCCGCAAAACATTTGATACCGCCTCTTCGCAATAGCGATCCGCTCTCCATTGTCGAGAACAAGTTCCTGCCTGTTATATATGTCCACATATTTTAAATTGACAAGATAACTTTTGTGACAGCGGAAAAATCCCTTTCCCTCCAGTTCTGACTCCAGAAGCCCGATCTGCCCATAATAGCTGAACACGCCGCCTGTCCCGTGGACGTCGATCATCCGCCCCCGGATTTCAAAATAATAAATTTCATCCAAAAAAAATTTTCTCTTCTGCCGTTCCACGCTCACAATGATAAATGCCGCTGACTGCCGCTCCGTTTTCTGGATGGCTTTCTGCAGCACCTTTTTGAGCTTTTTATCCTCGATCGGTTTTAGCAGATACTGAAACGCCTCCACATCGTAGGCATCAAACACATAATCCCGGCTGGCGGATATAAAAACAAGCAGTTTGTCAAAGGCCTTCTCCCTGACCATCTGTGCTGTCCTCATGCCATCCAGGCCGCCCATGATAATATCCAGAAAAATAAGATCGAACGTTTCCAAAGACCGCAATAATTCACGTCCGCTGTAAAACTGCCGGATCGTGCAGGAAACATTCATTTCCTCTAAAATTTTTCTGATTTTTCCCGCTATTTTGCTGCACTCTATGACTTCGTCATCGCACACTGCGATCCACAACATGTCTATGCCCCTTCCCTCCGCGCTCTCCGATTTTTACGTTTTCATATCAGGTGAAATCAAATGCTCCCTTCGTTCGCGCCTGATTTCCTGCTGATGTAATATATATCGGCTTGAGGTTTGGCGGACTTCTTTTTCTGTCATAAACGGCGGTTTCCGTGTAACGACCGTCTTCTTTTATCCCAAACCTCTGCCAGCGTCCCACACAGACAAAAATCCGGCCCTGTCACAACAAGTCTTTCCAGACATAGCCATGTCAAAGCCGGAACAGAGCCGCATCACTGCCAGTGAAGCGCAGCCGTTTTCCCTTTTCTTATATTTTGTCAGTATGATCCGCCACAATTCTGTCATAAAGTTCATGGATATGCGCGCCCGAAGCCAATCCCTCCGAAAAGGCAGTCGCGCTCCCGGCCGCCATGCCCATATAAAAGGCGTGACTGTAATCCTGTTTTTCAAGCCACCCGGCCACAAAGCCTGCCGCCATTGAATCTCCCGCGCCAACGCCGTTTATCAGCTTTCCCTCAGGTACAGGGGACTCAGACACACTGCCGTCCTCCGCCAGAAGCACCGCGCCCTGTCCCGCCAGAGACACAAGCACATTGCGCGCTCCCATCTCCTGCAGTTTTTCTGCGTAGGGAAGGACAGACGCTCTGTCCGTGAGGGTCACGCCGAAAATTTCACCAAGCTCGTGCTGATTTGGTTTGATCAGAAACGGATGCATGGACAGCGCCTTCACAAGCCCTTCCCCAGATACATCCACCACCGTCAAAACCCCGGCTGCCAGTTTCCCCATCATGCGCAGGTAAGTATCTTCCGGCAGGGATGCAGGAATACTCCCGGACAAAAACAGCACATCGCCCGCGGCAAGCGCTGAGAGCCGCTCTTCCAACAGCGCATACTTCTCCGCTGCAATATCCGGCCCCTGTCCGTTGATCTCCGTTCCCTCCACCGACTGCAGTTTCACATTGATCCGGGTAAGCCCCTCATCCAAAAAGATCAGGCCGTTCCCTATGCCCCGCGCCGTAAGCTGCGCCGCCGCCTCCCGCCCGGTAAATCCTGCCACAAAGCCAAGGGCTGTGCTCTCCAGTCCCAGATGATGCAGCACGGTGGACACATTGATCCCTTTGCCGCCCACGGTCAGACACTCTGTCTCTGTGCGGTTGGTGCAGCCCAGTCTGAAATTTTCCACTGACACGGTATAATCCAGAGACGGATTTAAGGTTACGGTATAAATACGGTTCATCTGTGCCATCCTCGCCACGCTTGTGTTGTGCCCAATATTTGTGGGACGCTTATCTTCTTCTGTCAATACCGGCCTTTCGGTAATAATCCGCCTTATCCTCGTACATCCGCGCCTCCGCTGCCGCCAGCACCGCGCCGATCCCGGCAGTGTTGCTGCTCTTCCAGTCTGCGCCCACTGCCATATTGACGGAAGACTCCGCCATAATTTCTTTCAGTTTTCCGACTCTCTCCTGAAAATCCGCCTCGCTGATGCCTACACAAATCGCCAGCAGTTCGTCGCCCCCGATACGGAACAGCTTGTAAGCATCCCCAAAAGCCGCTTTCATGCAGGCACAGGAAGAACAGATCAGACGATCCCCCGCCGCATGCCCTTCGGCATCGTTCACCCGCTTTAAGCCCGTGATATCACCGTAAACGATTCCCATGCTCTCCTCCGGGCACATATTCTTCGTATACGCCTCCATAGCGTAACGGTTTCCGATCTGGGTCAGCTGGTCCAGATAGGACATCCGCTGCAGATTTCTGACCAGGTTGCGCATTTTCAGCAGGGATTCAATGAAATGCCCCATGATCTGCAGCAATTCGGATATGTACTGCAGAGACGCAGCCGGCGGATTATCCACCCCGTAAAATCCAATCACCCTGCTGTCTTCATACAGCGGCACCACCGTGACTGAAAAAATGTCCTGCTGTTTCAATATCTCATATTGAAGCGGATTCTTTGTCCTGATATCTTCGATATCCTTAATTACCACACACTTGTCTTCCGAAAAGACGCGATACCACCCATCGCAGACTTCCGGCGGAAGATTCTGCAGATTATCCTTCTGCGGGGTCACACCGTTTGCTACCCACTCGTAGGTATTGTCATCATGGCCCGCCGCATTTTTCTCAAAAATATAGACTCTCTCACCGCCCAGCGCCTTGCCGAGATACTCAATCGCGATCTTTAAAGAAACATCCGGGTCAGATGCCTGCATCGCGGTCCGCAGCGCTTCATTGATCAGCGCCTCTCTGTTCTGATAGTCGCGGATGACCTCATTGTGCTTGGTTTCCGCACTGATATCAATGGCTATCTCTATGCGCAGCCGTCTCCCGTCCCTCTCTATGACAGTATCCTTCACCAGCATATGCCGGTTGTAGACAGGATTGTAATAGCGCCACTCCTTAAACTGACCCGGACAAAGCTCTCTGTTATTGCAGATCTCGCAGGGCGCGGAGGCATTCTGCAATACCTCGTAGCACTTCTTTCCTCTTGTCTGTTCCAGGGAAGTGAGTCCGCAGATCGCGAGCGCCCTCTGATTCATATAGATAAATTCATAAGTGTCCACGTCCGCAACGTAGACCAGTTCGTTCATATTTTCAAAAAATTCCCAGACAGGTTCCATCTATGCCTTTTCTCCTTTAACGGTCTGTTCTCTCATGTCCACTGGTAAACCGATCAATGAGCATCTTTTGGAAGGCAGCCTGTCAAGACTGCCTAAACTGCGCTAATTATACCACAGCGCCAAGAACAAATCCATGAAGAAGCATAAGTTTCCCATTATCTGCTTCCTATATACGGTAAATTCCCGCTGAACAGGGAGCAGCCGCAAAACCTCCCTCAGCCCCTTCGAGCTTACCCCCAATCGTGTAGAGCGCTTCGCCGGGTTTTACGTCAACGCTTAAGGGCTGTTTCCGATCTGAGGGGTTGATGATCACAAGCAGTTTCTCGTTTTCGGTTTTGCGCACAAATGCAAGTGGGTAATTGTCTTCCCGTAAAAATTCAATTTCCCCGTCGTTTCGAAGCGCCTCGTGGGATTGTCTGAATGCAATCAGACGCTTCACCTCACTGTAAAGGGAATCCGCATCCCCGATCTGTGCCTCCACGGTAGGACGGTCCGAAGCGCTGTCCTGCGCCACATAGAGCATATCAGGCTTCGCCGCAGAAAAACCGGCATTTAAGGAAGCGTCCCACTGCATGGGAGAACGGGATCCCGTCCGCTCATAGCCGCCCTCCACCGAGTGCAGGTCTTCCACATACCGCATCCCGATCTCATCGCCGTAATAGATGAAAGGCGCGCCGGGCATGGTCAGAAGGAACGCAAAAGCCAGCTTCATCTCCTCTTTGTCAAGCCGTCTTGCCAGTCTGTCCATGTCGTGATTGCCGGAAGGAATACAGATCAGGCCGCCGCAGGATTTCTCGTAGCTCTCCTTGTATTTCTCCCAGAACGCACCGATTTCTCCCTTCCCTCTTCTGGAAAACCAGGGTTCCTCACAGCGGAACAGGTCGTTGTAATGGGAAGGCCCGAAATGCAGCAGGAAATCCATGTGAAAACCGCCTGCCAGAGACTTATCCGGCTCGCCCCACTCGGAAACCATCACCGCAGCAGGAAATTCCTGATCCAGGAAAGCCCTGATATCCTGCCAGAGTTTGATCGTCCCCTTGCTGTCCTCGTCGTTCTTCACAAGAGAGCCCGCCATATCCACGCGGAATCCGTCACAGCCAGCCTGAAGCCAGAAGCGCATCACTTCTTTCATCGCCTCTCTCGTAGCCAGAGGCCCCGGCGCATCCATTGCCTGCTGCCATTTTTTCTCGGGGTCTGGCTTGTAATAGCCATAGTTCAGGGCCGGCTGATGGGAGAAGAAATTGACCCCGCACGCGCCCACACGCTCCGAAATTCCTTTAAGCGCGCACATCCCGTCCGGCGCCTCCCAAGTACTGTCCGTCCATACATAGCGGTCCGTATAGTCGTTTCTCTCCGCCTTCATGGACTCTCTGAACCATTTGTGATTCACCGAAGTGTGTCCCGGCACAAGATCCAGAAGCACATGCATATCCCTCTTGTGCGCCTCCTTGAAGAGCCTCACCAGATCCTCATTCGTCCCGTAGCGGGGCGCAACCGTAAAATAGTCCTCCACGTCATAACCCGCGTCATAAAACGGCGACTGGAAGCAGGGATTCAGCCAGAGGGCATTACAGCCAAGCTCCTTAATATAATCCAGTTTTTCAATGATGCCCTGTATATCACCAATGCCGTCAGCGTTGGTGTCATTAAAGGACTGCGGATAAATTTCATAAAAAATTGCTGTGTTGAGCCAGTTCGGTCTGCCTGCCATAATAGGTTCCTCCTCTATCTGTGTTATCTTTTTTCTGGGAACGCACCCGTTCCCTGTTATCTCTTTTCCAACACAATACTCGCAGAAATCACCAAAAACAATCCCGAACACTATCATATATTGATACTATTCTATCATGTGAGGTTGAGGTATGAGCCGTGCCCGAGCACGATCACACCAGCATCTCCTCCATCCTCGAAAGCGCATCCCGCGTCAAAGTAAGCAGCGTTTCCTCGTCCTTCTCAATCACCCCGCATTTTCTGTAATGCAGGTAAAAGGTAGGATCTCCCTTCGGATCAAACCGCAGTCTCCCACCGTAATCTGCTATGAGAAGTGGAATATTTTCCACCCGGATCGGCGCGTCCGGCCGCAGGGTAAAGCTGATCCTCTCGTTTTTGCCCTTCACCTCAGGCATATACAGCCTGTGGGCATGGGAACGGATCAGCGCAATCCGAAGAAGATTTCCCACCGACTTCGGAATCTGACCGAAGCGGTCGAGAAGCTCCTCCCGCATATCATCGCACTCCCGCTCGTTCTCAATCCCCGCAATCCGCTTATAGATATCCAGCTTCTGCACCTCATTCACAATATAGGAAGGCGGAATATAAGCGTCCACATCCAGATCCACAAGGGTATTGAAGTCCTCTATCACGGAAATGCCCTTCTTCGTCTTGACAGCCTCGTTTAACATCTTGCAGTAGAGATCATACCCCACTGCCTGCATATGGCCATGCTGGCTCTTGCCGAGAAGACTGCCCACGCCGCGGATCTCCAGATCGCGCATGGCAATCTTAAAGCCGCTTCCCAATTCCGTAAATTCCCGGATAGCCTCAAGCCGCTTCTCCGCCACCTCCTTGAGTACCTTATCCCGTTTATACATGAGGAAAGCGTAAGCCGTCCGATTGGAACGCCCCACACGGCCTCTGAGCTGATAGAGCTGGGATAATCCCATCTGATCCGAGTCGTGAATGATGATGGTATTTACATTGGAGATGTCCAGCCCTGTCTCAATGATGGTGGTGGACACCAGCACATCAATCTCCCCGTTCACGAAATCAAACATGATCCGCTCCAGCTCCGCTTCCTTCATCTGGCCGTGGGCGAACGCCACATTGGCCTCCGGGACCAGGTCTCCGATGGCCGCCGCCACATCCGCGATATTGTTGACCCGGTTATAGACGTAGTAAACCTGTCCCTCCCTGGCAAGCTCCCTGACAATGGCCTCTCTGACCATCTCCTCGTTATATTCGCAGACAAAGGTCTGAATCGGCAGCCTGTCCTCCGGTGCCTCCTCCAGCACACTCATATCCCGTATGCCCACCAGACTCATGTGAAGCGTCCGCGGAATGGGCGTTGCCGTCAGGGTCAGCACATCCACATTTTCCTTCAGTTTCTTAATCTTTTCCTTGTGGGCAACGCCAAAACGCTGCTCCTCGTCAATGATCAGAAGTCCCAGATCTTTGTATTCCACATCTGCGGAGAGCACGCGGTGCGTGCCGATCACAATATCCACCATACCCTTCTTTAAGTCCGTGATCGTCTTTTTCTGCTCCGCGGCCGTGCGGAACCGGGAAAGCAGGTCAACCCGCACAGGGAAGTCCTTCATTCTCTGCACAAAGGTGTGATAATGCTGCTGGGCCAGAATGGTGGTGGGCACCAGATAGACCACCTGCTTATTTTCCTGCACCGCTTTAAACGCCGCGCGGATGGCGATCTCGGTCTTGCCATAACCTACGTCTCCGCAGACAAGGCGGTCCATGATTTTTTCGCTTTCCATGTCCTCCTTGGCCGCCGCAATAGCCAGCACCTGATCCTCCGTCTCCTCAAAGGGAAACATCTCCTCGAACTCCCTCTGCCAGACCGTATCCGGCCCGTAGCAGTACCCTTTTCCGTTCTGTCTGGCAGCGTAAAGCTGCACCAGATCCCCAGCGATCTCCTCCACCGCCGTGCGCACTTTGGACTTGGTTCTGGCCCATTCCTGTGTCCCGAGCTTGTTCAGCTTAGGCTTTGTGCCGCCGTCTGCCGATGCATATTTCTGGATCACGTCAAGACCTGTCGCCAGCACATAGAGAACGCCGCCGTCCCGGTAGGATATCTTCATGTAGTCTTTCACCACATGTTCCACTTCCACTTTTTCAATGCCCTGATAAATCCCCAGGCCGTGGCTCTCGTGCACCACATAGTCTCCCACTTTCAGATCATTAAAGTTGTTGATCTTCTGTCCTTCATATACTTTTTTCTTTCTCTTTTTCTTCTTCTGTGCGCCAAAAATATCGCTCTCCGCAATCACCATAAACTGCAGAAGCGGATATTCAAAGCCCTTGCGGACTCTCCCGTAAGCCGTCATCACTTCCCCCGGCTGAACCTCACGCATGGGGTCTTCCGAATAAAAGGCGTTCAACTCCTGATCCCGCAGATCCTCCGCCAGCCGTTTGGCGCGCGTTCTCGACCCGGAAAGCAGCAGAATGCGGTAGCCTTTTTTCTTGTAATTTTTCAAATCCTTTACCAGCGCCTCAAAGCTGTTATTGTAAGAAGGAAGGCTCCTCGCCTGCACGGCAAACTTATGCTCCGCCTTCACAAGCGGATTTTTCCCTTCCATCGAGGAAAGGCTCACAACCCGGCGGTTTTCCAGACCTGCTGCCACCGATGCCGAAGAAAACAGGACATCCATCTGTCCCGGCAGAATATACCCCTTCTCCGCCCGGTGCGCCATGCTCTCCCGAAATTCCAGTTCCACCGCGCTCACATGCTCTTTGATCCGCAGAGGCTCATCCAGAAACACACATGCCTTCTCCCCGGCAAAACAATCCGCAAAGGAAGCGGTCTCCGGGTAAAAATAGCGCACATAGCTGTCCAGATTGATCGCATTGTAGGAAATGCCAAGCTCCAGAAGCGTCTCCGCAAGCTCCCGTGTCTGCACCTCGATGCGGTGCGCCTCCTCGGTCTTCATCATCTTTCTGAGCGTTTCCGCCTGCTTTTTCGCCTCTTTTTGAATCTTTTTCAGACCCGCCGCAAGCTCGTCTTTCGACAGAATAAGCTCTGTGGCCGGATAGATGGACACCGCCTCCAGCTTCTCAATGGAGCGCTGGCTCAGAACGTCAAAGCTGCGGATTGACTCCACCTCATCCCCCCACAGCTCGACCCTGTACGGATTTTCTTCCGTCAAGTCAAAAATATCGACAATGCCGCCCCGGATGCTGAACTGCCCCGGCTCCTCCACCTGGTCGCACCGCTCATAGCCAAGCCCCGCCAGAGCGACCGCCAGTTCATGTTCTTCCACAGGCGCCTGCCTGCTTATGGAAATCACATGCCTGCTCCAGTCTTCCAGAGACACCTGCGGCGCCATCAGTGCGTCGAATGTGGTAACTACGGTGAGCGGCACACCCTCCGCCATTCTGCGCAGAACTTTGATCCGCTCCTTTGTAAGCTGGTTGCCGTGGATGTCCGCCTGAAAGAAAATAAGGTCTTTCGCAGGATACAACATGACATTTCTGTCATAAAATTGGTAATCCTCGTACAGTTCCTTTGCCCGCAGATCATTGAATGTAATAATCAGCTTTCGGCGAAAGCCCTCTCCCAGCCCGTAAATCATATGCAGTTTTTGGGAATCTGCACAGCCGCTCAGTGCGGCGGAAGTCTTTCCTCTTGCAAGCAGCTCCCGGATCTCTTCATATTCCCCCAGCTCCGAAAGGGGGGCAAGCAATGCTCTCATGGCAACCTCTTTCTATCTTTCTAACTGATACTGCCTGTCTTTCTAAACTGTGTTTTATTGGCCGTGTCTGTCACTTTTTACCCTTACAGCAGATACCGCCTGTGCTTCGTTTTCTATCAATAACCAGTCACGCGCCTTCTTCCTCTTTCTTCGGCGGGCGTTTGCGCACATTATACTTGTTCATGGCGGCATCTGGGCCTTCCACAATCATCGTCTCTATGGCAAGCGCTGCGGTTCTCGCGCTCTCATTCATCACTTCCCGCTCCTGTGCGGAAAAATGCCCCAGCACATAATCCGCCAGATCCATCCGCGGCGGTTTTTCCCCCACGCCCATCCGCACTCGGATAAACTCGTCATGTCCCAGATGCATAATGATATTTTTCAGACCGTTGTGTCCCCCATCGCTGCCCCGTTTGCGGATGCGTATCTGTCCCATGTCGAGACTCACATCGTCCGAAATCACAATCAGTTTGCTCTTCTCGTCCACCTTATAAAAGTCTATGACACTGCGGATGCTCTCACCACTCAAATTCATGTAGGTGAGCGGCTTTACCAGAACCACTTTCTGCCCCGCGGCAATCCCTTTTCCGATGACTGCCTTGTGCTTTTTTTCTCCCAGCACAATATCGTTCTTTTCCGCGATCGCATCAATCACGTCAAAACCGATGTTGTGTCTTGTATTCATATATTTTTTTTCCGGGTTTCCCAGACCTGTAATGATATACATAGCTCCCTCGATTCCATAAATTTAGACACCAAAAAAGCAACCGCTGCTCACCAAAGTAGTTGGTTGCTTTTTAGTTTCCCCGCTTATTCATTGATTTTGTCGATACTTGTAAGATTGACCCCCAGACTCGTAAGTATCACTTTCAATGCAATATAGTCTTCTTTCAAGTCTTCATAGGTTTCAACCGCGTTCTCTTTCCTTGCCAGAAGCATCCTCTTTTGTACTTTCTGGAAATCATTTATGGATCTCTCAATAATCTCACCATTGCTGGGCATATTTGTCACCTCCCAATCAGAAATCGCAACCATTGATTATAGTCAGTATACCATAACAGGAATCCAAAGTCTATCGCCGTTTTTTCCTTTTAGCGCATAAAGAAAAGGACGCTTCCGCGTCCTTTCCCAGTCGCACTGCTTTACTCACTGTTCGGTTCTAAAAGCGCATTTTCATAGCTTTCCAGAATAATTCTCTGGATTCTGTCCCGGGTCTCAGAATTGATCGGATGCGCAATATCACGGTACTCGCCATCCGACGCCTTCTTACTCGGCATAGCTATGAACAGGCCCTTCTCGCCTTCAATTACCTTAATGTCGTGAACCACAAATTCATCGTCAATCGTGATTGAGACGATTGCCTTCATCTTGCTGTCTTGAGTCATTTTTCGCACGCGGACATCAGTAATTCTCATGAAGCTCAGCCTCCTTATCATATGATACCAGTAAGAAATCTACTGGTTTTCACAAGCTTTCTACACAAGTCATACTCATCAAGCCACGTAGCTTGTAATAAACATTTAGTTAAGTTCTGCCCCTCTTACAGACAACCTAAATCTTTTTAGCAATCACTCCTCATCCCTTTTAACACACATCCTGCCTATCATAACACAAATAATCCGTTTGGTCAAAGTGAATATCTGTCATTATGCTCCACCACAATTTCTATGCCTTCCTCTCCCTTATGGTAAGAGTTCGCCCGGATCGTTCCCCTGCTCTCAACGATGCAGTTCTCGATATGTGTGTTATCGCCAATGTATACATCATTTAAAATGATGGAGTTCTTTATGTAGCAATTGCTTCCGATATAAGTTTCCTTAAATATCACGGAATCTTCCACCGTGCCGTTCACAATACAGCCGCTGGATATCAGGCTGTTTTTAATCTTCGCGCCCACGTTATATTTGGCAGGCGGCAGATCGTCCACCTTGGAGTAAACATCCGGGTACTGTTTAAAGAAGTAATCCCTGATCTGCGGTTTCAGGAAATCCATGTTGGTTCTGAAATAATCCTCCACCGTAGCAATGTTGCTCCAATATTCCTTCTGCTTGTAACCATAAATTCTCTTCTGGTTCTTGTAGCGGATCAGAATATCCTTAACAAAATCATAGCGGTCCTCTTCGCGGCACTTCTCGATCATCTCGATCAGCAGCCTTCTTCTGACTACATAGATACCGCAGGAAATGGTGTTGGACTTGGCTACCACCGGCTTCTCCTCAAATTCCTCGATGCGGCTGTCCTCATTCATCTTAAGCGTACCGAAACGCTCCACATTCGCGCCCGGCGCCAGATCCTTGCAGACCACTGTGATATCGGCTTTCTTTTCTATATGATACTCCAGAATCTTATTATAATCCATCTTATAGACGCAGTCGCCGGAAACAATTACCACATAAGGCTCATGGCTGTTCTTTAAGAAAGACAGATTCTGTGCGATCGCATCCGCCGTACCCCGGTACCAGGCGTTGCTCTCTGCCGTCACCGCAGGCGTCTCCACAAACAGGCCTCCCTGTTTACGTCCGAAATCCCACCATTTGGACGAGCTCAGATGTTCGTTCAGGCTGCCTGCATTGTACTGCGTAAGCACAGCCACCTTATTGATATGGGAATTAGACATATTACTGAGCGCAAAGTCGATACTTCTGTAGCTTCCCGCTATGGGCATCGCGCAGACCGCACGCTTCTGGGTCAACTGCCTGATCCTGTGATTATTACCACCTGCTAAGATAATTCCGATTGCTCTCACGATTTATCACCTGCCTTAATCAAAGTTTTACCGCTGGGAAGATATGCGTCCTTATAATCATCATGGGTAGTCACGCCGAAGACTACCGAATTCTTCCCTATGGTTATCCCTTTCGGGATCACGCTCTTCTCGCCTACCGTCACCAGATCGTGATCGTAGATATTCGGATCCGTCTCATTGGGAACGGCATCACCGATGCCCAGCTTTACATTGTCCTGAATCTCTACGTTCTCCGCGATCACTGCCTTATAAAGCTCACAGTTTTCTCCAATCTGGGTCTGGTTCATAATGATGGAGTCCCGGACCACCGTTCCTGCGCCGATGGTAACGCCGCAGCCGATCACAGAATTGTAAACCTGTCCACAGATCTCGCAGCCTTCACCGATAATGCTCTTCTCCACCACGCTGTCCGAAGACATGTACTGCGGCGGCAGAATCTCGCTCTTGGTGTAGATCTTCCAATACTCCTCGTAGAGGTTGAACTCAGGCACAATGTCGATCAGCTCCATATTCGCTTCCCAGAAGGAGTGCAGTGTTCCCACATCCTTCCAGTACCCGTTAAACTCATAGGCATAGAGGGGCGCGTCTTTCTTATGGCAGTAGGGAATCAGATGTTTCCCGAAGTCCAGTCCCGGCTGTTCCGCGTTGGCTAAAAGCGCTTCTTTCAGCGTCTTCCAGTTGAAGATATAAATACCCATCGACGCCAGATTGCTGCGCGGATTTGCAGGCTTCTCCTCGAAATCCGTAATCCTGCGGTTTTCATCGGTAATCATAATTCCGAAGCGTTTCGCTTCTTCCATAGGAACCGGCATAACTGCTATAGTCACCTCTGCGCCGTTCTGCTTGTGGAAATCAAGCATCACTTCATAGTCCATCTTATAGATGTGATCCCCGGAAAGAATCAGCACATAGTCAGGATTAAAGGTCTCCATGTAGTCGATATTCTGATATATCGCATTCGCGGTGCCAGTATACCATTCACTGTTCGCACTCTTCTCATAGGGAGGCAGCACCGTAACGCCGCCAATGTTCCTGTCCAGATCCCAAGGTATACCGATACCGATATGCGTATTTAACCTAAGGGGCTGATACTGCGTCAGCACGCCTACCGTGTCAACGCCTGAATTAATGCAGTTGCTCAGCGGGAAGTCGATAATCCGGTACTTACTTCCGAAGGACACCGCAGGCTTGGCCACCTTGGATGTGAGCACTCCCAATCTGCTTCCCTGACCGCCAGCCAGAAGCATGGCAATCATTTCTTTCTTTACCATCTTTATCACCTCTTATTTCTTTTTATTTTTCATGTCTCCTTAGTCATTGATCGAAAAAACATAGCCCTATGTAAAGTATACCACAAGCTGACTAAAAACTGAATACAATTTACAAGAATTCTCAGTTTTTAGTCCTTTCGATATATTAATAATATACAATATTTTATTTCTTTTTTCAATGTCTTTGTTAATTTTTACATATTAACCTGTTTTTTTTCATTTGCCAACTTTATATTGGTTTTTTCCCACGAAATGAGTATAATACTAGTAAAAACTGTAAAAGGGAGATACCCATGTACCAGATTGATTTTCAAAAGCCGATCCGCATTTATTTTATAGGAATTGGCGGCATCAGTATGAGTGGTCTCGCAGAGATCCTTCTGGAGGAGGACTTTGCCGTATCAGGTTCCGACCGCGCCCCCTCAGATCTGACCCGTATGCTGGAAGAACGCGGCGTCAGGGTCTTCTACGGGCAAAGAGAAGAAAATCTAAACGGAGATATCGATCTCGTAGTCTACACCGCCGCCATCAAAGATGACAACCCGGAACTTGTCGCAGCGAAAAAGAGGAACATTCCCACGCTGACCCGGGCAGAACTTTTAGGGCAGATGATGAAAAACTATAAGACGCCCATCGCTGTGAGCGGCACACACGGCAAAACCACTACCACCTCCATGATTTCCCAGGTTCTTCTGAGCGCGGGGGCGGATCCTACCCTGTCCATCGGCGGCATCTACCGGCCCATCGGCGGCAATATCCGGGTGGGGGCGTCCGAACTCTTTGTCACGGAGGCCTGTGAGTACACAAACAGCTTTTTAAGCTTCTTTCCAAAAATCGGCATTATTCTTAATATAGAAGAAGACCATCTGGACTACTTCAAGGATCTTTCGGATATTCGGAATTCCTTCCGCCGTTTTGCGCGCCTTTTGCCGGAGGACGGCGCCCTCATTATCAACGGCGGCATCGAACGGTATGAAGAGCTCACGGAAGGCCTTCCCTGCCGTGTTATCACCTACGGTCTCTCCGCTGACCTGGATTACGCTGCGTCTCAGATCACATACGATGATGCCGGATTTCCTTCCTTCTGCCTGAAAGACAAAGAGGGCGGGGAGCGGAAATTTTCCCTGCGGGTGCTCGGGGAGCACAATATTCAAAACGCTCTGGCTGCCATCGCACTGGCGGATCTGCTCGGCCTCTCAGATGAGGTGATCAGCGCAGGCCTCCTTGCATTCACCGGCACGGACAGACGCTTCGAGTACAAAGGACAGGTGAACGGCGTCACCATCATAGATGACTACGCCCATCATCCCACAGAGATCCGTGCCACCTTAAACGCTGCCAAACAGTACCCTCACAAGCGGATCTGGTGCGTTTTCCAGCCCCACACATACACGAGAACCAAAGCCTTCCTTGCGGAGTTCGCCTCCGCCCTCTCCCTGGCAGACGAGATCGTCCTGGCAGATATCTACGCCGCCAGAGAGAAAAACACACTGGGCATCAGTTCCAAAACCCTGCAGGAAGAAATCCGATTGCTCGGACACTCCTGCCATTACTTCCCGGCCTTTGACGAGATAGAAAATTATCTCCTAAAAAATTGCACAAAGGATGATTTGTTGATAACTATGGGCGCGGGCGATGTTGTAAAAATCGGTGAAAACCTGTTACAAAAATAATTATTCACAATATCCACAGAAAAGAACCTGAGACAATTCGTTTTTTCTGTGGATATTTTTGTGGACGGCAGCACGCGGTTTCTCAATGCTTTTCCAGTTTGTCCACAATATCCACAAAAAGATGCCACACCCCTTACTGATAAACGTTTCTGCGTTTGTTACAGATTGCCCATTTCTTTTCCACGAATCTGATGCTATACTCAATAATACGCGCGGTGAATCCCGCGGCATCAGTTTTTAATATAGGGGTGTAGGGGTGTAAAATGGGGTTTTTGACAATTTACCAGGACAATTATACAGATTCCACGGTTATTTCAAACCGTTTTATTGACGAGTACATGCAGGACGCCAACGATGCACAGTTAAAGATCTACCTTTATCTGATCCGCATGATGCGCGCCAGACTCGATACAAGCATAGGCAGCATCGCCGATAAATTCAACTACACAGAAAAAGATGTGAAGCGCGCACTGGCATACTGGGAGAGAAAACGACTCCTGGTTCTTGACTATGATAGTCAAAAGAATATTACAGGCATTCACCTGATGGACTCCAGCGTCCCGGCTCCGCCTTCAGACAACTCTGGATCTGCTGTTTATCCGGCTGTGACGGCGCCTTTCCCTTCCGCGGCGGCATCTGCCCAGGCAACCGCTTCCACGTCCACTTTTCCTTCCGTGGGCGCAGTGGCTCCCGGGCAGCCGCAGATCCGGCAGTTCTCTGCGGAAAAGCCGAACTACACGGCGGATCAGCTTCAGGACTTCAAATCTAACGAGGATACCGCAAGACTTCTTTTTGTTGCGGAACAGTATTTGAAAAAGCCTTTGAGCGCCAATGACATGCGCACCATTCTTTTCATTATGGACAGGCTGGGCTTCTCCGAAGATCTGACCGATTACCTCATCCAATACTGCGTTGACCGCGGCAAGAGAGATCTGCGTTACATAGAGAAGGTAGCCATCAGCTGGGCCGAGCAGGGCATTACCACCCAGAAGCAGGCGGCAGCTCTTGCCGGAAAGTACGACAAGGCCGTTTACGAAATCATGCGCGCCCTCGGAAAAAACAACATTCCCACGGAGACAGAAGTGACGTACATCGACCGCTGGCGGGGACTTTACGGCTTTGAGAACGATGTGATTCTCGCAGCATGTGAGCGCACTGTTCTGGCTACGGACAGCCATCGGTTTGAGTATGCGGACAGTATTCTGTCAAGCTGGCACAGGGCGGGTGTGCACCACAAAAGCGATATCAGGGCTTTGGACGAAAACCACCGCCGCAGCAGAACTGCCCGTCCCGCTGCTTCCGCCAACAAGTTTAACCAGTTTGCGCAGCACGATTACGATTTTGACGCCATTCAGCAGGCGTTGGAGCGGGAAATTCTGAGTAACTGACAAATTACCGCCGGAAGCGGCGGTTCCGAGAATGTCCCACAGGTTTGTATCAGAGAAAAAGGAGGCGCCCGTGCCGTTAACAAATACGCAGTACGATCGGATTTTCCGCCAATATGAAGAAAAGCAGAGGCAGAACCGTCTGGAAATGGAGCGCAGACGCAGCTATGTATACGAACAGCTCCCCCGGTATCAGGAACTGGAGGATCTGACTGCCTCCCTCTCCGTGGCGCACGGGAAAAAAATGCTCTCCGGGGAGGAAACTTCACTCGGACAGCTTCGGGAACGTCTCGCCGATTTGAAACAGCAGAAAAATCAGCTTCTGCTGGACGCAGGCCTTCCCGCCGATTATCTGGAACCTGTCTTTATCTGTCCCGACTGCCGGGACACCGGCTATATCGACCGCGAAAAATGCCACTGCCTGAAACAGGCGGAAATCTCTCTTCTCTACGAACAGTCAGGCATCCAGGACATGCTGAAACGCAATAATTTCAATCTCCTGTCTTACGACTATTATACCGGGGAAGCTCTGGCTCTCTTCCGGCATGCCGTTGAAACCTGCCAGAGTTTTATCAAAAATTTCAATTCAGACTACCGTAATCTCTTTTTTTATGGTACAGTGGGAACGGGAAAATCATTTCTCTCCGGCTGTGTCGCGAAAGAACTGATGGATCAGGGCCATGCCGTGATCTATTTCGGCGCGGCAGGACTGTTTGATTTATTGTCGAGTGTTTCCTTTAACGCCAAAAACAGGGATGAGCGGCAAAACACTTACTCGGATCTCTATCGGTGTGATCTGCTTATCATCGACGATCTTGGGACAGAGCTGACGAACCAGTTTACCGCGTCCCAGCTCTTTTCACTCCTGAATGAAAGGCATCTCGGCAAAAAATCTACCCTGATATCTACCAATTTTTCTCTGGCAGAATTACGGGACCGCTATTCCGACCGTATTTTTTCCCGCATTACAAGCAATTTTGAGGTCTGCCGGCTTGCCGGGGAAGATATCCGCATGTACCGGCTTAGAAAATAACAGAAACGAATTTTGACAGTTACGAAAGGACGCTTCCATGAACAGACGCGAAGAGAAACGAAATCTGGAGACCATACCTGTAGGCTCTCTGGGGATGATTCCCCTAAAAGGCTGCAGCAAACTCGGCGAAAAGGTTGATTATTATCTTGTGAGATGGCGCACGGAGCGTGAGAGCGAGCACAAGGATTCCCTTGCTTTCTCCGGCTATCAGCGCGATACTTATATTCTGCAGGCCGCCGTTCCCAGATTCGGCTCCGGCGAGGGAAAAGGCGTCATCAAAGAGTCTGTGCGCGGCACGGATCTCTATATTCTTGTGGATGTAGCCAACTACAGTCTCACCTACTCTCTCTGTGGATGCGAAAATCATATGTCCCCGGATGACCATTACCAGGATCTGAAACGTATTATTGCGGCAGTCGGCGGCAAAGCAAGGCGCATCACCGTGATTATGCCTTTCCTCTATGAGAGCAGGCAGCACAAGCGTTCCGCCAGGGAGTCGCTTGACTGTGCCCTCGCGCTTCAGGAGATGGTGAACATGGGCGTGGACAATATCATCACCTTTGATGCCCACGATCCCCGGGTGCAGAACGCCATCCCCCTGCACGGCTTTGAGACGGTGCAGCCCGCCTACCAGTTCATCAAGGGGCTTTTGACCCATGTTAAGGGTCTGCAGATTGACAGCGACCACATGATGGTAATCAGCCCGGACGAGGGCGGCATGAGCAGAGCGATCTATATCGCCAACGTGCTTGGACTGGATATGGGCATGTTCTATAAGAGAAGGGACTACACCCGGATCGTGAACGGCAGGAATCCGATCATTGCCCATGAATTTCTTGGCAGCAATATAGAAAACAAAGATATGATTATCATAGATGACATGATTTCTTCCGGCGAAAGCGTGCTGGAAGTGGCTGCCGCGCTGAAAGAGCGCAAAGCCGGGAAAATCTTCGTCTTCTCCACCTTCGGCCTCTTTACCGCCGGTCTGGATCGGTTTGACAAGGCTTACGAGGAGGGCACCATCTGCCGTGTCCTGACCACAAATCTGATCTACCAGACCCCGGAACTGCTCAGCCGGGAGTGGTATATCGACTGCGATATGAGTAAGTATATCGCCTACATCATCGACACGCTCAACCACGATGCCTCCATCAGTGATCTGCTCAACCCTGTGGAGCGTATCCAGTCGATCGTGACAAGATATCATGCGGGCGAACTGATATAGTTTCATGGCAGGAATCATGCCCGGAAACTGATATAAACGCTTGACAATCTCCTGGTTTTGCTTATAATAGAATTTTGGGGAATGCGTGGAAACGCGGTTCCCCAAAATATACACGTCAGTTCGAGACCTTCCTGACGTAAAACAAAACTAAAGGAGACAACTACATGAAAACACAAAGCACACAGGCGGTTTCCGTGAAAACTGCCCACACTCATGCGCTCTTCATGGCGCAGGCGGCTATGATCGCCGCACTCTACATCGTATTGACCTTTATCGCAAACGCCTTCGGGCTGGCCAATTACGCTGTCCAGATACGCTTCTCAGAAGCGCTCACCGTTTTACCCTATTTTACTCCGGCTGCAGTTCCGGGCCTTTTTATCGGCTGCCTCTTAAGCAATATTCTGACAGGCTGCGCCCTGCCCGACATTGTTTTCGGTTCATTGGCAACCCTCCTTGGCGCGCTCGGCACCTACGCCCTTCGGAAATGGAAATGGTGCGCACCTGTCTGCCCGATTCTCGCGAACACGGTGATCGTGCCGCTGATACTGGTCTACGGCTATGGTCTGATGATCGAGGGCATGTCCCTGGCGCAGTGTCTCGGCTTCTACTGCCTCACTGTCGGTGCCGGGGAAGTGATTTCCTGCGGGATTCTTGGCATGATTCTTCTGACGGCGCTGCAAAAATACGGTAACCGGCTCTTTGTCAAATGACCGAGGTCCTGACGGTTTTCCGTGTATAGAATGATAAAAACCCTGCAGACAGTTTAAACTGTCCGCAGGGTTTCTTTTACGCCGCCTCTTCCCTCTTCGGTTTCAGCACATTCCCGGTATACGCTTCCGGGAGAACCGCCGTCTGATTCGGCGCCGGACCTGGCTGCTCAGGCACGCCCGTCCCGCCGGACTGATATGGAACAACCGTCACCTTAAAGGTTGCCACAGGCTCCTTGGTGACCGTCGATACGGCCGTCACCGTAAAGGTTCCTGTTCTCGTGGTCGTAAGCTGCATTTCATAGCTGGAGGTTGACGCCTTAATGGATGCCGCCTTCTTATCGCCGGAAGAAATGCTCCATTTCAGCTTATCGGTCTCAAGTGTCCTCGCCAGATTGCTGATCTGCGCCATGAACACATAGGTTCCATTATTTTCCAGCACAATACCGTTCTCATTCTCATAATCAATCTTCTGCCCGGCGTCATTCGGGTTTGTATGCAGGCTGTCGAGACTGGCATAGTTGACGGCAATGCTTCCCGCCGAGTCAAGCAGCGGCTTCTTTGTCGTGAATTTCTTCGCTTTGCACGCCATCTCATTCTCTTTATCACCAGCATTAAAGTGCGCCTTGATCACAGCCTCATACGCCTTATTGCTGGACAGTCCTTTGACTTCACATAGCCAGGTCTTTCCCGGTACGCTCTCCGCAAAAGTGCATGTATAGGGATTTCCTGCTGTTTCCGCTGCCGCGGCTTCCACAGTTTCCCCGGTCACCTTATCAGTAATGTGCAGGGTATAATATCTGCTGCCTGCCTGTATTTCCGGCACCGCCTGGCTCGGCTTAAATTCGATCTGCGCCGATGTGTCTCTGACGGTAATCTTGCCGATCGTAGCTGCCTGCATATCCTTAATCTGGATTTTGGCTTTTGCCGAGGTTTTGTCCATCTGGAAAGGCACTTCCAGCTTATTTCCGCTCTTCCCCTCAATCAGAGCCGCCGCCGTGACAACCGCGTCCTGCGGATTCTGCAATCCAGAACCGCCGGGATAAGTAACGGCAAAACAGCCGCTGTCGGTAATCGTCTTTAAGGCAGATGCAAAATCAATTTTCGCAAGATCCATTCCTTCCAGCGATCCCTTCAGATCGGTGCCAATCAGCTCCCTGATGGAAATGCTCTGTCCCACCGTAAGCGTTGTCGACTTATCTTTAAGCTGTCCGGGCGCTTTCACCACTCTGATAATAACTGGCTTCGACTCTCTCACAGTGCCGGAAGCATCCTTCCCGGTCACCGTAATTTTTCCATCTCCTACCTGACTCCCGTAACTCAGTTTAGCCGGGGAGTTCTTCGGCGCATCCACTTTTACGATATTCTTATTGCTGCTGTTATACTTTACATTGGTAAATTCCGGGCTTTGGCTTATTTTGCTGCCCTCTTTATCCAGGAACTCATAGGAGACCTCTATCAGGGTTTCCCTGTCAGCTTCCTTCACCGTATATACAGGGATGCCATTTTCCTGCGTGCTGGTAATCGAGCTGTCTGCCGGCAGCGTAAGCATCAGCTGGATCGAATCGAAGATGAGGCTCTTTGTCTTTACCTTATCGTTCGCCACACCAGCGAATACCACCGACGATGCCGCTGTCTTTGAGACATTTCTCACATAAAAGACATACTCTGTCTCCGCCTGCAGTCCTTCCAGTGTCACCGTGCTGTCCTTAGCCGGAACCGATGCTGCCACCCATTCTCCTGTTCCCAGCTTTTCTGCCAGTTCTTTCAGCTTTTCCGCCTTCTCGCCAGCTTCCAGTGAGTCGAGGTTTGCAGTGTCCATGCCTGCCTCGTTCATGGTATTTTCTGCTACCAATTTCCAATTCTTTTTGTTGGTTCCAAAGGTCGTTTCCCTGTAAGGAATCGCATAGACTTCTGTATACTGTCCCGTTGTATTCGCCTTCCAGCTTACGGTGACATTGCAGTCTTTGACGGAAGACACCTTGATTCCTGCAGGCGCAGGAAGTTCTTTTACCGTGATTTTGCCAGTCTTTGTGATGACATTGCCCGCCTTATCCACCGCTGACACCGTAATCTGTGCCGTGCCCGGCTTCAGCGCCTTTATGACGCCGGTTATTCTGTTCACTGCTGCCACATCCGCCGCGTCAGAAGTGTAGAATACCTGAATTTCGTCCTTCTCATATTTCTTCTTAAAGGTAATATGAATGTTCTGATTCTGGCCCACATACATGGTGGACACCAGACCGTTAAACGCGATGGTTCCCGGCAGGAGCGCGTTCTCACTCCGGCTCTCCAGTACGCTTTCCGAAGGAACGGAAATGTTCAGTGTCTGTTCAAAGGCCAGCGGGCTGGCGCCTCCCCATCTTATGCTAAAGGTCTTGTTAAAGTTTTTCTCCACAGGCATGGCTAAGAAAATTTCCGACTTATCTTCCGCCAGCTCCATGTAGCAGTTTGTTGTTGTATTCCATCCCGGTATCAGCGTCTGTGCCGCCCTTGTCACACCGTCATCCGTTGTAATCTGGAGATCCTTCGCCATCTCTGTCGTCTTCACGGATTCCGGCATATCCATGCGCAGGGCAATATAATTGCCTTTCTGCTCATCCTCTTTCTCCGTCCATTTTACATGGTCAGAGTAAGCTACCGCCTCATAAGATACATCAATCTTTTTTCCGTCAGATGATTTTTTCACGATCGGCGCGGAGAGCTCAATACCATACTTATTTACCTCTTTTATGATTCCGCTGCTCTCCTTCTGGCTCTCCTTTTTCAAGCCGGAAAGATCCAGATCATACACCATCCCGTCATACTTGGACGCTTCCCCGTCCCCATCGTAATCAACCTGGATCTTCATGCCTGGATTTTTGCTGACGTTTACGATCATCTTCACCGCTTCCGTCAAGTCATCTTTCCTGTAAGATACTTCCTTCCGCTCCCCCTTCGGATCAGAATAGCTAATCAGGAGTTTTCCGTCCTCTTTAAACTTCGAGGCGTTTGCCGTGAGTTTCAGAGACAGGAAATGGCCGGATGTCGGCATATTCTCCTCATACCCCAGATACTTGCTGCATCCTTCCAGGTATTTAACGGTACCCGACGCCTTAACCGACGTGCCGTTGATCGTGTAATCGGCTGTCATCCGCTCGGCCGCGGCTGCAGTCAGATTACTGTCAATTGTCCGTATCTCCTCCGCCGTAAGGCTCTCCACCGCTTCCAGCCTGCTCGCTTCTGTCTGTGCTCCCGCATAGGACTCCGCCGGAATCTTCGATATGTACTCCGCCTTGAAATCAGACGTCAGATACCGTGACTGCAGCGGCGCAGGTTTGAAGTCATTTGTTCCTCTCAGCAGAACGTTCGCGCCGGTATCCACATAGTACCAGGCGTCATCAATCTGTACAATGTTGTATGAATGCGCGTTGGCATCCACTCCCGCCAGCACTCTGCATGGTATGCCCAGTTCTCTCACCAGCCGGTAGAACAGCAGCGCATAGCCCTGACAGGTGGCCTTGCCATTGATCAGCGCGGAATAGCAGGTGTGATAGATCGGCGTTGTTGTTCCAATATAGCTCACATGCTGTCTGACATAGTCGTACGCCGCCTTGATCTTTGCAAAGTCGCCGGCATTCCGATAGGCGTACAGAGCGCCCCCTTCCGTATAAATCAGTTCTTGTATCTTCTTGTCTACCGCATCTTCCTGCGCCCTTGTCGTGATAAAGGGAGGCATAATTTTATACTGGGTCAGATACTGCCCGCCGAAAGCAAAGTCAGACGATTCCATCTCCATCCATATGTCAAAGGATACCGGCTCAGTTGCATCGCCCATAGCCAGCAGCATATAATCCCCTTCCCAGGGTTTCATTCCATCCCTCTCCCGGTGGAAATCAAAAACATCCTCAAAATCCATATCTTCTCCGGGTACCATCCACCACTCGGCCCCGCCTGTGGCAAGCAGAACCGTTTCTTCACGGGCGGTCATTGCATCCCGTATTCCCTGGCAGAGCGCATCCCGGGAGGTATAGAGCAGATCATTCTCGATCGGTTCATCCGTCCCGTCTCCTTCCACGATGCGAACAGGAATCTGCCATATAAAAGATCCTATTTTAGCTTCATTTTCCAGCTTATAGACCAGATAATAGGTGTCGCTGGAGGCAGAGCCGGGCAGCGCTTTCATATATACATGGGAATCCTCCAATTCCTCCCCGGTCATTTCCGGGACAATCGCCGCCTTATCATCCCCCAGGTGATCGAACTGATGGTAATATTGGTCTGCGATTTCTTTTCCCGTATAATACCGCTTGCAGAGCATCCATGTAGAATTACAGTATCCCGTAACCCGTTCCTTTGTTCCATCCGCCTTTACGGCAGTAATCCGCAGGGATTTCACCTTCCCTTCCGTTAACGTCAGTTCATCCAGCCGGTTTCCGGCATCGTCAGTAACATAAGCCCCGATGTATTTAGGCCCTCCTTCTGGATCATATGCGAAACTTGTATATTCGAAATAATAGGCATCCTTATTGCTGATTGCAGGAGAGAGCACGCTCTCGTGCATCGTTCTATCGCCGTCAACCGATTTGCTGTACACAACACTGATCTTGTAATAATAAGTCTTATTGGCGCTCCCTCCGTCAACGCGTTCCACTGTATCCTGGTAGAATTTATGGCCATCGGCATCATTTGTCTCCCAGATCAGGTTGTATGACCCGTTTTCTTTCTCAGACCGATATACCCTGCAGTGATAAAAGACCGCCGGTGACGGGGATGACTCTTCCTCATTCCACACATAATCCCAGGCCAACGCGACTGCGCCATATTGCTGCCTGGACTTTAAAGAAGTAATCTTCATATCCGTTCCGTCCGGCGTGATCTCCGCATCCGCCAGCGGCACTGTCTGCGCCATCGTCTCTGCCCCACCGGCAGGATCTTCCTCCGGCATCATATCCTCCGGCACATCCGATGGTTTTTCCACAGCGTCCGGGGCCTGCTCCATTTCCCCGTCCTGGTCTTCCGCCGGCAGCTGTTCTGTCCCTTCCACAGGCGGCTGTTCTGTTCCCTCCGCGGGCGGCTGTTCTGTTCCCTCCACGGGCGGCTGTTCTGTTCCCTCCACGGGCGGCTGTTCCTCTCCTGTTCCCTCCACAGGTTTCCCGGGCGCTTCCTCCTCTGATTGGTCCCCGGTATTTGCGTATCCTTGCCCGCCGCGTCATCCTCCGCAGCCGGGTCCTGCTCCTCATTTCCGGCCGCCGCTTCCGTCTTTGCGTTCTCAACCGCCGTATTCACAGCTGACGACTCCGCCGCAAATACCGCCGCCGTGCTCTCCACGATCATGCAGGCCGCCAGCAGCATTGCAAGCATACGTCTCTTTCCCATCCCTCTCATCCCTTCTTCCTCCTTCTCACCTCTCAAAATATTCCTTCACCTGAAACAGGTCCGAAAACACCTCCACACTTAAGTTTTGCATCTCCTCCGTTGCCGGCGTCAGATCCGGCACCATGATAGGACGCATGCCCGCGCTGTGCGCCGAACGGATGCCGTTATAGGAATCCTCAATGGCATATGTATTTCCGGGCAGAACGCCCATGCGCTCACAGGCCATCAGATATATGTCCGGGGCCGGCTTGCTTTTTTTCAATAGATCTCCTCCAACCACCACCTGGAAGTAATCGTAAAGGCCTGCCGCCTGCAGTTCCTGCGTGACAACGGCAAGTCTGGTAGAGGAGGCAAGCCCGAGCGGAAACCGATTCTCCGACAGATATTTCAGAAGCTCCGCCGCGCCCGGCTTGACAGGGATTCCCTCCTTCCCCGTAATTTCGTGAAACAGCGCAGAGCTCTCCTCACTGAATTTTTCGTACGCGAAATCCTTTCCGTAATGCCCGTAGACAATCTCCTGCGTGCGCACCTTGTTGGTTCCGATACACTGTATGAAAACTTCCCGTATGTCCTTTATGCCGTGCTTTTCTCCGATCCGCTCCCAGCATTCCAGAACAAGTCTCTCACTGTCAAAAATAGTGCCGTCCATGTCAAAAATCACAGAAATATCCGATTGCAACATACACTCCTCCATCGCCTCTACTCTTTTCTGATATAGGAGATGAACTGGTTGCCGTTCTCCTCCAGCCACTCCTTAGAATCGTTCATACCTCTTTTTTCCAGCGTTCCCGCCACAGGATCCATCACCACGATATTCAGCTCATTAAAGCCGGTTATCAGTACCGCATTGCCGTCCTCCAGCATAGCCAGCACCGGGATATCCTTATTCACATAGTAGAGAACCGCGTCCAGGCTACATCCCGACAGATCCAGTATGGTGCAGCTCTGCAGATTGCTTTCCAGAATATCCATCACCGTATCTCCTTTATTCAGTCGGCTCTGTGTATTTCTGGACATCCCCTCATACTTTAAAATGGTGTCGAGGCAGACTGCCAGCGAACTCCTGGACTCTGTCACCTCATCCTCTGTGATGGCCATAATCTGGTTTCGCGTGCTTCTCGTCTCCCTGCGCCATACATAATCTCCATCGTCATCCACCACCACGCCGGCCACGCGGTACGCTAACTCCACCGCTCTTCCAGGATTGACATACAGGTTTTCTATACCGTTCTTTCCATACACATAAAAGTATGCCTCCGCGGGGCCGTCACCCAGCTCGCCCACAGAGCGGCTTCCCTCAAACAAAATCTCTTTTGGCGTCAAAAGCTTTAAACTCTTGGCGTCTATCTCGTCCTTGACCGTGATCTGGCAGATCGTTTCATAATTTTCAGTGACCACAGAGTTCAGCACATTACTGCCTGCTCTGACTTCCTCCGTGTTCATAATCTGATCGTCCTGGGTGGGCACATAGCTTTCGCTCTCCTCATCATACACAACTCTGGAAAGAGTGAGCTGATTCTCCGCAATCTCACTGTCCACCACATAGACATTGTCCTTTTGGTAGGTCTTCAAAACCTTGCCGTCATCACTCTGGATTTTCAGACAGTACATGGGAAACGTCGTAATGCCCGTACTGTTTTCCCGGATATCACGCTGTCTGGCCAGACCGTAAATCAGGTCTTCCCCCATAAAGCCCACTACCGATATATATTCGCCGGCTCCCGCCCGGATCTTCGTCTGTACCTGTGTATTCAGATTCATCAGAATAAGGCCGGCAGCCGCGTAAAGGTCGTTTCCTTCCTGCCAGACGAGCATTTTGTTGGACGCCGACACATGATAGCCGCCCTCCTTCAGTCCAGCCGCCACTGTCTGAATCGAGAGCGTGCGGACATCCACCGCATATACGCTGCCGTCCAGCATAAAATAATAAATGCCTGTCCTGCTCAGATAAGAAAGCTCCTCAATGTCCGTCTTCAACAGCTCGTAGGATTTGTCGTAGGGGATATAAGCCATCTCCTCCACCGTGTTCGCCACACTGTTATAGGCGTAGAGCGCAACACCCACGCAGCCTTCATGCCTTCCCCGGTTCATATAGCCATACACTAGAAACAGGATATTCCCCGTCTCATCCACCGTCAGAACCCGGATATCATGCCGGTCGTAAGCGCTTCTCTCATCGCGCAGCTCCTCTGTGTTCCCATAAAAGCTGAAAAGTCTGGCCAGCTTGTTGTCCGTCACATTATAACTGTAAAGTTTATCCGCCACCGTAAAGGCAAATACGTTGCCGCCGTCGCTCTCCTTAAGCTCCACCTTTTCCCCGGTTATCCCAAGCACGATCTTGTCATTGATATATACGTCCGATTCCTCGTTGAAAATCTGCTCCATCGTTCTCTCAAAGTCAAGCAGATACATGCGGTCCGGCGTGTAGCGGATTCTGTAATATTCGTTTACACGGTAATAATCTATCTTTTTTCCATTTTTTATATTCACCAGGTATTCGAGCTGGAAGGAGCCTGTCTGCTCCGCAAGTTCTTTGATCGTAATGCATGGCTCCGTCACTTTCCTTACCGGCAGATCTCCCCAGGTTACCTGATGAAAGCTGGAATGAATCGTCACTTTGTGGAAAGTGGTGTTGTCTCCCTCCGCGTTGGACTCCAGATACTTCGTCAGTTCCGCAGCCGCCTCTTTATCGAACGTGCGCTCATGGAAATCCGTGATATAGTCAAGTTTCTCGCGCACATGCAGCGAATCGCTCAAAATGATTCTGGAATAATACCTGACCGGCTCGCTGTTTTCCGGGGTAACGAGAAAAACAAGCATGTACTCCGTATCACTCTCTATCAGATCCTTCAAGGTGATCGAAAAGGAAATCTCATCTTCCTTCTTTTCAAAATCTTCCACCTGGGTGCTCTCCACCAGGCGTTCCCCGTCAAGACTTCTCACCTCGAAACCGATGGCGGAAATTCCCCGCCCGTAAGTATTCATCCTTACATCAATTCTTCTGCCCTCACCGATGGGCTGGAGGTTGTCCCGCAGATACGCGCATTCCATGCTCTGGGCATAACCATGCAGACTCCCCACCCTGTACGGACCCACATACATGGACAGCACAGGGTAAGTCGCCTCACCCATTTCAGTCGTCATATCCGTATTTCCCTGGTTCATCACCCTGCTCAGAATCAGCAGCGCAAGCGCAAATATGCAGCCGAGCAGGAGCCCCTTTATGATAGCTCTCTTCATGTATTTCTAATTCCTCTGTCAAAACTTCAGAATCCCGTTCTGATTCATATGGCGCTTTTTATAAATTTCACCGCACAAAAGCACCTGCACAAACTCTGCGGTGCGGTCCCAGTCCTGATCTGTCTGCCCCGCATCCGCATTCTGTTTCAATTGATCCACAACGACCTGTGTCAGACGGTAAATCTGCCACTTGTCGGGATATTCATCATAAATCACACTGCCTTCATAGTCTAACCGATCCAGAATCCCTGCAATCACTTTCTGATATCTCTTTGCCTCCATCGGATACATCTCCTGCAGATATTCCAGATCCCGCGCCACCGTATCCTGCTCCTGATAAAAAAGCGGCATCGGATACGCCATGTAAAACGGTAAAATCCTCGATTGTCTCATATACTCACCATGATAATCAATCACTTTATTCTATCATATGGCAAGACGATCGGAACGTGAAAATTTTATAGCTGCCGCCATATCCTAATTTTTTAAAAGTCTGAAACTTCCCACAAGCTGCTGGAGCATCGCTGCCTGACTGGATAATTCCTGACTGGTGGCCGCGCTTTCCTCCGCGGTCGCGGAGTTATTCTGCACCACGCCGGATATCTGCACGATACCTGCTGCAGCCTGCTCAATGGCATCCGTCTGATCCTCCACGCCTTTTGCCACCTGCTCCATCTGTTCTACTGCCTCACCTGCCATCTTTGCCGCGGCTGTCACCGAATCAGTCACCTTCCCCACAACAAGGCTTCCACTCCCGACCGCTTTTACAGATCGCTCAATCAGCTCCTTGGTCGCTTTCGCCGCCTGATCCGACTTGGTCGCCAGTTCTCTCACTTCTTCAGCCACCACGGCAAATCCCTTTCCGCTCGTCCCGGCGCGTGCCGCTTCCACCGCCGCATTGAGCGCCAGAATATTTGTCTGAAAAGCAATATTCTCAATGGTATCTATGATGCGGCTGATTTCATCGGACGATTGCGTAATCTGACTCATCGCCTGATTCAGACTGTCTATATACGCGCTGCTCTCCTGAAGCTTTCCTCCAGCCTCACCCACAACGTCTTTTGCCTGCTCCGTCATCTGCGCAATTCCCTTTGCCTCCGCACTCATATTTGAAATGGTTGCGGAGAGTTCTCCAACTGAGCTTGTCTGCTCCACCGCACCCCGGGACAAAACAGCAGCAGTAGCTGCCACTTGATCCGATCCTGTCGAAACCTGCCCGGATGCAGAGACAATGCCTGCCATTGTCGCATTCAGCTTATCGCTGATGACCCGCAATGATTCCCACAAAACAGCAAAATCACCTGGATAGGGCTGCCCGGAAACCTCTTTGGTCAGATCTCCATCCGCTATTGCGCCGAGAATATCCTGCATTTCATGTATAATCGTACCAAAATCTTTGACAAGCTGTGCCGTGGAATCTGCCAGTATCCGCGTCTCATCTTTACTCTTTACCTGAGGAACCGGGCTTCCCAGATCCCCCTGTGAAAGCGCCTGGATCCGCTTCGCACACTTGACAACGGGCATAACAATAGAGTGACTGACTCTCATGGAAATGAGAATAATCACAAAACATGCCACGACACAGACTACAGTCTGTATAAAATTTCCGTACTCTGCCGGACGCATGAACTCATCCTCATCTACCGTCACTGCGATCGACCACCCATCCGTCCCCGCAATGGGCGCATAGCTCTGGATATTGTTGGACTGATCCTCCGCGTAATAAAACCGTTCCACACCAACTTCACCGAGCGTCATCTTTTTCTCGATTGCGGCTACTGTCTGAAGACCTTCATCGCCGGGAGCCGCCGCCGCATCCCGCATGACGTTTTCCCGGTTCAGCACCGACTCCTGATCAACATAGGCAATTGTAGTGCCTTCTTTGTCCAGAATGTATGCCTCGCCTTCCTCTCCAATCTTCAGCCCATCAATAATAGACTGTAAAATATCGGCATCGCACTGGAAGTAAAGTACGCCTTTCACTGCATCGCCTTCCCGGATCGGGGCGGCAACCATGAGATAGATATCTTCGCCGTCTATATAGGGTGTAGACATATAACCGTTCCCCTGCACAGCTGCCTGGAAAAAGGGTTCTTCGGAAATATTCACATCATGCACCACGTCATAACCGTCTGTATCGGCCATGCCGCCAAAACGCATATAATAGGCATCTGTCCGTTCCTGAATAAACGCCTGTTTTTCCTCCGGTGAAACATTTTCATCCACGAGGATCGGATTCGATGCCATTTCCGCTACTGTCAGCGTGTAAGTCGCGATCTTATTTTCCGCCGCCATAGCGGCAAGCTCTGCCGTTTCCAGCACATTTTTTTCAAGTGCTGACGTAGTGGAATACCGGGTTACCATCGTACTCACAATCCCTGCAATCATTGAGACACATACTGTTGCCAACACCACTATAGCAATAATTTTCGTCTGAATTTTTCGCATTTTTCCGTCCCCGGGCGCTTCGAATACCGAGCCCCTTCTCCCTTTCCATTCGTCTGTTGATCATCGGGCAGAGCCGATTTTCTCCCTGCCTGCCATGCAGCCCGCATGCTGTGAAACATCAGACTGCCCCATGCGGACCTGTGTATAAACAAGGGAACGGATCAATCCGTTCCCTCATAGTACCTTGTCATTTGTGCACTGTCTCTATCCTCGCCACAGCTCTCTTCAGGGACATCTCTGCCCTGCGCATATCTGTTCCCGGTGCGTGTTCCCTGATTCGCTCCTCGGCGCGGGACTTGGCCTCCTCCGCGCGCTCCACGTCAATCTCACCAGGCCACTCAATGATTTCAGCAAGCACTGTGACCTGATCCGGCAGCACCTCGGCAAACCCCGCATGCAGAGCCGCTTCGGACACTTCCTGATCCTTCGTGATCGTGAGGATTCCGGGCGCAACAATCATCGTCATCGGGATATGTTCCCTGTATATGCCGACCTCGCCCTCGACCGTGTTAAACTCAACCATAGACACCTCATCCTCAAAGAAGACTCTGTCTGGTGTGATGATCTTTAGTGTAAAGTTTCTGCTGTCCTCAGCCATATATTTACCTCCTGCGGCTATTCGGTTTCCTCATAGCTGCACTCTTACTTCTTCACGCGGGCAACTACGTCATCAATACTTCCCGCATTCAGGAAATAGCTTTCCGGAATATCATCGTGCTTGCCGTCAAGAATCTCCTTAAAGCCGCGGATGGTCTCGGAAATCGGCACATACACGCCGCTCATTCCTGTAAACTGCTCCGCCACATGGAACGGCTGGGAGAGGAATCTCTGTATTCTTCTCGCGCGGGCTACCACCAGCTTATCTTCCTCGGAAAGCTCATCCATACCGAGGATGGCGATGATATCCTGCAGCTCCTTATATTTCTGGAGAATCTCCTGCACGCCTCTGGCCACCTGATAATGCTCTTCACCGACAATTCTCGGATCAAGGATTCTGGAGGAGGACTCAAGCGGGTCAACCGCAGGATAGATACCTAACTCCACGATGGAACGGGAAAGCGTTGTGGTCGCATCCAGATGCGCAAATGTTGTTGCCGGAGCCGGGTCAGTCAGGTCATCCGCCGGCACATAAACCGCCTGAACGGAAGTGATGGAACCGCTCTTTGTGGAAGTGATGCGCTCCTGCAGTGCGCCCATCTCTGTCTGCAGTGTAGGCTGGTAACCCACCGCGGACGGCATACGGCCGAGCAGTGCGGACACCTCGGAACCTGCCTGGGTAAAACGGAAGATATTATCAATGAAAAGCAGCACGTCCTTGCCGCCCTTGTCACGGAAATACTCCGCCATCGTAAGTCCTGTCAGACCTACTCTCATTCTTGCTCCCGGCGGCTCGTTCATCTGTCCGAACACCATCGTTGTCTTGTCGATAACGCCGGATTCCTCCATCTCGTGGTAGAGGTCGTTACCCTCTCTGGTACGCTCGCCCACGCCGGTAAACACGGAGTAGCCGCTGTGCTCAGTCGCAATATTGCGGATCAGCTCCTGAATCAGCACCGTCTTTCCAACGCCGGCGCCGCCGAACAGGCCGATCTTACCACCCTTCTGGTAAGGGCAGAGCAGGTCTACGACCTTGATACCCGTCTCCAGAAGCTCTGTCGCCGTAGACTGCTCCTCGAACGCCGGAGCCTGTCTGTGGATCGGCTCATGCCCCACATCCGTGGGAGCGGGTTTATTGTCAATCGGTTCTCCCAGAACGTTAAAGATACGTCCCAGCGTATTTTCTCCGACAGGAACCGTGATGGGAGCGCCTGTTGCAACCGCATCCATACCTCTCACCAGTCCATCAGTAGGCCCCATAGAGATACATCTGACGGTATCGTCACCCAGATGCTGTGCTACTTCCACAGTCAGATCCCCGCCCGTCTTGAGCGGTATTCTGATCGCGTCATTAATCTCCGGCAGACTGCCTGTCGAAAATTTAATGTCCAGTACGGCGCCGATGATCTGAGTGATTTTTCCAAGATTTTCACTTGTTTTTACTTCTGCCATCTCTTTTTCCTTTCACTCGTATTTAATATTAGCTGATCGCATTCGCACCTGCGATAATTTCTGTTAATTCCTGCGTAATAGATCCCTGACGCGCTCTGTTATACATCAGTGATAAGTGATCTATCATTTCCTCAGCATTGCTCGTTGCGGAATCCATAGCCTGCATTCTCGCACCGTTTTCGCTCGCAACCGCTTCTACCAGGCCGCCGTAAATCAGGCTGGTCACATATTTCGGAATAATCATGTCCAGCGCCTCATCGTCCTCCGGCTCAAAGTTCATCATCGCCTTGCTTCCCGTCTCCTGCTTTTCCTCCGAAGCGTTCTGCGCCGGCTCCACGGGAAGAAGCTTGAGAAGCTTCGGCTCGTGGACTACCGTATTCTTAAATCCCGTATAGGCGAGATAAATCTCCCCGATCTCCCCGGCCGCGAAGGAGGCAAGCAGCCTCTGGCTCAGGGCCATCGCATCCACATAGGACGGCTCCTCAATAATCTCAGAATTTTCTTCCACGATCTCATATCCGTTACGGTTCAAGGCATCTCTGCCCTTCTTGCCGATTGCGTAGATGCGCAGATCTTCCTTCTTAAAATCACCCTTTGTGATCAGTTTCACAATGTTGGAATTGTAACCGCCCGCGAGACCCCTGTTGGAGGTGATCACGATCACGGCCTTCTTCTGCGATTCCCCGGCCGTCAGGTAGGGATGGTTTAAGCCGCCGGTTTTTGCCAGCATGGAAGTCACCGTCTCGTACATACAGTTAAAATATGCCTTCGACTGTTCTGCACGCTGTTTCGCCCTCTGCAGTTTAACGGTAGAAACGAGTTTCATAGCCTTGGTAATCTGCTGCGTACTCTGAATACTGCCTTTACGCCTTTTTATGTCTCTCATTGAGGCCATAGCGTCACACCCTTTCTACGCTTTACTTAAACTGCGCCTTGAATTCTTCAATGGCTTTCTTGAGCTTCGCGTCTGTCTCGTCGTTAATCTCTTTATTCTGAACGATTGCATTCGGCACTTCGGGATATTTCGTGTCAAGGAACTCAAAGAACTCCGCCTCAAATCTGGTGATATCCTCTACCGCAACGTCAAGCAGATACTTGTTCGTCACCACATAGATGATGATAACCTGGTACTGTACCGGCATCGGCTTGTACTGAGGCTGTTTCAGCACTTCCTTGATTCTTTCACCCTGCGCCAGCTTCTCCTTCGTATCGGCGTCAAGCTCGGAACCGAACTGGGAGAACGCCGCCAGCTCTCTGTACTGCGCAAGCTCGGTACGGATGGGAGCGGCAATCTTCTTCATCGCCTTGATCTGCGCCGCGCCGCCCACTCGGGACACGGAAAGACCCGCGTTAACTGCCGGACGGAACCCGGAATTAAACATCTCTGTCTCCAGATAGATCTGTCCGTCTGTGATGGAGATCACGTTGGTAGGAATATATGCCGACACGTCGCCCGCCTGCGTCTCGATGATCGGAAGCGCCGTCAGCGAACCGCCGCCGTACTCCTCGCTCATTCTCGCCGCACGCTCTAACAGTCTGGAATGCAGATAGAATACATCACCGGGATATGCCTCACGCCCCGGCGGTCTCTTGAGCAGCAGGGAGAGTGTACGGTATGCTGCGGCCTGTTTGCTCAGGTCATCGTAAACCACCAGCACATCCTCGCCGTTCTCCATCCACTCCTCACCGATCGCACAGCCGGAATACGGAGCTATGTACTGTAAAGGCGCCGTCTCGCTGGCTGTCGCGGCAACTACGGTAGTGTACGCCATCGCGCCGTACTCTGTCAAAGTTTTCACAATGGAAGCGACCGTGGACGCCTTCTGGCCGATGGCCACATAGATACATTTCACGCCCTGTCCCTTCTGGTTAATGATCGTATCAATCGCAATCGCCGTCTTACCTGTCTGCCTGTCGCCGATGATCAGCTCACGCTGTCCTCTGCCGATGGGCACCATAGAGTCGATCGCCTTGATACCTGTCTGTAACGGCGTATCCACAGATTTTCTCGTGATAACGCCGGATGCAACTCTCTCAATTTTACGATACTTGTCAGTCTGGATCGGACCCTTACCGTCAATAGGCTGGCCGAGAGCATTTACAACACGGCCGAGCATGCAGTCGCCTGCGGGTACCTCTACCACGCGCCCTGTGGTCTTTACGGTGTCGCCCTCGTTGATATTGTGCTGGTTACCAAACAGAACCGCGCCCACATTATCTTCCTCGAGGTTCAGGATCATTCCGTAAACATCACCGGGGAACTCCAAAAGTTCGCCCTGCATTGCATTCTCAAGTCCGTGCACACGGGCAATACCGTCCGCCACCTGGATAACCGTACCCACCTCGGATACTTCCAGCTCGGAGGCATACCTCTTAATCTGATCCTTAATGACTGAACTGATCTCTTCTGGTCTTAAATTCATGGATCATACGCACCTTTCTTTATTATTTTCTAGATCTGTACTTTCAGCAGATCCTTCTGCAGCTCATTCAGTTTCGTCCTGATGCTGCTGTCAACAACTCTGTCGCCGATTCGGATAACCATGCCCCCGATCAGGGAGGCATCCACACCGTAACTGATCTCCATAGACTTATACTGTGTGGTGTCGAGCAGTTTTTTCTCCACTTCCCTGCACTGGTCATCTTTAAGCGGAACGGCCGTTGTCACCGTGGCGATGCCTATTCCCTTATACGCCTTAACCTTAGCGACAAAATACTTCAGGATCTCGTCGATCTCCCTGTAACGGTCTTTTGAGATAATGATAGTGAGAAACCCGAGCAGCTCCTCGGATATCCTTCCCTCAAATACGCTCTTGGCAACCCCGATCTTCTCCTCCTTGATAATTTTCGGATGATTCATCAGTCTGCCAAAATCTGCATTCTCCGCAAGGATTTTCTGAAGCTGTTCCATTTCTTCCAACAGGACGTCTATCTTACCTTCTTCCACCGCCAGTTCGAACAACGCGTCACCGTATGTCTTTGAAATCAGCTTAGCCATGTGCTCTCACCTATTTCCTTAAGCGTCTCTTCCACCAGACTGTCCTGTACAGTGGTGTCAATCGCCGCATTCACAACCTTGGCGGCCATCATGGATGCAAGCACTACCATCTCGCGCTTCACCTCGTCAACAGCCTTCTTCTTCTCAAGCTCCGCTTCCACGCCGGCTCTCTCGAGAATCCTGGCTGCCTCCTCCTTGGCGTCCGCCACAATCTTATTTTCATTCGCCAAAGCTTTCCTGCGCGCCTCCGCGAGAATCTCTTCGGCCTCTTTGTCTATCTCTTTCAGCTTCGTCTCGTACTCTTCCTTCAGCGCCTTGGCATTTTCCATGTCGGACGCTGCCGTATCCAGCTCGCTTTTGATGCGCTCCTGCCGCTTTTCCATCATATCCCGGACGGGATTAAACAGAAAATGGGAAGCGATCAGAAAGAGCGAGAACACAGCTATAATCATCAACACGGAATCCGCAATCAACTGTAAGTCGAGGTCAAATAACCTCGGCGCCATCTCAGCGGACGCCAGCGCCAAACCCGCAACTGTCGTACTCAAGCGTTACCCCTCCTTTCCTATGCCTCTCATGCCTCACAAGTCTGCGCACTTGCCGCGCTGACTGTGAAGATGTCTAAACTTCGCCATACATCAGGCACGCCGTGAATCGGTTCCGAAACGGCCTGATGTCCGTAACCAAAGATTTTTGCCATTACGGAAGGAGCGGCTTAACGAAGAGCAGCAGCATAGCAATCAACAGACCGTACAGACCTGTGGTCTCGGCAACAGCCTGCCCCAGCAGCATCGTAGAGGTAACGTCAGACTTCGCACCAGGATTTCTGCCTACCGCAGCAGCAGCATGGCCCGCCGCAATACCCTGGCCCACACCAGGTCCGATACCTGCGATAACCGCAAGACCCGCACCGATTGCTGAACATCCTAAGATAAAATTGTTGTTAAATTCTCCCATTTTTAATTTCCTCCTTAGATAGGTTTTAAAATTTACAATTTCTTACTCTGTCGTACATGCGTCCGTGATGTACGTCATGGTCAGCATACAGAACACATACGTCTGGATCGCGCCCGAAAACAGATCGAAATACACATGGAGCGCCGCCGGCCAGATGATTGCGATCTTCGACAGAAGCGCATACACCAGAGCCATCATTACAGTGCCTGACAGAACGTTTGCGAACAAACGCAATGACAAAGAGATCGGCACCGCCACATCGCCGATCACATTGATTGGCGCCCAGATCGGCCACGGATCACATAATCCCGAGAGCACGCCCTTCACTTTCTGATACCTGAACTTGTTGAAGTGGATCAGTACAAACGTCATAACACCCATAGGCAGTGTGACGCCGTAATCCGCCGTCGGCGGTCTGAGCCCGAACAGTCCCGAAATATTGCTCAGCAGGATAAAAATAAAGATCGTGCTGATGTAGTTGCGGAATTGCGGACTGAATTTCCCCATAACGCCGCCAACCATCTTGTCAAGCATCTCCACTACCAGCTCGACAATGTTCTGGAATGTCCCCGGAACTTCCGAGGCATGCTTAACAACGCGGTTCGCCGCAATGCAGAACCCTATGATCACCAGCATGACGATCAGCACGCACACATGGGTGGTGGTGATCCACACGGTCTGCCCAAAAAGCTCGTAGGAAAAAACGCCGTGAATCATAAAGTCAATATCCGCACCGCCGGACAACATAATTCCCTGTCCCATCCTCTCACCTCCTTCTACACATAATTGTATGTAAAGTTTTAACCGGGTAGAAAAATTTTTCCTGCCCGCCGCGCGGCCCGCACGCTGCGCCAACAACAGACGCCCCCATGCAGGCCTGTGCCTTTATAAAGCAGTACCGTCCGAGATTTCCTGTTCTTTCTTTCCCGCCCGCAGCCTGTGAATCAATGGATTCAGGTAAGCTGATACTTTCATGCCCATATAGCCGCAAAAGGCAAGAATCGGATTGGCCAGATTTGTGTACATCAGCACCCCCAGCACAATCACCAGAACCACATAGCGTATGATATTCTGCGCGCCCAGGCTCTTTACGGCTTCCTTCTCCGGCAGATCAAGCCCCCGATCCAGAGACCACCACATATGAAAGGCTCCCGCGGCGGCTAAAAACACGCCGATCCAGAGTCCTATGCTGTAGGAGGGGTTTCTGGAAAATACCAAAAGCGCTATCTCAAAAACAACACCGTATGCCAGAATGCCCAGCCAGAGCTCAAGCAGCGTTGGATCAATCTTTCTCTTCATTTTCTTCCATCTCTTTTTTTATCTGCGTACTGCGCCTGCGCGTCCTCGCAGGCGTCTCATAAATCTTTCTTGCGAAACGGAACACATTGGTAAATCCTGCCAGCGCGCCCACGAAAAAAAGCGCCACCATCCAGACATTGGTCCCAAGCTTTCTGTCCAGATACATCCCTGCAAAGGAACAGAGAAAGATGGGAACAAGCATGTTGACGCCAAACTGTGTGATCATCATTAACGCCTGATAGACAGTTTTATGATACTTCAAAGTACCGCCTTCCCACCCCACAGAATTTTCCCTAAAACCCAACAATCAAATTATACTCATTTTTGGTACTTATGTCCAGCGAAATATTGACATTTATCCCCCAGCGGTGTACGTTTAATATCAAAGTAGGCAAGCCCGCTTGCGGGATTCGCTTCGCGAACCCAAAAACAAGACGGAGGGACAACGATATGGCTGATCCGATTCTTTACCGCAAGAGACTGATTCCCGAAGAATGCGTCCTGTTGAAAGACGACAGGCTTCTTTACCGTGACGAGGAAATCATCGTGACTGCCTGGAATACGCTGAAACCCCGTAAAGACCTGCACCACGGCCTCTCCTGCTACTATCTGGAGGAGGGCATAAAAGTGAGCCGTTTCTATGACGAAAACGACTCTCTTCTGTATTGGTACTGTGATATTGTAGACTATGATTATTATGAGGAAACAGACACATACATCATCACCGATCTTCTGGCGGACGTCATCATCTATCCCGACGGCTTCGTGAAGGTGGTGGATATCGGCGAGCTGGCTGATGCCAGGGAAGCCGGCCTGTTAAGCGATGCCATGCTTAAAAAGGCGCTTCTGACACTCAACCGCCTGCTGCAGGTGATTTATGACGGCGGTTTTGAGAAGCTGCAGGAGCCGCTGGAAAAGTATGGGTGATTCGACGCTTTACCCCGCCTGCCCCGCCGTGCTGATTCGCAAAATCGCCGCTTCGCGGCGGTTTTTGCTCATCTCGGGCTTTCGCCCTATAAAAGCAGGACGAAACATCCTTCAGAAAGCAAGCTTTCTTCCGGCTGATTCGTCCTGCTTTTGCACGGCTCAATGCTTAATAGAAAATATGCCCGCCGATGGTGTATTTGGGGGTGATACCGTCTACGGGGGTTCGGAAGTAGACGCAGCCGCCTACGTTGGTGGTGCCGGCCATGACTTCGTCCGCGGCGCGGTAGCAGCTTGACGTGGCCCTGCCTTCCGCGAGCGCGAGCGCAAGGCGTCCGCTGGCCACAGGCGAAAACTGGCCCGACTGGTAAATTACCCCGGTTACCGTATCGGGGTATACAGAGCTCAGCACACGGTTGATCACAACCGAACCGACCGCCACCTGCCCGTTGTAAGGCTCGCCGCCCGCCTCGCAGTAAATCAGATTCGCCAGAAGATACCTGTCTCCCTCCGCGAAACTCACCTCTGAAATATCTCTCCAGCTCGACTGAGCCGCCAGCTCTGCCATACGGATTTCTTCCGCCAGCTTAGCCCGGAGGGCCGAAAGGTTTTCCTCCTGCTCCTTGAGCTGCTGCTCGTAGGCGAGCGCCGCTGCCTCCGCCTCGGAAATCTGGTTCTCCGTGGCATTCAGACTGCTGGATGTCTGGCTGACAAGCCCGGATACCCGGCCCTGCTCCGCCACAACCTGCACTTTGTAGTCTGCCAGCTCGGCCCGGTTCTCCTCCTGTTCCTTTTTCGCCTGCTCCAGCTCCAGCTGCTTCTGCTCCATCGCCGCCTGCGCCGCTTTGTATTCGTCCAGAACCTTTCCCTGATAAGCGGAAAGCTGTTCAATATATTCGTTTTTGTTCAGAAAATCCGATAAACTTCCCGAGGAAAAAAACAGCTCCATGTAAAGATTGCTGCTTCGCTCATAGGCGAACTGAATCTGCTTTTTCATGGTGGCATACTGCTCTTCCTTCAAGGCAATCGCCTCGGCCAGCTCCTCCTCCACCTGAGCAATCTGCTTCTCCAGATCGTCAATCTCCGCTTCCTTTTCCGTGATCTGCTCTTCCAGCTCGTTCAGGTTATTGCTCACCTGGGTAAGCTCTGTGTTCAGCGTAGAAAGCGTGCCCTGCAGGGAGCTGTGCTGCTCGTTCAGTCCCTTCAGATTTTCCTCCGTCTCATCCAGCTTTTCTTCCGTCTCTTCCCGCTGCTGCTCCGCCTCCTTGATCTTCTGTCTGGTCTCCTCCGTCGCCTGTACGGAGAGCGGCATCATGCCACAGAGCAGAACAAGCGCCAGGCCGGCAGCCGCTCTTCGTCTTATTTCCATAATAACAGCCATGCCTTTCTGTCCACAGGCATGATGCCCCCGGACACGCCAGTGTGCTGATATATCCCTTTTATACAAGCAAAGAACATGTCCACGCACTAACAGTTTTCAATCAGATCCACACGTCTCTGGTGCCTCTCTCCGTGGGAAAAAGGCGTTTCCAAAAAAATATCAACGATTTCGAGCGCTACCGCTTCCCCGATAATCGCCGCCCCCATAGCAAGCACGTTGGCGTCATTGTGTTCTCTCGTAAGTCTTGCAGATACCGGGTCGCCGCAGAGCGCACAGCGGATTCCCTTTACCTTATTTGCCGTCATGGATATCCCGATTCCCGTGGTGCAGATCACAATACCCTTTTCGCACTCTCCCGAAGCCACCGCTTTCGCCACCGCTACGCCAAAAATCGGATAATCGCAGGAGCTTTTGTCCGGGCACCCGAAGTCCTTGCACTCCACACCCCGCTCCTTCAAATGCGCGATCACCTTCTGTCTCAAATCATATCCACCGTGGTCACTTCCAATTGCTATCATATCTGCCTCCTTTTCTGACGCGCGCATAGCGGCGTCTCCTGTCCTATTATTTGCAAATGCCGTCAGCCCGGCATTTGCCGTGCGAGACGCCAAACCTCTCCTCACACATTGATCACTTTATGTCCGGCCGCCTTTAACAGCCGGTTCATCACTGCCTGTGAAACACCCGCCCCCTCAAAGCTCTCCGAATAAATAAGGTCCACGCCCTCATCGTCAAACTCCCGCAGGATGCGGTACAGCCCTTTCGCGGCCGCGGCTGCATCAGCTCTCTTTCCCACGCTGCGCGCCACATCCGCCCGATAATTCCCGATGGTCTCATCGGCAGCGATAATGCCTGTCCTTTTGTTGTCCTGCCGTCCCCTGGCAAGTTCCCCATTGATATAAGCCGTTACCGCCTCCGCCTCGCCTCTGACGACAATCAGCTCGCCCGCCGGCGCGTAATGCCGGTATTTCATGCCCGGCGCTTTCGGAGCCTGTCCCGTATCGCCGCAAAAGAGCGTTCTGTCCTCCTCCACGCACCCAAGCTTCTGTCTGAGCATTTCCCCGGTGATAAATCCCGGCCGCAGAATCGCCGGCGGCTCCACCGTCAGATCCACGATCGTGGATTCCAGCCCGAGCGTGGCATCGCCGCCGTCCAGTATCATCTCTATCCTGCCGTCCAGATCCTGCGCCACATATTCCGCCCGCGTAGGACTCGGCCTGCCGGAACGGTTGGCGCTTGGCGCCGCCACATAGCCGCCTGCTGCCCTGATAAACGCCAAAGCCACGGCATCGGACGGCATACGCACCGCCACCGTATCCAGCCCGCCGGTGGTCTCCTTTGGCACCAGATCCGATTTTTCCAGAATCATCGTGAGCGGCCCCGGCCAGAACGCCTCCGCCAACTTATTTGCCGTCTCCGGCACGTCCTTTACAATGGCGGGCAGAGCCTCCATATCCGCAATATGCACAATCAGCGGATTGTCGGAAGGCCGGCCTTTGGCCTCATAGATTTTCCTGGAAGAAGCCGGGTTCAGCGCGTCTCCCCCCAGTCCGTAAACCGTCTCCGTCGGGAATGCAGCCAGCCCGCCAGCCTTGATAATCTCCCCGGCCTCAGAAAGCTGGGGGGCGCATTTCTGTGCATCGTCTATTGGTATTATTTTTGTAATCATATTTATCTCGTGTCCTCATTCAGGTATTGCAGAATGGCGAGGTGAATCGCCCACGCCGTCTTCTCCTGATAGACTTCCGAAGACAGCTTCTGCGCCTCCTCGTAGTTGGAAAGGAACCCGCATTCGACAATCACAATGGGCGACGACGTCTTTTTCAACAGATAGTAACTGTCATTCGCCTTCGCCTGCCTGGCATTGTCCGGGTCAATCTGCTCGGCCAGCACCTGCTGCATGCGCTCCGCAATCTCCCTGCTCTCCTGGCTTCCCTCGTAATAAAAGACCTGTGCGCCATGCACATATTCCTCGTGATAACTGTTCTGGTGAATGCTGACCGTCAGCGCGGGCTTCTTCTCTTCAATCAATGCCACGCGGTTTTTCATATCCTGCACTTTTTTATTGGAGACATTCTCATCGTAAAGTCCGGCATCGGTCTCCCTTGTAAGCGTCACATCCACGTCTGCCGCTGTGAGAAACAGGGCCAGCTTTTCTGCAATCTGCAGATTGATATCCTTTTCCAGACTGCCGTCCACGCCCACCTTTCCCGGATCCGCTCCGCCGTGCCCGGCGTCAATGACCACGCACGGTTTTTCCTTCCCCTCCTGCTCTGTCACCACCCGGTTTGAGGACACAATGCGCGCCCCGCCCCGCAATGCAAATCCAAAGGCCGCAAGCAGCAGAAGCAGCAGCCCCATTGTGACAGCTCTGTCATATTTCCCCGATTTTTCTTTCTCCATGTTTCACCCGGTCAAAACCCGATAACCTTTTGTGCATATATATGAAGAAAGAGCGCGGAACATTACGACTGGTTCATATATTCCTCAATCACGTCCCAGACATCCGCCGTCTCGAAGCCGAGCCTCCACGCGGCCACGCCTCCAATGTCGTATTTTTCCATAATGTTCAGCTTCACCTGAATGGATTCCGCATCCTCCAGCCACACCTGGCACAGCCTGTCGCCGTCCTGAAGTTCCCCGTAATTCTGACAGGTCTGCTCGTCCCAGCGGGTAGCAATCCCATGATCGGAAACATAAGCCTGCGCCATTTCCATGCCAACCGCCTGGCTGTCGATGCCGCCCGCCCCGGTCTCCCAGATTCTGGTGTAGAAAGGAAGCGCGTTAATCACTTTTTCCTTCGGTACATCCGCCACCGTATTTTTGATGCCGTTTTCCACAAAATTGATGGAAGCCACGCTCCCGGCTTCGTCACTGCCGCTGTAATGTTCATCGTACCCCATGATAACCACATAATCAGCCACCGCGCCCTGCTCCGCCCGGTCGTAGTGATCCGTATGGTTCATAGGCACATAGTTGTCCACGGAAAGCACAATGCCGTTCTTTCTGCAGGGAATAGACAGCTCTCTGATAAACTGGATAAAGGGTTCCCCCGCATCCAGACTCACATTCTCGAAGTCAATGTTTAACCCGTCCAGGTTATATTCCCGGACAGCCGCCAGAAGCTGTAAAATCAGCCGCCGTCTGTTGGACGTTTTTCCGAGAACCGTGTACAGATCCACATCCACGCTCTCCACATTGCCCACAAGCGCCCAGACTTCCAGTCCCATCCCGTGCGCCTTCTCCACATAGTCAGCCGAGGCAAAGCTGCTGAACTCCCCCTCATTTCCTACCAGGGTAAACCAGGTCGGGGAAATCACGTTAAGCCCCTTCGTCTGCGCCACGGCCGCATCCAGTGTGTCGTTTCCGCCCACGCCCCCAATGACATGCCAGCCCAGATTGATCTTGTGATCGCGTGTATTCGCCTCATACACAGGCTCCACATAGTCTGTCACGGGAACAGGCTCTTCCTCCGTCTTTTCCCCCAGTCTTTTGTTCTCCACATAACCGATATAGGCGTCCTGTGTCTTTACCTTCGTCCATGTCTCCATTTCCTCCAGCACGATCACCTGATCCCCTGCCGACACATCCTTCAGGATGTCGCTCTTGATGCCGCCCTGATAGCGCACCTGCGTGTCTTTCGTGACAGCCGCGGTTATACGCTTGTCCCACACAGTATACACCTGCATATGGTTCGGCTCCGTGAACAGTTCATAAGAAAAGTTCGCGTACTTCTTCACATAGTCCGCCGCGATGTAAAGCGTCTCCCCCTCATAGCGGGAAACGGTATAGTCGCAGCTCTCATCACTCTCGACAAAATCCGCGTCATAGCCGGTAATCGTTCCCGTGCCGATCACGTTCACATAGACCATATCCGGCGTGGTGAACAAAAGGCTGTTCTCGGACTTGTCCTCGTAAAATCTGTCATTGAAGTATTTATGCACAGTAGCGATGTCAAAATAGCATAAATTATCAAATATCTTCGCGTGCTCTTCTATCTGTTCGTCCTGCAGAATAATGGGCACATCGTTCTCCCCCGCAACGCCAAAATATGCCGTCAGATCCGCCCTCTCTTTCGAGTAGGAATATTTTTCCAGCAGCTTTGCTCCAAATCCCACCGCCCCGATCAATATAATAAGGACAACCGCGACTATCATCGGAATCACTTTTTTCATTCGTCCAGCTCCTTTTAGACCGTCTGTAGTAAACGCCGGCCAGGCAGGGAAGTCTTCCCTTTCCTGCCCGCCGTGTTCATTACGATTATAACAAACTATTCCCTTTCAGTCATTAGTTTTTTTCGGCGGATCACGGACGACTGCAGCGCGCAGCGGGAACCACCCCTGCCATCTTTTATGTTCCTGCCGCCCTATGGCAAAACGAAAGAAACATCACCGCGATGCCTTATAAAAGTACGTCTGCGCTCCTCCCATGCCGCATTCCCCAAAAGGATTAACAAAAAAACAATAAAATAACTCAACCGTGATATACTAACGGCATATGATATAGGAGGATGGAAATAGTTCTGAAGATGACTCTGACATGCAGATGAATTTGAAAAATAACTGTATAACCTACTCATTCCTTGTGAATTATATTTTGTGTACCGAAAGAAATTAACCCGGCGCTTAAGATGGGAATAAGATATGGTCTCTGACCAGGCACATCGCCCATAAGACTATCCTCACTGACTGATGCCAGCGAAGACACAGATGTTATTCAATAAATTTCGCATGCCTCCTTCCTTTGCGGATTATCAGAGACACCTTGTAGTTAGATTATAGCCATAATCTGACAGGAATTGCAAGCATTTTCTAAAATTATTAAAATTTTTTAAACACTTTCCGCGCACTATTGACTAAAACCGACCTCTGGGCTTAAGATACACTTAACTTAAGACATGGGAAGAACTTTCCCGGCATAGACGCTATTATTCTAAAATAAAGGAAGCGAACAACAACATGAAAATAGAAAAAGTGAACGAGCAGCAGATCCGCTGCACCCTCACAAGAGAAGATCTGCTAAACAGAGAATTGAAGATCAGCGAGCTGGCCTACGGCACGGAGAAAGCCAAAAGCCTTTTCCGCGACCTGATGCAGCAGGCAGCTTACGAATGCGGCTTTGAGGCGGAGGATATCCCGCTTATGATCGAAGCGATCCCCTTAAATGCCGAATGCATTGTGCTGATCGTCACCAAAGTGGAAGATCCCGAAGAACTGGATACCCGCTTTGCCAAGTTTGCGCCTTCTGTCCACGATGACGATTATGAGATGGAAGAATCTGAGGATAACGAAGCGCTGATGGAGGCCTTTGCCGACAGCGCGGATGAGGTGCTCAATCTCCTGCGCCGGATGAACGGCACGGAGGAAACCGCACCGGCTCCCAAAAGCGCGCCCAGAGAAAAGGCACAGCCTGCCCCGCCCAGCCGTGAAAAAGCGGCATGCCGCCTCTTCTCCTTCCGCTCTTTGCGCGAAGTGACGAGACTGGCCCGCGTGATCGGTTCCTGCCGCAGCTCCAATACGTTATACAAGGATGAGGCCGGTGGCAATTATCTTCTTCTGATCGTCCCCGAGGCAATGGACACCGCAGATTTCAATCGGATCTGCAGCCTGATCTCCGAGTACGGCAAACCCGAAAAAACGGCAAACTCCGCGAAAGCGTATCTGGAAGAGCATTACGAGCCGCTGATCAAGGAGAGTGCGCTGGAGACACTGGCGAAACTATAACATCAAAAATCCCACCCTGTAATCCGATTTTTCGGAACCAGCGTGGGATTTATTTTGCGTCAGGTCTGCCGCACCGCTCTCTGAACGCCCGGTTTAAACCTCCGCGATCTTCGCCATCAAGTCATCCGCGTTGATGCCGTGCACCATCGCCGCCTCCTCCAGAGTCTCCCCCTGCGCGGAAGGACAGCCAAGGCAGTGCATCCCGATCTCCATAAGCACAGGCGCAATGTCCGGGTTGATTCTGAGCGCCTCTCCTATTGTTGTGTTCTTTGTGATATCTGCCATTTTATATACCTCCATTCTTCATTCTGTGATAGCTTCCGATAAAATATACATCTGTTTTCTGTGCCAGATATGATTATAAAAGAAAGCACAGACGCCGTCAAGCAGGGCTTTGTGAAATCCCCATGCCCCATCGGATCCCGCCGCTCTCCCACCTCCTGTAATTCCGTTTTTAGTCCCCTTCTTTTCCGTTAAATACCATCTGTTCTTTTATGTTCGTAAAACAACTGTTATTTATCACGTTATTGCGCATTGGCAACAGATTAGCGACAGATATTCCCGGGTCGAAACCGTTGCCGCCCCAATATATATGCGGATTCTGGCATTTCATAAAAATAGCATTAAGAACAGATTAGCGACAAATCGGGGGTTTTGTGGCAAATTATGTCTTATCTAAATCGTTATTTCGTTTCCTGTTTTTCCAAAAAAGTCCAGAAACCCGTACAAACACGGAAGAAAATGAAATTAAGAAAATCTTAAGAAATATTTTCGTCTTGATGTGGGGGAGACAGAAAATTCTGGGAATACGGAAGATTCTGGCACCACAGAAGGCGAGACGCCAGAGGAAGGAGATGATTCGGAAACGAATCCAGAGGAAGATCTGCCCCCTGCACAGGAGCAGCCCGCAGACGATGTGGCAGATCCCACTGACCCTTCCACCGAGGAAGAAGTCTCTTCCGAGACTCCTGTGGAGTCCGAGGAGGAATCTTCCGATAAGAACCTTGCAGACAGTGTGATCAACTCGGCCGGAAACAGTGAATCCGTGATCACATACAAGTCTGTGGATGCCGCAGATAAAGATAAAGGTGCAGATACCGCTGCCGTTGAGTGGAAGCAGGGCTGTGTAAACGGCGACAAGCTCGTAAACGGCAAGGATCTGCGCTTCACGGTTTCGCCCGCAGCGGGACGCAGCGTGACAAAGGTTGAAATCACGATCGACGGCAAGACAGAGACTCTGACTGCCGATGCTGCAAGCGGCATTTATAAGGTGGATAACGCGAAATTCTCCAAGAAGGAGACCGTGGAAGGAAACGAGACCATCAAGGCTTTGAGCGCGGAGATCACCATCACCACCGCTGCGCAGACCTACACGATTACCTTTGAGGACGCGGACGATGCCCTGGTTGGCAGCTATGAAATCTACACGGTAACAGAAAAAAGTGCGGAGGACAAAACCAAAGTCCTGGACACACAAGTTTCGGCTCCCGTTGAAAGTGCGGCCTTTGATACGGCAGTAGAGTATGCCGTTGTCATTCCGGGCACTGCAAACAAGTTCGTAGAGATCACCGTAGAGGACAGCGAAGTCCAGACTGCGAAAACCGAACTGCATAAGAAAGGTGAGGAGGCAAGTGCCGCGAAGACTCCCTGCTACACCTTCTCCCTGAAGCCCTCCGACTATGTGGCAGTCGGCGATGAAGGCTTTACGGTAAAAGTAAAGGCAGTGAAAAAGGCTGAGCTGACCGCAGAAATTACGGCAGGCGATTCCTTTAGTGTTGACGCACCCGATACGACCGGGGAGAATGTGATTCCCTATGTGAAAGCCAACTCAAATTTCGGCTCTCCCATTGTGGAAGGCACAGATAAGCTGGGCGAGAAAAAGCTGGCGTTCAAAGTTGCACCCGCAACAGATTATAAAATAACAGGCGTTACAGCAAAGGCTGTTTCTGGTGAGACTGAGACCACGCTTCCTGTTGAGCGCGGTACTGTAGACAAGACAACCGGGGCTGAGGAGGACACCATTGCCTTGAAGCCTTTGGAGAGTTTCAGCGCTGATACCGAGATCACCATCACGGTTGCGACAGAGTACAGCAATGACAAAAACGTACACGCTTTCAGCTTCAAGGCGGCGGCAGGCAAAGACCTGGATCATGTGTCTCTTGCACTTACGGATGGCACAAGTCCTGTTACCATAAAGGACAACACCGCCAGCGTGATTGGCGACACCGCAAAAGTTACGGTATCCCCCGATACCGGTTACGAGCTTGCGAAAGCTACCGAGGAAGATGCACAAGACAACGCAGGACTTAGCGAAAACGATCCTTATATCACGATTATCAGGAATAAGTCTTATCCGGCGGTAACGGAAGGCGACACTCTGCCTGCGGCAACCGGCAAGGAAGAGAAGAAAGTTAAGGTAACGTTTGACGCAACTGGTGCGGCAGAGGCAGTTACCGTTTCTATGGCAGACGGACAGGATGCCGGATATGACGGCGCAGCACAGGACGCGGCAGACAGAGGTTACTCTGTCACCTCCGTTGAAGTAGTCATCGATGCTTCCCTGGCGAAAAACGACGAGGAAAAGCTCGTTTTCTTTGATGACCAGTTAGAAGACGGCTATGCTGTCACCACAGAAGGCGTCATCCGTGACGAGACCGCTGACGATGATGAGAACACCTGGGTGATTCCCGAAGGGACCGACGCCCTTACATTCACCGTAACCACGACCTCCACACCTGCTGTGACATGTGCCGGCTATGAAGAGGAGATCGAGGCAGTTTCGGCGGAAGGCGGCGTTTACACCTACACCATTCCCACCAAGGCGATGGATGCAAGCGAAGGCGCAGCAACCATCCTCATTGACGAGGCGCCGATCGTTAAGCACAATGTAAGCGTGGCACTGGACACCGTTTCCAACGTGAAGTCCGTAGTGGCAGAAATTGACGGTACAGCCGGAGCTGAGTATGTCTTTGGCGAAAATTCATCTGAAGGAAACGGTTCATACATGGTTACCTCTGCGGCTGAGGAAGGCAAGGAACTGGTTCTGGAGTTTACACCTGTTGAGGGTGCGAAGATCACGAAGCTTTCCTACACGATGGGCGCAGGCGAAGATGCGGCAGAAGGGGAAGGCACTGTTGAAACAGACGGTACGGCATCCCTGACCATCGATGCTGTTAAGGGCGATGTGTCTGTCAGCGTAGAGTCAGCCAGCGATTACACCGTAGTTCTGACGGGCGATGGAATCAGCGGCAAAGACGGCGCTTACAAAGCAGATTACACCGCAAAAAATATTACCGTAACACTGGTAAAGACAGGTACTGCTTACCAGCAGCGTTTCTTTGATATTGTTGTGAAGGACGGCAGTGACGTCGCTTCCACAGATGCGGTACTGGCTGCAGACGGAACTTCTGCAACCATAGCTGAGATCGCTAAAAATGAGTACGGCAAAACGCTGACCATTGAAGTTTACACCGAAAAGGACAAGAAATATACGGCAACTCTGGAAACGACTGCTTATTCCGAGGCAGTTACCGTGACCCGTGTGGATACCGGCAAGGCTGTAAAGGAAACGGACACCGTTGGCATCATGGCGGATTCCAAGATGGAGTTTACCGTTACGCCCGCAGCGGGCGCAGCTCTGGATGACCTTGCAGTGGAGATCCTTTCCACGAAGGAAGGCGCTGTGGATGCGGACAACACAGCGGCGGCAGCGCTTCTCGAGACTAATTTCAGCGGCGGAAAGCTGACACTGCAGGCAAAGCCCGCGGCAGAGGCAAAAGGCCAGGTGCTGGTAAGCATCTACAACAAAAACGAAGAGGCAGACAAGGACGGCAAGAAACCTCACAAGACTCTGACAGGCGGTAAGTTCATCTTGGATCTCGGAGAGCCTGTTGTAAAGACAAACGAGATCAAGAAAGTGACCGCAGCCGTGGCTTCCGCTACCAACAGAGAAGTCAGACTGAACCTGAACGTAGAGTTCACAAATAAAAAGAATCCTCCGGCAAAGCCGGTTGTGGGCGCTCTCTATTACAAAGTAGAGATCGAGGCTCCCACAGGCGCACCTAAGGAAGTGACACCGATTGCCAAGACTACGAAGTATGTGAAAATCACAGATTTCAGCAATCCGGCTGTCATGCTTCCGATTAATCTGGTAGCGTCCAACTCAGAAGATAAGGAAGGCATTGAGGCAGATATCGCGGCAGTCATCTCCAGCAGCGCCAAGGTAAGCCTGGTACAGTCCTTATCCGCTAAGGATTTAGAAACCGAAGCCGTGGATGAGAAGACCGACTTCGTTGCAGGTTCCGAAGAGAAAACTGCAACCGCAGCCCTTGCAACCAAGATGCCTGTATACGAGACGAAGCTCGCCGTAAAAGCGGTGAACGGCGCAGCTGTATTTACCGGCCAGAAGGACGCAAAAGTGGCAACGCCTACCTTCACCAAGGAGACTTCTTATGACTCCGTCCGTGTACAGCTTGTAAACAGCAAGACGGGAGTTGCGCTCAGTGGCGAGAGTACCGGCGTTGGCGATAAAGTTTCGGACAATTATAGCAGTCATGGGTCGGTCAGCGCATGGGTAGCAGAGGACAACTCCATCCATGTCGGCGCAGCATCAAACTGTTATGTAAATGATAATAAATATGCGGCAGATTATTATAAGAATCTGGGCGTGAAAGTAATCGCTGTCGGCCCCGATGACAGTTACCGGGCCTCCGCAGTCGTAAAGCTCAAGGTTCAGCAGGGTATTTACGGCATCGCATTCGATGAGAGCAAGGCAACCCTGCCCGAAACGCTCTTCAAAGAAAGCGATAAGAAGACCGCATCTGTAAAAATGACAGTTCAGTTAAACAACGGCTCCAAGGAGCGTAAACCCGCAAAAACCACAGTTACCTGGTCGGTGGCTCCCTTTAAAGGCGACAGCGCATCTGCCTACGCAAAGGCGGCTGTTGAAGGTAAGAAACCGCTCGTTTCCGTAAAGAACGGCACGCTTACCGTCAGCAAGGACTATCGGATTCAGGAAAACAGCAATGACAATAAGTTCACAGTTACTGTCAAGGCGGCTGACTTTGCCAGAACAGAAGAAGAGGATAAGAGCATCAGCAGAATCTTTGAAATTGTCAGCGTGAAGAACACCATCGCCAAGGTAGTTGTGCTGGATGGGGATAACAAGATCCTTTCATCCCCTCTCTCCGCAGAGGCATTTGATGAACCTGTATATGTGGCGGCAATCAGCAGCGCGGCCAAGGAGCCGAAGAAGGGGCAGACATACCAGGATAGTGATTTCCTGCCTGTATCCTTCAAATCCTCCGCAAAAGCGGCTGTGGATGTCGTAAAAGACGAAAGCACCAACAAAGGCGTGCTTCTGTTCCACAAGCCCGGCACAAAGATCAAGATCACAGCGAGCACCGTGGACGGCGGCAAAGTTCAGAAGATGGATGCCCTCTTCGATGTGACCGGTTACAACGAACTCGGTCTCTGGCTGAGAGATACAGAGGAAAAGGTCAACAATCCGAGCGCTACCGCCCTCACTTATTCCGGCGGCAGCAACCAGAAGTACAGCCTGTATCTCAGTCACAAAAATGGCAAGACCTGGGAGCATGATACGGATTATAAGAGCGTGAAAGTCGCTGTCAAGGGCGGCAAGTTCATCGCCTACAAGGATTGGGCAAAGAGCAGCGAGACCAACTATCTGGGCTACGTTGTCGTTGCCTCGGATCTCAAGACCGGCAAGGCGGAAATCACTCTGACCGATACGGCTGCGAAAGATCCGGCAACCAAAAAGAATAAGACATACACCTATACCATTACTAACACAAACAATAAGATTGCCGACAAGGCTCCCGGCATCAAGATGATTGATCCCAAGAAGCCCGCGGCAGGCGCACAGACACTCACCTGGCAGATCACCGCTAAGGATAAGAACAACTATGCGGGCAGCTATGTGATGCTGGCTCCTGACTACTCGGTTACAGCAAGCAACTGGGCATCCGGCATCGTTGATGGGAGCGGCACAATCAGAAAGATTGATGAGAACGGACAGTTTACCCTTGACAATGCTTACCTCTCTGCCGGTGGAAGCTACAAGCTGATCGCTACCGTAGGTGAGCTGAAAGGCGGCGCCTTCACAACCACCGCCAAGGATACGAAGCTCAGCTTCTCTGTACCGAAGGCTAAGAAATTTGACACCAACCTGAAGGTAACAGCAAGCTACACCCTCGATCCGCAGAGCGCGGCACTCGCGAAGATCGTAGTGAAGACCGATAGCAGCTATACGGTTTCTGATGCGATGAACGTGATCAAAAAGGCGAAGGATCAGGAAAAGAATGTGCACACCAACAACTTTACCTCCTACTTCGAAGTGAAGGGAAACAGAGACGAATATGGACTGAAAAATCTGAGCAACTCTGGTGAGACTTATGCGTACATCGGTCTGAAAGATACCCTGAGCGCAGCGCAGATCGCAGAGATCATTGACAAGACAAAGAAGGATGACTGCACAGGTTATATCACAGTCGATAACGGCTACTATCGGAAGGACATCCAGATCAAGATTTCCTTCAAGACACTGAAGTACACCGCTACAGGCGCAAGCGTATTTGAGGGCAAGACGGCAGTATCTCCTGTCGTACAGATTATGAACGGCAAGACTCCCGTAAAGGCAGCCTTTGCAAAGCTTGACCCCGAGAGCGCAAAAGATTTTGCAGCATCTGCAGCAGCAACGGCTGAAGGCACTGTTGCCATCACGAGCCAGGCGACAACAGCCGCAGGCAAATATGATGTGAAACTTCTGGTTGTGCCCGAGGATTCCCGTTACATCAAGAAGGATGGACAGGACAAATGGGTCTTCATCAACAAGGAAGACGGCGCTTCGTCCAAACCTCTGACAGAGGATGAGCTGTACGCATTCGCAGTACCTGTTACCGCGAAGATTGATGTGAAGCCTCTTGACACCAAAAAGGTAGTCAATATCAAGAGCCTGAACGTAACATTAAATACCAACAGTTATACCGCAGAAAACGGCAACGGCTATGTGCTGGGCGATGCAGGAAAGATGGGTAACTACGTTGTAGATATTCCTTACACCCTCGTTGCAGGCAACACTGAGATTGATGCGGCGGCGGACGCAGTCACCGTAAATCTGGTGGATCGGGACGGCAAGGACCTGAACGTAGTTGGAAGCGACAAGACCAATACCGTGGTTAAGGCTTCCAAACAGACCGTAACTGTCAAAGGCGCAGCCAAAAATGTCATCCGCTTAGAAGTGAGCAAGAAAGCGCTGACTGATCTGTCGAAGATGGATTCTAAGGATAAGCCTGTCACCAAGTACGGCGGCAAACTGGCAGTTCCTGTGGTAATTAAGTATACCAACGGCGTGAAGTCCGAAACCGTGAAATTCAATATCACCATGCCGAAGAAAGCTCCTAAGAGCTTTGACGATGTGGAGAAAGATATCAAGGCGGCAGGACTCGACAAAGCCCAGAGCGGAAACGCAACAAGCGCAGACTCTCTTCTGAGTGAGCTCATTGCAAAAGTAGTTGGCAAGGCAGAAGCGGTAGTTGCGGCTGATACGGATATCCTTGTAGCAAAGACTCTCGTGAAAAAGGATTGGGGCGAGGAGAAAGATCCGGCTCCCGAAACCGACGATGATGCGGCGGATGTGATCAATTCCGGCAAGGCAGTCATCACGCTGACACTGACCAACAACGCGGAAGCGGATAGCACGAAGAAGACTAAGACAGTACCTGTCACCTGTACCTTCGGCATCAAGCACAGCGCTGGTGATCTCGATACTGTAGCAGGAATGATTACGAATGGCGTAAGCGGTATCCAGGTTAATAACGATACCACAGCCGACTCTCTCAGGGAAAGCATTGAGCAGATTAAAGACGGCTCTGTGACGGTAGGCGACTACATCAGCAAAGACGGCAAAGGAAATCTCTCCCTGAAAGTGACAGACTTCCGTCTTGAGCCCGCTACTGCGAAAGGTGACGGAACCGTAACTGCCACAATCGTGATCAGAGATATGCTGTTAAGCAGTTACAACAACAAAAATGAAAAAGAAGTTTCGTTTAACGCAACGATTGACCATCTGAAGAATATCTCCGAGATTAAGGATGCGGTGGAGACAGCAACAAACAGCGCTGCCCTTGCAGCCATCGTAGCGGAATGCAGCGGACAGGATACGCTGATCAAACAGGCAGTTTTAGCGGCTGCTAAAAAGGCGGCGGAAGGCAATCCCGACATCGAAGTTGGATTTGCGCAGAAGGACGGCAAGGAGGATTACACTTATGTGGCAATCAGCGAAGAAGAGGAACCCACGGAACCCGGCGGGGGATCTTCCAAAGCTGCCAAAGACGGCTCCGTAACTTACACTCTGGTAGTGAAGAATAAGATGACCGGAAGAACCATGAAGTGTGCAGAAGCAACTGCTGCGCTGCTTGCAGCCAACAAGGACAAATATGTTACCCTTGACAAAGCGGCAGAACTCGTTGAGGCGGCGGTTGTTGACAAAGAGAACAGTAATACGGCATTATTAGCCCTGGTTGGAACAAGCAACGATTCCGACACCATCAAGAATGCAGTCAAGAACGCTGCCGATGGCGAGCTGGCAAAGGTACTTGGCTATGAATGCGAGTGGAAAGCTCTGGACGAGGAGACAGTTGATTTCACTTATACGCCTGCCGATTCCACGAATGACGGTAAGCTGAAATTCACTCTGGTTGTCAAGTCCGAAAACGAGTTTGCGGACGCGAAAACTGAAGTTGCCCTGGCAGAGACAAAGGTGCAAGATAAGGACGATAAGTTCCAGAGCGCGGCGGAGCTGAAGGCAGCAGTTGAGGCTATGCCTGCCACTCTGGAAGTGGAGGAATCTGTGGCAACAGCTGAACAGTCCACCAACGCAGTGGCAGCAATCCAGGACGAGGTGACTAAGCTGGTAAAAGCAGGGGCTAGTCTGAGTCCTACCGTATCTCTTACCGAAGGTGAGGAAGACGAGACCAAGAACTCTGCATGGACCAAAGCGGCAGACACAGCTGGAACCGCTACCCTGACCAACGTAAAGGTTACGATTGATGCGAAGACGGTAGTTCTCATACCGCAGTTCAGCTTTACGGTGAAGGCGGCAGACACCCCGGATGCTGATGCATGATGGACAGTCTCCAAATGCACGAAGTAATCATATGACATAAAATAAAGAAGCCTCCCATAACGATGTGTATGTTATGGGAGGTTTTTTGTTACTACATTCTAAATTCTATCCTATACCCTGCGTTGAACAGCCATGCATGCGAAGAAGAAAAATAACCGCACCGCCCTCAGCCAAAATCCAGTTCCGAAAGACACAGGTACAGATCCTCAAAAATACCTGCCTCAATCCGGGCCGTGAAACTATGTACCGCCGCCTCTGTTCCATGTGCAAAATCATACACTGTGACCGTTTCTTTCTCTGCGTCCACAATCCAGTATTCCCGCACGCCCGCTTCACGGTAGAGCTTCACCTTGTACGCATAGTCCATCTTTGCGCTAGAGGGTGACACGATCTCAATCACCCAGTCCGGCGCGCCGTGGCATCCTTTTTCGTCCAACTTGTCCCGGTCACAGATCACAGATATATCCGGCTCCACATAGTTATGCCTGTCATTCTTAATATACACTGCAAACGGCGCGGGATATATTTCACAGCTCCCGCTCCGTCTCCTAATATAAAGTTCAATTTCAAATGCCAGCTTCATCAGAATTTTCTGATGCGTTCTCATGGGTGCATCCATCCGAAACAGTTCACCGTCAATCAGCTCCGCACGTTCTCCCTCCGGCAGCGCCTCAATATCTGCGACTGTATATCCTTTTCCGCCTCTGATCATCGTAAATCCTTCCTCCGGCCTCAATGTTGTTACAAGCTCCGCCTTTTCCAAATCCTTTACGGGTTTCCGTTCCGCAAATATTTCCTGTGCTGCCGGTTTTCTGACTTCCATAGTCATTCCTCCTGTTCCGCAGGAGAACTTCGGATATGTAAGTCATTCCATTGATCCGTCTGCCGTTTCAAAGCTGTGCCGTTCCGAAATCTCCCGCTTTTAAATTGTGATGGTTGATTTAAAAGCATAGAAATTCTGAATCGCAGATTGGAAAACCGAACATAAATGCCGGTTTTATATGACTTCGGCGCGGCTGTGGCAGTCACGCCGAATATTTGTTATCAAGAAAATGTATATGCTTTTCGCTTATTATAGGGTGCAAAAGTTCGAAATGTCAAGAACGGAAAATCGTTCAATCCACATTATTGCATTTTTCACAAAATTTTCATGCTTTTTTTGGCATTTGTATGAGAAAAAGAACAAAGGTCGTCTTGACTGTGATTCGACACATGGCATATAATATTCTTACCGATTCAGAGTTATGCGGCGCAATTATGCATGATTCCGAATGTAAACCATTTCACAGTTACTTTATTAAAAATTTTAAAATAGGAGGTTGGTACAAAAATGAGACCAGAATGGAAAGATTTTGTAGGCGGCAAGTGGGACAAAGAAGTGAATGTCCGCGACTTTATCCAGAAAAACTATCACCCTTACGATGGTGACGAGGCATTCCTGGCTGAGCCTACACAGAACACAAAGGATCTTTGGGCACAGGTACTTGATCTGCAGAAACAGGAGCGTGAGGCAGGCGGCGTACTTGATATGGATACCAAGGTTGTATCCACTATCACATCCCACGGCCCCGGCTATCTTGACAAGAGCAAAGAGACCATCGTAGGTTTCCAGACAGATAAGCCCTTCAAGCGTTCCTTACAGCCTTACGGCGGTATCAGAATGGCTGAGAAAGCTTGCTCCGACAACGGCTACGAAGTAGATCCCGAGATCAGCGAGTTCTTCTCCACACACAGAAAGACACACAACGCAGGCTGCTTCGATGCTTACAATGCTGAGATGAGAGCTTGCCGTTCTTCCCACATCATCACTGGTCTTCCGGATGCATATGGCCGCGGCCGTATCATTGGTGACTACAGAAGAGTAGCTCTGTACGGTATCGACAGACTGATCGAAGACAAAATGGCTCAGAAGGATTCCACCGGCCGTGTTATGACCGACGATGTGATCCGTCTTCGTGAGGAGCTTTCCGAGCAGATGGTTGCACTGAAGCTGATGAAGGAGATGGCTGCTTCTTACGGCTGCGATATTTCCAAGCCCGCTACTAACGTACAGGAAGCTATCCAGGCTACTTACTTCGGATACCTTTGCTCCGTAAAAGAGCAGAACGGTGCAGCAATGTCCCTCGGACGTACATCTACATTCCTTGATATCTACGCAGAGAGAGACCTTGCTAACGGCACATTCACCGAGCAGCAGATCCAGGAGTTCGTTGACCACTTCATTATGAAGCTGCGTCTGATCAAGTTCGCCCGCACACCTGAGTACAACCAGATTTTCGCAGGCGATCCGGTTTGGGTAACCGAGTCTCTCGGCGGTGTTGGCGTTGACGGCCGTCACATGGTAACAAAGATGAGCTTCCGTTATCTGCACACACTGACCAACTTGGGTCCTTCACCCGAGCCGAACCTGACAGTTCTCTGGTCTACCAGACTTCCTGAGAACTGGAAGAAGTACTGCGCTAAGATGTCCATCCAGACCTCTTCCATCCAGTACGAGAACGATGATCTGATGAGAGTGACACACGGCGATGACTACGGTATCGCATGCTGCGTATCTTCTATGGTTATCGGTAAGGAAATGCAGTTCTTCGGCGCACGCGCTAACCTTGCTAAGTGCCTGCTGTACGCATTAAACGGCGGCGTTGATGAAGTAACCAAGAAACAGGTTGGTCCGAAGTACCGCGCTGTTGCAGGCGATGTGCTTGACTATGATGATGTTCTGGATAAGTTCCTTGACATGATGGAGTGGCAGGCAGACGTGTATGTAAATACACTGAATATCATCCACTATATGCATGACAAGTACTGCTATGAGAGAGCAGAGATGGCTCTCCATGACAGAGACGTTAAGCGCTACTTCGCAACTGGTGTTGCAGGTCTGTCCATCGTGGCTGACTCCTTATCTGCTATCAAGTATGCTAAGGTTGAGCCCATCAGAGATGAGGACGGCATCATCGTTGACTTTAAGACAACCGGCGACTTCCCGAAATATGGTAACGACGACGACCGCGTAGATGAGATCGCACAGGAGATCGTTCACAAGTTTATGACCGCGATCAGAAGACATCACACCTACAGAAACGGTGTTCCTACAACCTCTATCCTTACCATTACTTCCAACGTAACCTACGGTAAGGCTACTGGTAACACACCTGACGGACGTAAGAAAGGCCAGCCTTTCGCACCCGGCGCTAACCCGATGCACGGCCGTGATACCCACGGTGCAGTTGCTTCCCTGTCTTCTGTATCCAAGCTTCCGTTCAATGATGCGCAGGATGGTATCTCCAATACCTTCACCATCATTCCGGGCGCACTCGGCAAAGAGGATCAGGTATTTGCAGGCGACCTTGAGGTAGACCTCAGCAAATAACAAATTGTCGCCTGACAGCGACAATTCAGAGAATGCTCCGCATTCTCCCAAAATGATTTATACTTTCGCAGAGCGCCTAAAACGCAGGCATTCTCCGATATAAATGAAGCAGAAGGAGTTGTTGATTATGGATGATAAGCAAATGATAGATGATTTTATCAAGATGATGGATTCCGGGATGGCGAATGGCGTCGGGCATGTGAATGTGGACGTTGCGACCGACAACTCTAAAAGCGACGTTAATTCCGAAGGAATTTACGTTGATGTGCAGACTATGGGGTGCACGGATTGCTCCCGCACCCCGCTGGCCTGCAGTGTTCCCACCCTCCACGATGGATTGGACGGGTTGGAAGACTATAAATAGCATTGGATCATACGGCATAAATCCATAGGGCGAAAGTCCGTTAAACGAGTGGACGAAAGGCGCGAAGCGGCGTGTTCACGAGTGTTTATGGCGCAGTGCAGTATAGACTATAATAAGCAAAACAGGAGGACAATACAATGGCAGCAAATGCTCAGGTAGATAACTTAGTAAACTTATTAGATGGTTATGCAACAAAGGGCGGCCATCACCTTAACGTAAACGTGCTCAACAGAGATATGTTACTGGATGCACAGAAGCATCCCGAGAACTATCCTCAGCTGACCATCCGCGTATCCGGCTATGCAGTAAACTTCATCAAACTGACACCGGAACAGCAGGCAGACGTTATCTCCCGTACTTTCCACGAGAGTATCTGATCACGTCAAAACAAAAGAGTGCAGGAAGCCTTGCGATAAGTCGCAGGGCTTCTTTTTTCTGGATTTTATTTTTCTTCTGTGCTATGATATAAATAATCTCAAGCACTTTTAATGAAACAGGATAACACATAAACAAATTGCAGACAATAACACAGAAAGGTTGGTGACTCTATGCCAAACGGAGCAGAAATTATCAGGGATTCCATTAATGAATTTTCCAGAGTGCAAAATTGGATGCTGATTGTCGAAGATAAAAACTCTACACTATATCAATCGATGTATGACAGATACACGGAACTAAAGATGACATTGATATCATTAGGGGTAAATCTTGCAAAATTTGACAAAATCGAGGGGTAGAAATCATGCAGGGAAGAATCCATTCCTTAGAAAGCTTTGGTACGGTAGACGGGCCCGGAACCCGTTTTGTGGTATTTGTACAGGGGTGCCCGATGCGGTGCGCTTACTGCCACAATCCCGACACCTGGGAGATGAACGGCGGCACGCTGATGGAGCCGGAATATATTTTTGAGCAGTATAAGAGAAACGAGGCATTTTACAACGGCGGCGGCATCACTGTCACAGGCGGAGAACCGCTGATGCAGGTAGATTTTCTGATCGACCTTTTTACCATCGCCAAGAAAAATAATGTCCACACCTGCATCGACTCCTCTGGCATTGCCTACAAGAAAAATGCAAACCCGGAATGGCTCGCGAAACTGGATCGCTTGATGGAATTGACTGATTTGGTTATGCTTGATATCAAACATATTGATCCCGAAAAGCACAAGGAGCTTACCTCCCAGCCCAACGACGGGATTCTCGCGTTCGCAGAGTATCTGAATGAAAAACATGTGGACATGTGGATCCGCCACGTCATTGTACCGGGCATCACAGATGACGACAAGTATCTGTACCAGCTTGGCTATTTCATCGGCGCTTTCACGAATCTGAAAGCTTTGGACGCGCTTCCCTATCACACAATGGGGGAATCCAAGTACGAGAAGCTGGACATGGAATACAAGCTCAAAGGCGTTCCCGCTATGGAAAAGGATAAACTGATTGACAAGAAAAAAGTCATTCTGGACGGGATCCGCAAGCGGCGGGAGGAGCTCGGCATACACGCATCATAACTCCTGCGCCATGACTTGATTCAGAAAATGATTACTTTTTATTTTCCAATCATTCAAAAAGGGACAGAATCAAAACCGATTCCGTCCCTCTTTTTTGTATCTATGTTCTTTCACTTATTCCGCTCTTTGAAACGCCAGCCAGCTTCGCTCAATTCGTCACCCACTTCTTCAGCGCTTCCTCCAGCCTCTCGATATCCACAGGCTTCGAAATATGATCGTTCATACCGGCATCCTTCGCCCGCTTAATGTCATCCGCAAAAGCGTCCGCCGTCATGGCCACAATAGGTATTTTCTTTAAGTCCTCACGCTCCAAAGCACGGATCGCCTTTGCGGCCTCGTAGCCGTTCATAACAGGCATCTGAATGTCCATAAAGATCAGATCAAAGTAACCCGGCTCTTTCTCCTGCACAGCCTCTACAGCCAGCTTTCCGTTCACTGCCATCTCTACCTGTATGCCCACCATGCCAAGGAGTTCTTTGGCCACCTCGATATTGATTTCATTATCCTCCACAAGCAGTACGCGCCTGCCTGTAAAATCCTGCTGACTGAATGTTTCCAACGCTGAGACTTTCTCCTCCTGGTTCGGTTCCAGCGCCTCCTTGAGCACGCGCACCAGACGGGATTTAAACAGAGGTTTCCCGATAAAGGCATCCACTCCTGCATCCAGCGCTTCCGCCTCAATATCGGCCCAGTCGTAGGCCGACTGAATGATAATCAGAATATCATCGCCGACTGTCTTTCGAATATTCTTCGCCGTCTCCAGCCCGTCCATACCCGGCATTTTCCAGTCGAGGATGATCACTTCAATGCGCTTTTTGTCCTCCGCTGAAATGCGCGCCAGCGCCGCCTCTCCGCTGGTCACATACTCCGCTTCCATGCCAAGGCTTCTGAGCATCTCACAGGAACTCTCGCATGCCGTCTCTTCATCATCCACAACCAGCACAGGCATCCCATTGTATGCAGCCAGATCTGCGGCTGTCATGTCATCGAGTTTCAGATATACGATAACCGTGAATTTGGAACCTTTTCCCAGCTCACTCTCTACCTTTATATCCCCCCTCATCATGCGGGCAATATTGACCGCGATCGACATGCCAAGCCCCGTACCCTCAATCTTGCCCGTTCGGGAATCTGTCGCCCTGGAAAACGGCTCAAAAATTTTCTGAATGTACTCCGGCGCCATGCCGATGCCAGTATCCTCAAAAATAAACTCATAGCAGCCGCATCCCTCGATGCTGGAAGGCTTCTCCACAATGTGAATGCTGATCTTTCCGCCGGAAGGCGTGAACTTCACCGCATTGCCCATAATATTCATAAAGATCTGCTGCAGATGCTGCTCATCTCCGACCACATTCTCGTGCTCGAGTTTGGCAATACCCGCATTCAGCGCAAGACCCTTGAACTCCATCTGTGAGCGGAACACGGTCAGAAGGCTTTCTATCGTATCTGAGATATTAAAGGCGCCTTCTGTCAGACTCACCTTGCCGCTCTCGATACGGCTCATATCCAGCACTTCATTAATCAGACCGAGCAGATGCTTGCCGGAAACCATGATCTTTTCAAGCGCATCCAGCACACGGTCTTTCTCTTCTATATGCATTGTTGCCACAGAAGTCATACCCAGTATCGCGTTCATGGGTGTACGGATATCGTGGCTCATCCTGGAAAGGAAATCGCTCTTGGCATGGTTGGCCGCCTCAGCTCGCTCCACAGCCTGCTCCAGCATTTCTTTCTGCTCCTCCTCACGGCGGATCATATCATCGATGCTGCGGATTGCGATTGTAATGGCGGAAGGCTCTCCGTCTTCCATCTCAGCAACCGTAATGGCAATGGAACACCACTCGTATCCCTCTTCGTCCATTTTCTTTCTCTGGAACTGTAATTCCATATGATCTCTGTCGGAAAGCTGTTTCCGAATATTATCAATAGCCAGAAACTCTTTTACCAGCTCAATATGCTCCTGCATGATAACACCGCTCTCAAAACTTTCCGTAACCATGTCATCAAAAGTCTCCCTCCTGGGTTCCCCTTCGCAGTCCGGATAAACGGTATCACAGGTATTTTCCTTCAGATTGATATAATAAATAGCCCTGCAGGCACGCGTCGTGCTGTCCATCGCATTTCGGTAAACCTTCGTCCGCGCCGCTATTCTGTCATTTTCTTCCCGCAGCGTTTGATTGCGTTTCTGGTTTCCGTAATCTCGGATCAACTGCATCAGGAACACAATAGCGCCCAGTACAATGAGTACGGCGCTGATATAGTAGAAGGTATCGGTGCCGGACAGGATCTTGTCTCTCGGCATGGTCAGAATGCCAATCCATCCATTGTCCAAATGCTGGAAATAGACATTTCGGACTATTCCATCCATAGGCGTCAGGTTCTCCAGCACATGATTGCTGCTGTTGCAGATTGCGCTTTCTATGTAGCTGTCCACCAGCGCCTGAAACTCCTCCCGCTCGTAGTCCCAGCAGGATTTGTAGTAGAGCAGTCCCCCGTTTTCATCCACCAGATAGAATGAGGACTCATCGGGCAAAACCAGATCCTCATTCTCCAGATCAAAAAAGGACGGCAGCAGATCAACCGCCAGATAACTTCCCGTCGAGGGAACTACCTTGCACATGGTGATCACCGGCAGCTCCGTCATATAATCCGTGTAAACAGGGGAAACATAGACATCCCCTCCTGCCGCAGCCGCTTCCCGGTAATAGCCTGCCTCCAGAAAGTTATATTTATAAAGCTCTTCCAGTTCGGGATTGTTCGACACGATCTCCGTGCCGTTAAACGCCTTACCGTAAATCTGAATATTTTCCTCGCCATATACTTTGATGAGGCCGTCCATAAATGGGTACAGCCCTTCCCTAAGCTCTTCGATCGTGATATCTTCCTTCTCACGCTGCTCAATGTAGTTTACGCTGATCTCCAGAACGGCTTCACATGTGCGGATGCCGCTCTCCTCCGCTCCCGTATAGTTCTCCACCAGAGCCAGTCCCATCTGATTGGTGTTCGTCCAGAGAGTCTCGCGCAGAACCAGGGTGCAGAACACGACAACAAGGATAAAAGATCCCAGCACCAAAATATTATTGCGCATTTTTTTTATTAACGATATTTCTTTCATTCCGTTCATTATGACACACTCATCCTATTATGTATTTTATAAGGCCGGTTTCCGCCAACCGCTATATATTTATATCCCATATTATTCTACCTAGCGCGGATATAAAAATCAAGACATATCCTGCATAAAAGCTATATTTTTCTACTTGTATATTAAATCCTTTTATATTAAAATAAAAACGTAGCAGCTTATGATTGCTAACAACCATTTTTAAAACATAAGGAGGATATAGTCATGGCATTCGTAATCAGTGACGCTTGTGTAGCTTGTGGGGCTTGTGAGGCTCAGTGCCCGGTTGGCGCGATCAGCATGGGCGACGGCAAGTTTGAGATTGATCCCGCTAAGTGCATCGACTGCGGTTCCTGTGCAGGCGCTTGCCCGACAGGCGCTATCTCTCAGGGCTAATCGACATTCCAACAAATGATTGAGGGAGCCGTCTCTTAGAAATGTGTATGCATTTCTACGGGAGCGGTTCTTTCTTTTTGCCTCTGCCAAACCGCTCCGCCGGACGCCGGCGCTGGCTTATCATTTCATCAATCTTGCGAAAATGCTCCTCTTCGCGCTTTTTGCGCTCCTCATCCCGCTCTTCCTGCTGTCGGAACTGATAATCCAGCTCCTTTAAAATGCTTTCCTTAATTTCTGTGCACATTTCCCGGTTGGCATTTTTGACTGCATCAGTCACCATATGCTGCAAAAGATACTGCAGGCGTTTCGCTTTCTTCTCCTTTTCCTCATCCAACGGCTCCACATATTCCTTCAGCTCCTGGCTCTCCTCCGGCATCTCCAGAACCGTCTCTTTTCCCTTAGACATGGTAACCATATATTTCTTTGCCTTCTTCATAACCATTTCCTCCACTTTTTCTTCTATCGGATCATTGTCCATGCGCAGACTTTCGGCTGTCTCCTCGTGCGGCTGCCTGACTCTGTTTTCCGCATTTTCCTTCTCTTCCTTCTCCGCGCTGTCGTCTGCAATCCCCGCCACAGTCCCGCTTTCCACAGGATTCTGGCCATATAAGTCCTGTCCTGCGCCCTGCAGAACCATCCGTATGGCTTTGAGCTGCAAGCCCTGTTCTTTGAGCTGTTTGATACGGCGCAGGGTCTCTATATCTTTCCCGGTATAGCAGCGGTGCCCCATTTCATTCCGTCTGATTGCCAGTTTCAGTTCGTCCTCCCAATAGCGGAGTACATGCGGCTCCACCTCCACCTTCTTCGATGCCTCCGAGATATAGTAAACGGTATCATTCATGTAGGCTCCTTCCCTGCCTTACGGCTCTGTTTATTCACGCACAAAGAGACGCCCCGGTTATGGGTCGTCTCTTTTGTAAGTTTATATCTGTGATTTATTTTGTTCTACACACGCCCGTTCACGGCTGTTTTTCTCATAATCAGGCGTTCCCTCAGTGCATTATTTGGCTAAATTTGCAAACTTGGTATAATCCGGCAGCCAGACCAGCTCTACCGTTCCGATCGGGCCGTTTCTCTGCTTCGCAATGATAATTTCCGCAATGCCCTTCCGCTCCGTGTCCTTATTGTAATAATCGTCGCGGTAGATAAACATCACCACATCGGCGTCCTGCTCGATAGCGCCGGACTCACGCAGATCGGAAAGCATCGGTCTGTGATCGGGCCGCTGTTCCACCGCACGGGAAAGCTGCGAGAGCGCCACCACAGGCACATGCAGCTCCCTGGCAAGGGCCTTTAAGGAGCGGGAGATATCTGAGATTTCCTGCTGTCTGGAATCTGTGGAACGGCCGCTTCCCGACATCAGCTGCAGATAGTCGATAATGATCATCTCCAGATTGTGCTCCAGCTTATATTTACGACATTTGGAACGCATCTCCGAGATGCTGATGCCCGGTGTATCATCAATGATGAGATTGGATTTGCCGATCTGCGCCGCGCTCTCGATCAGCTGTTCCCATTCCGCATCCGACAGGTTGCCGGTCCTAAGATGCTGGGAGTCCACCCGGGACTCCATAGAAAACAGTCGGTTCACCAGCTGTTCCTTGGACATTTCCAGACTGAATATAGCCACGGTTTTATTCTGCTTGAAAGCCACATATTGGGCCACATTAAGCACAAAAGCCGTCTTTCCCATAGAAGGTCTGGCCGCTACCAGAATCAAGTCCGAGGGCTGCAGTCCCGCAGTTCTGTAATCCAGATCCAGAAAGCCCGTTGCCACCCCTGTCACATTTCCTTTGTTGTGGGAAGCGCGCTCGATGTTTTCCATCGCATTCATTACGATCTGCCGGATGGGAACAAACTCCGCCCCGCCCCGTCTCTGCACCAGGTCAAACACGCGCTTCTCCGTGTCCTCCAGAATGGTGTCCAGACTTTCCTTACCGACATAGCAGTCGTTTGCAATCTCTTCATTCAGACGGATCAGCCGCCGGAGCACTGCTTTGTCCGCGACAATGCCCGCATAGTACTTTACATTCGCCGAAGTGGGAACCGCCGTAATCAGATCTCTGATAAATTCAGGGCTGCTGACTTCCGAAGGCACATCTTTCTCCCGCAGTCTGTCCTGCAAAGTCACCAGATCCACGGGTTTTCCTTCGTCGTTCAGTTCCACCATCGTGTCGAACAAAACACCGTATTGTTTGTTGTAAAAGTCCTCCCCCACCACAATCTCAGAGGCTGCCACAATGGCCTCCCGGTCCATGATCATGGAACCGACGACAGACTGCTCCGCCTCCATGCTGTGGGGCAATATTCTTTTCAGTAGTGTTTCTTCTGATGCCAAAACTGACCTCCATTAACCGTCAAATCTGCCTCTGCCCGTCCTCAGGCATCGCATAAAACCGCCCTCTCATACATTACCCTGCGCAGCGTCTTCAAGCTTCCGTCACTTTCACCTTCAGCTTCCCCGTCACCTTCGGGTGCAGCTTTACGCCAACCTCATAAACGCCCAGCGCCTTGATCGGCTCAGGGAGCTGTATTTTCTTTTTATCCAGTTCCAGACCGCACTGCTCTTTCGCGGCCTGCGCAATTTCCTTTGAGGAGACGGATCCGAAAGCCTTACCGCCTTCGCCGGACTTCATTTTCAAGGTAACTTCCTTGGTCTCAAGCGCCTCAGCCAGCTCCTTCGCCGCGTCAAGCTGTTCCTTTGCCAGCTTGTCCGCATTAGCTTTCTGGAGCTTTAAGTCATTCTTATTTTTCGCGTTTGCTTCCACGCCGAGCTTCTTCGGCAGCACAAAGTTTCTCGCATATCCGTCGCTGACGTTCACAATCTCGCCCTTTTTTCCAAGTGTCTTCACATCTTCCAGTAATATGATCTGCATGGTATTCCACTTCCTTTCCTGTCTTTCACAGGCATGCCGGACACACTCTTTTCCCATCCGTCATGCCAGTCTTTTCTGTGCCTTTATCCGCATGTGCGCATCATCAATCCGCGTTCAGCTCGCCTTCTTCTATCATGGTGTCCAGCGTTCTCTTGATGCTCGCAATGCCTTCCTCTATGGTACCGTTCTCAAGCTGCGCTCCCGCTATGTTCAAGTGGCCGCCGCCGCCCATTCTCTCCATAATAACCTGCACGTTCACCTCGTCGATGGAGCGCGCGCTGATATAGATAATTCCGTTGTATCTGGTGAGAATAAAGCTTGCCCGGATGCCCTTGATATTAAGCAGCTCGTTTGCCGCCTGCGCACCCACCACGGTGGGGCTGGCCACGTCCTCCCCCGTACAGATGGATATGGCGTAAAACCGCCTGTAAATCTCCGCCTGGCTGACAGCATCCGCCTTTGCCTTGTATTCCGCCGCATCGTCCCGGAAGAGCTTTCTGACGCGGGTCACATCCGCACCGTTCCTGCGGAGGAATGCCGCCGCCTCGAAGGTTCTGACGCCTGTCTTTGTCATAAAGTTATTGGTGTCTATCATAATACCCGAGTACATGCAGTCCGCCTCTTCAGACCGAAGCCTCAGGTCATCGCTGATGTACTGCAGAATCTCGGACACCATCTCGCAGGCCGAAGACGCATAGGCCTCTATATAGGAAAGTGTCGCATTCTCAATAATTTCCGTGCCCTGTCTGTGATGGTCCAGCACCACAATGGACTTACACCGCTTCAAAAGCTCGGGACACTCCGTAATGCTTGGCTTATTGACATCCACCACCACGAGCACAGCGTTGCTGCCCACCGTCTCCAGCGCAAGCTGGCTGTTAACAATCATGTCGTCCGCATAGTCATCGTTGTCACGGAACATCTCAACCATAGGCTGCATGGAAGAAGTCACATCGTTCAGGACAATGTGCGCCTTTTTGTCTAATGCCTCTGCAATGCGGTAGATTCCCACCGATGCGCCGAAGCTGTCCACATCCCCCATGCGGTGTCCCATCACATAGACCTCGTCCTTGACGGAAATAATTTCCCGCAGGGCATGCGCCTTTACCCGGGCCTTGACACGGGTGCTCTTCTCCATCTGCTGGCTCTTTCCGCCGTAATAAATCACATTTTCCGGCACCTTCACCACCGCCTGGTCGCCGCCGCGGCCAAGTGCGATGTCTATGGCGTTTCTCGCAAACTCGTAATTCTGTGCGTAGGACAGGCCGTTTAAGCCCATGCCGATACTGATGGTGACCGCCATTTCGTTTCCGATGTTGACCGTCTTCACATCCTCCAGAATGTCAAACCGATTTTCCTGCAAGTGGGTCGCCGCCTCCTTGCGCATGATCACCAGATACTTGTCCTTCTCCAGTTTCTTGCAGATGCCGTCCAGCGCGGCAATGTATTTATTTACCTTCCTGTCAATCAGCGCAATCAGCAGGGAGCGTCTGACTTCCTCAACGCTCTCTAACGCCTCCTCGTAATTGTCCAGATAAATGAGCGCTACGGCAAGGGACTGGTCGTCCACTTCCTTCAAGGCGATCTGCAGCGCCGTCTCGTCAAACAGATACAGGGCAATCAGATAGCCGTCATAGCCCTGCGCCTCAATGACATCGCTGTTTTCCGCCATTTCCTTCAAGGAGATTTTTTTCAGCTTCGCCACATAATTTCCGTTTTCGTATTCCACCCGGCACTCGATGTCTTCCTCCGTATCCCGTCCCGGAAGGTTGTCCTTCGTAATTGTAGGGAAAAGGGTAGTAACCGACTTCCGATACCCCTTCTCCTGATGGGTAAGCCGCTCAAACGCGATATTCGTCCAAATGATTTTTCCCGCATCGTCCAGAAGCGCATGCGGCAGCTCCAGATCCCGCAAAAGCCTTCTCTGAATCTGGCCGTACTGGGTCGCAAAACTGATCAGCTCATTCATAATGACCGGCTTATTATAGAGCATCATGGATGTGACGATCGCAAAGTAGAAAATTAAAAAAGCGGTCACCACAAGACCTGCCCGGTAATCCAGCATATAGACCAAAATGTCCACAACCGCAAGTAAAAATCCCAGATATAAGGAAGATTGCAGATAAGACTTCATCCGCCCTTTTAACTTCACTGTATTTTTCATTTTATTCCTCTTGAAATAGTGTTCCGCCATTTAGAAGTTCTTCTCGCCACTGTTGAGAATGCCGTTTTTTGGCATTCTCCTATGCGAGACTTAGAACTTCTTCGCGAAGCAGCCGCTGCTGCGAGTGTTTAGAAGTTCTTCTCGCCACTGCAGAGAATGCCGTTTTGAGGCATTCTCCTATGCGAGACTTAGAACTTCTTCACGAAGCAGCCGCTGCTGCGAGTGTTTAGAAGTTCTTCTCGCATTAGTATAGCATTTTTTGCCAAATACCGCCACATCAATATATAGAGCTTTTTCGGGAAAAAGCGACACAATGTAGTGGTGGATGCGGCATCAGCAGCCCTGAAATACTTCTGCACGCAAAAACCGGGCGCCCTAAAGCACCCGGTTTCCTTATCTCTCATATCATGCTTAGTCCTGAACGTAGGGCATCAAAGCCAGATGTCTTGCGCGCTTGATCGCTACTGTAAGCGCTCTCTGGTGCTTCGCGCAGTTTCCCGTGATTCTTCTGGGAAGAATCTTACCTCTCTCGGAGATATATCTGCGCAGCTTGTTGCTGTCCTTGTAATCAATTACATTATCCTTGCCGCAGAATACGCAGACTTTCTTTCTTCTGCGCATGCCTCCCTTTTTCTTCGGGAAATCCGGCCTGTCTGATTTATTAAATGCCATAGTAAACCTCCACTCCCGCGCACTGGGCGCCTTCCTTAATCCTGTAGAAAATTGCAATATCGTAAATCAATAAAGGAAAATACGAAGCGTTCCCCAAACCGCCGCCATCGGGCTGCGATTGATCAGTTGAACGGTAATTCTTCGTCAATCCCATCGGGAATGTTCATAAAGCCATCCCCTGCCGCCATCGGCGCGGACTCTGTTCTGCCCGCAGGCACATACCCGCCGTCCCCTGCGGATGCGTTCTTGCTCTCCGCGAACTCGTGGTCTTCCACAACCACATCCGTGGTGTATACCCTGACGCCATCCTTATTCGTGTAGCTTCCTGTCTGGATGCGTCCCGTGACTGCAATCTTCGTGCCCTTGTGGAGATACTTCTCTGCGAACTCACCCGCTCTCCCAAAAGCGACACAGTTAATAAAATCTGCTGTCTGTTCATCGTTATTGCGACTGAATCTGCGATCCACCGCCAGCGTATATCTGGCAACCGCCGTCGCGTTCTCACCCTGGGAATATCTCACCTCGGGGTCTCTCGTTAAACGTCCCATCAGAATTACTTTATTCATATAGAATACCTCTTTCTATTTCTCGTCCTGTCTGACGCACAGGTATCTGATGACGTTATCCATGATGCGGATGCGGCTCTCAATCTCGCCGGGAGCCGTACTCTCAGCTTCGAACCGAATAAAGTAATAAAAAGCCTCTTTCATCTTCTGTACTTCGTACGCGAGTCTCTTCTTACCCCAGTCGTCAACTTCTGTGATCTTTCCGCCGAACCTCTCTACCAGAGCTTTCACCTTCTCCAGCGTAGCGGCACGTTCGTCATCTTCAATCTTCGCAGTGACAACAACGGCTAACTCATACTTGTTCATGCTTCTTTCCCTCCTTTTGGTCTCTGGCCCCTCTTATCATAAGGAGCAAGGATGTGTGGCTTTACGCCAAATTAGTATATCACGGGTACTTATAATAACACAGTCCATGAAAATGTGCAAGGAGTTTTGGGGAAGAATTGGCTGAATGCTCACTTTCCCTGTATTTAGCAATCCCCCCTCCCATTTCCCTCCTCAATATGCTACAATAAATACGGTTAAGGAAACGGAGATGACATACTATGAAAAAACTGGGAAGAAACGATATCTGCTGGTGTGGCAGCGGCAAAAAATACAAGGCCTGCCATATGGCGATGGATGAAAAGATCGAGAGCTATGAGCTGCAGGGGCATATCGTTCCAAGACACGATATCCTCAAAACCCCCGAACAGCTACAGGGCATCCGGGAAAGCAGCCGACTCAACATTGCCATTCTGGACGAGATTGAACGGCAGATCCATATCGGCATGAGCACCGAAGAGATCGACAAAATTGTCCGGGATATGACAAAGGAAATGGGCGGAATCGCCGCGCCGCTTGGGTATGACGGGTTTCCGAAGAGCGTATGCACTTCCATCAATGAGGTAGTGTGCCACGGCATTCCCGATGAAAACCGCCTGCTGAAAGACGGCGATATTGTAAATGTGGACGTATCTACCATATATAATGGATATTTTTCAGACTCCTCCCGCATGTTTATGCTGGGGAATGTGCCCGAGGAAACGCGAAAGCTGGTGCAGGTGGCAAAGGAATGTATTAATGTGGGGCTGGAACAGGTGAAACCCTGGAACTTTCTGGGGGATATGGCCCAGGCAATCAACGATTACGCCAGACAGAACGGCTATTCCATCGTGAGAGAAATCGGCGGTCACGGCATTGGGCTGGAATTTCACGAGGAGCCTTTTGTCAGCTATGTGACACGCAAGGGCACGGAGATGCTGATGGTGCCGGGCATGGTCTTTACCATCGAACCGATGGTGAACATGGGAAAAGCGGATATTTACATCGACGACGAGGACGGCTGGACGGTCTACACCGAAGATGGCAAACCCTCCGCCCAGTGGGAAGTAACGCTGGCTGTGACTGAGGACGGTTACGAGATTCTGACATACTGACGCATATCTGACAGCCTTCAGGCGCTCCCATGAAAGGTGGTGCGGCAAAAAAACGGCGCCGCCTTTCTATATAACGAAATTTCGTTTGGCACAGGAAAAGCCCCCGCGCATCGGGAACACAGGTGCATGGGAGCTTTTTTACGTCCAAAATCTTGTGCAATATTCCGATATTGTAAACCAGCCATACATCTGCTATGGTAATCATACCATCTTTGGAACGACTAAAGTATACTTTATTCCGTACATTTCACATTCTATGGTTTTCTATGTACGGGTCTTCGGCGGATCGCCGGATATTCCAACAGGAAAAGATGTAAAGATTGAAAAAGTTCGAACTGATTATAAGGCTCTGAAACAACAGAACATGAAAAACGGCACATCGAAAGACGGACCCGGCTGCTTTTGCAATCGGCGCCAGACACCAGAAAAAGGAGGATACAGTAAGAATATGCGCGAATTTATGACAAAAGTGTCAGATTATTTTAATGAGTGGCGGGAAGATCCCGAACGCAGGGACGAGCAGTTTCCCAGGGTTATCATTGCCATAACCGGCATCGTGGCCGCCGCAGTGATTGCACTGCTGCTGTGGTGGGGATACGGCGTACAGGAGAAAAAACGGGAAGCTGCATCCCAGAAAGCGCAAATGCTGCAGGCTAAGCAGGAGGCACAGGATGCCTCGGACTCGCTTGCCCTGCAGGAAGCGCAGGGACTTGTGGCAACCACCTACGAGGAGAAAATGCAGGAGTATATGTCGCTGGATTCCGGGGAAGAGCTGCGGCAGGAATATCTCTCAAATACGCATGAACTGTCCGAGAAAGTCCGGGAACTGCAGAGCGCACTTGAGCAGGTACAGAGGGAAGTCAGCGAGGTTGTCCGGGAATACAGAGAAAACGGTTCCACTTCCTCCGAGAAAGTGACGGAAAAGCTCACCGTGCTGGAGAAGGAATCACAGACCCTCGTTGAAAACGTCAAGTCCCTTGAGACAAAGCTTGCTGAACTTGGGAATGTCATACAGACCGTAGACCGGGAAAAAATACCCGTAATCCGGGAACAGCTCACAGCCCTCCGCACACAGATGGAGCAAATGCGTTCCGACATGTCGAACACCCACGATAAAATCAAGGATCTCAGAAGAGAGGACGAAAAACTTTGGAGTCAGCTCTCTGGTGTGGAAAAAAGACTCGATGAGGTGATGGACAAGAATCTGGATGAAATTGATGAACGTCTGGATCGGGTAGGAAAAGAAATGGACGCGCTGGAGAAAGAACTGCGGGCGGCATTGAAGGAAATGGAAAAAGAAATGACTGAAAAAATAGACGCAAAGATGGATGCCATGTCCGCAGACTCCCTTTCCTACCGCTACGACCAGGAAAAAAATACGCTCTATCTGACGCCCGAGCAGAAAACATCCAAATAGCCCACAGGAGGAGACCATGAAAAAGGATAAGAAAAAAGAGACGGTTAGAAAGAAATGGATCAAGGCAGCGCTTCTGGCATTCGTCACCGCATGGTGCGCATCGTGGCCGTCTGCCCGGGCATACGCTGCCGAAAAGGAACGGGACATCGTCTCTGCCGGAAGCATTGTGTTTGAAAACAGCAGCGGTTCCGTGGGAATCTACGCGGAAGACATCGCTTTGCTGAAAGAGACGTTTGGCCATGTGCGTGCGGAAACTTACGATCCCGCCTCCTACGGTCATGTCCACCAGTGGGAATACACGGACATCACAGAGAGCGGACACTCCGAACGCTGCACCCGGTGCGGTGCATCCGGCGGGCCTGGCAGCACACACACGGAAGCGTTCTCTGAGAAGTGCGCGCTCACATATGACGGCATGGAATATCCGGGGTACCGGTATGTGTGTGCCTGCGGTTTCGAATGGATCAGGGAGCGGTATCACACACCCCTGTATACGCCCACCGATGCTGTCTCTCATGCCGCCTTCTGCGCACTGCAAGGTACAACGTACTGCACCGGCATGGGCGAAGCCGCCGGAGAACACATCAGCGCACTCCGGCCCACAGACGAAACCCACCACAGGGCGGTCTGCATTTACTGTGACTATGCGGAAACAGAGCAGGCATGTGTTTTTGACAGAGAGGATCAGCCTGACGACAACAGCCAGACAGAACCCGCCCGGCACTGCGAATGTGGAAACCGTCTGATGACAGAAGAAACAGGAAACGCTCCCGAACTGCCGAATGAGGGAGCCGGCGCGGACGACAGCGAACCCCCGGCCATTCCCTCCGAGGAGGAATCCGAAGAGACGCCTTCCGCCCCGCCGGAAAAGGATCCCGAAGACACAACTCCCGCCCCGCCGGAAAAGGACCCAGAAGACGCAACTCCCATTCCGCCGGAAACAGAACCCGAAAACCCAGCTCCCGCTCCGCCGAATGCGGAGCCAGAAGACACAATTCCCGCTCCGCCAGCAATAAAGCCGGGGCCGGAAATACAGCATACGAAGAAAGAAGGAGAAATCAAATGAAAAAGAAAATCATATCCGCCGCAGCGGTGCTTGTATTGACAATAGGAACCTGTAGTGCAGCAATGGCATCTGACACAGGCGGCCCCATCACGGGCAGACTGAAGTCCCACGGCGCAATCGTATATGAAGACGCCGATTCGGAAGTCGTGATTAACAGCCTGGATCTTTATATGCTGGCGGAGCAGGCCGACCAGACACGGGCGAATGTGGCAAAGCAGCTTGGAAAGATGCACACCTTTTTTACCACGGGACAGGGCACGGCTTTGAAGAACGGCGGACGTATCGGCGTCTCCTATACAGAGCCTTCCGGGAAGGATTTCGTGGATCCGCTCACACTGGATCTCAACACTCTTGTGGAGGGGATCGCAGCAAGCCAGCGGTTTTCATCCGATGTGCGGGATTATGGCTATCCCGCCGGCACAATACTGTACCAGAAGGCGGACGGCACCATGACCACCCACAGAGGAACGGAGAACCTCCCCGAACTCCACATCAAAATGGCAAAGCCTGAGAATCTTTCCGCCGGAACTGCCGCCTGGGTAAATGGAGAGCTGATTTTAGGTACAGGCACGGATAACCAGACCTATATGGAAAAGGGGAAATCTGCCGCGGCGGCGGACGGTGCGGGCAATCTGGGCAGCATCTTTCAAAACTTCAACACCGTTGGGGGATGGATGGGCGGCTTTCACGGAACCCTCCCCTACACGTTCACACCCGGCAAATCCGTGCTGATGGTGTTTGACGGGCCTCTGGATGCGACTTTTGACGGTGCGAATCTGCCCGATTCGGCGGTGACCGGGACCATGTTTTCCATGTTCTACTGGCAGAACAACCAGCATCCCTCTATAAAAGTAAAAGTGCAGAGTCCCCAGGCCGGCTTTAACGCTATCCTGCTGTTAAAGGAATGGTAACATTGACAATCACGCCCCTTTACGATAGACTTTATCATTAAGAAGCAATTGGGAAAGGAAGCGTGTTATGAATAAGGGAAAATATTATATTACAACGGCGATTGCCTATACCTCCGGCACTCCCCATATCGGCAACAGCTATGAAATTGTGCTGGCGGACAGCATCGCCCGTTTTAAGAGAAAGGACGGCTATGACGTATTTTTCCAGACAGGTACGGACGAGCACGGACAGAAGATTGAATTAAAGGCAGAGGAGACCGGCGTTACTCCCCAGGCCTATGTAGATAAGGTAGCGGGAGAAATCCGCAGAATCTGTGATTCGCTGGACACCTCCTACGATAAATTTATCCGCACCACCGACGATTTCCACGAGAAACAGGTGCAGAAGATCTTTAAAAAGCTCTACGAGCAGGGGGATATCTATAAGGGGGCCTATGAGGGGCTTTACTGTACCCCCTGCGAGTCTTTCTGGACAGAGTCCCAGCTTGTGGACGGAAAATGCCCCGACTGCGGCAGGGAAGTGAAACCCGCCAAGGAGGAGGCATACTTCTTTAAGATGAGCAAGTATGCGGACAAGCTGATTGCGCATATCAATGCGCACCCCGAATTTATTCAGCCGGTGTCCCGCAAGAATGAAATGATGAATAATTTCCTCCTGCCGGGCCTGCAGGATCTGTGCGTATCCAGGACTTCCTTTAAATGGGGCATTCCCGTAGATTTCGACAACAGACATGTCGTCTATGTATGGCTGGACGCGCTGACCAACTATATCACCGGGATCGGTTATGAGGCGGATGGCGAGAGCACGGAGCAGTATAAGAAGCTGTGGCCTGCGGATCTACATCTGATCGGCAAGGACATCATCCGTTTCCATACGATCTACTGGCCGATTTTCCTGATGGCGCTGGGCGAGCCTCTTCCCAGGCAGGTATTCGGACATCCCTGGCTTCTGCAGGGAGACGGCAAGATGAGTAAATCCAAAGGAAATGTGATTTATGCAGATGATCTGATCCGCTTTTTCGGCGTGGATGCCGTGCGCTATTTTGTACTGCACGAAATGCCCTTCGAGAATGACGGCGTAATCACCTGGGATCTGATGGTGGAGCGCATGAATTCTGACCTGGCCAATACGCTGGGGAATCTGGTAAACCGCACCATTTCCATGAGCAACAAATACTTCGGCGGCGTGGTGGAAAATAAAAAGACCGGCGTGGATGCCGGAGCAGAAGATGTGGATGCCGACCTGTTCGGCGTTCTGACAGACACCTACAGCCGTGTTGTGAAAAAGATGGATGAACTGCGGGTAGCGGACGCGATTACCGAGATTTTTACGCTCTTTAAGCGCAGCAACAAATATATTGATGAAACGATGCCCTGGGCGCTCGCAAAGGATGCAGCGAAACAGGACAGACTGGCCACCGTGCTCTACAATCTCTCCAATGCGATTATGGCGGGCGCTTCTCTTCTGGAGCCGTTTATGCCGGAAACCGCGAAGCGCATTTCTGAACAGATGAATGCGCCGTTGATTGATTTTGCAGTGCTGGAAAAATGTGCGGCTGACCGGGATATGGTCACAGCATCCACCCTCTATCCTTCCGGGACACAGGTAACACAGAAGCCGGAAATCCTCTTTGCAAGACAGGATCTCGCAGAGGTGTTAGAGAAAGTGGAAACCATGTTTGCCGAGAGAAACCAGGCCGCCGGTATCGCAGAAGAGACTGCGGCTGAGGCAGACGCTCCGGCCGATGTGATAGAGATCGAACCGAAGGAAACCATCACCTACGACCTGTTTGATCAGTGCCAGTTCCAGGTAGGAGAAATCCTGGAGTGCCAGGAGGTGCCGAAATCCAAGAAGCTGCTCTGTTCCAAAGTGCGCGTTGGCTCTCAGGTGCGCCAGATTTTATCCGGCATCAAGCAGCACTACAGTGCGGAAGAAATGGTCGGCAAAAAAGTAATGGTATTAGTAAACTTACAGCCCAGAGAAATTGCGGGCATGATGTCCGAAGGCATGCTGCTCTGTGCAGAAGATGCGGAAGGAAAGCTCTCGCTGATGACGCCGGAGAGACCGATGCCTGCAGGCGCGGAAATCTGTTAATCCACTGATTTCAAATGATCCGGCTGCCGTAAATGGTGCGGCTGCCGGATGATAAAATAGAATGGCATCGCTGCCCCGTAGGTATTCCACCATTCGGGCGGATTGATTATAAGGAGAACCATGATAGAAAAAGAGGAATTTTACTTTGCCTCCCGGGACGGCGAACATAAACTGCATACAGTGAAATGGCTCCCGGAGACAGGGCAGCCTATCTGCATTTTACAGATCATACACGGTATGACGGAACATATCGGCCGTTATGAAGACTTTGCCCGGTTCATGGCCGGAAAAGGCGTGCTCGTAGTAGGTGACGACCATCTGGGCCACGGACTGTCAGTTAAGGACGGCGAGCTGTACGGGTATTTTTGTAAGGACGACCCTGCCACGGTGCTCGTGCGGGATGAACACCGTCTGAAAAAGATGATGCAGGAGCAGTACCCCGGTGTACCCTATATTATTTTGGGACACAGCATGGGTTCCTTTATCCTGCGCAATTATCTGATGCGTTACGGAAACGGCATTGATGGAGCGGTTATCATGGGAACAGGCATGTCGCCAAAGCATGCCGTGCGGTTTGGCTGGTTGCAGGCGTCTCTTTTGAGTGCGCTTTTTGGCCCTAAATACGTCTGTCACGGCATGGACAAGGCGCTCTTTGGCGTCTACAATCTGAAATTCCAGGCAGGCCCCAATGATTCCGGCCACTGGGTCAGTGTAAATCCCGAGAATGTGAAAGAATTTCAGTCAGACCCACTTTGCAATTTTGTCTTCACAGCCAACGGCTTCCAGACATTGATGCGACTGATTTTAAACCTTTACGATGAGAAAAAACTTGCACAGATGCCAAAAGGCCTTCCCATTCTGATGGTATCCGGGCAGGACGACCCGGTAGGTGATTTTGGAAAGAGCGTGGAAAAGGTGTTCCATTCCTTTGAGGCGCTTGGCATGGAGCATGTACAGTTAAAGCTGTATCCCGGTGACAGACATGAAATATTAAATGAGAAAGACCGCCAGAACGTATATGGGGATATTTACCGTTTTGTATTGCAGAATGTCACTTGAGCGCTGCGCAGAATTTGAGCTTCTGCCCGCTCTTCCCGGCATAAAATGCTCCAGGATGAGGGAAAATAATGAAAAAAATTTTTAGTATACTTTGCCTGCTGGCGATTTTGTGTGTGGCTTATCTCGCGTTTATCCAGCCAAACGATGGAGAGCCGCCCACCATCGAGGACGTCAGCGCTGGGACCGGGGAATTTGTGGACCAGGTAAAGGACATGTATGAAGAATACGGTTCCGCCGCGGCAGCGCAGGCGGAAGAAAAGCTGGGCGATGTTGTGGAACAGGCCGATGAGAAACTGGGCGATGTCGTAGCGCAGGCTGACGAAGCCATTGAAAATGCGATGGAGAGTGCCGTGGAAGGCGCGAAAGAAGGCTTTTTCGAGAGCCTGAAAAAAAGTATAAGCGATTTTTTTGACAATCTGACTTCCTAGATAAGCAGAGTCAGAAATGAGACAGATAACCGCTGACACCGGGATGGTAAAGCGGTTTTTTGTATATACTATATACGCGATGGTAAGTTTCAGAATGGAGGTAAAACATGAAAATTGCTTTTTTTAGCACAAAACCCTATGACAGAATCTGGTTCGAGCCTATGGGAAAGGAGTATGGGTTCGAGATCCGTTTTTATGAGGCGCCCTTTCACGAGGAAACCGTTTCTCTGGCACAAGGCTTTGATGCAGTGTGTATTTTTGTGAATGACTATGTGAATGCAGAAATGATCAAACAGCTCTATGACATGCATGTAAAAGCCATTCTTCTGCGCAGCGCCGGATTCAATCATGTGGATATGAGAGCTGCCGAAGACAAAATACAGGTTCTGCGTGTGCCCAGCTACTCTCCGGAGGCGGTAGCCGAGTTTGCCATGTCCATGCTGTTGACCGTAAACCGCTATACCCACAAAGCCTACAACAGAACGAGGGAATTTAATATGAGCCTGCATGGCCTTATGGGCGTGGATCTTTACCGCAAGACAGCCGGCATCGTGGGAACAGGAAAAATCGGTCAGGCCATGATCCGCATTTGCAAAGGATTCGGTATGGAAGTGCTGGCCTATGACCCTTATCCCAACAAAGAGCTGGACGTGGAATATGTATCGGTACAGGAACTCATGGAGCGGTCCGATGTGATATCCCTGCACTGTCCGCTGACTTCCGACACGAAGCATCTGGTCAACGCCGACACGATCAGTAAAATGAAGACCGGCGTGTATCTGGTTAACACTTCCCGCGGTGCGCTGATTGATACGGACGCGCTGATTGACGGCCTTGTGGACGGTAAGTTCGGCGGTGTCGGCCTGGATGTGTACGAGGAGGAGGAAGGCATTTTTTATGAGGATAAGTCCAATGAGATTATGCGGGACAAAAACCTAGCCAGACTGATGACCTTCCCGAACGTACTGATCACTTCTCATATGGGTTTTTTTACAAGAGAAGCCATGCAGGCGATTGCCAAAGTGACGCTGGAAAACGCTTATGCGTTGGAAAACGGTCTTCCTCTGGTTAACCGGGTAGGCAGCGAAGCGTCAAAATAGCATCTGTTATTGACGAAATTCAGTACATGGCAAAAACAGGTGTTATTCAATCTGCCATTGCATATTAGCGACAGATTAGTGACAAATTTTTCTGGATCGGAACCGTTGCCATACAAGCATACATGCGGACTCTTCGATTTCTTTAAAAAATGAATTAAGAACAGATTAGCGACAAATCGGGTGGTCTGTACGGAATTTTGCTTCTGCATTTTCTGTATACCGCCCCTTTTTTTGTAAAAATCCAGCAAAATCGCACTCTTGACTTATTAGGTCAATTATTTGTACAGTGTTGTGGGGGAGACAGGCGAAACGCCCGAAACTTCTACAGATGACGAGCAGAAGCCAGAAGACGTGGAGGGAACAGAGAATCCCTCGGGCGATAATGAAACACCTGTTATTGGCGAAGACAATGCAGGAGAAGAAGCAGCGGATGAGACCGTAGAAGACGATGCGGAACTTCCCGCTGAGACTCCCGCTGCGCCTGATTCCGATGCATCCACGATGGGATTTGACGATATAATGCCTATGACTTTTGGCCTGGCAAATATCGAAGTGCGAAATGGTGAGAACGGCGAATATACAATCACGCTTCCCGATACGATCGAGGAAACAGCAACTGAGTTCGTTGTAACAGTTACGCCGGGCACAGGAAAGAGCGTCACCGCTGTAAAATATAAAGACAAAAATGCGGAAGATTTCGCTGAAGCTGTAAAATCAGCGACAACGGGCGATGGAGAGAATCAGTGGAAAATCAGCCTGAACGATGCGGAGACCGAATTTGCAAATGGTATGGTTATCTTCGCTGAAACCGAAGCCAAAACCTACACTGTCACCGTTGACGGCTACAATGCCGCAGGCATAAAGGGCAGCGTTACTTACGGTATCGGCGATGCAGAAGTCACCAACAACTGCACTGGATCGATTGCGGCTGTAGCGCATGGCAGCGTTCTCAAACTGAAAGTTCCTGTTGAAGCAGGTTATGAGGCTGCCGTGAAAGTTGGTAATACACCGATAACAGCTGATGCGGATGGCGTCTATGTTATTGGTGAAATCACAGCGGATACCACAGTCACAATCGAAGTGGAGAAAACCAGCTACGAAGTGAAATCCAAAGTAGAGGCCGCTGCTGGAGAAACAATTGAACAGACCGCGCTTGATGCAGTCAAAGTTGTATGGGGCGCAGAGGTAACTTCCTCCGGCGAGGAAGGGGCTAAGACCTATGCCGTTCCCAAGGATACAGACCTGACCTTCACACTGGAGGGACTGGGCACTCTGAAGGCCGCTGTCTTCTATGGCGATAGCTCTACACAGACAACCCCGGTTGAACCGAAAGACGGAAAATACACCATATCCGAGGGCGATGTAAAAGCCAAGGGTGGCGTTACCGTTAAGGTGGAAGTGCGCAATGTCGGTAAATCCAACATTACAATGGCAGCAAACACCAATGTGAAGTCCCTTACCTATAAGAATGCCGAAGGCAGTTATGTTGCCATCGGATCAGGTGTTGAAGTCGAGGAAGACAAGACATTTGAGTTTAAGGTAGAGGCAAACGAGTTCTTTAAGGTAACAGCTGTTACGGCAAAGACGACGTCCAACAAGGATGTAGCTGTCAAGAAAGCAGGCGAGGGTGACGACACCGTATACTCTTTCACTGCAACCAACGAAAACATTGCAATCACCGTTGCAACAGAGCTGGATCAGACACAGTGCTACCAGCTGGAAATGAATGTGGTAGGTGACGAAGGCTCCGTTACGGCTGCCGTAACCGTTGCAGACGACGGAACGGAAGCGGACACTCCTGTGCTGAATGCAACCCTGCCCGCAGACAATCCCGTGATTACCCGTAATGCCAAGGTGAAAGCTGTTTTGACAGTAGACACTCACTACGAGCTTGCGGAGACAGACCCGGTTAAGCTTGGCGATACAGCGCTCGAGACAGAGACCGAGGGCACCTATGTTCTTGAGCTGACCAAGGGCGAACTCGCTGCGTTGACCGTAACAACGGAAAGAAAAGCGCTTGAGACGGCCAATACGGTTACCTTTGATGGCAGCGCGGCTGAGCATATGACTCTCGCAGTCACTGAGGTGCCGGAGAAGGTTACTCAGGATGAACAGAACGAGAATAAGTATAACCTGGCAGTCGGCGTTAAGGATGTAGATTTTACCATTACCGCTGACGGCCCTTACACACCGACCGTTAACTACTCTACCAGCAATGAGGTAAAGCCTGTCGATGTCGAGAAAAAAGACGGCAAGACTGTATATACCTACTCTCTCGCCGCAGCTTTACTCGGAACAGATGACACGATTGTCATTACAGAGACCGAGAGCAAGAAGAAAATTACCGTACTCTATGACGAGGAAGATGTTAATGTAGTCCTGAAGCAGGGTACACAGACAGTAGAGTCTGACGCTGCAGACGGCGGCGTGGAAGTAGAAGTGACAGAAGGCGCCAGCCTGACCATCACCGCATCCGCTCTTGACAACTGCAAGCTTGACGAAATCACAGAGAAAATCGACGTTGGCGATGCGGCGGCTCTCGAAGGATTTACAAAGGGCGCACTGTTCCACAAGTTTATCGTGACGGCAGAGAATAACGTAACCATCACCATCACTGCCGAAAAGCTGCTCAGCGTGCAGCCTCTGAAAGATGTGGATAACAATGCCGCTCTGACGCTGAATAAGAGCAAAAAGTACGATGTACGTTATGACGGCACATATGAGGCAGTGGTTAAGAGTGGTACGGCTCCTCTTGCCCTGCAGAAAGTGGAACTGAAGAAGGGCACTGCACTGGTTCCTCAGACCACCGAAGAGGGTGGAAAGAACTGGAGCACCACCTTCAAGGCAGGCGATACAAGCGCGCAGATCACGCTCGCCGAGGGTCTTGCAGGTGCAGAATGCACGCTTCTGCTTTATGACAGCGCGGAAGAAGGCGCACAGCCTGTGGCATCCTACGCATTGAAGGTATCTTCTGTGCTGGTTGACAAAGACGTTAAGATCAACAACGGTAAGGATATCGCTCAGACTGCTGACACAACCGTATCTTATAAAGTAGATGTTACGAAAAATGCAGATGTAAACGAACTGAAATTTGAAGTTCCGACAGGCGATGCCAACAAGGACGTTGTAAAGACCGCCGCGATCGTAAACGGCATGCTTCAGATTACAACAGGCTATGGCGCTGGCGAGTCCACCGAATTAAAGGTTTACACAGGGTCAGATAATGCCAAAGAGTATATCCAGAAGGACGGCAAAGACCTGACAGTTAAGGTGACTGCGTCTGCTCTTCTTGAAGCTACAAAGTTCCAGCCCGCTGTGAAGCAGGTGTCTTCCACAGACGTTTCCCTGACCCTTTCCCTGGGTGCGAAGGGTGTTGCGGCTCCTGCAAACGGTAAGGTATATTATGAAGTGAAGCTGACTCCGAGCTATGTGGCGGCAGATCATGCGGATAAGCTTCTGGAAACCGTTCCTGTACAGTATATTGAGAAGAAGGGCGATGCACAGGAGGCAACCATCTATGTGGGCGCAAAGGGCACTGCAATGCAGCCGCAGTACGGCACCGGCGCAGCCTGCCAGTACGGCATAGCAGTCAGACTGGTGCACTCGGATAGTGAAGCTGTAAACGGCACCGAAATTGCAGCGGCCAATCTGAAGGGTGCGGGTAAAGCTTTCGAAAAGGAGGCGGCTAAGGACTTCGCGACCAAGACGCCCGCCTACGAGACGAAGCTGTCCCTCAAGAAAGGCGTTACCACAGTTTACACCGGCCAGCAGGACGTGATTGCTGCGACCCCGCAGTTCAGCAAGGAAACCACCTATATGGTAATTCCCAGCGCAAGCGATATCACAATGGGTATGACTGGTGATGAACTGCTGGATGTTGCGATTGAAGATAATAAGCTGGTGGTAAGCGCGGACAGCGACACGAAGCTCGGCAAGCACACCGTTCAGGTGATGGCGACCACGACTGCAGGCGATACTATGTACGCTTCCAGGGCAACGATTGTCATTACGGTGGTAAGAGGTGTTGAGGAGATCAGTCTCAATGTGCCTACCGATTCCATCTACTATGCCGACAAGGCTGTTACCCTGAAAACTACGGTAGACTATAATGGCAGCAGAGATGATGCAAATCCGAAAGACAGCGTACCGAAGAGCAAGAAGGTAGAATACAAGCTGGTAGATGCAACTGTAACCGAAGCAGGTCTGTCTACGCTGGAGAGCATAAACGGCGCAGCCGAGGCGGCAGTTGTCAAGGACGGCGTCAAGATTGATAAGAGCGGTAAGATTAGCGTTCCCAAGAACTATAAAGTGACGGCTGACAGCAAATTCAAAGTTCTTGTAAAAGCAGCCGACTTTAAGGAAAGCACAGTATGCGACCTGAGTGATGAAATCACGATTACCCGTGATTACATGCAGATTGCAAAAGCTCTGATTGTAAAGAAAAATGGAAGCAGATATGACGTAATCGATGCTGATGGCAAGGAAGTGGAATCCACCGTACTTAACGGCGCACAGATGATGGCTTTTGAGGCAGGTCTGCCCACTAAGACCAGCTATACGCAGGCTGATCTGGACAACTATCAGATCAAAAACAACCTGACATTTACCTCCGGCAGTAAGAAGGCTGTTGAGATTGATGCGGAAGGTAAAATTACAGTATATGCTCCCGCTAAGAAGGTGAAGCTGACAGTGGCTCCCGCTGACGGCAGCGCGGCGGATAAGAAAGTGAACACCACTAAGGTGATCACCACCACCATCAAGTATGACGATGTGAGCGAACTTGGTCTGGAAATTGCAAAAATCAATCTTGCAGACGGTGATAACACACGCGAACAGACCTTCTCTGTAGACAAAGTAGAGGGCGCTCCTGCAAACGAGGCAAGGGAGATCAGCTACAACGATTCCTCCACTGCAACTTTTGCATTAGCCTTAAAGAATAAAAATGAGGCAGTATGGGAGAATGCAACGTTCTTTACGGATTATAAACTGTCCGTGAAGAAGGGTAAGGTGCTCAATGTCTATAAAGAAGGCGGTTGCATCACAACTCTGATCGCTGCCAACGATAAGGTGACCACTGTTGAACTGACATACAAGGTATACAATGAAAAGACAACAAAGTATGATTCCGTGAAGAAGACATACAATCTGGTCAACACAGGGTTCACAGCGGTTATGGATGCCAAGACGAAGGCTCCCAAGGTGGCATTCCGCGACAAGAGAAGCACCATACAGTCGAACTACACCACCACCGACAAGACCCTGCCAAGATGGATCGATGAAGATGGCAAAGAGCAGGCAGGCAGCAGATATATCGGCTTCAATCTGCTTTCGCCCGGCAAAGACTATCCGCTGGATTTTGAAAGCGGCAAAGATGCAGAGGGTAACGATCTGTATGTGAAGGTGGACGTGGACTGGTCTGTAATGACCGCAAAGAATGCAGAGACACTGGCTGCTCTTGCAGAAAGCATAACGCCTCAGGGATACCAGAAACTGAACAGCAACGGAAACTATGGCGGCTATGTGCAGATGGACTTTGATAATGATGCAGTTCTGACACCCGGCAGCTACAAGCTGAAGGTGAGCGTTGGTACAGTTGACAACAACCGCGATTTTGTTCCGGCGGCACAGCCTGCTGCAATCACAATCAAAGTCGCAAAGGATAAAGCTCTGGCCTTTAAGCCGACCACATCCTACAAGATTTCTGCGAAAGATAACGGCTATGCGGTTCTGACAGGAAAGGGCAGCTACGATAGCGTGATTTTCAGCAATCTGCAGAACGACAACGTTATCGGCAAAGCAAAAGGCTTCGAAAATGACTTTACAAAGTATTTTGAGTTAACTAAGGACAGCAGCGGCAACGATATTCTGAAATTGAAGGATGACTGCTTTAAGGACGGTAAGCTTGTGGATATCCCCAAGGAGCATCTCACCGGCTATGTGACCTACGAAGCGGGCTATCAGTATACGCCGGAAGCGTCCAAGATTAAGGGCACAGTAAAGATTACGGTGAAACTTGAGGACAAAACGAAATACGCAGTCACCAATGCGACAGCTGATCTGGCTGCCAATGCAGTGGCAAACGTAACCGTATCCTCCAACAAAAAGCCTGTTACGATCGCATATGCTCTCGTAAAAGAGGCGGATAAGGGAACCTGGCAGGTGGTTGTCAAGAACCAGCAGGCAGCATGGACTCCGTCCCTTGCAGTGAACAGCAGCGTGATCTCCCTGCAGCATACGGACGCCATGACGGATAAGAGCGCGAAGGTAACACTTCTTGTCATCCCGGCAGGCAGCTATTATGAGGCGAAGGTCGCTTCTGCGGCAACCGATGAGGCGAAAAAGGCAATCATCACAGCATACGGTGTGGAGATTAAGACAACCATCGCGCTGAATGATCTGACAAGCGAAAAGACAAACAAGAGAGTTGCAGTTGATAAAGCGAACTTGACGCAGAAGTTTACGGCGGAAAACGAGGAACGTAACGGCGCAGCGAGCGGTTATGATGCAACGAATGACAATTACTGGATTACGGTTCCTTATGCAGAGCTTTATGACAATGCAACTGCACAGATTACAGAAATCAAGACCGTAGAAGAAAAGTATCAGGACATGATTTCCTTCAGTAAGGCGGACGGCGAGAAAGCGTTCTTCATCACGATGAACAAGAACACATTCCTGGCCAAGGTTGCAGAGAAGGAAGGCGACTACTATACGGTTAAGACGGTTAACGGAAATAAGATCTACACACCCAAGGCATTTACTGTGAATGCACAGGTGTGCTATGGCTCGGGCGAAACAGTTCCCAGCGATAAGTTTGCATTTAAGCTGACAATGCCTGCTTATCCGAAGATTACGGCTTCCGAATACCCGTCCGACTACGAGGCAGCGGTTACAAGAATCACAGAGCTTGCTGCGGAGATCTCTGAGTCCATCGCAGACAACATGCAGAAGTATAATTATTACTATATGCAGAAGCTGACAGGAGCAGAGCTGGATCAGAGTGTGAAAGATCATGTGAAAAAGCATCTGGAAGATCATATCCGCGGGTATGTGGGTGATGATTCCGGCATTGATATGCGTAATATCCAGAGCGCAATGACAGTTGACAACGGCACCTACAAAGCGCCGTCAACCACGGCAACAGGTTTTGTAAAGGTGACGGTGAACTTTACGAACGGAAAGAAAGAGAACGATAAGCAGGAAATGTCGGTAGATTTTGATGTGAACCTGGCACCGTTTAGCGCTACGGCGAATGATGTAAAGACTGCAGTTGAAACTTTCTTAGACAATGCGAAAATCACCAACAAGACCACCGAGGCAAGCCTGCTGGCAGACCTGAAAGCTTATATGGCAGAGAAGGTGGTATATAATACCAGCAAAATCAGATATACGATCACTGCTTTCGATTTAGTTGAAGCTGAAGTTGGCACTGCTGGAAGCCTTGCAGTGAAGATTGAAATTTATGATCTTACCACCAGCGCAAAACCCGCTGTCGTAGATAAGACGGGAGACGGCGACAAGCTTACGATTACTGCTCTGAGAAATCCTACTGACGTTGTCGATGCTGTGAAAGCAGCGGTCGGCGTAACAGGTGACTCGGCGAGCGCTACAATCACAGCGCTGACCGCAAGCAATAACGCCGCTAAGACCAGAAAAGAGGTGGAGGACGCCGCAAAAGAAGCAATCGGCGCAGACCCTTATGTGGCAGCCTTTGCGAAGAAAGAGGGCGGTGAAGAGGACGACTTTACATTCGTTCCCGCCGGAAAAGAGACTGCTGGAAAGTTCAGCTTTACACTGCTGGTGAAAAATGAGGATGGCACAGAACTCGCTGATGATGCGGGTAAGATTACTCTCACCGAGCAAGAGATCTCCGCAATTCCGAATCTGCTCACACTGGACGAAGCGGAAACCAAAGTCAAGGCATGGATTGAGGCAAATACACTTGGTGAAGATGAGAATGCAGGCGACAGCTCAAACACGAAAGTGCTTAAGAATGACGTAACTGAAGCAGTGATCCTTAATGCCATGAAATCCGATGCTGTGAATGGCGTGCCGGAAAACAGCCTGATTACCGTAAGCTTGAATGGATTCAAAGCTAACAATGCGACAGTCACCAGATCAGGTAGTGTATTTTGCAAAGTGCTGCTGACAGATGGGGGTGACGCTACAAAGACTGTGACTCTCAAAGTCTTGATCCCCACATTGCCTCAGACAGAAGCGCAGGCAGTTGCGGTTATTAAAGAGGCTGTCGAGAAAGCTGTTGAGAGTGGAGCCATCGTTGTTACGAACGAAACACAGAATGGAGATGAAACCGTTACCCAGAGGATTATGACGGTAGCTCAAAAAGCGGCAGGTTTAAGGCCGAATACCTTTGACATTTCAGTAAAGGCAGACGCCGGGCTGACAATTACCCCGCCTTCGGGGCAGACTGCAGGTAAGGCGACAATCACTCTGGTAGTGAAAACCAAAGGTGCAGAAGGTAATGGCACAGACTGTGAGATCGAGATTGCAATTCCCGGTGAGGAACCTACAGAGCCCGGAGCATCCGAAGGGAACTAAATCCGAAAGCGGCAGGCATATAGCCGGAAAAAGAAAGAAACAATAAGAAATAACAAGCCGTGCCGGCAGGCATGGAAAACGGCGGGGGCATTTGCCTCCGCCGTTTGTTTTGGGAATGGGGTTATTTTCTCACCACACCCCGCACATTTTTCTCCGCTTTCGGCCTTGGAATCATTATCTGATGCCCACAGCCTGCGCATTTCAAGCGAAAATCCGCGCCGATCCGCAGCACTTCCCACTCTGAGGAGCCACAGGGGTGCTGCTTTTTCATTTTTAAGATATCTCCGACTTGAATATCCATACTGTCTCCATTCCGAGGCTGTCCGCCGTGACTTTTATCTCTGTTTCTGTGTTGACGGCTGTTTGCGTCTGCCGTATCATATCAAATATCCATTTCCGAAAGACGCAGACACAGGTTGTCAAAAATTCCTGCCCGGATCCCGTCTGTAAATCCATATTCCACGGCCGCCCTGTTGTGCTCGAAGTCATATACGGTAACCGTTTCCTTCTCTGTGTCTACAATCCAGTATTCCCGTACCCCCGCTTCAATCTGTCCTTTCTTATGTACACCGCAAAAGGCGCAGGCATAACTTTACATTTACCTTTGTTTTGCCTGATATACAGTTGAATCTCAGTAAGCAGTATGACAAGCATATCCTGATGTGTCCATGTCGGCGTATCCATCCGAAACATTTCACCGTCTATCAATTCTGCCCGTTCCCCTTGCGGCAGTGCCTCGATATCCGCAACTGTATACCCCTTTCCGCCTTTCAATGCCATAAACTGTTCCCCTTGTCTGGAATCAATCCCATTTTCTGACTTCCATCGTTTCTCCTCCTGTTCTGCAGGAGAAAACTGGCTGTTACTGTAAATTCCCGCTCACCCTAATCAAGCTGCGAAAAAATTTCCCCGATGCTCCCCTGCACTACCAGATCCGCGATCCCGTCCCTCGCGGTAGGGGTCTTATTGACAAGCACCAGCTTATTACCGCTATAATAATCCAGAAGCCCTGCGGCCGGATAGACGGCAAGAGATGTGCCGCCCACAATCAGCACGTCCGCCTCGCTGATGGCGCGGATAGCGCCCGTGAGCGTGTTCTGGTCCAGGCCCTCCTCATAGAGCACTACGTCCGGCTTAATGCCGCCGCCACAAGTGCATTTGGGCACACCCTCTGAATCGGCAATATGTTTCACATCATAAAACTTGTGACAGCTCTCGCAGAAATTGCGCAGAACGGAGCCATGAAGCTCATACACTTTCTGACTGCCTGCCGCCTGATGCAGTCCGTCAATATTCTGGGTCACCACTGCCTTGAGTTTTCCCTCACGCTCCCACTGGGCCAGCTTTAAATGGGCGGCGTTGGGTTTCGCGTCAAGGCAGAGCATTTTGTTCCGATAAAAGCGATAAAATTCCTCGGTGTTTTTTCTGTAAAAGGTATGGCTCAATATAGTTTCGGGCGGATAGTCGTACTGCTGGTTATAAAGACCGTCCACGCTCCGAAAATCCGGGATTCCGCTCTCTGTGGACACACCGGCGCCCCCGAAAAAGACGATGTTATCTGATTCGTTTATCCACTGCCTCAGTTGTTCGAGATTCTCCATGAAATTACCTCCCTTTTACTTGGTGTGTTTGTTATTAAGTCAACTCTGGCATTTAATTTTGATATTTATTATCAAAATGTGTTGACATGACCGAATGCCTGCGATATGATATTTTTAAAAGGTGCTACCTATAGCAAACGGTTCACCTTAGGTTTTAGTTACATATCAAAAAAGCAACTTAGCCGTGGTGGGTGCGGTCGCTTTTCTGATGTTTATGTATCCTGTATGATTGGATGGTATTGATCGTCGTGACGATGATGCTGATTATCGTCACGACAATACCAACAATCCCTACTGTCGTTTCTATCATCATATCCTTTACCTTTCGGAAATTTTCCAAATGTATCACCCCCAGAATACCGAAAGTTCTCAAAATGTACTCATTTTGGCGAAAGGTGAAGCATATTTACTTGTGCTCCCCCAGTCCCAGCCGGTTCACGGCCGAGAAGATCGCGCGGACGGACGCCCTCGTAATGTTGGAGCTGACGCCCACACCGTAGGTCACGCTGCCGCTCTCCGCATCCAGCAGATGAATATAGGCCGCCGCCTGGGAATTGGAGCCGCTCTGGAGCGCGTGCTCCTCGTAATCCAGTATCTTGACGTTGATATCCAGCGTCTCCTGCAGACCTCTCTTCACGGCATCAATAGGGCCGTTTCCAACCGCCTCAAAACGTTTTTCCACGCCTTTGTCTGTGTAAACCACAGTCACCTTTGTATCAAATTCGGACTCCGTCTCTTCGCTCAAGTCATCCACCCGAAGCCTTCTGAAATGGATGGGTTCTTTCTTCATCAGATATTCCTGGCGGAAGCTTTCCATGATCTGATCCGGGCTTACCTCGCCCTGCTTCTCGGAAATGGCCTGAATGACATTGGCAAATTCCCGATGCATCCCCTTAGGCAGTTTAAAGCCAAAATAAGTATCCATGACAAAGGCCACGCCGCCCTTGCCGGACTGTGAATTGATGCGCACGATAGGCTCATACTCCCGGCCAATATCCGCAGGATCAATGGGAAGATAGGGCACTTCCCAATATTCCCCGCCCCGTTCTTTCAATGCCTTCACACCCTTGTTGATAGCGTCCTGATGGGAGCCGGAGAAAGCGGTAAACACCAGCTTGCCCGCGTAGGGATGTCTGGGGTGCACAGGAATCTTGCAGCATCTCTCGTAAATCTCAATGCTTTCGTTCACATGCTCGATGGCAAGCTCGGGATCTATACCCTGGGAAAACATATTATAGGCAATATTCAGGATATCCACGTTTCCTGTTCTCTCGCCGTTTCCGAAAAGGGTGCCTTCCACACGCTCCGCGCCTGCAAGCAGGGCAAGCTCTGCGGTCGCCACACCGGTTCCTCTGTCGTTGTGGGGATGTATGCTCAGAATGATGCTCTCCCTGTTTTCCAGATGTTTGTCCATCCACTCAATCCTGTCTGCAAAAACGTTGGGTGTCGTCATCTCCACCGTGGAGGGAAGATTGATGATCATGGGATTTTCCTTAGTCGGACCCCACTCCCTCTGCACCGCATTGCAGACTTCCAGCGCGTAATCTAACTCGGTGCCGGTAAAGCTCTCGGGAGAGTATTCCAGAATCACTTTGCCGGGGAATTTCGCGGCGTGGCGTTTCACCATCTTCACGCCCTCAACGGCAATGTCTATGATCTCCTCGCGGCCCATCTGGAAGACCACGTCCCGCTGCAGGGTTGAGGTGGAATTATAAATATGCACAATGGCCTGCTTACATCCCTCAATGGACGCAAAGGTGCGCTCCACAAGTTCCTCCCTGCACTGGGTCAGTACCTGTACCACCACATCATCGGGAATCAGCTTCCTGTCCACGAGCTGGCGCAGGAAATCAAACTCAATCTGGCTGGCGGCCGGGAACCCGATCTCAATTTCCTTAAAACCGAGTTTAATCAGATAATTAAAAAACTCAATTTTTTCGGACACGACCATAGGGTCAATCAGAGCCTGATTGCCGTCGCGCAGATCCACACTGCACCAGACAGGCGCTTTTTCAATCTGCTTGTCAGCCCACTCCCTCTCGGGGTAATCCACCACCGGGTTTCTGCGGTATCTCTTATAATTTAACATGACTGTAACTCCTCCCTTTCCATGTTGTCTTTTATGCACAGTGCAGCTCGATTCCGCTTCGCTGCTCATTGCTTCCATGCATAAAATCGTCGCTGCCGCAATTTCCTATAAAACAAAAACCCCGCTGCATAAATATACAGCGGGGTCGTCCGAACGTGACATTATTCTCCAAGACCACTCTCAATTGCATCCACCAATGCCTTGAGAGCTGCTTCCTCATCTTCACCGTCACACACAAACTCGATTTCATCGCCACACTTGACACATGCCCCAAGCACGCTAAGGACACTCTTGGCATTCGCTGTATTTTCACGAAATGTAAAGGTTATCAGAGATTTAAACTGCATCGCTTCCTTACATAGGATGCCTGCCGGTCTTAGATGTAGCCCTGTCGGGTTTTTGATGACTACCTTCTGACTTACCATTGCCTTTTCCTCTTTCTTACATGATACTATGAGTATACCATATCTCTGTATGTTATCTCAAGTCCTACAGCATAATATTCTGTATCAGTTCGGCGAGCTTCTTCGCCTCCTCGGTAATAACCTTCTGATCCTTACCCTCAATCATAACCCGGACAAGCGGTTCTGTGCCGGAGGGACGGATCAGTACGCGCCCTTCACCCGCAAACTTTTTGTCCAGAGCGGCGATTGCCTCCGCAATCTCGGGATAATCCATAAATTTCTCTTTTTTGTGGTTGGGAACCTTTGCACCGACTAACGCCTGGGGCATCACCTCCATAATGGAAGCCAGCTCAGACAACGGCTTTCCCGTCTCCACGACTACCTGTAAAAGGTGCAGTGCGCTCAAAAGACCGTCTCCCGTTGTATTCTCATCCAGGAAAATCACATGGCCGGACTGCTCGCCGCCAAGGCTTGCGCCGATTTCACGCATCCGCTCCAGCACATAGCGGTCACCTACTTTGGTCTGCTCAATCTTGATCTTGTTTTTCTCACCCATCAGGAAAAAGCCGAGGTTGCTCATTACGGTTGCAACAATGGTGTTCTTATTGAGCTTTCCGTTTGCCTTCATGTGATTGCCGACAATGGCCATAATCTGGTCGCCGTCTACAATGTTGCCAAGCTCATCCACCGCCAGCAGTCTGTCTGCATCTCCGTCAAAGGCAAGTCCGAGCTGCGCCTTTTCATAGACAACTCTCGCCTGCAGCTCTTCCATATGGGTGGAACCACAGTTTGCGTTAATGTTTGTGCCGTCAGGGCTATTGTGAATGGCTACAACCTCAGCCCCCAGCTCCTTCATGGTCTCCACGGAAGTGTAATAGGACGCGCCCTCCGCACAGTCCAGTACAATCTTCATGCCGCGCAGATCCACATTCACGGCTTTCATGGCATGGTTGATATATTCCTCTCTGGCATCCGTGCGGTATTTGATTTTGCCCACACTTGCGCCGGTAGGAAATTTGACGCCCTTCATATCGCTCTTAATCAGCGCCTCGATCTCATCCTCCAGCGCATCGGGGAGTTTGTAGCCGTTCCCGTCAAAGAATTTAATGCCGTTAAACTCCACAGTATTGTGGGAAGCGGAGATGACAACGCCCGCATCCACTTTATATTTTCTGGTAAGATATGCCACCGCAGGCGTGGGAACCACACCTACATACACCGCATTCGCTCCTACGGAACAGACGCCGGCCATCAGGGCATTCGCCAGCATATCTCCCGATATCCTCGTATCACAGCCTACCATAATTGTGGGCTTGTGCTCATTCTCTCTGGTGAGGACATAGGCGCCTGCCTGCCCAAGCTGCATCGCCAGAAGGGGGGACAATTCCTCATTTGCAACACCCCGGACACCATCTGTACCAAATAATCTGCTCATATACACCTCCATTTATTTTCGCGTTGTTTCCATCTAGTCTTCGATAATATGAACCCGCACTTCTGTGACGCCGTTCTGTTTGAGATCCCGGTTCTCCACAGTGGCAGTTACAGGCATCCAATAGCTGCCTTCGGTAATTTCTTCCATCTCCTCCTGCTCCATCCAGGCGTCCATGTCCACCAGGGCAATCACTTCCTCAGCAGTGACTGCATCCAAAGCCGCTGACAGGCCGGTGAACGTAACACTGCACTCGTTAGCCGGCTCTGTGATAACAGCCCTGTAGCCTTCGGGAAGGCCTTCAAAACGAATCCGTCCCACAGGAATCCGCACGGCACGGTCACGTTCCGCCTCAATCTTCGCCGTAACGTTGACTCTGCCTGCAAAATTATCTTCCACCAGCGCCACGCCGTCAGGCAGATACTGGGTGATATCCACAAGCGCAGTCACATCTTCGGACGCGTCGGTCACATCGAGAACACCTGCAGGAATAGCAATCGCCTCGATTTTTTCCAGGTTCTTGGACTTACCCGCTACCGCAACGGTCGATTTGCTGAAAGTCACCTCTCCCGTGAACTGATAACCGTCCTCCGGGGTGCCGCTCACCTCACATGTGAGAGGAAGCGACTTGCGTTCCAGAATTTCCACGCTGACCCGCACTTTGGTAATGCTCTTTTCAATGTTTGCCGCTGTGATTTCCTTTCCGTTCTCGTCATAAAGACGGACTTCCGAATCCGTGCTGATATCGTTTGAAAAGCCGGAAATATCGACTTCCGCCTGCGCCTTGCTGACTTGTGAAATAATGGATTCCGGGCCGGAAATGCGGATCAGGTTCTGATCCGTGGTAACTTTCCCCACCACATATCCTTCGCGAACCTCGCCTGTCGTAATGGATTTCACAGGGAGGGATCTGTCACGCTTTTCCTCAATATTCAGGCGCACACTGTCGATATTGCCGCGTATGCTGTCCAGTTTGTCGCTGTATTTATTCGTTGAAAGTTTGATCGCCACGGTGTCTACGCTGGTCAGATCGTTGACATCGGCCACCGCCACCACATTGCTCCTGTCCAGAGAATCAATAATGGAGCGGGGCGCGGAAATCGTGACCACGTCAATCATATCCGTGCCGTCCAGCACTTCGTAAACCTGACCCCTTTCGGTAATCAGATTCGCATTCTTTATGGTGACAGGCACATCCGTCACGCGATAGGTCATTATGGGGTCATTGATATTCGTAACGACCAGCCAGAGAACTGCCGCGCTGAGAAAGGAGGCGATTTTTAAGCCCCAGTTCCGGGTAAGCTTATTCTTCATTCTTAGCCCCTGCCTTTCCTATGCTTTTGCCTTTAAACAGCTTGCGCTTCTTCTCCTCCATCGGTTTATCTTGAATTTCCAGCAGTCTTTCCTTCAGTCTCCCGGCATCCACACTCCGCTCAAGCGCACCGCCGTAGGCAACGCTGATTTTTCCAGTCTCCTCGGACACAATCACCGTCAGAGAGTCCGTGACCTCGGAAATGCCCACCCCCGCCCGGTGCCTGGTTCCCAGATCCTTACTGAGAGCCATGTTATCCGACAGCGGCAGATAGCATGTGGCGGACACGATTCTGTTCCCTCTCACAATAACTGCACCGTCATGGAGGGGTGTATTGTGTTCAAAAATATTGATGAGGAGCTGACTGGAAATAATACCGTCCACATCAATACCCGTTCTTTCATATTCCTTCAGGGACTGCTCATGCTCAATGACGATGAGCGCGCCCGTCTTCACCTTTCCCATCTCCACGGATGCCTTTACGATCTCATTCACCGTGCGGTCGGAAAAGCGGCCCGTTTCCCGCTTGTTGGAGTCCAGAAAGGAAGCTACAAAATTTTTCCGTCCAAGCTCCTCCAGCGCGGAACGAAGCTCCGGCTGTAAAACCACCACAAAAGCCGTAGCGGCGATACTGATAATATTGGGCACGATCCAGAGAATCGTATTCATCTTGCAGAAGGCGGCAATCACGATAAACACCATGATCACGATCACGCCTTTTAAGAGAGCCCAGGCCCTCGTATTTTTGATCCATACGAGAATATGGTACGCCACAAAGGTCAGAATGGCAATTTCAGCCACATCGTTCCAATGCACCGTAGGCATGTGCAGTCTCGCGAGATAGACGCCAATCAAGTTATTCAGTTGTTCCATCCCTCATCACCTGCCTTCTGTGTCAAATTCTATTCTGGTCAATTTAAGGCCGCGAAGCGGATCCCGCAATCGAGACAAGCTCACAGCCGGGCAAAGCATCCAATCGAATGACGTCCGATTTGTCAGTGGTGCGTCGGCCGGGTGTTTCTGCTGGCGCCGCTTCTCGCAGAGCTGATCTGTTTCACCTTTTTCTCCGGCCTGGCAACGGTAACCTTCGGAACTGCCTTAACATAATAATAATACTCATCGTCCTCAAATTGAACCTTTTCCGTTCGACTGTAATCCACATAAAATACGAAAAACTGCAGTACCAGTACGATCAGGAAGGAGACAATCGTCCCTAAAATCACCCCAAACAGAGGCTGGTTTATCTCAAAAATCAAGTCTCCCACCAAAAGCACCATGATATTCACCACCGCGCCGGCCGTCATGGCAATCGTCCATGCATAGTCAATACTCAGACGGCGCAGAAGATAAACGATAATTACGGTCATGGCAAAAGCCGCAATCGTCACAACCATTTCCCGGTTTTTAATCAGACCGTCAATAATAAATTTGAATTTCGCGGCCGTCTCCTCATCGGCCATAGCCGCGATCACCGTCGCATTCTGCGTCACATAGTGAATCATGTAGTAAACGATCACGCCGCATCCAACAGAAACAGCCGATGTGGGTGCGCCGACCAGCCCCATAGAAATGGGAATCACATAGGGAATCCGCAGCAAAAAGCAGAGCGGCAGAAGCACCACCACAACCGTGTCCTTCGGTGAAAAACGCAGATACAGCAAAAAGAGCAACAGGAAGCCTGCGCCGATTACCGCAGCGCACTCCAGGCTGAACGTGTAGAGGTGCAGGAGCACGAAAACCGCGCTCATCAGAACAATGAAATTCATCGGCATAAACGAGCACATGAGCGCCACAATCAGCACCACAGTGATCTTGTTAATCGTCTCCATGTAACCCAGTCTGGAATTAATCAGCACAAGGGTTACAAGCGCCAGAAAGAACTTCAACATCGGTGTGATGTACACCTCATATTTGCTGTATATGGTCAAAAGTATCTGTTTTGCAACCAGTAAAGTCGTCATTGTAAATTAGTCCTTTTATCCGTTCTTTTCGTTCTTATACATGGCAGAGAGCTTGTGCAGATTCGCATAATACGCGCGCAGGCTCTTACTTGCCCTGCTGTATCTGGCCGTATATACCACATAGGAAATGAGAGCATATGCGCCCACCGTCCCCAGATATAAGAAAAGAACACTCTTTGCAAATTCCAGGAGATCCATCTTATAAATCTCCGTCATAAATATTTCAAAATCATAAAAAATGTACATGGCAAAAACCACTACAAATGCGATGGTTGCACTTATAATGGATTTAAGCACCTGCCAGCCTATATAGTCGCTCCGAAAATAACTGCCGATGGCCAGACATTTCTTTCCCTCATTGGCTTCATAGGACGCCATCTTGGTCATCAGAACGACTCTCTCTTCATTTAACATACCTGTCTCCAATTTCCGGCAAAAGAATCAGTTCAGGAAACGCATCTTCGGATTTTCCTTGGTATCCTTTTTCTTCTGCACCTTGGGCGCTTCGGGTTTTTTGATGCTGGCGCCCAGCTCGTTAGCCATGCTGTTTTTGCACTTACTGCAGAAACGCCCGGATAAAATGGAAGCGCCGCAGTTTTCACAGGAAAGCGTAACTCCTGACTCCGCAGAAAGCTCCAGCCGCTCCTCTCTGAGCCACTGGTGGATCTGGTTGGTGGAAACGTCACATGCTTCCGCCACCTGCTGGATCCCGGCATGACCGTTATCCTGAATATACTTCTTTACTTCCTGGAATTTTTCCTCAAGTTTCTCACGGCATCCCATACAGATCGGCGGGCCGGAGACATAGTTAAACAGATTTCCGCACTTTCTACAATTCCTTACGTTCATAGCTTACCTCCCTGAGATATTTTCCTATCATATGCCCCTGCCGATGGCGAGGGATATGAAATAAATTCGTTCTACACCCGCGTTCCGAAATTCGCGGCTCATGGCGTCTATGGTGCTGCCTGTCGTGTAGATGTCATCAATAATTACAATTATACCTAATTCTACATCAAAACGGCGGATTTTGAAAGCCTTTTTCAAATTATTTTGCCTTTCTGCGGCAGATAAGTCTTTCATGGGAGCCGTTTTTTCCACCCTCTCAATCAGATCTGCGCGAACGGGAATGCCAGTCCGCACCGAAAGCGCCTCCGCCAATGCCTGCGCCTGGTTAAACCCGCGTTTTCTGAGCCTGCTCCTGTGAAGCGGTACAGGAATGAGCGCATCCGCATGACAGGAAGCGATAAAAGATCCCAGCTGTTCTGCCATGCAGGCGGCATAATAAGCGGCATACTCCCGCCGTCCCCCGTATTTGAAACGGGCAATGGATGCGGAAACGCTCTGATAAGAGAAGAGCGCACGGCCGCTGTCATAGAGGTGCCTGTGGTCGGCGCAGTCGTCACAGTATTCCCGCCCGCTGTCCCCGATATGCTTGCCGCACTTAAAACAGCGCGGCGGTCTGATATAGGTAAATGTTTCTGCGCATTCTCTGCACACAAGCGCATGCCACGGCCTGACCGGCTCATCGCAGACAGGGCAGCGGCGGGGAAACAGAAGAGTGATGACTGTGTCTGCCGCCGCACGGAGACAGACTTTCGCCGAAAAACGCGAAGTGAGATGTGTATGCATAGATGTGTCCTTTCTGATGTGAACGGGCAGGCTTTTGTCCGCCCGGATCCGGCCCAAAGGCCGGTGTGACGTTACTCCGCGGTCTGTATCGAGCGGATCTGATCCAGGAAACCGGTGTATCGGTGGTTTTCCCGGTTATTTTCCACCATTTCCGACAAGGTGGCGCGGCTGCCCAGAATGGTGACGCACGCCTTGGCCCGGGTAACTCCTGTATAGAGAAGATTTCTGTTAAAAAGCATATGAGGCCCTGTGAGAAGCGGCATGATTACGGCAGGATATTCGCTCCCCTGCGATTTGTGTATGGTGACCGCGTAGGCCAGCTCTATTTCGTCAAGCCCTGAGTAGGGATAGGTAACCCGCCTGTTTTCATCGTATTCCACCACCACCTCACGGGCATACTCGTCAATTTTTCGGATCACGCCGATATCCCCGTTGAAAATTCCCATGCCCTGATCAATCGGAATATTGTAGCGGCTCACCACCTCCCACGGGAGCTGGTAATTATTCTTAATCTGCATGACCTTGTCGCCCTCCCGGAGAAGGGTTTCGCCAATCTGGCACTCCCGCTTTTTGTCGTCCGGGGGATTCAGATATCTCTGCAGAATGCCGTTTAAGGTTTCCACGCCAAGCTTTCCTTTCCGCATGGGCGTGAGCACCTGGATATCATAAGGCGCCGCATCCACATAGCGGGGAAGCTTTTCCAGAATCAGCTGAATCATATGTTTATATATGACATTTGTGTCGTTTCTTTCCAAAAAGAAGAAGTCCCTGCTTTTGTTGTCCAGAACCGGGTCCTCCCCGGCATGGATTCTGTGGGCATTCAGGACGATATCGCTCTCTTTTGCCTGCCGGAAAATCTTTTCAAGGGCCACAGTCTGGAATGCGCCGCTTTTGATGAGATCGGAGAGCACCTGTCCCGGTCCGACAGACGGAAGCTGGTTCACATCCCCCACCATAATCAGTCTCGTCCCTACGGAAACCGCTTTCAAAAGCGACTGGAACAGAAAGATATCCACCATAGACATCTCGTCCACAATGATGACGTCAGCTTCCAACGGATTTTCCTCGTTGCGCTCAAAGCGCGCCGCCTTTCCCTCCAGCGAAGCCGCCCCGGAAAGCTCCAACAGCCTGTGGATCGTGCGCGACTCATAGCCTGTGGCCTCGGTCATGCGCTTGGCCGCCCGGCCCGTGGGAGCCGCCAGACTAATGTCCATGCCCTGGGAGAGAAAGTAGCGGATAATCGCATTGATGGTGGTAGTCTTACCCGTACCCGGGCCGCCGGAGAGGATGAACACACCGTTTCTGATGCTCTCCAGCACAGATCGTTTCTGCAGGCTGTCAAGGACAATTCCAAGATCCGTCTCCACCTGATCTATTTTTTGCAGCAGCGCTTCCTCCTCGGCGGGAAGAAGTTCTTCCGATATATTCAAATCATGCAGCATCCGCGCGCAATTTAATTCGGCGTAATAAAATGTGCTGGCATAGACACGGCATTCCCGCGAAGGCTCGATGCCGTTCTCCACAGGAACATATTTTATGACCAGTTTTTTGTCCATCGCCAGATTCTGGAGCTGCGGTTCCATCAGAGGCGGCTCAATGCCTAAAAGCTCCCCGGCCTCAGCAAGCAGTCTGTCCGCCGGGAGATAGCAGTGTCCCTCGCCCCCCGCCTGCTGCAGGGTATAGAGCAGGCCGCTTCTGATGCGGTAATCGGAGTCTGTATGAATACCGATTTTCGAAGCAATTTCATCCGCGATGCGGAATCCGATTCCCTGAATATCCTCCGCCAGCCGGTAAGGATTTTCCCGCATCACGCCGTAAAGCCCCATGCCGTAGGCCTCGTAAATGCGGAGCGCGAGCGTATTGGAGATACCATACCCCTGCAGAAAAGTCATGGCATCCCTGGCGTCCCTCTTCTCGTAAAGGGATGCCGCAATTTCCCGGGCCTTGCGAAGGCTGATTCCTTTTACCTCCGCCAGACGCTCCGGCTCCTCCTCGATCACACGGTAAGTGTCTGCGCCGAAAGCCTTGATAATCCGTTTCGCCAACGCTTCTCCCACGCCTTTTACCGCGCCGGATGAAAGATATCTCTCCATGCTGATCTCATCGCTGGGAGGCAGGATTTTATATTGTTCAATTTTAAACTGTTTTCCGTATATCTGGTGCTGGGTATACTCCCCCTGCGCCTCGATCGTCTCGCCCTGGTCCATAGTTTTAAAAAAACCCACGCAGGTGATTTCGTCCTCCTGCGTGAGAAGATTTAAAACCGTATATCCATTGTCTTTGTTACGGTAAATAATATGATCTATAAATCCTTTGACTGTTTCCATAGAATACCTGTGTGGTGTAGAATACTGCAATTATCAGGAAATGCCGTAGTTGATCTTTGCCTGCTCATATAACATCTGCGCAAGGGAGTTAGAACCCTGCGTTGCGGTCTGCTCGGAAATCTGCTGGATCACCGTGTCCTTAAAATAATCCACCATATTGGAAGCGTAGCCGTCCTCGTCCTCGCCGAAGATGTCCACGGTTTTCTGCATTTCCTTATAGACCTGCTCCCACAAATAAGCCTCAAACTGCTTGCAGGCATCAAAGAGGGCATCGTCCTCCTTTTCCTTGCCGGCCTTGTCTGCACTCTGCAGATTTTTCTGAAGGTTCTCTGTGGCCACACGGTTTGTGTCGGTCATGTAGTTCGTGTATGCGGATAAGTTGGTTAAATCGTTCATATGCGTTCTCCCTGTTTGCTCATGCAACCTTTCCAGCTTGCCGCATGCAAGCATGCGCAATCTGGAAAGTCACCCTTTTGCACGGCTCTTAGCGTTTCAAGTTATTAGCCACTTCCAGCATGGAGTCGGAGGTGGTGATGGACTTGGAGTTCATCTCGTATGCGCGCTGTGCAACGATCAGGTTTACCATCTCGTTTGCCACCTGTACATTGGAGCCTTCCAGATAGCCCTGGATAATTCTGCTTCTCTGTATGCCGTCCGTTGTAGTCTCATTGAGAACACGTCCGCTGGCGTCAGTTACAGAAAAGAGTGTATCGCCCACTCTCTTGAGGCCGCCGGGATTGTTAAACTGGAAAGTACCGATCTGTATGCCGATGGGCTGCGGATTATTCTGCGCGTCGGGATAACAGATCTGCCCGTCCTCTGTAATCGTGAGGTTGCTTGCTATGTACCCCGCATCGGTAACAATGGCACGGCCTTCCGTATCCAGCACGGGAAGTCCGTCCGCGTTTGTCAAAGTCATACGGTTGTTGGCGCCGATCGCCCATGTAAAGTCACCGTTTCTCGTGTAATAAATTTCGCCTTCCTCCCCGCGCAGGGCAAAGAAACCGTCGCCCTCGATTGCAAAGGATGTGTCGGAAGCGGAGTCAAGAAGACTTCCCTGCGTAAAAATCTGATTGATGGAAGCGGTGCGGACGCCAAGACCCACCTGAGAGGTGGTAGGCTTCGGATCACCGTTAGCCGTTGTGGTGACAGACTGTAAGTTCTGGTACAGAAGAGACTTAAACTGTGCCACCTGCGCCTTATATCCAACGGAATTGACGTTTGCAAGGTTGTTTGCTATCGTGTCTACATTTGTCTGCTGCGCATTCATGCCGGTTGCACCCGACCATAAACTCCTAACCATAGTATTCTCCTTTACACGTTTTCTCTGTTTTTTAACTCTTATACTTTACCGTTCTGCATTACCGCCTGCTCTAATGTGTCATCATAGGTGGTAATTACTTTCTGGTTGCTCTCATACTGACGCTGCAGGGTAATCATGTTGACCATTTCAGTCACAACGGAAATATTCGACATTTCCAGATATCCTTGATGGATCTGCGTGTTGACGCCCGTCTCGCCCCGTTCCAGCTCTGTCGCGCCCTCTACCGGCTGGAAGTAATTCTCGCCAAAACGCTCCAGATAATTGTAATCCTCAAAATCGGCAATGCCGATGACAGCCACCATATTGCCATCCTGTGTAATCGTGCCGTTGCGGCTGATACTGATGGGAAGAACCGTGTCCATCTGGATTCTCTGGCCGTCCTGGTCCAGCACATAGTCGCCGTCCTGGGTCTGCAGGAAACCCTGCTGGTTCATGGTAAAGTTGCCGTCTCTCGTATATTTGGTGGAAGTGACTCCGGCTTTGTTGGTATACTCTACCGCGAAAAAGCCTCTGTCGGAAAGCGCCAGATCCAGCGGATTGCCTGTTTCTTTAATCGGTCCCTCAGAGTAATCCACATAATTTTCTCCGATCTTTACGCCCAGATTCAGGCCGGTCTTTCTGACACGCCGCTCCATGTAATTCTCATTCAGCGGATTGTTCGCCTCCGCCTGATCCACCGCTCTGTTGGTGGCAAGCGGTCTCGGAAGATTGCCCGGTTCCGACAGGTCTTTGATCTTATAGGCAAGCACCGTGTCAAAAGCTTCGCTTGTGGTGCCCTCTTTCTTAAACCCGTTGGTCGTAGCGTTCGCCAGATTGTTCGTCAGAACATCCATCCGATGCTGCTCATTCAACATGCCCGTATAGGCGGTGTACAAACCTTTTAACATAACGCATCTTCCTCCATTAAGCTGCCGAGGATGTGTTTTTTACATCCTCGTGAACGAAACATAGAAATTCTTTACGAAGCAGACTCTGCTGCGAGTAATTAGAATTTCTTTTCGTTCTAGTCTTCGCGGTAACCCGCCAAAAATTCCACATACTTTCCTGTGCCGATCGCCACAGCCGTCATCGGATCTTCCGCCGTCATGGTGTTAATGCCGGTCTTGGCCGCGATCAGATCCTCCAGTCCGCGGAGCAGACTGCCGCCTCCTGTCAGGACAATACCGCGGTCTGCGATGTCAGCCGCCAGCTCCGGGGGCGTCTTTTCGAGCACGCTGTGTATCGTCTCCACGATCTGCACGGTTGTCTCATGCAGCGCTTCCTCCGTCTCCTCCGAGGAAACTTTGACGGTTCTGGGAAGACCGGTCACCAGATTACGGCCCCTCACGTCCATGTAATCTACCTCGGGACGCTTGAATGCCGAGCCAATCTTTATCTTCAAATCCTCTGCCGTCCGTTCACCGATCAGCAGATTATGTTTTTTACGCATATAACGCACGATCGCCTCATCGAAATCATCACCCGCGATCTTAATGGATGCGCTGACCACCGTGCCGCCGAGGGAAATCACCGCGATGTCGGAAGTACCGCCGCCGATATCCACGATCATGTTTCCACAGGGTTTGGAAATGTCAATGCCTGCGCCAATAGCTGCCGCGATCGGCTCCTCAATGATGGAAACCTCCCTCGCGCCCGCCTGATAGGTCGCGTCCTCCACGGCCTTCTTCTCTACCTCTGTCACGCCGCTGGGCACGCAGACCGCAATGCGCGGCTTTCTGAACGTCTTTTTACCCAGAGCTTTCTGGATAAAATACTTCATCATTTTTTCAGTTACCTGGTAATCGGAGATAACACCCTGTCTCAAGGGTCTTACCGCCACAATATTGCCCGGCGTTCTGCCGAGCATGAGGCGCGCGTCCTCACCGATTGCCTTGATTTTATTCGTGTCTCTGTCAAAAGCGACTACCGAGGGCTCCTTCAACACAACGCCCTTGCCTCTGATATATACTAAAATACTGGCTGTGCCAAGATCTATACCGATATCTGTAAACTGCATTTACCTTCGTTCCCCTTCCCGAGAATATACCATATGGCCGCCTACTTTCTACTGCGGCTACTATATTATACCCTCATCGAATCGGTTTTTCAAAGGTTTTTATAAATTTTTTTCAAAAAAATAAGAAACGCCAAAAACAGAACGGGTCCTTCCGTTCTGATTTCAGCATCCGTGCCTTTTATTTATTATCGGCAGGCAGGTCAGAAATGTTTACCCGTCCATGCCTTTCTTTCTAAAAAAAATTGTCCCAGTTTCTGGAAGCTGTGTTATACTACAAAGTGGCTGGTGGACGCCGTTTCTGAGGCATTCCCCAGGTATAAGCGCACGGCCCGGATCCTTGCGGCCAGGCTGCGGCACAATAAAAAAGGAGTCACTACACTATGAAATCACAGGCAGAGTTACAGGCAAAACTCAGAGAAATCGATCATAAAGGTTACAAGGCCTACAAAGTTCTGGAGGGGGAATATGATTTTGGGGCATACCGTCTCTGGATCGACCATGTGCAGGGAGATCCCTTCGCTTCGCCCTCCCGTGTGCGGATTGTCTACCGAAATCAGGGAAATATTCCCGCTGCTTGTTTTGAGAGCAGGCACCGCCGTATCGCAGTGGAAGATTATCTGCTGCGCAGTCTTCACCGCTTCCTGAGAAACGGCGACGGCAGGGCCGCAAAAGGCTCCGGCAAAAGCGGGCTGGTGACGGCCTGCCGGACCGGGCAGGAAATTCTGGAAACCACTGCCATGCATATCGGTAAAGATGTGATTGAGGCCCGCATCGAGGTAGGGTTTCCCGCATTCGGACGCACCATCGCGGCGGGGGAACTGGCGCAGATTTTATTCCATCTGCTTCCCGATCTGGCACAGCAGGTTTTTAAGCTGAATCCCCGCATGAAGCAGGATCTGGACAAGGTAACGGCGCTGGCGGACGACCAGCAGTTTATCCGTCAGGCACTGCCGCAGCACGATCTTGCCGCCTTTGTGGCGGACGGCTCTATTCTGCCGAGAGAAAGCGGCGTTTCCCAGAGGCCCATGCGGGACGCGGTTGTGTTTAAAAGCCCGGAATCCCTTGCCGTCACTCTGGATCTTCCCCACCGCGGGCAGGTGCGGGGCATGGGTATCCGCCACGGCATCACCGTGATCGCCGGAGGTGGTTTCCACGGAAAATCTACCTTATTAAAAGCTTTGGAGCGCGGCGTTTACAACCACATTTCGGGGGATGGCAGGGAACTTGTGATCACAGACGAGTCTGCCTTTAAGCTGCGGGCCGAGGAACACCGTTGCATCCACGAGACCGATATTTCCATGTTTATCAACAACCTCCCCATGAAATCGGACACCACCCGTTTTCAGACGGAGAACGCCAGCGGCAGCACGTCTCAGGCCGCCAATACGGTGGAAGCGCTTGCCAGCGGCAGTACGGTGCTTCTGATTGACGAGGACACTTCAGCCACCAACTTTATGGTGCGCGATGGGCGCATGGCCCAGCTCGTCTCCGATGAAAAAGAGCCGATCACGCCCTTTATCCGCAAGATACGGAGCCTCTACCAGGATCTTGGCATTTCCACCATTCTGGTGGCGGGCAGTTCCGGCGACTATCTTTCGGTTGCCGACACGGTTCTGCAGATGGACTGCTATGAGACAAAGGACGTAACCGCCCGGGCAAAGGAACTGGCTGTCGAACTGACGGAAGAGACCGTGAAAAAGACAGACTGGCTGAAAAAGACCGTCCGCACAAAGCGGGTTGAAAAAGCGAAGGTGCACGGCTGGGACACGATCAGTCTTGACAGGAACGAAATTGACCTGCGCTATCTGGAACAGATCGTGGGGGAGAGCCAGACCGCTGCTCTCGCTTACATTTCGCAGTATGTTTTGGAACGGCTGGCCAACGGAAAGAAAACCCTTCCCCAGCTTACCGAAGAAGCTTTTGCCAAACTGGAGAAAGAGGGCATCCTTTCCCTGACGCCGAAAAACTATGGGGCCGGGCCGGCTGCCTATGTAAGGCGGCAGGAGATTCTGGCCTGCCTGGCAAGATATCGGATGCTGTAACCGTTACGTTAATCGAGTAGGGAAGAACCATCTTCCCATACTCGGCGCGCGACCCGTGCGCTGCCTTAGCAGCATGCTTCCTCTGCACGGGTCTGCGCATTACAAACCGGCAGGGACGAGATTGTCTCTGCCGGTTTTGGGTGTCATGTATGCTCCGCTGCTTTCTCAAGCATCTTCTTAATATAGATTCCCGTGTAGGATTCTTTTATTTTAGTGATCTGCTCGGGTGTGCCGGTTCCCACCACCGTGCCGCCGCCTTCTCCGCCCTCAGGGCCCATGTCTATGATATAGTCGGCAGTCTTGATCACGTCCAGGTTGTGTTCGATGACGACCACGGTATTTCCGCCCTCAGCCAGCTTATGCAGAATATCCACAAGCTTGTGGACGTCCGCAAAGTGGAGGCCCGTGGTAGGCTCATCCAGAATATAGATGGTCTTGCCCGTGCTCCGTTTGGAAAGCTCCGTGGCCAGCTTGATCCGCTGAGCCTCGCCGCCCGAGAGTGTGGTGGAGGGCTGTCCCAGTTTCACATAGGAAAGACCCACATCATTCAGCGTCTCTATCTTTCTGCGGATGGACGGCAGGTTCTCGAAGAAGGGAACCGCTTCTTCCACCGTCATATCCAGCACGTCAAAAATGCTTTTCCCTTTATACTTTACTTCCAGCGTCTCCCGGTTGTAACGCTTGCCGCCGCAGACTTCACAGGGCACATAGACATCCGGCAGGAAATGCATTTCTATCTTAATGATGCCGTCTCCGCCGCAGGCCTCGCAGCGGCCGCCCTTCACGTTAAAGCTGAACCGCCCCTTCTTGTAGCCCTTCGCCTTGGCATCCGGGGTGCCCGCGAACAGATCCCGGATCTGATCGAAAACGCCTGTGTAGGTAGCCGGATTGGAGCGGGGCGTCCTGCCAATGGGAGACTGGTCGATATTGATCACTTTATCGAGCTGCTCTATGCCCAAAATTTCCTTATGCTTTCCAGGGATACAGCGCGCCCGGTTCAGATCCCTTGCCAGATGCTTGTAGAGGATTTCATTGACAAGAGAGCTTTTCCCCGATCCAGACACACCTGTAACGCAGGTCAGAATGCCCGTCGGAAACTTTACGTCTATTTTCTTTAAATTGTTCTCTTCCGCACTCTTGACCGTAAGCCAGCCAACGGGTTTTCTTCGCATTTTCGGTATCGGAATCTGCAGTTTTCCGCTCAGATACTGTCCTGTGACGGATTCCTCAATCTGCATGATTTCCTCTGCCGTTCCCTGGGCCACGACCTCGCCGCCCCGGCTGCCCGCGCCCGGTCCGATATCCACGATATGGTCCGCCGCCAGCATAGTGTCCTCATCGTGCTCCACCACAAGCAGGGTATTTCCCATATCGCGCAGATTTTTCAGCGCGGCAATCAGCTTGTCATTGTCCCGCTGGTGAAGCCCGATGCTCGGCTCGTCAAGAATATAGCAGACGCCCACCAGCCCCGATCCGATCTGGGTGGCCAGGCGAATCCGCTGGGATTCTCCGCCGGAGAGGGAGCCTGTGGCCCTGGAGAGGGACAGATATTCCAAGCCCACTTCCATCAGGAAGCCGACTCTGGCACGGATCTCCTTCAGGATACGCTTGCCGATCAGCTCCTGTTGTTTCGTCAATTGCATGTCACCGATGAATGCATGCAGCTTCGCAATAGATATAGATGTTATTTCGTATATATTCTTATCGCACACCGTTACAGCAAGGGATTCCTTTTTCAGACGCATCCCCTTACATTCCTTACAGGGAATGATGCGCATAAAGCTCTCATACTCCTGTTTGCTCCAGTCGGAGCCGGTTTCCCTGTATCGGCGCTCCACATTTTTGATCACACCTTCAAAGGCCACCGGGTAGACCCCGCTGCCGCGCTGTCCCTCATAGTGCACATTCACCTGCTTGTCTGTACCGTAAAGAATGAGATCCTGCACTTTCTCGGGCAGCTCCCCGAAAGGCGTCTGCAGGCTGAACTTAAATTCCTTCGCGAGGGCTTTCAGAATCGCGTTGGTAAAGCTTCCCTCCGCGCCGCTGGACTGCCAGCCGAGAACCGCGATCGCGCCGTCCTCCAGGCTCACGTTTTTGTCGGGTATCATCAGATCCACGTCAAACTCCATTTTATAGCCCAGGCCGAAACAGCCGGGACACGCGCCGAAAGGATTGTTGAAGGAAAAGCTTCTCGGCTCAATTTCGCTGATGCTGATGCCGCAGTCGGGACAGGCAAAGCTCTGGCTGAACTGAATGGGATCCCCGCCAATAACGTCCAAAGTCATCAGCCCCTCCGCCAGAGCAAAGACGTTTTCCACGGAATCCGTCAACCGCCGCTCAATGCCGCCTTTTACCACAAGACGATCCACCACGATTTCGATGTTATGTTTGATGTTTTTCTCCAGCTTAAAGTCCTCGGCTTCCTCCGTCAGATCATACAGATTTCCGTCCACGCGCACCCGCACATAGCCGCTGCGTCTGGCTCTATCAAAGACTTTCGCGTGTTCTCCCTTGCGCCCCCGCACCACAGGCGCAAGAAGCTGGATTTTCGTGCCTTCTGGCAGTTCCATCACCTGATCCACGATCTGGTCCACCGTCTGCTTCTTAATTTCCTTGCCGCAGTTCGGGCAGTGAGGAATACCGATACGGGCGTACAGCAGACGGAAATAGTCGTAAATCTCCGTCACCGTGCCGACTGTGGATCGGGGGTTGCGGTTCGTCGATTTCTGGTCGATGGAAATAGCCGGGGAAAGTCCTTCAATCCGTTCCACATCCGGCTTCTCCATCTGCCCCAAAAACTGCCTCGCGTAGGAGGAGAGCGATTCCATATAACGCCGCTGGCCCTCCGCATAAATCGTGTCGAATGCAAGCGAAGACTTACCCGACCCAGACAAGCCCGTGAGCACCACAAACTCATTGCGGGGGATATCTAAATCAATTCCTTTCAGATTATGTTCGTTCGCGCCGCGGATTTTGATGTAGTCGCGCGGACGCATTTTTATATTTTCAGACATGTCATCATACCTCTTGCTTTATCTTTGTCGTTTCTTAAATTATAAGTTAATTAAAAGTTCCTTTAATTCCGTGGGCAATGAGCCAGGCGCCGTGCCTGCACGGGCATTTGGCGAATGCCTTTTTTATTTAATAGGAGAATGCGAAGCATTCTCTGAATCGAGCGTGCCAACGCTCGATTTTTTACTACTTATCAAAATCCCGCAGTTTGGTTTTTAATTCCACCATCCTGTCACGCAGCTCTGCCGCCGCTTCGAAATTCAAGTCCGCGGCTGCACGCTTCATCTGCTTCTCCACTTCCTTGACCAGCTTTTCCAGCTCTTCCCGGCTCATGGATTCCGGGTCCTTCTCAAACCGCCGCTCTTCCTTCGCGATGGTCTTGGAAATACTGATCAGATCCCGCACCGCCTTCTGGATCGTCTGCGGTGTGATGCCGTGCTCCTCATTGTAAGCCTGCTGGATTTTACGGCGGCGGTTTGTCTCCGTGATGGCGGTATGCATGGAATCCGTCATATCATCCGCGTACATAACGACATGCCCTCTGGCGTTGCGGGCCGCTCTTCCTATGGTCTGAATCAGCGAGGTGGCGGAGCGGAGGAACCCTTCCTTGTCCGCATCCAGTATAGCCACCAGTTCAATCTCCGGGATATCCAATCCCTCTCTGAGCAGGTTGATCCCCACCAGAACGTCAAACACGTCGAGCCGCATATCACGGATGATCTCCGCCCGCTCCAGAGTATCAATATCGGAGTGCAGATATTTAACCCGAATGCCCACATCCTTCATGTAATCCGTCAGATCCTCCGCCATCCGCTTGGTGAGTGTGGTTACCAGCACCTTGCCCTTCTCCGACACCACCTTATTGATCTCCGAGATGAGATCGTCGATCTGGCCTTCCACAGGGCGGACATCCACCTCTGGATCGAGCAGTCCCGTAGGTCGTATGATCTGCTCTGTGCGGAACAGCTCGTGCGCCGCCTCATAGTCTGAGGGCGTTGCCGAGACGAAAAGCATCTGGTCAATGTGGCTCTCGAACTCTTCAAAGCAAAGCGGTCTGTTATCCAGTGCAGAGGGCAGGCGGAACCCATAATCCACCAGCGTATTCTTGCGGGATCTGTCCCCTGCAAACATGCCGCGTATCTGCGGAATCGTCATGTGGGACTCGTCCACGATAATCAGAAAATCATCCTTAAAATAATCCAGCAGTGTGAAGGGCGGTTCCCCCTCCGCCATGCCGTTCAGGTGCCTGGAGTAGTTCTCGATCCCGGAACAGAAGCCCGTCTCCCGAAGCATTTCCACATCGAAGTTGGTCCGCTCCGATATACGCTGTGCCTCCAGAAGCATGTCCTCCCCCTTAAAATATTTCACCCGGTCGTCCAGTTCCTGCTCAATCACCTTGCAGGCGGCGTTGATCTTCTCCTGCGGCACCACATAGTGGGAGGCCGGAAAGATCATCACATGCTCCAAAACCGCATGAACCTGTCCTGTCAGCGGGTCCGTCTCCGTAATCCGATCAATTTCATCCCCGAAAAATTCCACGCGGATCAGATACTCGCCGCCCTGTGCCGGGCAGATTTCCAGCACGTCTCCACGCACCCGGAAACAGCACCTGTCTAAATCCATATCGTTTCTGTTATACTGCATCTCTATCAGCCCGCGGATCACCTCGTCCCGGTCCTTCATCATGCCGGGGCGCAGGGACATACTCATGCCCGCGTACTCCTCGGGACTTCCCAGACCGTAAATACAAGATACACTGGCAATGACCACCACGTCCCGCCGCTCCGTCAGGGAAGCGGTCGCGGAAAGCCGCAGCTTGTCAATTTCATCGTTGATGGACGAATCCTTCGCGATATAGGTGTCCGTGGAAGGCACATAGGCTTCCGGCTGATAATAGTCGTAGTAGGAGACGAAATACTCTACCGCGTTTTCAGGGAAAAACTCTTTGAACTCACCGTAAAGCTGTCCTGCCAGCGTCTTATTGTGTGCAATCACCAGCGTCGGTTTGTTGAGCGCCTGAATGATATTCGCCATCGTAAAAGTCTTCCCGGAACCTGTCACGCCAAGAAGCGTCTGAAACTGGTTTCCTTTTCTAAACCCCTCCACCAGAGCCTCTATAGCGGCCGGCTGATCACCGGTCGGAGCGTATTCCGATACCAATTTAAAATGATCCATAACACATCCTCTGTCTGCGAAGCATTGTATTCTATTTACTGTCATGTACCACTATAGCAGAAAATTTTTTAAAAGTACATAGCTAAATCGAACTTTTGTTCTTTTCCGCCCTACGTCCTATTTGCAAGGCGATTCCTCTCCTGTAAAATAAATTCGATAAAAATGGCGTGTTGTTAATTTATCAACAACAAAACGTCATTTATAGTAGAAAGGAGACCTTACAAATGAGAAAACGTACCAAACTACCAAATGGCTTCGGCTGCATCAAAAAACTGAGCGGAAACCGAAAGAGACCTTATGCCGCTTACCCCACCTCGCAAATAGGAGGCGTCACCCCGCACCTTTGCCCGATGCGGGCAATCGGTTATTATGAAGACTGGTTCAGCGCCTACAATGCCCTGATTGATTTTAACAGAAACCTTCAGCCTGGCAGCATTTCAGCCGCCACTTTCACCGACATTTATCATGCTTTCTTTCGGGCCAAATTTGTGGAGAGCAGAAAACAATTTTCCGACCGCAGCCGGATGGATTATTCTTCCGCCTACAAAAACGTTCCGGCGCTCCATGAAATGAGTTTCTGCGCCATCCGCAAGCACCACATGCAAAAGGCGCTGGATGAATGCACGCTCGGCTACTCAAGCCTTTCCAACATCAAAAAACTGTACAGTCAAATGTATAAATACGCGATGGAAAACGATATCATTGAAAAAAACTATGCACAGTTTGTAGTGATCAGTCAGGAAAATGATATTGAGAAGGGGGAGCCGTTCACCCAGGAGGATATCGACAGGCTCTGGCAGCATCAGGACAATCCGTCCGTCCGCATTATACTTATGATGATTTACAGTGGATTCCGTATTTCAGCGTACGAAACCATTGAGGTCAATCTGGCGGAACAGTATTTTAAAGGCGGCGTAAAAACCCGCGCCGGAAAAAACCGCATTGTCCCCTTTCACCGCTCCATTATTCCCTTTGCAGAATCCTTTCATCCAAAACAATTTAACGGCGATGCTTTCCGGCGGCATGAATTTTATCCGCTCTTAAAAAGACTGGATATGCTGTACAGCAATTCCGGGAAAAAGCACACCCCTCACGACTGCAGGCATACTTTTTCCTGGCTCTGTGATAAATACGCCGTGGACGATCTCTCCAAGCACATGCTTATGGGACACAGCCTTGGCAGCGATGTGGAAAAATCCGTCTACGGACACCGCACGCTTGACGAACTCAGGGCGGAAATCAATAAAATCGACTCTTGATTTTTTGTATAACTGCTGTATACGGAGACGGGAAAGATTCTTTCTTAAAAAGTGATGCTGTGTTATACTGTTTTCAACGAACAGAATGGAGGTTCCCATGAACATAGTTCTTTTATCCGGCGGCTCCGGCAAACGCCTGTGGCCCCTCTCAAACGATACGCGTTCCAAACAGTTTATCAAAATTTTCAAAACGGCCGAAGGCAGTTACGAATCTATGGTACAGCGGGTTTACCGCCAGATTCTTTCCGTGGATGCGTCTGCCACTGTCACCATTGCCACCTCAAAATCCCAGGTGTCTGCAATTCACAACCAGCTTGGGACAGATGTGGGCATAAGCGTGGAGCCTTGCAGGAGGGACACTTTCCCGGCGATTGCGCTGGCGGCAGCCTATCTCCATGACGTGCATAAAATTTCCGAGGAGGAATCCGTGGTAGTCTGCCCGGTTGACCCTTATGTGGAGCAGGATTATTTTGAAGCCCTCAGCTCTCTTGGCAGACGGGCGGCTGAATGCAGCGCCAATCTGGTTCTTATGGGCATTGAACCCACTTATCCGAGCGCAAAATATGGGTATATCATTCCTGAAGACAAGGAAAATATCAGTCAGGTGTCCGTTTTTAAGGAAAAGCCGGACGAAGAAACCGCCAAATCCTATATTGCCAAAGGCGCGCTCTGGAACGGCGGCGTGTTTGCCTTTCGTCTGGGATATGTGCTGAAACGCGCCCATGAACTGATTGATTTTCGCGATTACCGGGATCTCTATGACAAATATGAAACACTCACAAAGATCAGCTTTGACTATGCGGTCGTAGAACATGAGCCTCAGATTGAGGTCATGCGGTTCGGCGGTATGTGGAAGGACATGGGAACGTGGAACACACTGACCGAAGCTATGGAAAGCCCTGCCATAGGCAAGGCAATTTTAAACGATGCCTGCGATAACGTACATGTGGTGAATGAGCTTGATGTGCCTGTGCTCTGTATGGGACTAAAGGACGTAGTTGTTTCCGCAAGCCCGGAAGGCATCCTGGTCTCGGATAAAACACAGTCCAGCTATATCAAACCTTTTGTCGATGACATCGACCAGCAGATTATGTTTGCAGAAAAATCCTGGGGCAGTTTCCGTGTCATTGACATCGAGGAAGGCAGTATGACCATCAAGGTAACGTTGAATGCCGGACACAGAATGAATTATCACAGCCATGAACGACGCGACGAGGTCTGGACGGTGATCGCAGGAAAAGGACGCACGATTATAGACGGTGTCGAGAGATCGGTTACCGTCGGTGATGTGGTTTCCATGAAGGCAGGTACCCCGCACACAATCATCGCCGACACTGCGCTGCAGGTGATCGAAGTACAGATCGGTCTGGAGATCAGCGCGGGCGACAAGAAGAAACTTAATATTCCTTCCCAAGTTCGCTGATCCCATATCTTTCTTTAAACAGGGAAAGTTCCCTGTCATTTCTGATCAGCATAACTTCCTCGAATTTCCCGGTGGCCAGATTTTTAAATCCGGCCACCTGTTCTCCTGTACAGATACTGCATCTAAGGACAGGCTTGTATAATGTTCTGTCAAAATCATCGGGAAAGCCGTCTGTATGCTTATTTTTTTTCATCGAAAATATAGATTTCATTGTGCCATTGCGTCCTTTCTGCTATTATAATTATAGCAAAAATCATCTTATTTTACATAGTAACCATCAAACATGGTACACTTATATATTGTGTGATGATGTATTTCTCTTCTTTTTGTGGTTCTCGCTCTACAACCGTATGTTGTGTGCTATCATTAAAAACAACGGTAATGACAAGTTTATCGTAAGGAGGGAGTTTGGTTAAAATGAAAGAACTACGCATGATAATAAGAGATTTGCGTGAAGACAGAGATATTAAGCAGAAAGTGATTGCTGAATATCTGGGCGTGTCACAGCAGACGTATTCCAATTATGAAAACGGTCACCGTGAAATACCAATCTGGGCAGTGACCAAACTTTCCGAATATTACAAGGTAAGTACCGATTATTTACTGGGAGCAGATACTGGATACCTTGGCAATACCAATCTGAATGTGAAGTATCTTGGCGATATTACCATGCACGATGTGGTTTATGATATCCAGAAACTGAACCCTAAAGACCGGCGCGATTTGCTGCGCTATATCAGATTTTTAAAGAACGGGGAAGCATGAAACTTTCCTGCCTGTATGCAGAAATGATATATCCAAACTGAGCAGCCGACCGTCCTGTACTGGGCGGCCGGCTTTTGCCGATTAAAAAATCGGACGCCTTTTTATTTAAATGTTGATATCCTGCCGCATATCCTCAATGACATATGTATCTGGAATATCACCTGTAAACATAAATGCGGATGGGCAAATATCCCAAACCTATTGGCGACAAATTAGCGACAAAATTTTATTCACGAAATCTATCAGAAAGCCTGTAAACACAGGCTTTCTCTCTCTCGCAAAAAATCTGTTAGCAACAGATTAGCGACAAAATTCCGATATAATCGTTATTCTGTCAAAAGAAAATCCGGCAGACCAGCCGGACGACCGAAAGAATACAGATTGTATTCCACCTTTCCTTCCTATATAAATAGGGCATTCCCACAAAACAGTCATCACAAAAGCGAGTAGGCCGCCGCGGAAAACAGCCGGTTGTGGACCCCACAATTGATACCGGCGACAAAATAAACGGAGTAGAAACTCCGATTGCCGATGAACTTGCTGCTCCTGTAATCACTCTGAAGAAGGGTGATGCTACCATTACTTCCGGCAGCAAGGTAGCAAACCGCGCGGCTGACGTGAAGTTTGAGATCACGGCTGTGGAAGGTGTTGACTTTTATTATACGGTTGACGGCACAGACCCCGCAAAGACCAGTGACAAGTATACAGATGCTGCAGCGGTACCCGCTCCCAACAAGGATACCGAGGAAACGGTAACCATCAAGGCTGTTGCTGTGAAGCCGGCATCAGGTGAGGAAGGTCAGGAGGGTTATGAAGCAGAGCAGACCTCCGTTATTGCTACCGCATCTGTTGTTTTCCAGGCGAAGGAAAATGCAAAAACCATTACTATGGCTGAGGGTTCCGATGCTGCTGACGTAACGATCGGCGGTACAGCTATCGGAGAAGGCTATCCGATCACCAGCGCTGCGAAGGACATCGAGGCTGTAGTGACTGCCAGCGATAAGATGTTTGAGGTTATGTACTCTACGGATGGCGGCAGTACATGGCAGAGCGCCATGAAGAAGGGGCAGACAGCATCAAAGCCTTTTGCGGACAGAGCTGTCAGCTACGGTACGGGAACCTACATCATCCCGAAAGCTGCGCTCAGCGGAAGCGTATCTGTTAAGGCGCTCTATCTGAAAGAAATCACACTTGACTGGCAGGAGGATGCCGGTTGGTCATCTGTCTGGGCGCATTCCGATGTACAGAGGGTTGGCTCCGGCAGCAACGAGCATGTTGGAATCTGGGGTGCGCAATATCCGGCAACCAAGGAGAAAAAGAGCAACGTGCTGTTTGTTTCCCAGAATACAAAGGTAGGGCTGGAATTAGAGCCTGTTGAGGGTGTTGAGTTTACCTTCACAGAAGTTACTTATAAGAAGACAGGATCTTCCGATCAGGCTACCGAGGCAACGATTAGCGATGACAAAAAGTTTGCCTCTCTTGAAATTGCTAATGTTGAGGCAAACGATTATACCGTTACCATTAAGGGAACTTCCACAACCTACTCCAGAACAGTTATCCTGGATGAGGAGGGCGAGGAGGTACCCATGACCCAGAACGCTGCAACCATAGCGCCCCGCGCTCACTATACGATTAAGGCGCTTGTGACGGGCGACGGCGGCAGAATCTATCCCATCGAAGACCTCGAAGTGACTTGCGGTGCGGATGACGCTGTAGCCAAGGGCTTGGTTGAGGTGAGAAAAGGTTCGGAGGCATTTGGCAGGGAAGGGGAAGTTGACGAGAAGGCTGGCACCTATACTCTGAAAGTAAACAAAGAGGCTGGCGGCAAGACGTTAACAGTTAAAGTAAAAGGTGCGGAGAGTGCGGTTCTTGCGACCCTTACCCTTAAGGTATCACCTATTATCAGCAAGGTAACCGTTGCCAAAGTAACCGGCACAAACAAAGATATCTTAACGCAGACCATCGCTACGACTGCCTCTTATCTCGTGACACCCACAGATAAGGCATCTGCTGATGAGCTTGCGATCAAGGTTACAGACAGCAAAAATGCTTTGGATGCTGGAAAGACACAGCTTAAGAAAGAAACGAACGGCACCTATACGTTGACGATTGCAACGAAAGCTGCGGAAGCAGGCGAATCCGTAGCGGAAATCGCTATCTACAACAAGAACGATAATCCTGATGAGAGTAAAGTAGAGGCGTTAACAACGCTCAAACTGAATACCACCAAGCCCGCGTGGAACGAGAAGGCGGCTCCCACCGTCAAGCTGGCAGGCGCTACGGATATTAATCTGACTCTGGACATGACGCTTCCCAGCGGCGCAAGCGAAACTGTGGATGGCGGTAAGTATTACTACAAAGTCACAACCAAGGCGCTTGACACCACAGAGAAGGATTATACGGCTGATAAAACGCCCAGATATTACGAGGCTTCCGGCAAGACGACCCGCCAGACCGTCAATGTGATCGCTAAGGAATTCGGAAAAGGTAGAAGCGAGAAATTTGACGTGGATGTAGAACTGATTTTGTATGCGAAGAAGGGCGACAGCGGAGCAACTCCTACACCTCCCGATACCAGTGAGCCCGGCGGAGACAGTGGCGATGCAGGCACTTCTTCTTACAACAATGCCGCAGTAAAGGCTGCAGAAGAAGGCGGCGGCACTGAGGGTGGCGGTACAGAAGGCGGCGGCACTGAGGGCGGCGGCACTGAGGGCGGCGGCACAGAAGGCGGACAGCCGGAGACACCCGACACGAGTGATCCGAGCACCATAGAGCCGAGCAAAGACGAATATGTTGCAATTGCAAAGAGTAAGTCTGTGACGGTAAAAAACCTTGCAACCAAGTCCCGTTACTATGCTGACAAGATTACCTTAAAGAAAGAAAAAGCGGCATCCGGCATTTATACTGGCCAGGAAGCTGAAGTGGCAACCGTTGATTTCGGTAAAAATACAACTTACAACCGCGATCAGGATGTGACTGCCTGGGTAAAAGAGTTTAAGGACAGCACAGCAGATGCAGAGCATAAGATTACGGTCAAAGAGACTGATTCGTTAACTGTCAAAAACGGCAAAGTAACGCTCACAGTCGGAAAAGAAGTAAAGCCCGGCAAATACACCCTCTGCGTAGAGCAGACAGCGGGTGATAAGGGTGGTACTCCCGATGGTTCTATACAGGCATCTGCAACTATGCAGTTTACTGTAGTACAGGGTATCAAAAAGATCGAGGCATCCTCCCAGAAGACTATCTTCGCGCCTGCAAATAAAGCTTCAGCCGCTGCGAAGATCAATGTCGTTTTCAATGACGGCGGTAAAGATAGCAAGCCTAAGACTGCAAAGGCGAATTACTACCTTGGATTCGCCAAGGATAATTCATTTAATGAGGGACAGCCGGATGGCAGAAAGGCTCTCCTGAAATGGGTAGACTTAAAGAACGGCAGTGTTACCATAAAGAAGGGTTATGCCGAGGCAGCCGAGGCAGACAAGATTCCTAACAACAAATTTGCAGTACAGGTAAAGGCTGCCGATTATTCGGATAACGCTACGAACACATTCGTTGAGTACGAGATCGTAGAGAGTGCGCAGGAACTGGGTAATATCGTTCTCGTGCAGAAGGAAGAAGCGCAGTCATCTGCAGATGATGTCACTGCCGCTGGTGATACCTATAAAGTGGTTGAGGCAAATAGTGATGGAAAGATTAGCATTCCTCACCAGGATGTAGCAAAGACATATGTTCGGATTCTCGGCGCTGACGTTAATAAGGAGAGCGGCTTAACTGATGCTGATTTCGTTAAGGCAGATCTTTACACTCTTACGTTCAGCAAGAAGAACGATGTGAAAGTAAACGCGAATCAGTCTCTGGTTGCAACGAAAGTTGTCAGCGATGTGACTGTAAAGGCACTGACCAACGACGGCGGCAAGAAGAAAGCAGCCAACGACGGAAAGCTGAAGTTTACCATTGATTATGAGACGGTAGCGAGTGCAAAGCTCCAGATCGCAACGGATAGCAACTATGCTGATTTCGGCAGCAGCAATACAACTGCTGTTACAGTACCTACCGGCGCAATGATTAAGGTAAAAGCAGTAGACGATAAGAACGTTGATTTACTTGGGCGGGTGGTTAACTACAAAGTCAAAACGGACGGCGGTGCAACCATCGTCAACAACAATGGCAATAAGGACAATCTGGATATCACGCTCGTGATGAAGAAAGAAAAGGCTGTCCTGACGCTGATGGATCAGAAGGGCAAAAACGGGGTTGCATACACGATTACTAACGAGAACTTTAAGAATCTCAAAGCAGCTCCTGCCGTTTCACTGGCGAAGAAGCAGAGTCTCTATGCACAGTATGATGCTGAGCAGGAATTAAAGTTTGTCGTGCCTAAGTGGGATGATAAGAAGAACGGCAGCGGCGATGGTATAACAAAGATTAAGATCACGGCGGCGGCCGACAAGGCTTCCCAGGATCTGTACAATCTGATAAAGACTGACAGTAAGCTTCTGGACTACACGATTGATAAAACGGCAGCTAAGGAAATTACTGTTATATTCAGCAGCACAAAAAATACGGGCATTCTCAAGAATGCAACCTTATACTTTGACTTCGTAAATGATGACGGCACCACATCGTATACCCAGACTTCCAAAGCAGTCAAGGTATCGACCGTCCTTCTGAAGAAGTCCTATAAGCTGGCTAATAAGTACAACATGTCCACGAAAGATGCGGCAAAGGTGAAACTGACACATACAGGCAAACCTACCGGCGTGTCAGAAGTGAAATTTGAAAAGATACTGAACGCCAACATCAAGGGTGAGATTAACAAATTTAGTGACGCATTTGGATTTGATGCGAATAACGGCGTACTGAGTCTCAAAGATCCCGCGTATGCTTCCAAGGCGTATGGGGAAGACAAGAAGGCTAAGATAAAAGGGATCAATAACCTGATCGGCTTCGTAGTATACACTGTAAAATATGATGACGGCACGTCTGAGAAGTTTACGACACAGTTGACGATCAACATTGACGTTGATAAGAAGACCACTATCAACGGCCTTAAAACTACGGCAGTACCTGTACTGGCGGCAGCGGATATGCAGCCTGAGATTTCCGTGATAACCAGCAAGAAGGTACCTGTGAAACTGGTTGCTGCAGCATTTGAGGGCAACGAGGACAGCAATATCTTTGTGATCGACACCACAAATACAGCGACAGCATATGCTAAAGGAATTGTACCGCTGAAACTGGCCGATACCTCAAAAGCTCCTACCACCTACAAGAAGATGGACGCTGTACTCAGAGTCCTTCCGGCTGACAGCTACTATGTTAAGGCGTGGAGCGAAATTGGTTCGGGAAGCACCCCCAGTACAAAGGAAGGCGAAGATGTTGAGGCGCAAAAGCTACAGTTCCTGAAAGATTACGGTATCGAGCTCAAGGTTAAGATCGATGTGAAGGATCCTGCCAAGACAACCAAACTGGTGAAAGTGGATTCCAAGAATACAAAGGTCACCATCGCAGGCACGAGCTATGATGAGGCTAGCAAAACTTATACGACAGAGATTCCTTACACAGTAGTCGTTTCTGCTTCGGTGAAGGAGATTGGAACAGACAGGACAGTTAAGAACAACAATAAACCTGCTACACCCGACTGGATCAGTTTTGCAAAAGCAGACAGTGGCAATGTGATTAAAGTAACCATTGATAAGGCCAAATATGCAGCGGCTGTGAATGCTGGTGGTCTGACCACTGACAAGAAGAACTATAAAGAAAACGGCAAGGCTGTGGATGCGGTAGCGACAGTTACCTATAATGCAACAGGCTCCAAGCCGGATTCCCTCAAGTTCAAGATCACACCGCCGGTGCTTGACAAGGCAGACATCGATGGTGCACAGGAACCGACTCCTGAGGAGAAGGAAATTACTGTGACGGTTGTTGAAGGTAACGTGAGCGTGGCTAAAGGCGAGAAGAAGACATTTACCGCAAAAGTAACAGAAGGCAAGGAAAACCAGGAAGTATCGGGCGCAACTGTTACATGGTCTGTAGCCGCAAAAACAGGCAACTTGAACGAAGGCACCACGATTAATGAAACATCTGGTGAATTGACTATAGCTGAAGCCGAGACAACGGCAACGATTGTGGTTACCGCTACCTACAAGGATGCAGAGAATAACAATAAAGAGTACACAGGTACGGCGGAAGTTACTGTTACAGAAAAAGAAACGCAAGAAGATACAAACTAAGAAACACACAGTGAACCAAAAGAACGCCCCGGGCATGATACCCGGGGCGATTCTATTATTTTTTCATATTCGTTCCGCTGTCTGACACGCTGTTTCGCATGACAGGATCGGGAACTTATGATTCGGGAGTAGACGCTTCAAGCTGCGCAATTGTGTAGGTAATTGCATCTGTGTCTACGCCGTTGTCTGTGTCATTGCCTGCTTCCTTGATGGTAAGCGTAATGGTTGCATTTCCTGCTCCACTTTCTGTCGCTGCTGTACCACTCAGCTCTGCCTTTACAGAAACGGTGTAATACTTCTCACCAAGCACTGCCTGTGCTGCTGCACAGATGGCATCGCTTGCCGCTTTCTTAGAATCAGCATCCGCAAGGTCATCATTGTCAACCGCGTAACCAGTCACGGTAGCTGCTGTCTGGACTGCGGTTTTTGCCTCGTCCTTTGTCAGCGCGCCTGCCGGAATGGTCAGATCAAGCGCTGCTGTGGCAGGCTGCTCTACATCTTTGACCGTTACTGTCAGTGTTCCGGCAATGGAACCAGCATTTTCCAGCGTTGCCGCAGTGAGCGTATAGTCATCATCATTCGGTGCATCCGTCTTCTTGGCAACTGCTACGGTCACATCGGTTCCTAACTTTGCGCCTGTATCCGCATCGCTAATCTTTGCGAGCAGATCTGCGGAGGTCAGACCGTTCTTAAGCCATGTGGGCTGGTCCGTGTTTACCTTTGTCAGCCATGCTTCCAGAGCTGCCTTTGCCTCATCTGTCGGGCTCTTTACTTCTACGGTTTTTACCTTTACAGTCAGCGCGATACCGTACTTCGCAATCAGCTCAGCCTGCTTAACCGTATCTTTCTCAGCCGCGATCTCTGCTGTATAATAGCTGTTTGTCGGCACAATAAACAGCTTGATGGAAAGTGTCTGATTCAGCTTTAAAGCATCGTCACCTTTATAGGTTAACTGAATGCCTCCATCCTTGCCCGTTACTTCCGCGGCAAAGTTCTTGGAAACTGCATCATCCGATTTAACAGCGACATACGCCAAATCTGCCCAGCTGCTACTCTTACCCACTTTTGCCAAAATGTTAACTGTAGTCTTCTGGTCTTTTACATTACCAATTTCCGGCAGTGCGCCGCTTGTAGGCTGTGCATAGGTAGCAGACGTCTTTTTCTCGTCAATCTTTACGGTAATTTTCACCGTATTGATGCCTGTGCCCTTGCCGTTCGTATAGTAACCTACTGCAGATTCCGCCTTATAGGTAAGGTATCCTGTCAGATCCTCTTTTGCCGGCATAGCGCCGCCCTTAAACTGGATCTGTTTTCCGTCATCAGAAATCTTAAAGTAGTCTGTAAACTTGTTGGTCTTGCCCTTGGTGTTCATGTTCTTTAAGCCAAGACCTTCATCCGCATCAAAGTAAGTAATGGCTATTTCATCGTCGCTCTTAGCGTTTGTCTTACCTGTCAGCCATGCACTTGCCTTCATATCCTTCATAATCAGCGTGTAGCTGGATGTCAGTGCAAAGGTAAGCGCTTTTGTCTTATCCACCTTGACAGCCGCTGCTGCAGGCGCCGCAACTACGGTAAATGTTTCACCAGAGTCACCAGTAGCTGTCTCACCCACGAGCACTTTCAGTGCGTAGCTGTTCTGACCGAAATTCATGTTATCATTGTTCTTAAATTTCAGATCAAAGCTTGCCGTATACTTCTTGCCATCCTTAGTTGCCGCCAAATTCGTAAGCTCGTATGTCTTATCTTCCAGACTGTCCATGAAGTAATACAGGTCTGCACTGTTCTTAGCATTCATCTTCGTCCAGTCAAGATCAACCACAGCCGTCTTCTTGCCTGCTTTTCCGCTCAGTGTTTCGCCAAGCGTCTTAGGCATCTCCAGATTGATGGTTACCTTCTGCTCAGAAGATTTTCCTACTTTGTGAAGATTGCCAGATACCTTTGCCGTCACCTTATCTTTTGTCGTCTCGTCGATGTCGCTGTTCGTCAGCACATAGTCGACAGGTTTCTGATCAGCCTTCGGTTTTGACTTATCTGTCAGTGTAACAGTTACTTCCCTCTTCTGGGCGGTAAATTTCGCAACACCGTTAACAATCTCGGGCTTCGTGCCGCTTTTCACCTTGATTTCATAGTTCGCAAAAGCAGGAGCCGCAGTCCAGGTTTCGCCTGTTTTTACCATAACCTTCGCTGCCAGTCTGGTAGTGCCGGCATAAGTGATTGCCTTTGTATCTTCAGAAGCTAATGCCTGACCAAGCTGTTCACCAGCGCTGTTTGCAACAGAAACAGGATAGAACTGTAATCCAAGTGTCTGCGCCTCAGCCACTTCATCGTAATCGACTTTCAGCTTCATCTCGATCTTAGCCTTGCTGCCGTCGTTAGCGGTAACTGTCAGGCTTGCCTTGATGTTTGCCTTGTTCACTGCAAGGGTGACATCCGTTTCGCCCTGGTTAACGACTAAGTCTTTCGCCTTGCTGGACTTGTAGCTCAGGTTCTCAATCTTGATTTCCTTAGCGGAAGCTGCCGCTGCATAAGTGCCGTCATTCTCGGTTGCCTTCACGCCTGCGGGAAGCACTTTTACTTTCGCGCCGTTCAAGTCGGTTGCCGTTACAGGCAGTTCCTCCTTGCTGCCACGAACACTTGTTGCGATTACCTTATTGTCTTTGCCAACGAGTACGATGGTGTTCAAATCCGCACCCTTGTTGGTGATGGTGATAACCGGGCTGTAACCTACGATTGCTTTGTCGTCATCATCTTTTCCGGCGAAAGCTTTTGCCGTATTGTCAGCGGTTACCATGATCTTGAACTGATCTTCTTCCGGCGCACTCTCATCACCGTGAATGATATAATCTTTGTTTACGGTTACTGTACCGTTCTTTACGGTAACGCCATCAAAGGCTACCGCATTATCATTGGAATCCGTCTTAACATTGCCGCTTCCGTCAACGGCTACCGCCTGCCAAAGCACTTTCTTGTTCTTAGGCTGAGCATCTTTATCTTTGCCGGTAGCATCATCGTTGTAAACGACAGATGCCTTTAAGGTTGCTGCCTTCTTAACAGGTTTGTAAATGTCCTCACTGGGAACGGTTACCTCTAACTCGTGGATACCTCTTACCACAGTCACAACAACCGTTGTGGTAGAAGGAGCCGCTCCCTCTGCCGCTGCTGCCGTCACCTGAATGGTATGCTTGCCCAGTGCAGTCTTATTTGTAGCAGATGCCAGAATCACAATATCGCCATCGACATCCTTTGTCTTTACAGTCAAAGCCGCATCGCCAGCAAAGGAAATATCCTGAACAGCGTTGGCATCCTCTGTCAGTGACAGATAGGTGGTGTATTTGTTGAACTTCGGTGTAGCGATGGTTACATCTTTCTGACCGGTAGCGATCGTTGTCGTACCCTTCTTTAAGGTCAGTTTATCCTCGTAAGCAGGGGTCTGCGTTTTCAGTACCTGCTCTTTGGATGTTTTGCCCTTGCCAAGTTCGCCGGTTATTTCCGTATTTGCAACAGGCTCATCCTTGGTGTGTACCAGTGTTGCGGTTACCTTGTAAGAAGCGGCCTTGCCGTCACCGGGCTTGAGACCATTGCCGGATACCGTTTCATTCGCTACGGTAACGAATGCGTTCTGGCTGTCACCCTTTCTCTGGATGTAGGTCACTTTTGCAGTGCCGTCGACATCTTTACCATCGTTGGTCTCAACTGTGTTGACCTTGTAGTATACCTTCTCACTCACCGCGTTCTCGATCTTCTTATCAGAAGACAGGGTAAGCTTAAAGGCGATATCTGTCGCTGCTACCAGCTTCACGCCGGGTTCCTTTGTCATTTCGTTGATCAGTGCAACTGCGTTAATCTCAACGGTTGCTTTCGCTGCGTCCGCACCGCCATCTTTCTCAGATACGGTTATGGTTGCTTTTTTGCCAAACGCAGTCTTGTCAGCCTTTACTTTTACAGTCAGTTTCCCGGTTTCCTTATCATACGTCATGGTCTCGAGAATACCGTTTTCATCTGCCTTTACTGCCTCAAGTCTGCTCAGATCCACGCCCTTTGCGGCGGTAACTGTGTAAACTTTTTCTGTGTCAATGGGCTGGTATACTACCAGAGCCGCCTTCTTGTCAACCTTGATATCCTTCACGAGGGTATCCACATTCAGCGTATAGGAGCCTACTTTAACATCCTTCGCCTCATCGCCGATTCCTTCCTTCGTGTACAGCTCAACGGTAAGGACTTTGCCGGAGATAGCCGTAGTTACGGCATTAGCCAGGTTGATGGTCGCCGTCGTACCGTTTGTAACGGTGGCAACGGTCTTATTCTCCTGGGCTGCAACAGGCGTCTTACCAATCAGAACCTTAACTTCAGATAAGGTTACAGGCGTACTGTCGACACCTTTGACTACGTCTGCTGTATAGGTTTTGTCATAGCTTACATTGTAAGCATTTTTCTTTACGTCTGCGATGATCAGTGCATTGCCCTGATCGTCTTTCAGCTTGGAAGCGGTGTACTGATCCACTGTCTCAACGGTAACCGTCACATCGTCGGACACCTTAACTTCCAGAGCGGCAACGCCGTTAGTTACCTTCGCGATGGTTTCCTTGCCGGCTGCGCCGACTTTACTGGTTACCTTCACCAGGCCGACATTTGCTTTTGCCGCAATCCGCAGGGCAATGGTATCGTTCTGCAGAACGGTATACTGCTTGTCATTAGCCTGATCGGGCTTCTTTGTTTTTCCGTCTACGCTGGCGAAAACGGTCACACCGTTTGTGTCGCCGCTTATGGTAACGGTCTTCTCAATTTCTTTCTGATCAATAGCGATCGTATCATTGCTCAACAGGCTCGCCGCCACAATGTAATCGTAAGTTGCGCCCGTCTTAGTAGCTGTCGTTTTAACAGGAGTAAGCGCAACTGGCGTGGGTTCTTCTTGAGCGCCCTCCCCCTTTTCAGGAGTCCTTGTGACAACCGGCTCGTAGGAACCTGTCGCAGTGATCGTGAACTGCAGCTTCTTCGCGCCCTTTTTCGCCGTATACTTATCTGCGGAAACCTTTTCAACATTGGCATCGCCGGTAACGGCATACGTCATATTAGATGCAGTGTTATTGAAGGTGATGATGTTTTCGTTCACGGATTCCAGAGCGTCCGTAGTCACCTTAACGGTTGCTTTTTTGTTCGTAAAGGTAACCTCATAAGTAACTTCGCCATTCTCATTGGGGGTCACTTCTTTGTCATTAATCTTTGTGATTTTGTAACCGCTGCTCTGTGTTACTTTCAGGGAAACGGTATCGTTGGGAACCGAAACAGCCTTGCCCGCCTCAACCACGGTGCCGTCTAACTTACCAACATCGTTTGCGGAAACACTGAATACTGCCTCAGCAGAATCCTTGTCACCATCTACAGCAAAAGTCAGCGTGTTGCACTGTGCCGCATCCAGCTCAGCCGCAACGGTAAGGGTAACTGCCTCTGCCACGGTAAAGGTGTATACGCCATCCTTCGCCTGCAGAACTTCCTCGCCAGCCTTTACTTCGGTGATCTTGAAATACTTATTGGCAACAGGTTTGAAATTGAAAATGTCATCCTCTTTCACGGTAGCAGACTGTGTCAGATCTTTCCAGTCACCTTCCGCCGGAGTCGCTCCCGTTGCATATTTCGCTGTAATGTTCGCATTTTCTGTCAAAGTAACAACTACATCAGCAAATGCACGAACAGTCACGGTAAGCTTGATATCGTCTGTGATCTTGGCAGCTTCCACGGTGTAAACATCGTTGACAGCCGTCAGGGAAACCGCTTCGCCGGAACCAACTGTGTAAGATACTTCTACCTTTTTGCCCGTCAGATCAGCGTTCTCTGCCGCTTTCACCTTGAACTTCAGTGCGGTATTCTTGGCGATCTTTTTCGGATCCCCGGTCACGCAGTTATCCAGGTACTCGATTACCGCCAGATCAGTTTCTGTCTTGTTGGTAATATCTTCCGTAACAGCAAAGCTGTTTTTAGCCGTGGTAACAGATACTTCTATGTCCGCTGTCACTGCGCCGATCGTGTATACATTCTCCGTTCCCGTAAGAGCGGTTTCTCCCTTTTTCACCTCAACGTCAAAGCCATCAGCAGGCACTACTTTCAAGGTGAGAGAATCGCCTTCGTTAACGGTTACAGACGTTCCCGATGTGAGAGCCGTATCCTGTGCGCCATCGACAACACTGTACGATAAGGTCTGCACGTTGGCAGGCGCATCTACATTGACAGTGAAGCTGTGGGTAATGCGGGTTACCGACACACTGATGGTAACGTTGCCAATGATCTTATCTCCGGGAATCGTGTAGCTCGTGCCTTCCCCTGTAAGAGGCTGATTGGAATCACCACCTTCGACACTGTATGTCACAGTCGGGTTTTCCCAGCCAGCTGCCGGTGTAACAGTAAAGGTATAATCGGTTCCCTCTGTTGCATTTGCATCGCCAGAAACTGTGTATCCCTCCGGGCTTTCGGGGAAGGTTACCGTATGTGAATCACCAGCATTCATAGTGGTTGAATCTGTAACAGAGGTTGTGGGGTCCACAACTTCTTCCTCTGTAGGCTCCTCTACGTTTGCATCGGGGTCTTCTACAGGATCCTCCGCAGGATCAATAACAGGTGTGTCGTTATCGCCCTCAGAGTCCTCCCCGTCCTCTTCGATTTGCTCGTCATCTGTAGAAGTTTCGGGCGTTTCGCCTGTCTCCCCCACATCTGCCGTGTTCTCGTCTTCAGTGGTCTCGGTAGTCTCTGTAGTCTCTTCAGACTCCTCTACCTCGGGAGCGACTTCAGCCGTAGCTTCGATCTCTTCCTCCGCTGCCAGAACCGGCATTGCAGTCTGCGGTACCATTGTCAGTACCATAGCTGCTGCGAGCATGATAGAAAGTGTGCGATTAAATTTCTTTAATACTTTTTTCATGCTTGGTGTTTTCCTCCTCTTTCATAATATATTTTTAGCCTCGGCCAACGGTGATATCAATGATAGCCGCGGCCAGTTTACATGAATAAGGTGAGATAAGCGGAGCCACCCATCGCACCTTATCGTAAACTATTCTATCGCCCGACACCTTTTTTGTCAAGTCGCCCCACCCTCTCAATATCACCAAAAAACCAGAGCCTTTTCGTCACTTTGCCTATAAAATTTTAGGACTTTCGTTCGACATGTACCAAATATAGCGGTTTATTCGTCATATATATACAATTATGTAAATTCATGGCAAAGGTTCGGCGGGAATTGTATTCTGAAAAGAACAATCACGGTCGTTATTTTAGTGACCGCTCCACGCTCATGCGATCTCAGAAATCACATATTGTGAAATACCAAAAATGCCTTCTCTCCCAATCAATTCAAAATCAATATTACAATCGGTATCTTCTTCCTCCAGGCATTCTTTCTGCGCTTTCAAATTCCTAGTTGAATCTGCGCTCACCAGCGCCAGTATGTATTTCACTCTGCTGTCTGCATCCAGCGCCTTTTTTATTTCCATAAAAAAATGATAATTGGGATTTTCAAAGCGCTTGGGATTAACCTTGCATTCATAAAATTCACCATACTGCATTCTCTCATCCCAGCCGGCAACATCAAGAGTTTCCTTATGCCTGGAATTACCGAATCCATACTGTGCCAAAATAGGGCATCCATTTATGCGTATCGTACAGCCGGTTGCATATCGTTTTCCGTTTCCCTGGTATCTATTCTTGACAAGCGCGTCAATCAATACTTCAAATAGTATTCCTCTGTACCTCCCCAGCCTGTAATCTGTATGATACAGGCGTTTCTCCTGGTATAGGTCCTGATCAAATTTTTTGACTTCCTCAGCAAACTCATAGTCAACCACATGCCAGTAAAACGTTTCCAGCCTATTGGCAAACAGCTTATAGTCCTCTTTTACGGTTTCGTCTCCCTCGTTGATTTTATACTTTTCTAATTCCAGCGTCTTTTTTACCTTATTGACAATATCCTCACTAAAGGTATCAAAAGTATTGAGTATCTCACACAGGATCTGAATAAACTGATCATATTTTGCCGCCGCCTCAACCACTGGTAAAATATACTCGCCAACACCATAGTAGTCTTTATCTGTCCGTTTCAGCCTCACTTTCATAGCTATTTCGCTTTCTCCACCGTCTGCATAACATCAATCGTAGGAAGCATAACGGGCACTTCAAGCATCTTTGCCGTGATAGAATACAAATCCTCCCTGACATACGACCACAAAATCCGTAATCCCTGGACTTCCATAAAACGAACCGCTGTTTGCGGATCCATTGATTTGTCTTCAAACTGAAATACGCCGACCTTTTCTTCTTCCACCCAAAAATCATCATTGTACACTTTTATTCTAATATGTGATTTCCCCGTGTTTTCATCTATACTTTCCCCTTCCGTGCTGGCCTCCACATTAAATTCCCGGCTCACCGTCTGCGATTTCTTCTCTGCACTGAACCGAACCGTTTCAACATGGATCAGTTGTGCAGGATGCCTAACCAATTCTGCTACATTCATCTGTTTGTCCTCCTTTTTATTTCCATATTAACAGCACGCGTTATTCACGATGCCAAATGTGCAAAAAACAGGGAACCTTTTTCAAGGTTCCCGATAAAGCTGTATTCGTTTGCGATGATTCGTTCAAAGCCGCCGACCACCCCTTCTATTCTGCCAATCATCTCTGTCTGCGTTGCCGCAAAATCATTTGCAAAACGCCCAGGTATATAAAACATATGATCTATCAGCTTTTCCACATTGTTTTGAGAGTTCTCCAGCAAAAACTGGTACAGTCTTGCGAAATTCTTCACCTTATCCGCCATATCGGCAGGGGTCTGATCCAGCGTTCGCTGAAAATACGACAATCCTTCTTCCTCCAGCCAAAACTCCAGTTTCCCGATCATGTTCCGATCTCTGTCTGTACAAAGCTCATCCTCGCACTGTTGACGCAGATATTCTCTGCACTTCATATAATACTGAAAAAATTCTGCGAACTCCGTACCGCCAATTTCCCAGTTTTTTACAGTCTCAAGCAATTTTTCCTTCTTCATGTCTTCCCCTACTTTCTCTTTACAGATAGCATGGCCTGTTTTTGTACCTCTATTCCAAAAGAGCAAGCAAATCGTATCTTTTTTCTTATTGTATGTCGGTGTGATTCAGTGTACCACACTCATTACTGCCAGTCAATCAATCTTTTGTAAACAACAGCCTTTTTCGCAATTATTGACCGCCTACTCCCCCAGAATCTCCACCGCCTTATCCAACTGATTATCCACATCCTCGTCATAGTATGCATCGCTGTCGAACTCGCAGACCACATCCGGCTCGATACCGACTCCGTGGATATTGTTGCCCTTCGGTGTATAGTACGCGCTGATCGTAAGTTTCAGGGCGGTGCCGTCAGTCAAAGGCAGCACCCGCTGGACGATTCCTTTCCCAAAGGTAGTCGTTCCTACCAGCGTTCCCTTATCATAGTCCTTGATCGCACCGGCCAGAATCTCTGACGCACTCGCGGAATTGCCGTTCACAAGCACCGCCATCGGCATATCCAGCTCATGTTTGCCATCGCATGTATACTCATCCCGTTCGCCGTATTTGTCCTCGGTATAGACGATCAGCCCCTTGGGCAGGATCTGTCTGGCGATGTCCACCACCACGTTCAGACTGCCGCCCGGATTGCCGCGCAGATCCAGAATAAGTCCCTTCGCGCCGGAGCCTTTGATCACGGCCAGCGCCTCCGTAAACTGATCGGTGGTCACATCGTCAAACTCGGTAATCTGAATATATCCAATATTATTTTCAAGTATCTCATATTTAACCGTGGGAGATTCAATCTTGCGCCGCTCCACGTCTATCTCCAGATAATCGCTCTCTCCCTCCCGGTAGATGGTAAGGTGAACCTTCGTCCCCTCTTCCCCCTTCACGCGGGACACAATCTCGGACAGCTCCAGTCCCATAGTGCTCTCCCCGTCCACAAGGTAAATCAGATCATCTGCACGAAGGCCCGCCTCCTCAGCGGGGGTATTTTCGATAACGCCCGATATTTTTCCGAGACCCGTATTGGGATCTATCATCAGATACGCGCCGATGCCATAATAAATACCGGCCGTATCCTGCATGAGGCTGCTCCACTCCTCCTCCGTATAATATACGGAATAGGGATCGCCCAGCGCGCTCACCATGCCTGCATACATGCCTTCCGTCATGGCGTCCACATCGATATCCCCGTCTTGATAATAATACTCGTCAATCACTTCCTCGATCGCCTCAAGCTTCTTTTCCGTCTCCTCGCTGACAACGCTGGAAGCCGTCCCTTTTTTCGCCACGTTCTTGCTGTCCACCGCCTCATAGACCTTCATGCCCACAAAGGCAAAACCGCCGAGCAGAACCGACAGAGAAATACCAAACAGCAGTCCCAAAAGAAAACTGCCGCCGCCTTTTCCATTCCCGGGATCGGGCGGCTGGGGAACAGGGCCGCCGTTATAGCCGGCCGGGCCGCCATTGTTGTAATAAGGATTGGTCTGGCGGCCGTCTCCCGAGCAGGGATAATCATTATAGTAACGATTGTTATTGTTTCTCGAATCCAAGTAAGGTCATCTCCTTATACACAATATACTTAAATCTTCCCTATATTTCCCATGCTATTTTAAATAATTCCACGGGCTGGTGTAGCTTCCGTTCAGACGCACGCTGAAATGCAGATGCGGGCCTGTGGAACGCCCGGTAGAGCCTACCGCCGCAATGTTCTGGCCTTTGGAAACGGACTGGCCTTTGGAAACATACAGGGCGGAACAGTGCATGTAAATGGTGTAAAGTCCGCTGCCGTGGTCAATCATAATATAATTGCCCATGCTGCTGCTGTAGGCCGCCGCCACCACATCTCCGTCATAGGCCGCCAGTATGGGGCTGCCGGAAGGCGCCGCCATATCCAGGCCGTTATGGAACTGCTGGGTGCCGAGAATGGGATGAATGCGGTTTCCGTACTCGTCAGAAATCCGCTTATAGCTCGGACAGGGCCACGCGAACATGCCGCCATTATAGACTCTGGCCTGCGCGTTCTCCGCCTCCAGCCTTGCCTTCTCCTCCGCCACTGCCTTCTCCAATGCGGCAATCTCGGCGTTCTCCTGGGCAATCATCGCCTCGTACTCCTTGATCGCCGCTTCCTTATTGGCAATATCTCCGCTGACGGAAACAATCTGGGCCTCTTTCTCCCCGATCAGACTGTTGACATTGGCCTCCTCACGTTCTACCGCCTCTCTGGCCTCGTCCAGAAGCTGCTTTTCCACCTCCAGCTCTTCCTTGCAGAGCTCCACATACTTGCGTGTCTCCACATATTCATTCAGCTTATCTCTGTCATAGCGGGACAGCGCCTCGATATAATCGGCGCGGTTTACAATCCCGGCAATGCTGTTGGAACCGAAAAGCGTTTCCATATAGAAGGAATCGCTGCGCTCATACATGAACTGGATGCGCTTCTTCATGGCTTCATACTGCTGCTCCTGTCTCGACTGCGCTTCATCCAGATCTCTGGCCGTCTCCTCGATCTCTTCCTCTTTTTCGGTAATCATTGTATTATATTGTGCGATGTTCTCCTGTATGTCAGCAAGCTGTCCGTCCAACTGCTGGACATAGGCCGTCAGATCGCTTTTTGACTGCTCCAGCTCCTTTTTCAGTTTCTCCACGTCAGTCAGATTGCTCTTTAAGCCGGAAACCTGCTCCTTCGCCTTCTGGATTTCCCGCTCTTTTTCCCGGATACTCTCGCTGGTAACCGCCTGTACGGAAGGTCCCGGCACCGCGCAGGAGAGCACGAGTGCAAGACATACCGTAACACCTATTATTTTTTTAATCCTCTTCTGCATATCTCTTTTCAAGCTGTAACCTCTATATAGTCAGACTCACAAACGCCGCCGCTCATTTACCCCTGCGGCCGTTACACTCTCAGATGTCTTCTCACCGTCACGATACTCCCGAGAAAACCGATGCCCACACCCAGTCCCAGAGATATGGGAACCAGCACATGAAAGACCTCCCCTACCGGGACAAAGCTCAGGAGGGAGGAAAGCTGCGGAAACCGATCCGTCACATAAGCCAGAACAACATTATAAATCGTGTAGATGAAGCCGAGCGGCAGAGCCGCCCCGATCAGACCGATCATAATGCCTTCCACCACAAAGGGGGAGCGGACGAAAAAGTCGGTGGCTCCGATGTATTTCATAATATTAATCTCTTCCTTGCGGACAGAAATGCCGATCGCCACGGTATTGCTGATCAGGAAGATGGATACCGCAAGAAGAATCGCAATAATGCCTACAGAGACATAGGCAATCAGCGCGTTGATTCCTGTCAGCGTAGTCGCCACCAGCTCCGAACGGTTCACCATCCGCACGCCGTCTATGGACTCCAGATACGTCACCAGCGCGGACTGCATGGACACATCATTCAGGTACACCTGGTAGTTGGCGGAATTTTCCAGCGGGTTCTCCGTAAAGCCGTCGCCGTACTCGCCGAGGTACTCATCCCGGAAACCTTCCCACGCCTCCTGCGCGGAAATGAACTCCATCTTCGCCACCTCGGGGCGCTTCGCAATCATATCCCCGATCTGCTGTATCCGCACATCTTCAATTCCCTCGTCAAAGAAAACCCAGACAGAGACACCCTCCTCCGCATTCTTCACGATATGCTGGAAATTCGCAAGTACCGCATAAAAAATGCCAAAAAGGAAAAGACAGGCCGCAATGGTTGCTATAGACGCCAGCGAAAAGAGCTTGTTGCGGAATATATTGCGAAAGCCCTGCTTAAGCGTGTAGAAAAATGTATTAATCCTCATCGATGTACCCTCCCTTTTCCTCGTCGCTGATAATGACGCCGCGGCGCAGGGTTACCACGCGCTTCTGCATCGCATTCACAATTTCGCGGTTATGGGTAACAACGATAACTGTCGTTCCATTTTCATTGATCTGCTCCAAAAGTTTCATAATCTCCCATGAATTTTTCGGATCCAGATTACCCGTAGGCTCGTCCGCCAGCAGAATCGTAGGCTGGTTCACGAGCGCGCGGGCAAGAGCCACTCTCTGCTGCTCACCGCCGGAAAGCTGCCTTGGCTTCGCCTTATATTTGCCCGCAAGTCCCACAATAGCTAAAATGCTGGGCACGTTTTTCTTAATTTCCTTATTTGACTTCTGGATGATGCGCTGGGCAAAAGCCACATTCTCATAGACGTTCCTGTCCTTCAAAAGACGGAAGTCCTGAAACACGATGCCCAGATTTCTTCTGAATTTCGGGATCTTCCTGTGCTTGATCTTGGTGAGGTCATAGCCCATCACATTGATGTAACCGCTGCTGATGGTAAGTTCTCTCAGCAGAAGCTTGATCAGGGTAGATTTTCCCGATCCGCTGTCTCCCACGATAAAGACAAACTCGCCCCTGCTTATGTGCAGATTCACGTCCTTTAAGGCCGGTGCGCCGGTCGAGTAAGCCTTGCTCACATTCGTCAGATTGATGATTTCATTCTCCACCACAGGGCCTTTTCTTCTCTTCTTTACTGCCACGTTTCTTCTCTCCTACTTCTGTTCTTCTGTTTAAAACTCAAACGACTCCATATATTTCATATATTTTACAACCATCAGCGCGATCTTAAATGTGATGGCGTCCTCAAAAACCCGCAGATCCAGTCCCGTGCTCTTCTGCAGCTTATCCAGACGATAAACCAGCGTATTTCTGTGGATAAAAAGCTGTCTGGACGTCTCTGACACGTTCAGGGAGTTTTCAAAGAACTTATTGATCGTGACAAGCGTCTCCTCATCGAACTCGTCAGGACTCCTGCCATCAAAAATCTCTTTGATAAACATCTTGCACAGGGGAATCGGAAGCTGGTAGATCAGGCGGCCGATACCCAGTTCGCTGTAAGCAATGACATCGCGCTCACCAAAGAAAATCTTCCCCACATCCAGCGCCATCTTAGCCTCTTTGTAGGAACTGCTCACGCCTTTGATCTCATTTACCACCGTGCCGTAGGCAATGCGGACGTTCTTAAAACTCTCCTTGCGCAGATAAGCCGCCACCGCAGCGGCGCACCGCTCGATCTCCCGGGGGCTGTCATCCTCAGACAGATCCTTCACCACAATGACATTGTTCTCGTCCACAGCCGTAATAAAGTCCTTATTGTTCACGCCAAAATAAGCCCGCACGCTCTCAAGGGCGTTACAGTCCTTGACATTGTCCGTCTCCACAATAAGCGCCACACGCCTGACGTCCGTCTGGATATGTAACTTCTTCGCGCGGCTGTATATATCCACCAGAAGCAGATTATCCAGAAGCAGGTTTTTCACGAAATTGTCCTTATCAAACCGCTCCTTGTAGGCAATGAGCAGATTTTGGATCTGAAACGCCACCATCTTCCCTACCATGTAGACGTCCTCACCGACACCGCCCGCCACCAGAATATACTCCAGCTGCTGCTCATCAAAAATCTTAAAATACTGATACCCCTGGATCTCCTGCGAATCAGCCGGGGACTCAGCGAACTCAGCGGCCGCTCTGCCACACCGCTCCATCTCCTCGGTCGTCATGGCCGCCGCCTTCCCGTCCACGTCCATGACGCAAAGCTCCACCCTGGCAATTCCTTTCAGACCTTCTATCGTATTCTGCAATATCTGATTTGAAATCATTCCCCCACCCCTCTTATGTTTCGTAACAATTCACTATGCCTTTCAGCCCCATAATTTCTGAAAAAGCAAAAGCTAGCTTCTATTTTAATCTATATTTACAAAAAAATCTACCTGCATTCGTGAATTTTTTGTGTATATTTTAACATTTTTGGCGATTCCAAGGATTTCATGGCATTGTTAAAATTGCATATTGTTACCGCGGCTGAAAGTATGATAAAATAGGAAAGAAGAAAGGTTAGGTGATTTTATGGATATTGCAGGATTATCTATGGCCATGTCCAGCGCCAGAACAAATGACGCCTTCGGCGTAGCGATGCTTGCCAAATCTCTGGATCAGGCGGAAACCACAGGCAGTCAGGTTGTCGGCATGATGGACGCGGCGGCAATGGAACTGTCCGTCAATCCCCACATCGGCGGAAACTTTGATATGACAGTCTAAAAAATAACGGCCCATCCGGGTCGTTATTTTTTTGTACGCATAGACAGAAACCAGACATTCCCTAGAGCAAAAACAGTTCCAGGCTCATATACCCCAGACAGAGCACCATCGCTATGACCAGCGGTGCACTCAGCAGGTAGTCGGTCCGAGCCGGCTCCGGCTGCACGGGCTGAAGCTGCCCATTCCACTGGGGAAGCTGTTGGTTCTCCGGGCGGACCGGGCGTCTTTCCTTCCGGCAAAACAGCTCCCTAAACACCTGCTGCCGGCCCTCGTTCTTCGCAATCCACACGATAACGCAGGCCGCGATGGGCGTCATCACTGACGCGATCACCAGATAGACGGAGAGCGCCGCCAGAAGTTCCTGTGTTGTCAGCTGCTCTGCCGCCTCATTCACGGCCTGACCGTACACGCTTTCCAGAATGCTTCCCGACACATACATCAGCGCCACCTGGCAGGAATTAAAAAACATATGGCAGAAAACAGAAGCCCAGAGACTTCCCGCCGCCTCCACCAGAAGCGCCAGAAAAATGCCGATCGCAAAGGCATATAACGCCTGGTTAAAATTCATATGCATCAGTCCAAAAAGCCCCGCAGACAGAAGAATCGCCGAAATGCCATGCCTGCCCGGCTCAGTATAACATGCGTTATTCCCGTATCCTCCGCCCCGTCTGTAGCTTCCGTATATCACGCCCCGGAAAACAAATTCTTCACAGAAAGGCCCAAAGATGCCGATCATAAACAGCATCACCGGGAAGGGCGTGCTTATGATATCCCCCTCCAGTGCCGCCACCGCGTTGTCCGTAAAAAACATGGTCAGCGTATTGAGAACCGTGACCAGCGGCATAATCAGAAACGTGCACAGGGCAATCATCAGCAGTGAGGAAATCTTAACCCTGTGAAACGCTGCTGCCTCATGTTTCCGCTGTCTGCGCTCGAAAATCAGCAGAAACAAAAGCGTCGGGATCATCAGTATCCCCTGACTGAGCAGGAAATTCAGCACAATGCTGTCGGGGAGAACGTCCACTCCAAAAATCAGAAACGCCACCACGCCCAGATGCACCAGTATGATAGTGAAAAACAACCAATTCGCTCTTTTACTTGTCATTACGTCTTATCGCTTTCTCCGTGATTGTAATTTTTCCCGCCTTTAACAGGTTTCCCACCGCCCGCTTAAATTCATTCTTACTCATCTGCATCTCCCGGCGGATCACCTCGGGCGATGCCTTATCGTTGAAGGGCAGTACCCCGTCAAAGCTGTCAATCACCTGCATCACCTTCTCCGCATCCCCGGCAATCTGCAGATACGCCTTCTCGCGGATGCTCAGATCCAGTTTTCCGTCTTCCTTCACCGCTGTGACGCGGGCGTTTATCGTATCACCCACCGCCACATTCGCATAAAGCTCCCGTTTCGGTATCAGTCCCGAAAACCGATCGTCCACCGCTACGAACGCCCCAAAATTTGGACTGATCTCATAAACCGTCCCGCTGATTCTGTCGTCCTTCGTGTAGCCGCTGTCCGTTTTCAGATAGGGATATACGTTCATCGTGGCGCAGAGTCTGTCCGACTTGTCAATATAGAGCGCCGCCAGACACTCCTCCCCGGCAGACACTCTTCTGGTCTGCTCCTTAAAGGGCAGAAGCAGGTCCTTCTCCAATCCCCAGTCCAGAAAGGCGCCGATCTTTCCCACCTGGGCCACCCGCAGTCTCTCCACCCCGTGCAGGGTGATTTTCGGCCTGTTTGTGGTGGCAATCAGCCTGTCCTTGGAGTCCCGGTAGACGAAAACCTCCACTTCGTCTCCGTTTACCGCGCCCTCCGGCACCTGTTTTTTCGGCAGGAGGACTCTCTCCTCCTCGTTTTTTCCATCGCTCAGATAGACGCCGAACTCCACCTGTTTCGCAATTGTTAACGTCTGTATTTCACCTAATAAAATCATATCTTCTCCGTTTCTGTCCGGCACTCTACTACACAGTATGCGCCGCCGTCCTTTCTGTTGAGGGAAACCGTGTACAATTTCCCGCCTTCTCCCACTGCCGCCACAGGATAAATTTCATCCCCCAGCACAGCCTGGCTCTTATATTCCGCGCGAAGCTGGCTTACCCGGAACCCGCCCGGAATGCAGTCCATCGCCATACGCACATACTGGCCGTTATTCACATGATGGTTCGTGTCCAGATGGTGCGGCTTCACCGTAAATGCCTCCATCTGCCGGCCGTCCCCGGGCACCGCAATCTTTCTGGGCGCATACGCCATCGGATATTTTTCTTCCGGCACATATCCCGCAAGCATATCCTCATTTGGCTTTACGGGCCGCATTTTTTCCCTGTCCATCAACGTCCATATGGAATTGGCCCAGGCAAGCGCCTCACCCTCCTTTGTCTTCATCAGAAAATTTCGCAGTCCCATAAAACCGCGGAACTCATAGGGAGCCGTACCGACCACAATCCGTTCGCCGTACTTCGGATACCGCCCGATGCAGATCTGCCATGCGGACAGAAGCCACACCTGTCCGATTTTTTCCATATATTCCAGGCCCAGTCCGATATCCTCGGAGTGAAATGTGGAGCAGTCCTGAAAATAATCCAGAAGGGACTGCAGGCCCAGACAGCCGTCTTCCCCCACTTCACTGTACCGAACTCTTCCTTCAAATGTGTACATGTGCAATGCTCCTCTCCAAAATCCCCTTCATCTGTGCAATGGCGGTGCCATAGTTCGTAACCGGCACACCCTGCCTCTTTGCGAATTGCATCCGCCGCAGGACCTCCCGCTCATTCAGCATACACCCGCCGCAGTGGATCACCAGCGCATAGGGCGTAAGGTCTTCGGGAAATCCCGTTCCCGATGCGGTCTCGATACAAATGTCCTTTCCCGTGTATTGTTTCAGGAAACGGGGAATTTTGACCGTTCCGATATCGTCACACTGTCTGTGGTGCGTACAGCCTTCGGCGATCAGCACACGGTCTCCATCGCGCAGGCTGTCAATCGCCCGCACCCCCTCCACTGCTATCTTCAAAAACCCTTTATAGCGCGCCATCAAAATGGAGAAGGAAGTCAGTGGAATATCTTCCGGCACAACCGCCGCTGCCTCCTCGAATGCCTGGCTGTCCGTAATGACAAGCGCGGGCTTCTCCCCAAGCTTCGCAAGCGCCTCCGCAAGCTCTGACTCCCGCACTGCCACGGGAACTGCGCCAACCTCCAAAAGATCCCGTATCACCTGCTGCTGGGGCAGGATCAGTCTCCCTTTCGGCGCCGCCGAATCAATGGGCACCACCAGAACCACCATATCTAAAGGCTTTACCAGATCCGCCACAAGATGCCGCTCCTCCCTGTCCGGGCACATGGCGGCAAGGCGTTCCTTCAGTTCATGGATGCCTGTCCCGGTGACGGCGCTCACATGCATAACGCTCGTTATCTTATTTTTATCCCTGACTTCTTCCCTCTGTTCTCCCAACCGGGTGTCTGCGCTCCGAGCCGTGTCTGCGGCATCCGTCTTCGTATACACGATAATAAACGGAATCTCCCGCTCCCGGAAAAGCGCTGTCAGCTCCTCGTCGCAGACTGTCATTCCCTCCGCCGCATCCACCGCCAGAACCGCGATATCCGTCTTGTCGAGCACCTGCTTCGCCTTTTTGACACGCTGTTCCCCGAGCGTCCCCTCATCGTCAAAACCGGGGGTGTCGATCAGCATGACCGGCCCAAGCGGCAGAAGCTCCATCGCCTTATAAACGGGATCTGTGGTGGTTCCCCGGATCTCCGACACCACCGCAAGCTCCTGTCCTGTCACCGCATTGAGCAGACTTGACTTGCCCGCGTTGCGCCTTCCGAAAAACCCGATATGCACCCGCTCCCCCGCGGGGGTGTTATTCATGCCCATATGCGCTTCCCTTTCTGTACCCTGACAGTGCGGCTAACCTGTTAAAACCGGAAGTCCCGGATCCCTTCCTCAATCTTCGCCAGATGATCCTTGGCAGTCTCTCTCACCTGTTCCCTCGGGATATTGGCAAGCTCTGCCTGGATCAAAGCCTCTCCGATGGCTTTCGTCTCCTCGGAGGCGTAGTCCATCAGGTATTCCTTCAATGTCATCAGCGCGTTGGGATGACAGCAGTTCTGAATCTGCCCCGTCTTACACAGGCTCATAAAGCGGTCTCCCGTCCTGCCCTCCCGGTAACACGCCGTGCAGAAAGACGGAATATAGCCGAGCTCCATCAGCCACCTGACGACCTCGTCCAGCGTCCGCTGGTCGGACACATCGAACTGCTCCGTATCCGTAGGCCGCTCTTCCTGCGTATAGCCGCCCACAGAAGTTCTGGACGCGCCGGAAATCTGAGATACGCCCAGACGGATCACTTTCTCCCGCACCGTCTGGCTCTCCCTGGTGGAAATAATCATGCCCGTATAGGGGACCGCTATGCGGATCAGCGCGCAGAGCTTTGCAAAGGTTTCATCGTCAATGCCGTTGTCAAAAGCCGAGGGATCAATGTCATCGGCGCGCTTGATGCGCGGCACGCTGATCGTGTGGGGGCCTACCCCGTGGACAGCCTCCAGATGCTCCGCGTGCATGAGAAGCCCTGCAAACTCATATTTATACCGTTCCAGACCGAAGAGTACGCCAAGCCCCACATCGTCAATCCCGCCCTCCATCGCGCGGTCCATAGCCTCGGTATGATAATTGTAATCATGTTTCGGCCCGGTGGGATGCAGGTTTAAGTAACTTTCCTTGTGGTATGTCTCCTGAAAGAGAATGTATGTGCCGATGCCCGCTTCCTTGAGCATACGGTACTCCTCCACCGTGGTGGCCGCGATGTTCACGTTGACACGGCGGATCGCGCCATTCTTATGGTTGATGGAATAGATCGTCTTAATGCATTCCAGAATATACGAAATGGGGTTGTTGGCCGGGTCTTCCCCCGCCTCGATCGCCAGACGCTTATGTCCCATATCCTGCAGGGCTGTCACCTCCTGCCTGACCTCCTCCTGGGTCAGCTTCTTTCTGGGGATCTTTTTATTTTTCATATGGTAAGGGCAGTATACACAGCCGTTCACACAGTAATTGGACAGATAGAGGGGCGCGAAAATCACAATTCGGTTGCCGTAATAGGCAAGCTTGATCTCCTCCGCAAGAGCATAAATCTCTTCCAGAATCTTCGGATCCTCACAGGCCAGAAGCACCGAAGCCTCCCTGTGGGAAAGCCCCGCACAGACCGTGGAGTTTCCTTCCTTTCTGGGCCTTGCCCTGTCCAGGATCTCACGGATGAGAGTCATGTTACCCTTGTTTTTCTCCGCGTATTCCAGCGTTTCCAGAATCTCCTCATGGTCGATAAACTCATCTGCACACAATGATTTCGGATCGTACATATTTCTGCCTTCTTTCCATTATTAATAACTATTGTTATCTTATATTCTCCACACGCTTCGTCTTTCCGATGATCCGCCCGCCGGAGCGCACTCACAGGGCGTCTCCTCTGCCTTCCACGATCTGATACCCCGCCCGGGATACGCTCTTCCGAAGCGCCGCCAGCCCCTCGGCCGCCTCCTGCCCAGTACATACCTTGTTGTCATAAAGACTGTACTGCCCGCGCACGTCCGCCGGGGAAAGGTTCGGCATGACCACATTGGCGCCCGCCTTCAGACCAAGTTCCCGGCCCTGGGGGTGTATGGTGCCAAGCGCCGTAGTGGCCGGAATAAGCGACTTAGGCAGTGTCAGCCTTGTGAGAGCCACCATCGTTAAGGTCAGCGTCAGAGGCCCCTGCGGATACCCCGCAAAGGGCGTATCATGGTGAGGGATAAAAGGCCCGATTCCCACCATATGGGGCTGAAATTCCTGCAAAAACCGCATGTCCGCAATCAGCTCCTCCGTTCCCTGGAAAGGGGAGCCCACCATAAAGCCCGCCCCGGCCTGGTAACCAATCTGCTTTAAGTCCCGCAGACATTCCATGCGGCGCAGAAATGTCTGTCCCGGCGGATGCAGCTTTTCGTAATGAGCGCAGGACGCCGTCTCATGCCGTAACAGATAGCGGTCCGCCCCCGCCTGATACCAAATCTCATAATCCTCCCGCGGCCGTTCCCCCAGAGAGAGCGTCACCGCGCAGTCAGGATATTTTTCTTTTATATGGGAGACCGTCCTCCCCACCCACTCTGTGGTGTGACAGGAATCCTCTCCGCCCTGCAGCACGAAGGTGCGAAAACCAAGCTCGTATCCCTGCCCGCAGCAGGAAAGGATCTCCTCCACGGAAAGTCTGTACCGATCCGCATTCCCATTGCTCCGGCGGATGCCGCAGTAAAGGCAGTCCCTTTTGCAAAAATTCGATATCTCTATCAGACCCCTGATATAAACATCTGTCCCGTAATAACGCCTGCGCACCCTGTCCGCCTCGGCAAACAGAAGCTGCCTGTCGTAGTCTCCCTCTATCAAAAACCGCCACTCGCCGTCAGAGAGTGTACCGCCCGCGATGAGGCGGTCTGCCAGGTCTGTCATATATCCTCCCGCAAAAAAACTTTCCAAAACTCAGTCCCGCATAGTGCAGAAAACCCCGATGAAGTGACTTCATCAGGGTTTTAACTGGGCTACAAGGATTCGAACCTTGAAATGACGGAGTCAGAGTCCGTTGCCTTACCGTTTGGCGATAGCCCATCAACAATTAAGGATTATAGCGGAAAAAGGGCCGTTTGGCAAGCCCTTTTTCCTAATTTTTTTAAAAAATTTTAAATCAGATCTCAAACATCAGCTCTCCGTAGGTCGGAATCGGCCAATATTCCTTATCTACGATCATTTCCAGCTCATCCGCCGGGGCGCGCAGTTCGTCCATAGCCGCCTTCACCGTATCTTTGTAGAAGAACGCCTGCTCCTTTGCGTCCGCCATCACGGAAGCCTCTTTCTCCGCTTTTTTCAATTTCTCAAGCGCCGTCTGCATGGCCGTCAGTTTCCCGCCGGCGCTGCGCAGAAGCGCTTCCTGCGTAGACGCGTCCACGCCCGCCGCCTTCACCGCGTTCACGGTGTCCGCAAGAACCTTTGTATAGCGGATAGCCGCAGGGATGATCTGTTTGCCCGCCATGTCAATCATGGTGAGCGCTTCTATGTTAATGGATTTCGCGTAGGTCTCGTAAATGATCTCTTCGCGGGATTCCAGCTCCACCTTTGTGAAGATATGGAACTTCTCAAACAGCCTCACCGCCTTGTCGGTGGTCAGTGTGCCCGCCGCCTCTATCATGGACTTGATGTTCGGCAGGCCGCGCCTTTCGGCCTCCGCCACCCACTCGTCGGAGTAGCCGTTGCCGTTGAAGATAATCCTCTGGTGCTCGGTCATGTATTTCTTGATCAGGTCGTGGATCGCAAGCTCCTTGTTCTCCGCTTTCTCCAGGAGATCAGCCGCCTCGCAGAAAGCCTCCGCCACAATCGCGTTCAGCGTGGTGTTGGGACTTGCAATGGAATCCGCGCTCCCCACCATGCGGAACTCAAATTTGTTGCCCGTGAAAGCGAAGGGCGACGTCCTGTTTCTGTCAGTAGCGTCCTTCTGGAAATCAGGCAGAGTGCTCACGCCTGTGCGGAGCTTTCCGCCCTCCTTGACGGAGGTGGCCTCTCCCGTCTCGATCAACTGGGTCACCACATCCTCAAGCTGCTCCCCGAGGAAAATGGAAATGATGGCCGGGGGCGCCTCGTTTGCGCCAAGCCTGTGATCGTTGCCCACATCGGAAGCAGACTGGCGCAGCAGATCCGCATGAATGTCCACCGCCCGCATAATGCAGGCCAGCACAAGCAGAAACTGGACATTCTCGTTTGGCGTTTCGCCGGGATCCAGGAGGTTCACGCCATTGTCCGTGGTGATGGACCAGTTGTCGTGCTTACCCGATCCGTTTACCCCCGCATAGGGCTTTTCATGCAATAAACAACGCATGTTATGTTTAACAGCTACCCGTTTCATCGTCTCCATGACGATCTGGTTGTGATCCACCGCAATGTTTGCCGTCTCATAGATCGGCGCAAGCTCATGCTGTGCAGGAGCCACCTCATTGTGCTGTGTCTTTGCCGTCACGCCCAGTTTCCACAGCTCCTCGTTGAGGTCCCTCATATATGCGCCCACGCGCTCCCTGATCACGCCGAAGTAGTGGTCTTCCATCTCCTGCCCCTTGGGAGCCGGCGCGCCGAAAAGGGTTCGGCCCGCAAACATCAGATCCGTCCTCTTCATATATAAATCTTTATCCACAAGAAAATATTCCTGTTCGGGGCCGACGGAAGCGGTCACCTTGGTTGCCCCTGTATTGCCGAACAGCCGCACAATACGCAGCGCCTGCTCGCTCAGCGCCTCCATTGACCGCAGAAGCGGCGTCTTTTTGTCCAGCGCCTCGCCTGTGTATGAACAGAACGCGGTCGGAATGCACAGAACCGTCCCACAGCCGGACTCCTTCAAAAATGCGGGAGAAGTGATATCCCATGCGGTATAACCCCTCGCCTCAAAGGTCGCCCGCAAACCGCCCGAAGGGAAGGAGGATGCATCCGGCTCGCCCTTAATCAGCTCCTTACCCGAAAACTCGGTCAGCATCTTGCCCATTTCATCGGGGTGGGATACGAAAGCATCATGCTTTTCCGCCGTAATGCCTGTAAGCGGCTGAAACCAGTGTGTATAATGTGTCGCGCCGTTCTCCACCGCCCAGTCCTTCATCGCCTTGGCAACGATATTCGCAGTGCTCATGGACAGCTCGCCGCCCTCCGTCATCACTTTTACTACCTCTTTGTAGGCGTTTCTTGTAAGGCGCTCCTGCATCTTACCGAGAGTAAACACATTCTTTGCAAAAATTTCTTCCACATTGTATGCTTTGCTCATAATCATCCTCCTCCATCCAGTTTCAAAAAAATGCGTTCCAAAAAACTCCTTTTTTGGAACGCCATCGTTCTGAATACCTGTATACAATTTCCGTTTATAAGAATACCTTACTTTTTCCCAAAATGCAAGCGAAAATTTTCTTTTTTTCTAAAAACCGCCGCTCCGCCGTCCGCACTCAGGTCTCAAACCATCTGTTATCCACTATTTTCCTCTTCTGGTTATTGTAGACAACGACGTGCAGGCCCCTGTTTTCCGAATAGTAGTCTTCTTCTCCAAAGTAAACGGAGGTCATGCCGCCGCCCCACTCTGTCCTTCCGCTCCTCGCATACAGCGGTATGCAGCCGCCTTCCAGCGCGCCCTGATATTCGGCTTCCTCGAAGGTCAATTGTTCCGTCAGCACTTTTCCGCCGGAAATCACCGCCAGATAATTGCCGCCGTCCTGTCCGACCAGATCCCCCGACAGGCCAAGCCCTCTAAGCGCCTCGACCGTACTTTCCTCCAGCATATAGACGTCGTTCTGGTAAGTGATCACAAGGGTGTACTGTTCATGGTTCAGCAGCGAAAGATACGCGTCCACCTCTCCCACATGCCACCGCTCGCAGGCATCCAGGGTAAAGTCATAGTCCCCTCTCGTCGCCTCCCACTGCGGCGCGGTTCTGCTCTCAATGCCAAACTGCCCGCTCAGAACGCTGCCAATATAATCGGACACCTTCACCGCGCCCCAGATGTTGGGGTGGCCGTCGTCACAGTTGTCTATGTCCATCCGATAACCCATCTGCCGGTAAACGTTCTGCTCGTTAAAGCTGATAAAGGTGCATCCCTCCCGGTCGGCGTAAGCCTGCACCGCATTGCACATGTCAATGTTGGCCGACACTGCCGGCGTGATCGTCAGAATCAGAGAAATATCCTTTTCCCGGCATAATTCATTGATTTTATCGAGATATTCCAGCATCAGCGGGGCCATTTCCGCATAGCCTGCGGCCGCCGCCATGTCGTGCGGTTCAAATCCTTCCCCTTTCTCGCCAAGATAGAAATGCAGGGGCGAATACCCTTTCAGCTCGGAGTGTTCCGCCATTGTTCGGTAAGTGTAATCATTTCTGTCCGGATTGTCCCAGAGCCATCTCTCGTGGTAGCGCAGGTGCGGTAGATAGTAGCTCCACGCATCCTGGTTGGCGTCTATTTCGCAGATGGTTCTGACCGCCTCCGATTTCACAGGCGACCATCTCATAAAGTCAATGGCCTTTCTTGTGTAGCTTTCATCCGTGTTGAGCGGTTCCTCTGCAATATAGGGAAAACAGAAATAGCATTCCAGAACCACCGCTTTCGGCGTCTGATAGCGGAGCGCCTCCTTAAGCCAGTAATAGGAAGTCACCAGCCCCTGCTGGTCGCTGCTCAGATTATAGCTGGTAATCCCATACTGGTTGTACACTTCCTGCGGGCAGAACGACGTAACCCCGTGGCTGCTCCCCAGAAAAAGCACGTCCACGCTGTCCCTGTCCAGATCATAAAATCCGGCAAAGGTGGTCGTTGTCGGCCAGTCCGTATCCGTAAAGAATTTCGGTGTGATCCATCTGCAGTATACATAGTAGCAGATCCCAAAGAGTACGAAAAAACCTACGAGTTTTGCGGCAAATCCCAATTTCTTCGTCATTTGTCAAAATCCCCCGTAAATAAATGCCTGCGCATCATATCCCTGTCCATAGCCGCCAAATGTCATAATGCCGAAAATGGCAGCCAGATACAACATCCATCTCAGATAGAGGGGCTGTCGGAAAATCAACTCCGAGAACGAGACACCCTGCTCCTGCTTGATGCTTACCACAAACAAAATCAGAACAGAAATGCCAAGCGCCACCCACTCCTTCCATTCTAACCCCATTGTAAACAGCGAATCATTGGTAAATATCCACAGATTTCTGACCCGGAACATGCTCCACAGCATCTGGAGGCCCTTGCGCAGGCTCTCCGCCCGGAAAAGAATCCACGCCGACATCACGCACAGGAAAGTCCAGGCCCGCCGTATCCAAAGCGTCATTCCCGGCGATTGCTCCAGTCTCAGGAATTTCACTGCTTTCCTCTGTATGTCACGCGTCATGTCTCCAACGATCTGATAGCCGGCATGCATCATTCCCCATGCAGCAAACCGCAGCCCTGCGCCGTGCCAGACGCCGCTGACCAAGAAAGTCAACGCCAGGTTGATATATGTCCTCACACGGCCCTTCCTGCTGCCGCCCAGAGGAATATAAATATAGTCTTTCAGCCACTCGCTGAGTGACATATGCCATCTGTGCCAGAAGTCCTTGACGGAAACCGCCAGATAGGGATGGCGGAAGTTCTCCGCAAGCTCCACGCCAAACAGGTTCGCCACACCTCTCGAAATCGAGATGCAGGCCGCAAAATCCGCATATAACTGGAGACTGTACAGAATACCCGCCACCAGAACATAACATCCCACATAGACCTGATAAAATTCGTATACCCAGTCCACGAACTGCGCCGCCTGGCTGGCAATCATCAGTTTCAGGAAAAATCCCCATAAAATCCGATAAAAACCGCCCACCACCATTCTCTCATCAAAGCGGTGCCCGGCGTAAAGCTGGTCCGCAAGTCTGTCATAGCGCGGAATGGGGCCTTGCACAATCTGGGGGAAAAATAAGACATACAGGATAAACTTCGCCGGATTTTTCTGCGCGGCGATCCTGCCCCGGTAAATATCTGTCAGATAAGATATCACCTGTAATGTATAGAAAGAAATGCCCACTGGCACAATCCAGTTTACTGCACTTTTATGTAACAGAACTTCCAGAACATAATTTCCGTTTTTCACGCACAGCCACGGAAGCGCCGTCAGCAGTATGGCGCCGGCCAGAATGCCCCGGTTCTTCCACCGCTCCAGGAGCAGCGCTGCCCCGTAAGCCGCCATCGCGGTCACCAATACAGCTGCCAGCCCCGCCAGGCTCCCCATAGCCCGCCAGTAAAAGAAAATACTTCCAACAAGCAGTACAAGCCATCTGCACTTCAACGGCAGGATATAGTAGAGCAGCGCTGCTGCCGCCACAAACAGGTAAAAGGTTATCGAAAGGTATGTCATGTGTTTTCTCCAAAGTAAAATTTCCGCATACAGATACAGCGCGGACGTTTTTTATTTCTCCACCCGGAGAATATCTCCCACCCCGGGCGTTTCGGACAGCCTCACGTCAATCGTCTGCTTCGGGTGCGGGCAGGATTCCACGGGATTCCCCTCCGCATCATACATGGCAAGCACCTTGACGGGAATGTTCTCCCCGCCCGGCTTCATAATCTCTATCTCATCCCCCACGCTGAATTTATTGCGCTGTTCGATACGGGCGCAGGGCTTTCTCCTCTCATTTCCGCTGTCCGCAGGCGTACTGCCCGCCGTCATCTCCTGCTCTGCGCAGGACGCAGTCACCGCGCCCACCGTCCCCAGATAAATATACTCGCTCACATAGGTGCTCTCATCGTAGATCTGGGTATTTTCATCTGTCTTTCCAAAATAAAAGCCCGTGGTAAACTTACGGTATGTGCACTTGGCGATCTCCGCCCGGTACCAGTCCATATTGGCACGGTACTGCTCCTCGGAAATGAAATAATCGTCAATGGCGCGCCTGTAAGTGCGGGCCACCGTGGCCACATAGAGCGCGGTTTTCATCCGGCCCTCTATCTTAAAACTGTCAATGCCCGCGTCCACCAGTTCCGGGATGTGCGCAATCATATTGAGATCCTTGGAGTTAAAGATAAACGTGCCGCGCTCATTCTCGAACACGGGCAGATACTCTCCCGGCCTCGTCTCCTCCATCAGCGCATACTTCCAGCGGCATGGATGAGTGCAGGCCCCGTGGTTTGCGTCCCGCCCGGTAAAATAATTGCTTAAGAGACACCGCCCCGAGTAGGAAATGCACATTGCCCCGTGCACAAAGCTTTCAATCTCCATCTCCTCTGGAATATTTTCCCGGATTTCTTTTATTTCCTGCAGGGAAAGCTCCCTTGCCGACACGACCCGCTTCGCCCCCTGCTCATGCCAGAAGCGGTAGGTCATGTAGTTCGTGTTGTTGGCCTGGGTGGAAATATGGACGTCAATTTCCGGGCAGATTTCCCGCGCCAGGGCAAACATCCCGGGATCTGCTATGATCAGCGCGTCCGGCTGCAGCTCCTTCAGCTCCCGGAAATACGTTTTGGCTCCTTCCAGATCATAATTGTGCGCCAGAATATTGGCCGTCACATACACTTTCACGCCTTTCCCGTGAGCAAAAGCAATGCCCTCCGCCATCTCCCGGGCCGAAAAGTTCTTCGCTTTTGCCCGCAGGCCGAAGGCTTCTCCGCCTATGTAAACAGCATCCGCGCCAAAAATAACGGCTGTTTTTAATACTTCCAGGCTGGCTGCCGGCACCAGCAGCTCGGGTTTCCTCTTTTTCATCATACTCCTCTCAGACAGCTGACCGTCACTCCGTCCCCGATGGGAAGCACCACCGTCTGAAGCGCCTCGTGATGTGTCAGTTCGTATAAATATTCCCTCATTCTGCTGTGGATGGTGCGGTTCCTTCTCTCCACGGCAAACCGGGATTCCAAAATATCACCGTCCTGCAGCACATTATCCGATACCAGCAGTCCTCCGGGTGCAAGGAGGCGCAAAGTCTCGGGCAGAAAGTGGATATACTGCCCCTTGGCAGCATCCATAAAAATAAAGTCATAAGGCCCCGTAAGCTCTTTCAGAATATCCGCTGCATCTCCCTCCAGGAGTGTGATCGTTTCTTCCTTTCCGGCCCGCGCAAAATTTGCCTTCGCCACGGGTATCCGTTTCTCGTATTTTTCTATGGTCGTGATCTTACACCCCTCTGGGGCGTACTCGCTCATCAGAAGTGCAGAAAAACCAATGGCGCACCCCACCTCCAGAATGGACATGGGTTTATGCAGCGCGAGCAGAAAGCGGAGCAGCCCCTGCGTCTGCGTGCGTATAATCGGCACATTGGTTTCCAAAGCTTCACGTTCTATCTGATCCAGAAAAGGGGTGTTGCCCGTATCCAGAGAAGCGAGAAATGTTTCCATGCGCTCGCCTGAAATCACTGCGTTCCCTCCTCCGTTTCCTCTTCTCCTTCTTCCGGGGCGTCCGCCGCCATCACGTCCATCATCTCCTCCGCCGTCATGGCCGTGTTCAGATCATAAATGCCGGGCTGCAGTTTTCCGTGGTTCTCCGACAAAAGCTCCTGCAGAAGGAAGAGCTTCGCATCGCGGATCAGTCCCCGCTCCTCTAACATCTCGCCTACCTCTTTGACGGACACCGGCTCCCCCACGCTGACACTGATTGTCCTGCCTTCCCCGAGGGAAACCGGCGCCTCGGTAAAAATGCGGAACCCGTAATCGTAGGCTGTCGTGGCCGCTTTCATAATATAGGTGGCTGCAAAAATAAAGACCCCTATTTTGATAATCAGCTCCAACGTGGAACCGATAATTTCTTTTATACTCATAACACATTTCCTCTCACAGTCCGGCACGCACCCACCCGCCAGACTGTCATACCTCAAAATCCACTTCGTCCGCTAACAGCACATAGACCTCCTGCATCATACGGCAGAAGGCCAGTTCTGCGCGCAGGAAATCATCCACAAACGGATTTTCCCTGAATTTCTCATATTCCCGCTCGAAATCCTCCACGCGGTCCAGCATATCTTCGCTTTCCGTCTCGTTCTGCAAGTCAAAGTTGCGCTTTCGGAACTCATTCACTTTCTCATAAAGCTCCGGCTGCTTCTTGATCTTTTCTCTCTGGTAAAGATAATCCTTATAAGTATTCGAGGTCATAATCTTATCCGCAAATTCTCTGGCAGCCTCTATGATCTCTTTATCTGACATAATGTGTTCTCCTTTATCTTATACAGCTTGGCACATATCCATTCTCAAAATTGTCAGACTTCCATTATAATCGGCAGTATCATCGGCCTTCTCTTTGTCTTCTTCCAGACGAAGTCACTCAGCACATCCTTCACGGTGCTCTTAAGCTTGCCCCAGTCGGTCTTCCCTCTGTCAAGGCAGTCCTGCACCGCCGCCTCCACCAGCAGTCTCGCCTCGTCAAGAAGCTCATCGGACTCCCGCACATAGACAAAGCCGCGCGAAACGATATCCGGGCCAGAGACCAGCTGATCGCTGTGGGATTCCAGCGCCATCACCACAATCATAATACCGTCCTCCGCCAGATGCTGTCTGTCACGGAGCACCACATTTCCCACATCACCTACACCGAGTCCGTCCACAAGAATCGCCCCGACCGGCACCTTCTCGCTCACAACCGCCCGGTTGTCGTCCATCTCCAGCACATCGCCGGACTGCAGCATGAAGATATTTTCCTTTGGCATCCCAAGCTGGGCCGCAATCTTCGCCTGCGCCTTGCGGTGCTTATACTCTCCGTGGACAGGAATCGCATACTTCGGTTTCACAAGGGAATAAATAAGCTTGATCTCCTCCTGGCAGGCGTGCCCGGACACATGCACATCCTGGAAAATCACGTCCGCGCCCTTCATCTGCAGTTCGTTGATGACATTGGTCACCGCCTTCTCATTGCCGGGAATCGGGTGGGCGGAGAAAATAACCGTGTCTCCGGGCATAATGGAAATCTTTTTATGGTTATTGCTTGCCATGCGGCTTAAGGCCGCCATACTTTCTCCCTGGCTTCCCGTGGTGATGATCACCGTCTTTTCCGGCGGATAATTTTTAAGCTCCTCCACCTCGATCAGCGTCCTCTCGGCAATCTGCAGATAGCCAAGCTTGGAGGCCGTGTCAATGATATTAACCATGCTGCGGCCTTCCACCACAACCTTCCTGTCGAATTTTTCCGCCGTGTTGATGATCTGACGCACCCTGTCCACATTGGATGCAAAGGTAGCGATCAGAATACGGGTATCTTTATGCTCCAGGAAAAGGGAATCCAGCGTCTTCCCCACCGTCTTCTCGGAGGGCGTAAAGCCTGCCCGCTCCGCGTTGGTGGAGTCGCACATAAGCGCCAGCACGCCTTTCTTGCCGATCTCCGCAAATCTCTGTAAATCAATGGCATCGCCAAACACAGGCGTATAGTCCACCTTAAAGTCTCCCGTGTGCACCACTACGCCCGCCGGAGAGTAAATCGCCAGCGCAGCCGCATCCACAATGCTGTGGTTTGTTTTAATAAATTCGATCCGAAACTGGCCCAGATTGATGGACTGTCCGAACTTCACCACCTTCCTCTTGGTGGTCTTCATCAGTCCGTGCTCCTCCAGCTTGTTCTCTATGATGCCCATCGTCAGCTTCGTCGCATAGATGGGTATGTTCAGCTCCTTTAAGATATAGGGCAGCGCCCCGATGTGATCCTCGTGTCCGTGGGTGATCACAAACCCCTTCACCTTGTCTGCGTTTTCCTTTAAGTAGGTGATATCCGGTATCACCAGATCAATTCCCAGCATCTCGTCCTCCGGGAATGACAGACCGCAGTCCACCACAACAATGCTATCCTCATATTCAAAGGCAGTGATGTTGAGCCCGATCTGCTCAAGTCCGCCCAATGGGATAGCTTTCAGCTTGCCCGCTGACTTTCCTTGTTCATTTTTCTTAAAATTCAAAAAAATTTACCTCCGTTTTCTACTGAATAATATGAATGTCTTCCATTATCTTTTCAAACACAGCCGCCACTGCGTTTAATGTTTCATCGTCATCTACGATCTCATACACCGCTTCCAGATCTTCCGAATCGGAAGTATCACACAAAATGAGCGCCTCGCCGTCGCCCTCCTCAGAATCCGTCACCAGAAGATAATTGACGCCGCCAATCATCGTCTGCTCCAAAATATAAAATTCGACCGCGCCGCCCTCCTGCGGCGTAAATGTAATTTTCTCCATTCGTCCTCCCGTTTCCAGTTCAGCCTGCGCCCAGTTTGTCAGTCAACTTCGGTTCGGTTAAACTGCGAGTCTAAATACCCCTGCAAAATCAGACATGCCGCAATCTTGTCCACATAGTCCTTGCGGTTTTCCCTGCGGATGCCGGCCTCTATCATCGCTCTGTCCGCCGCCGCCGTCGTAAGTCTCTCATCCCACATCACTACGGGCAATCCCGTGCGCCGCTCCAGTTTTTCCTTAAACTCAAGCGAAATCTGCGCCCGCTCTCCCAGCGTGTCGTTCATGTTCTTCGGCAGACCGAGCACGATCCTGTCCACCTCGTACTCCTCAATCAACGCCTCAATACGCGCAAGCGTCTGTCTCAGCTTGTTCTCTTCCCTGCGCCTGATAATTTCGATCCCCTGTGCCGTAATAAGCAGGGGATCGCTGATGGCAACCCCCACCGTTTTGGAACCGAGATCCAGCCCCATAATTCTCATTTGTCCTTTTCACCGTTATTGACTATTTGGGTCAACCCTTCTTCGCACCTTCTATGGAGTTTTTGATATACTCCACCAGCATTTCTTCCACAAGCTCATCCCGCTCCACCTTCATAATAAGGCTCCGCGCACTCTTATGGCTGGTGATGTAAGTGGGATCGCCGGACATAATATAGCCGACAATCTGATTGACCGGGTTATAACCTTTCTCCGTCAACGCCTCATATACCGTGGACAGCACGAGTTTCACTCCTGTCTCCGGCTCCGTCCCCACGGTAAAAAACTGTGTATTTTCCAAATCCTGATCCCGCATATTCTCCCGCCTTTATCTATTGTTATTATAATCCGTAACCGTTCAGCGTCCTCTCAATTCCGATGACTGTCAGTTACTATAGTCTTGCCATGATTTAGGGAAAAAAAACACCCGTCACTCTTATCTTCAAGCTGTTACTGTACAGAATCCCTAGCTTAACAGCTTCTATTTTACCACAAATAATGTGCCACAGCAACGGCTATTCCTTCCCGCCGAGCAAAACATCCTCCTCCAAAAAGGAAACCAGCCGTTCGCCGGCCAGGCAGTTTTGCAGATTCTCCCCCGGCGCCGCCTCTCTGGCCGCCTTTAAATAACGGGTGGTATGTCCAATCCAGTAAGCCTTCCCATCCTTCTCCATCAGCTCCTCAAAGAGAACCTCCTCCGTTCTCCCGAGAAACGTCTCCCGGTACGCGCGGGACATTTCACGCTCCAACCCGGCCAGGCGCTCGCTTCTCACCGCCTTCTCGGCTTCTGTAAGCTGTCCTTCCATGTCGGCCGCGCGGGTTCCCTGCCGTCTGGAATACTTGAAAATATGCATTTCGTAAAAGCCCACACGCCTCAGAAAACGTTCCGTCTGTGCAAACTCCTCCTCTGTTTCCCCGGGAAACCCCACAATCACGTCCGTGGTGACTGCCGGATTGTCGTAATACTTTCTCAGTCTCTCCACCGCGCGGTAGTAGCCGGCCGTGTCATATCGCCGGTTCATCCTCCGAAGCACGGTATCGCTGCCGCTCTGCAGGGAAAGATGGAAATGTGGGCAGACCTTCGGCATGCCGCTTATCCCGGCCGCAAACTCCTCTGTCACAATTCCCGGCTCCAGGGAGCCGAGGCGGATTCTCTCTATTCCCTCAATCCCTGAAAGCTGCTGCAGGAGGCGGACAAGTTCACTGCCGCCCCGGTCGGTTCCATAGGAGCTGATATGAATGCCTGTCAGCACAATCTCCCGGTATCCCGCGCGGGCCATACCCCGCGCTTCCTCCAAAATATCCTCTTCCCTGCGGCTTCTGACCCGCCCTCTTGCATAAGGAATGATACAGTAGGAGCAGAACTGGTTGCATCCGTCCTGAATCTTGATATAGGCGCGGGTATGCTCCGCCGTTGTCTTCAGGGTCATCTCTTCATAAGGCGCGCGGGCAATGTCAATGGTGTCGATTTTCACACTGCAGGCAGGCTGCACGGCTGCCGCTCCATTTACAGGCTCCGATGCTTCCGCGCCGCCGCCTGTTTTCCCCGCTTCCCGCTCCTTCAGATACGACTCCAGAATCTCCGCCAGCTCCTTCTTTCGATTGTTCCCGATGGCGAGGTCCACCGCGCCGTCCTTTTCCAGCGTCTCCTGGCCGGTCTGCACATAGCAGCCGACCGCCACCACCACGGCGTCCGGGTTCCGCCTCTTTGCACGGTGCAGCATCTGGCGGCTTTTCCTGTCTGCAATATTGGTCACCGTACAGGTGTTCACGATATAGATATCGGCTGCTTCATCAAATGGTACAATTTTATATCCCTTTTCTTGTAACATTTGTTGCATAAAGTCCATTTCGTATGCATTTACCTTGCACCCCAGATTATGTAATGCTACACTTTTCATAGTAATCCCCGCATTTTTTGTATTGTTTTATCATTGACTTTTGCTCTTCCAACATTTAGTATAATACCCAGAAGGTATAAAAATCAAAGGAGGTAATTCCGCAATGAAAACAGTACAGATTTCTTTAAATTCTATCGATAAGGTTAAATCTTTCGTGAACGATATCACAAAGTTTGATTATGATTTTGACTTGGTATCCGGCAGATACGTTATCGATGCAAAGTCCATCATGGGTATCTTCAGCCTGGATCTGTCCAAGCCCATCGACCTGAACATCCATGCAGAAGACGGCACAGATGAGGTTATGGAGACACTGAAGCCCTACATCATGTAATCGAGGCTTCAGCGTACATCAAAGAGTAAAGAGCAGCTCGGGAAAACTCCCGGGCTGTTTTTTTATCTGTTGATACAGAAAAAAGCTCTGTGCGGAGAATGCCGTATCTCAGGCATTCTCCTACGCGAGACATAGAACTTCTTAGCGAAGCAGCCCTTGCTGCTGAGCTTTAGAAGTTCTTCTCGCGTTTTTCACGTTAGCCTTGTACCACAATCACCTCATCCGTCTCCAGCGCCTTCGCCACCAGTTCCTCAATCCCTTCCTGCAGATTCTGCTCATGTCTCTTTATGATATTCAGATTGGGCTTCGTGACAGGATGCTTGGCCACAAAAATGGTGCAGCAGTCCTCATAAGGCAGGATGGAAGTCTCGTAACTGTCAATTTTCTCCGCAATATCCACAATCTCCATCTTGTCAAAACCGATCAGCGGCCTGTAAACAGGCATGGTGCACACCTCATTGGTGGCCGCCAGGCTCGCCATCGTCTGGGACGCCACCTGTCCGATGCTCTCGCCCGTAATCAGCCCCAGACACTCAGTCTCAGCTGCAATGTGCTCCGCAATGCGCATCATGTAACGGCGCATGATGATGGTCAGCTCATCGTGGGGGCACTTATCATAAATGTAAAGCTGGATATCCGTAAAATTAATCACATGAAGCCAGACCGGCCCGGCATAAGCGGCCACCTTTTTTGCAAGATCCACCACCTTCTGTTTCGCCCGCTCACTGGTGTACGGCGGCGCATGAAAATACACAGCGTCGATTTTTACCCCGCGCTTGGCGATCATCCAGCCTGCCACCGGGGAATCTATGCCGCCGGAGAGCAGAAGCATGGCCTTTCCTCCCGTTCCCACAGGCATACCGCCGGGACCGGGTATGATTTCGGAATAGAGATAAATCTTGTCCCTGATTTCCACATGCAGAAGAATTTCCGGCCTGTGCACATCCACATGCATTTCCGGGTAAGCGTCCAGAATCACGCCGCCCAGCTCCTCGTTGATCTGCATGGAATTGAGGGGATAATTCTTCCGCGCCCGCCTGGCCGCCACTTTAAAGCTTTTGTTTCTGTCCGCATACACGTCGCCGATATAGCGCACCACATCCTGCCCAAGCTTTTCAAAGCCCTCGTCCTCCACATAAACCACCGGGCAGATGCCGGAAATGCCGAACACTTTTTTCAGGCTTTCCACCACTTCATCAAAGTCAAACTCAGACTGTGCATCCACATAAATGCGCCCGTCCGTCCTGCGCACGGCAAACTCGCCCTCCGCCTTTTTCAGGGCATACTTAATCTGTCTGACCAGCGCCTCCTCGAAAAGATAGCGGTTTTTGCCTTTGACTCCGATTTCCGCATATTTTATCAGAAATGACTTGTACATATCTCCCTCCATATAGAGGGGGCCGCAAGGCCCCCGTTCAGTGTCTCGTATACCTTCTCAGTTTCGGCACGATTTCCTCCAGATTCTGACAGGTGTACGCAATCTCCTCATCCGTTGTGAATCCCGAAAGGCTGAATCGGATTGTGGACTCCAGAAGCTCCTTCTCCACGCCGATCGCCCGCAGGGTTGCCGAGGGCTGCGGTTTATGCGCCGCACAGGCGCTCCCTGCCGAAACATAAATACCGCGCTCCTCCAGTGCGTGCAGAAGCACCTCGCTTCGGACACCCCTGAAAGAGGCGCTCACAATGTGGGGCGCTCCCTCCATGCCTGGACAGCCGTTGACTGTTACCTCTTCCACTCTTTTGACTCCATCGGTCAATTTTTCCCGCAGAGCGTACATTCTGTCGATGTCCTGCTCCAGATCCTGGTACACCAGCTCCGCCGCCTTGGCGAAACCTGCAATGCCGGGCAGATTCTCCGTCCCGGAGCGCAGTCCCCGCTGCTGGCCGCCGCCATACATAATGGGGCTGACTTTTGCGCCCTCCCGCAGATAGAGCAGGCCGATGCCTTTTGGCCCGTGTATTTTATGGGCGCTGGCGCTCAGCATATCAATATGCATTTTCCCGGGATGGATGCGGGCCTTGCCGAACCCCTGCACGGCATCCACATGGAAAAGCGTTTTCGGATTTCTGCTTTTAATGAGCGCCCCCGCCTCTGCAATGGGCTGTACCGTTCCGATTTCATTGTTCGTATACATAATGGAGACCACAATGGTGTCCGGCCTGATGGCCTGCTCCAGCTCCTCCAGAGAAATTTTTCCCTGTCTGTCCACGGAAAGATAGGTCACCTCAAATCCCTGCCCCTCCAGATAGGACATGGGCTGCAGAACCGCCGGATGCTCAATCCTTGTGGTAATCAGATGACGCCCCGTTCGGTGGCCCGCCATCGCCGCGCCGACCAGCGCGATATTATCCGACTCCGTTCCGCCGGAGGTAAAGAAAATTTCTTTCTCATTCACTTTCAAAATCTTTGCAAAAGTCTCGTACGCGTATCTTAAGTAGGCTTCCGCCTCCACTCCCTTATGGTGCAGGCTGGAAGGATTTCCATAATCCTCGCACAAAATTCTGTGCATCAACTGCGCGGCTTCCTCAAAACAGGCGGTCGTCGCGGAATTATCCAGGTATACTTCCATTTCTGCTGTTTCCTTTCCGGCTGCAATGCAGTGCCCTCCCGCCATGATCGGCCTAATCCCCTGTCCATGCACTGCCCATTGCCATCGCGTATATATTTAGCATATGTGTTTTACTCAAAATGGTACATCAGCCAGGATAACACCACGAGACCCGCCGTCTCAGTGCGGAGGATTCTTTTTCCCAGGGTGACCGGCTCTATGCCTGCCGCAAGCGCCTCCGCCACCTCGCTCTCCTCGAAGCCCCCTTCCGGGCCGATAAAAACTCCCACGCTCCCGCCGGGACGTATCGCCTCAATGATGCTTTTCGTGCGCGCCATATCGTCCGCCAGCTCATAGGGAATCAGCTTTACGTCCATTTCCCGCGCAAGGGCAGCCGCCTCCTTCATGGTCACAGGCTCTCTGACCACAGGAATGATCCCTCTTTTGCACTGTTTTGCCGCCGACTCCGCAATGCCCTGCCAGCGGGCGGTTTTGCTCCGCGCCTTCTTCTCGTCCAGTTTCACAACACAGCGTTTCACCGCCACCGGGATCACCTCGAACACGCCAAGCTCCACAGCTTTCTGCACAATCAGCTCCATCTTATCCGCCTTGGGAATCCCCTGAAAGAGATAAATTTTAGAGGGCAGTTCCACCCCCTCTTCCTTGACAAAGCGCAGGGAACAGATGACCTGATCCTGCGCAAACTCCTCAATGCCGCATCGGTATTCCTTTCCGTCCACACCGTTCCTGACCGCGATCTCCTCGCCGGGCTTCATGCGCAGGACGTTTTTCATATGATTGACGTCACTGCCCGTAATAATCACTTTTTTATCCTGAATCTGCGATGGCTCCACAAAAAACTGATACATTGTCCAATCTCCACTCCTTATGTATCCTGCCCGCGCGTCTCACGCCTTAATCTGCGCGCCCGCACATGCTGCACAATCCGCACAAACAGGGCGAACACAATGACTCCCACAACCGCGCCTGCACTGTCGATGCACACATCGGAAAACCGTCCCGATCTCCCCGCCACAAAGAGCTGGTGAAACTCATCCGTGGCGGCATAGACGGCGGTGGCGCCGGCAGCCGTTCCTCCCCTGCGCAGGAAGCTCATCTCCCACTGCCCCATCCATATGTAGAGAAGGACGGACAGAATGCCGAACTCCGTCATGTGGGCTGCCTTTCTGACCAAGCCTTCGATCGTGTCAGCAATCTCCTTCACCCGCTCGTCACTCAAATCCAGATGGAAAAAGCTTCTGGTGGAGCTTACCATTTGGTAGGTGAAACTATGGCTCACCGCGCCGGACTCCTCCTTTGTCTGGGCTGAGAACGCAAAAATAATGCACATCCACACAATCGCCAGCGCGCCCGCCAGATTTCTAAGCAACACCATTCCGAATTTCTCTTCCGCTTTCTTCATAGTTTCCTTTCCAAGCCAAATATCTGTATTTTTCACACTTCCCAGCCGCCTGTGCTATGCACGGCCTGCGGCATCCGCTTTTTTCGCCGTCACGGACCGCCACTCGCCCAGAGCCTTCACTTCCAGAACAGACAGCCCGGCCTCTTCGCAGGTCCGCGCCACCAGGTCTTCCTTTCCCTCGATAATGCCCGAAGTGATGTAAATGCCGCCCGGCTTCAGGCACGGCACAATAACCGGCGTAAGGGGCACAAGCACATCCGCCAGAATATTCGCCACAACGATGTCATAACACTCGTACCCGACCCGCCTCTGCACTTCCTCATCGGTAATGATGTTGCCGATCAGCAGGTCAAAATCGCGCTCACAGATGCCGTTGGCCTCCCTGTTCTGCGCAACCGCTTCCACCGCGCAGGGATCCAGATCCGTGCCCAGCGCATACTTCGCGCCGTACATAAGCGCAAGAATAGACAAAATGCCGCTCCCTGTGCCTACATCCAAAAGCCTTGTATCCGCCGTCAGATGTTCTCTGATCTGTCTGATGCAGAGTCTTGTGGTCTCATGCATCCCCGTGCCAAAGGCGGTACCCGGGTCAATGTGAAGAATCTTCTTATCCCGGTCCTCCTCCTTCACTTCCTCCCAGGAGGGAATGACCAGAAGATCGTCGATGTAAAACTGGTGAAAATACTGTTTCCAGTTGTTGATCCAGTCGATATCCTCGGTCTCGGACACCGTGACGGTTCCCTCGCCGATGTCCATAAACAGACGGACATCCTCCAGCGCCTCCTCAATTCTTTCAAGAACGCTCTCCCTGTCCGTCTCTTTGCCGTCACTGCAAAGCAGCCCGCCCTCCTTCTCCTCCACGAAGAAGCTCAGATAGGCGACACCGTCATTCTCTTCACTCTCCGGCAGAATGTCCACAAACATCTGCTCTTTTTCAAGCGGAGAAAGGGGCACTTTGTCCTCAATCTGCGCCCCCTCAAGCCCTCTGTCGTAGAGTTCGCTGATAATGATATCCTCCGCCTCCACGACTGTCTTTATCCTGAATTTCATCCACTTCATGGATCGTATTACTTCCTTTCACTGAGTTCCAAAAGCTTGGTCTTCAATTCGTTCTCCATCACCCGCATTTCTTCCTCTGCGGCCTTTCTCTTCTCCCTGCCGTCAGCCTGGATCTTCATCACCTCATCCAGTGTGGAAATCAGGTTCGCATTGGTGCTCTTGAGCGTCTCCATGTCAATGATGCCGCGCTCTGACTCCTTTGCCGTCTCAATCGCGGAAACCTTAAGCACTTCTGCATTTTTCTTCAAAAGCTCGTTGGTCATATCGGATACTTCACGCTGCGCCCTGGCCGCCTGCTCCGCGTGGGTAACCCCAAGCGCGAGCACCATCTGGCTCTTCCAGAGCGGAATGGTATTCACAATCGTAGACTGGATTTTCTCCACCATCATGGTATCGCTGCTCTGTACAAGTCTGATCTGGGGCGCCGTCTGGATCGAAACCATTCTGGTGAGTTCCAGATCGTGCAGCTTTTTCTCAAAACGGTCGCAGAGCGCCTCAAGGTCTCTTGCCGCCTGGGCATCCTCCGGCAGACCGCTCGTCTTCGCTTTCTCCAGAAGCTGCGGAAGTTCTGTCTGTCTCGTATCGGCGAGCTTCTTTTTGCCCGCCAGTATGTACATGGAAAGTTCCTTAAAATAGGTGAGATTCAGCTCATACATCTTGTCCAGAATAGAGATATCCTTGAGGAGCTGCACCTGGTTATCCTCCAGCGCCTCACAGATCTTATTGACATTCGTCTCCGCCTTGGCGTATTTCGTCTTCATCGTATCCAGCTTCTGCGCCGGCTTCTTGAAGATACCGAGGAACCCTTTCTCCTCCTCGTCAAAGCTCTTGAGCTGTGTCACCACATTGGTGAGCATCTCCCCGACTTCACCCAGATCCTTCGTCTTCACATTCTCAAGCGCATTGCCGGAAAAATCCGCCATTTTCTTCTGCGTGCCTACGCCGTACTGTAAAATCGCCGTGGAATTGTGCAGGTCGATCTGCTTTGCAAACTCGTCCACCTGCCGTTTCTCCTCTTCACTCAGCACCGAATCGTCCAGCTCCTGTTTCACCTCTTTTGCCTGAGGGATTTCCACCAGAGGCTGCTTGTCCTTCACCGCATCCTCCACTTCCCCAAACACCAATGTGGGCGCCTGCTGTTCCATTACATCAATTTCGTTCATAGTCCCCTCCTTCTGCCTTTCCATTCATCCCAAACCCATTCGCTTTGGCTGAACTGCTGCTTATAAATATCCGTCCTGCTTCAGTATCGTATGTAACGCCGAAATATCCGACTGAATATCCCACGCCTTTTCCCGGAACAGCTCATCCAGAAACTTTTCAAATGCTTCATTGATATTGTCCACCGCGGACTCAATTTCCCGCTTCGTCTGCTCCACATTGGACAGATCCAGGTTCTGGCTGTCAAGATCGCGGTAGGCTTCCAAAAGCTTTTTGGTCGTTGGCAGATAAAAGCTCAACATCTTTCTCAGCTCCGGCGCAAGTTCCGGCTCCTTCTCCACCTGATCAAAAATCCTCGTCACCAAAAGCTCCAGACGGTCCAGTTTATCCGACATTTCCTCGCCTGGGATCTCATCGTTGCACTGTCTGATCAGGCGCACATAGTTTTTCCCTTCCTCAATCACTTCCGCCGCCTGGCCCAGACGCTCCCTTTCCCTCTGTCTGCGCTCGTCAGCCAGCTTGTCAATTTCCAGTTTCTTCTGCTCCTCCTCATAGTTTTTCTGGGTAAGCATATACTGGTCATACATCTCATCGCTGGCAATCAGGCAGGTCTGCTTCTGATCCAGATGGGCCTGCTTAAACATCCCCAGCTGAATCATCTGCCGCAAATCCTTCACAATGTAGCGTTCGCTTTTCCCCGTCCGCTGCGCCATCTCCTGGATGGAGCAGTACAGCTTATCCTTGACCATGCCGACGTATCTTTTATAGCGTTTTACACGCCCCGCAAGCCTGGACCCGTGACAGCCAAGCCACAGACCGGCCGCCGTAAAAATTCCCGATATAATCACCGGCGCCACAGCGGTCGAATAGACGACAAGCTCTCCCACCGAACCGATCAGGGCAAGCGCGGAAATCCCCATCACGCCGTAACCCGCTCCCATGCACAGCACGCTGGACACGGACCCTTTCGGCACACTCTGGAACAATCTGGTATCCGGGCGGGTGTTGGGCCGCCGGTACAGGGGACTGGACGCGTAGGGGCTTACCGGCGCGCTTCCCGCGCTGCCGGCTGTGCCCCCGGACGTATGGCCTATACTCCCGCCGATCGTCCCCACCGCGCGCCCGATGCCGTTTCCCACATCGCTCACGGCCCGGTTCACGCTCTCCCCCACCGTCTCAACGGTGCGGTTTACCTCCTGCACGGTACGGTTTATGCTTTCATTCACCGTATTGCCGATGTTTTTCCCCAGGTTCGTAAAATTGCCCAGATCAACTGCCTGCTGTACCTGATCCTGAATGTCCTCCGCTGCCCGGTACCACTTATTCCTGTCCATACTCCACGAACTCTCCATATTCATCCCAGATATTGCATATCCAGGTGCTTCCCTGATTAAAGACAATCTCCTCGCCCGCCTCGTCGTAGAACTTCGCAGGCGTAAAATCTCCGTCAAACCGTTTCCAGCTTCCCTTGATCACTCTGCCGTTTGTAAAGACAATGGCATCCCCTTCTCCGTGCACGCCGAAAGCGAGATAATCATGTGAATCCCTGACCTCTCCATGACAGTACTGGAACACTACGTTGCTGACAGTAAGCTGGTTCCCCGTAAGCTCGTCAATCTGCTTCTTGCCATCTTGATAGCGGTAATAAAGCTGGTCGTCCTCATGGTATTCAAAATAGGGATGGTACGCACCGTACCCGCCGGAATTGCTCGATGACTTTCCGCCCGGATAGACGTAGGACGCCTCCTCATTATCCGCATAATCCGCTCTCACATCGTCCGCCGCAAACAGGAAGGGCGGCACATACGCATCATCGTAATTCCAGTCATAGCCAAGTCTTTCCACCGCATCGAACAGACCGTCAATAAAAAGATACCCTGTAAATTCTGTCGCATAACCGGGACGCTTGTGCCTGCCAAAGGCCTCATCCGCCGGATTGTGGATTCCCACCACCGCCGCGCTGACATTGTAATAGTTCGGGCGGTTGATCAGTTCCTCCACATAGGGAACGGCCAATCCCCAGTTACAGTAAATAGCCTCATAACCCATAGCTGTATAAACGTAATAGTCCCGGCTCGACCGAACAGGTCCGATTCGGTCCAGATCATCAAAATCCTCAAACACACCCATCAGACGGGTGATGCGTCCCTCCACCGGCGCCTCGTAGATAATCCCCGCGCGGGAAAGCCCGTACTGCGGCAGGGCAGGCGCGTTGTTCGGTATCATCACGGCGATGGGTCTTCTCTTCGCCTTTTCTACATCCGTCCACTGCCCGGTCAGGTAGCTCTGGATTTTACCGTCTTTTTCCACCCGTTCCTCGATCACGAGAGAGACCGGCTCTTCCTCCTCCGGCTCCTCCTCCACAACGGGTTCTTCCGGCTCCTCCTGCTCAATCGGCTCAATTTCCAGCGGCGCAGGTTCCGGCTCTTCCTGCTGTGCCTTGGCACAGCCTGCCAGGCTGACTGCCGCACACAAAAGGATCGTACCCAGTAAAGTTATTTTCTTTTGAATCATCTTTCCCTCTTTCCTACGTTCTCTCTTACGTTCTTTCTTTGGTTGTTTTGGATGAATCATACGTCATGCTGCTGCGTATACACGAATTAGTATATGGCGCATAAACACTTTTATTATAACCGAAAAATGGAAAGCTGTACACTTAAAAAATTGGAAGATCAGTACGCAATCGGTTTTCTCACAATGTCAAATTTCACTGTTACGCTTCCACCATACTCCGGCGCAGTTCCAGTGATGGTCACGCTTCCCCTGTTTTTCCCGGATTTTATATTTGCACCGTAGGATACCGTATAATCCTTTCCGGGCACAAGCGTTTTTCCACTGACTATCTCGGAAACGGTCACCGCTGGCGCCGCCTGGCTGCCCGTATAAGCTGCCTCCGCCACCTCTATCTGCAGGTCCCTCTTCACAAGCTTTTTCTGATAGACCGGCAGCGGCACGACAATCTCCCCGTCCGCCTCGTAGCTGCTCCCTTCGCCTTCTTTCGCCTTTATGACAGCTCTCGGCCGCATTTCCTGCAGATTTTTATTGGGATCCGCCTCCCCGTTTTTGACGGCCTGCTCATACGCCTCCCAATACTGCACACAAGCCGCCTGCGTGTTGCAAAGATACTGTATTTCATAATCCGCATTAGCACGAAGCGCCGTTCTTCCCTCCAGCAGTTTCACTGCCGGCTTATACTCATATTCCGCCGCCTTGCTCGGATTGCATATGACTTCCGATGCCTTGATCTGAATGCTGCCGTTGTCAACGGCGCGTTTCAGGCCGCTCTTCGTAATCTGGAAAGTGACATCGAATTTCCCGGTATAGTTGCCCTTTCCCTGGATCGTGACTGTCGGCGGTTTTTCTGCCAAAGGATCCGCTACCGCCTTATTGTTCTTATATCTGAGCGTGTAATCCCTGCCGTTTTGCAGTACAAATCCCTCTCTGTTGGTAAGGACAATCTCCTCCACAGGCTTCACGCCGGATTTGCAGAACGGGAATACCATTTTGTCCATCGCCGCCGCGCAGCTCACCTGTTCTTTGTCTGAAAGATCAGCCGCCGTAATCTTAAAGGTCTTCTTAAAACTGCCGCTGTAACCCGCCTCGTCAATGCCCTTAAAAGTCATGGTCGCAGTGCCTTTGTTCCTGTTTTTGACGTAGGTTATGGTGTAGTCCGTTCCATACTGCAGGGGCTGTTGTGCATCTCCCTTTTTCTCACAGTAAGTCAGTGCGGCATGGTTCTGCGTTACGGCCCTGCCCGTATACACCTTATCTTCCACACCAGTCACCTGGACAGTCCTCGCCGCAAAGGCCTTGCCCTTGATGGTAAACACGGCAGTCTTCGTCCCGACATACGCTCCGTTCCCAGTGATGACAAGCTCCGCCTTGCCTGCTCTGTCATTGTTGCGGTAGCTCACCACATAATCACGTCCCGGCTTGAGGAAGGTTTTTCCATACTTTACGGTAAAGGTGTCCGGCGTGTTTTCCTGTGACGCGCGCAGCTTCACCGCTTCCCCTGTAAAAGTGACATTTTTCAGATTTTTGCCGAGTGTGATCGTGGCATTTTTCATCAAATGCGTCCGATCCGCCACATAGATCGTTTTACATACGCTTCCTGTATAATTGCCGGTTCCCTCAACGGTCAGCAGAAATTCTCCCTCAAAATTGGCAGGGATCTCCGCATCAGGCAGCTCCTCGCCCCTGTTCTGGCTCTTTCCAAATCCGTCACGGGCATTTTCCACCGTCAGACGCAGACGGAAATCCACATCCTTTTTCATGCCCTTCATATACTTGATGGAGGAGAAAGCCTTCTGCGCCCTCTTTGCCGTCACAAGCTGATCCGATACTTTCAGCGTAACTCCCGCCGCAGGCGTCTTTGTCCCGTCCCCGATGGGCGCGGGGAGAATGTTGAAATTCACCTTGACGGTATCTTTGTTGCCATCCTTGATCCGATCCGTGTAATCGCCCTTACCAATAATCTCCACATAGGGAAGTTCCGGGTTGAAGTATGCCCCCTCGCCGTTTCCCTGCTTCAGTACGCCGTCCTTGTTGGCGTTCGTATTGTTATAATATTTCAGCTGGTAATCCCTGCCGGATTTCAGAAGCACACCGCCGTCATACACACTTACTAACGGCTTCCACGCTTTGCCTGTATAATACACATCGACTATCTCCTGATAAGCAAAACCGCCGGCTTCTTTTCCTTCTTCGAGCCATTTTGCATAGAGCGTCATATCGGCCTGTACGATATCTGCCTCGAAATCCCATGCCTTTGTGCAGGCGCTGTCCTGATACCAGCCGTCAAAACGATATCCGGCAGCCGCCGGATCCGCCGGCCTCTCTGCCGTCTGTCCAACTTTCACGCCAATCTGTGCCGCGGGCGCCGTGCCATGTCCGAGCACATCAAAAGCAACCGTGCAGGAAACCGTTTCTTCCGCCACAGTCAGTCTGCCGTTCTCATAGGTAATCGTATAATTGCTCCCGGCATCAGCCCCGGAAGGAATAATATCATACTGTCCCGCTGCCGTCGTATCGTTGACGGCACAGGTAAAGGAAGGCTTCGTCAGCAGTTCGTCCGTTCCCACCAGCCCGCTTATCTCGTACGCATACGCACCATTTGCGGGAACGGCTTCTCCGATCCGAACCGCCTTATCCTTTGCCCGGATCAGAACCGGGGCAGGCTGAATCTGAAAAGTGCTGACGATCGTGCCAAGATAGCAGCCTGCGCCGCTCACAATCACCATCCCTTCGCCTGCATTCCTGTTATTTACATAGGTCAGCCTATAGTCCTGCCCTGCCTGCAAAACAGTGTCCGATGACCGCACGACAACTTCCGGCTCCTGTTCCGCGCCATTGTAGACAAACGTATTCGCCTTAAAATTGACATTCGTGTCTTTTCCGAACGCCTCCTGTGCCGTCACCTGAACCTGTATATCTGATATCTTCTGAAATTTCGTTTCGTCATTCGGGGTAAATACTGCCGTAAAGGTGTAAGTTCCCGTTTTCTCCAGGACCGCCGTATCATCCTGCCAGGCATAGCTTCCGTACAGGTTCATCGGCAAAGGGATCCCGCTAAGGCTCTGTCCGGCCAGCGCTTCCAGTTTCGGCTCCTCCACAATCAGCGTGTCAAAACCCGCCTTATAACCTCCCGCTGTCACATTCACTTTACAGATGCCCGGCCTCGAGGAATTAAAACCGCTGATCATACCTGCCGCCAGCGCGACAGTTTTGGTTGTGCTGCCGGACGGATAGGTGACCTTACCTCCACTCAGATTAATCTTCTGCCCAATCTTATAGGTGGTGATATCCGGCGGATTGATCGCAAATGCCTGTGAAAATTTACAGTACTTCTCCAGATTAGAATATACTTCATCCGCCTTCTTCAATCCCCGTGTAATATACTGTAAGCGGTTATCCGCATCGATATAGCAGAGCACCGGCATGGCCACCGCAGCATCCTCAATCCCCGTCTCCCGCAGATACGCCATCATGCTGTCTCTGTTCTTTGTGGTAGTATCATAGGAAAAGGTAATCTGCTCGCATCCGTAATTATTCTGAAACTCTACAACGGCTTCCTGCGTTCCGCCATCCACCTCCAGCGCGTAGACATCTATACCAGCAAACCTGTCAATCGCCCGGCTGATACCAGTAACCGTACTCTGACAATTGCCGCAGGGATTGCGGTAGAAGATCAGAAGTTTCGGCCTGCCGTTCGCCGTGGAGCTGATCCTCTCTCCATCCAGCGCCGTATAATCCCAGACAGGGTTTTCCAGATTCAACGCCACGCCGCTCTCCGGCAAAGGCGCAGGCGTGCCGCCGCCCACAGCGATATCTGCTTTCAGCACCTGCTCTTTTTCTGTCAAATTCGGATCCGTGTGAAGGCTGTAGCGCACCGCCCCTCTGTAGTACGCGCTGCCGTAAATATAGCCATACATTGTATTGGCGGTAAACTCTGTCTTTTTGCCTGTGCCGTTCATGGCAACACTGTAAATATTCGTCTTATCATTATAGTACAGACGATCCCCGATACGGAACAGGCCGGAATACGCGCCCGGCCACGCTATCGAACTGTTCAAGGCTGTCCACTTGTCGATCTCCTGCAGCGGTGTTCCGTCTGCCGTGACATCGCTCAGACTGGTTTTCATAAGCGCAGGTTTTCCGTTCTGTGAGCCGTCCGGCGATATATAGTAACAGTCGTTTCCCGAAAACACCATCGGAGAATTGCAGTCTAACCAAAAGGCCTTGTCATAGCGGGTGTCTGTCGCCTCATAATCCACCACAGCGCCGCCCTTAGTCACAACCCAGTCGCGATGTTTACTCCCGACATTGCGGAAGGCCTCATCGCTGCGCAGCATATAGGTATGTACCGCTCTTCCCACACGATCCCAGACAGGATCATCCCATGTGACATCCACCTGGTAATACTGTCCGTCCAGGTTCACCAGATTCCATGCGTGATTCATAGCATCGCTGGTGACCATATGGCATTCGATTCCTGCCTCATTCAGAAGATATTTGTAGGCAAGCGCATATCCCTGGCAGACAGCAGTGCGCCTGGCGAAAACGCCGTATGTGTTAAAGGATTCCTCCGGCAGCGTATTCGCCGTATAATTCTCATTGTCATACTCACAGTTGACCGTCAGATAATCATGGAGGGCAATGGCTTTCTGAAGATCGCTCATGCCCCGATCCACCGATGCCAGCGCCGCGTCTACGCCCTTCTGCCACTCGGAATGGTTCCAATTGGTCTTGTAGGTGATGATAAGGCTCTGTATCTCCGTTCCCATATAGCTGTAAGTAAATCCGCCATCCACATAGTACAGATCCGGGTGCTCGTTTAACACACCGCTGACCAGACGCTGTATTCTTGTCGGCCTCGTTGTCTCATAGGGTATGGCGTATTTGGAGACGTCAATCGGTGTAACGTGCGCTTTCATCTGCGTATACAGATACTCTATGATCTGTTCATCGGTATACGCCGGCTCTGCCGCAGGCACAGCGCCGCCGTCCGCAGAAGGTGCGCCGCCAAACTGATACGCGCCCTCGATCTCCGCGTCCACCCACGTCAGCGGCTGTCCGGCAGACAGCAGATCATTTCCCGAAATCTGTAAATCATTTTCGGAAACCGTCGCATCATCACCGGGAAGCGCCGCATCCGGCCCTTCCTCCTCATCCCCGGCTTCGTTCTGGGTTTCCCCGTCAGAAGGGAGCTGATCTGCGGGGTTCTCCCCATCCGCAGGCGTTTCCGGCTGATCTGTTTCGCCTTCCCCGGGCGTCTCCGGCTGAGTCGTATCGCCTTCCCCAGGTGTCTCCGGCTGAGTCGTATCACCCTCCGCAGGCGCTTCCGGCGTTCCCGTTCCAGGCTGTCCGGCATTTTCTTCCCCGCCGTTCTGATCCTGACCGTCCTCCTGTGACACATCCTCCTGCGTCGTCTGGCTTTCCATCTGTACGCTTTCCTGCACAGACGACACTTCCTGCGCATAAGAAACACTCCCCGGAAGCTGCGCCGAAGACAATGCCAGCACCGCCGCCAAAACACCAGCCAAAAGTCTTTTCCCTGTTTTCATTCCGCTCTCCATTTTCATTAAAAATCTGTATATTCTGTTACAAGCATATTATGCGGCAGGCGCAAAGTCAACCTGCTTCCCCTCTTTCCAACAAAAAGAGTGTACAGAATAACAGAATCCCTGTTACCTGCACACTCCTGCAAGATCAGAACTTAAATTTTTTCTTCCTTTTTCCGCTGCCGCCCGACGGTTCCTCGGGTGTATCGGAGGTTATGTTCTTTGCCGCATTCAGACTATCGCCCGTACACTCATCAAACTGTTTTAAAAGCTCCTTCGCCTCATGTGACAGCTTGTCGGGCACCTGCACTACCAATGTCACATAATGGTCGCCGCGCACTTCCTTGTTTCTGAGGGAGGGCACGCCCTTACCTTTCAGCCGGACTTTGGTGTCGGTCTGTGTCCCCGCTTTCACCTCATAGATCACCCGGCCGTCCACGGTGTCGATCACGATGTCACCGCCCAGCGCAGCTATAGCGAAGGACATCGGTACGGTGGAGTAAATATTTTCATCCTGCCGCTGGAAAATCGGATGTCTTCCCACCACCACTTCAACCAGAAGATCCCCTCTCGGCCCGCCGTTCGTTCCCGGTTCACCCTTGTCGCGGATGCGGACGCACTGCCCGTTGTCAATACCCGCAGGAATGGAAACCTGTATCTTCTTTTTATTTGCAATATAGCCCGTACCGCGGCAGTCAGGACATTTGTCCTTAATCACCTTACCTGTACCATGACAGTCGGGACAAGTCTGCACATTACGCACCGTGCCGAAGAAAGACTGCTGGGTAAACACCACCTGCCCTTTGCCGCCGCACTTGCTGCAAGTTTCGGGACTGGTTCCCGGCTTTGCGCCGGTGCCGTGGCAGGAAGTGCACTCGTCCTTGAGCGTCAGCTCGATCTCTCTCTCCACGCCAAAGACCGCCTCCTCGAAGCTGATCCTTACGCTGGTTCTGATATTGGCGCCCTTCATAGGACCGTTGCCCCTTCCGCCGCCGCGTCTGCTGCCGCCGAAAAGATCGCCGAAAATATCACCAAAGATGTCACCGAAATCTGCGCCATTGAAATCAAAGCCGCCGAAACCGCCTGCGCCGCCCGCGCCGTCAAAGGCAGCATGACCATACTGATCATACTGTCTCCGCTTCTCCGGGTCGCTCAAAACGGCATAGGCCTCTGACGCCTCCTTAAATTTCTTCTCCGCCTCCGCGTCCCCCGGATTCATGTCGGGGTGGTATTTCTTCGCCAGAACTCTGTATGCTTTTTTTATGGCGGCGTCATCGGCGCTTTTTTCTACACCGAGCACCTCATAATAGTCCCGTTTTTGTTCTGCCATGATCTATATCCTTCCCTTTATTTCGCTCAGCTGCGGATGTGGTCCGGCTGAGCTGGTTAAACTTCTCTATAATCTCCGTCCACTACGTCGTCCGCGCCGCCGTTGTCCGCAGAACCTGCCTCCTGTGCGCCGCCCATGCCGCTCATATCGGGGCCGCCCTGTGCCTGCTGCATGCTCTCATACATCTTTGTGAACAGCGCCTGCGCAGAGTTTGTCAGTTTCTCCTTCGCCGCCTTCAGCTCGTCAAGCTGGCTGTCGGTAAGCTCCTGATCCTTGGTCTTCTCCAGAATATCCTTCACAGCCTGCAGATCGGCCTCCACACCAGCCTTCTCGGAAGCGTCAATCTTGTCACCCACCTCATTCAGAGCCTTCTCTGTCTGGAACACGAAGGAATCCGCATCGTTTCTCGTATCAACAGCCTCTTTGCGCTTCTTATCCTGCGCCTCAAACTCAGCCGCCTCTTTCACCGCCTTCTCGATCTCGTCGTCAGACATGTTGGAACCGGCAGTGATGGTGATATGCTGTTCCTTGCCTGTGCCCAGATCTTTCGCGGACACGTTCACGATGCCGTTGGCGTCGATGTCGAAAGTTACCTCGATCTGCGGCACGCCGCGCATTGCTGGCGGAATGCCGTCCAGGCGGAACTGGCCGAGAGACTTGTTGTCCTTCGCAAACTGTCTCTCACCCTGCAATACGTTGATGTCCACCGCCGTCTGGTTGTCAGAGTAGGTGGAGAACACCTGGCTGTGCTTGGTAGGGATGGTCGTATTTCTCTCAATCAGTCTGGTCGCAATACCGCCTGCCGTCTCAATGGAAAGTGACAACGGTGTCACATCCAGCAGAAGGATTTCGCCTGCGCCCGCATCGCCGGCAAGCTTACCTCCCTGAACGGAAGCTCCCAGAGCCACGCACTCATCGGGATTCAAGGACTTGCTCGGCTCCTTGCCGGTGATCTGTTTTACCTTTTCCTGGACTGCCGGCACACGGGTGGAACCGCCTACCAGAAGCACCTGTCCGATATCCGCATTGGTCAGACCCGCATCTTTCATGGCGTTCTGTACCGGGATCGCGGTGCGCTCTACGAGATCGCTCGTCAGCTCATCGAACTTCGCTCTTGTCAGGTTCATGTCAAAGTGTTTGGGACCTTCCGCCGTTGCCGTGATGAAGGGAAGGTTGATGTTCGTGGTTGTCGCGGAAGAAAGCTCTTTCTTCGCCTTCTCGGCCGCCTCTTTCAGTCTCTGGAGCGCCATCTTGTCGTTGGACAGGTCTACGCCCTCCTGGGCCTTAAACTCGGAAAGCATCCAGTCGATGATCTTCTGGTCAAAGTCATCGCCGCCCAGACGGGTGTCGCCGTTTGTTGCAAGCACCTCGATCACGCCGTCACCGATCTCGATGATGGACACATCGAAAGTACCGCCGCCCAGGTCATATACCATAATTTTCTGCTCTTTTTCATTGTCAAGTCCGTAAGCCAGCGCCGCCGCCGTAGGCTCGTTGATGATACGCTTTACATCCAGACCCGCGATCTTACCCGCGTCCTTGGTTGCCTGTCTCTGGGAATCGTTAAAGTATGCGGGAACTGTGATCACAGCCTCCGTCACCTTCTCGCCCAGATAATTCTCCGCGTCCGCTTTCAGCTTCTGCAGAATCATAGCGGAAATCTGCTGCGGGGAATATTTTTTGTCTGCAATGGTACGCCCTTTGTCCGTACCCATGTCTCTCTTGATGGAAGCGATGGTGTTATCCGCGTTGGTAACCGCCTGACGCTTCGCAGGCTCGCCTACAAGCCGCTCACCATTTTTCGTGAAAGCCACAACGGACGGTGTGGTTCTCGCGCCTTCTGTGTTTGCGATGACAGTGGGCTTGCCGCCCTCCATAACTGCCACGCAGCTGTTTGTTGTTCCCAAGTCGATGCCGATAATTTTACTCATAATTTTTCTCCTTCCGCTCTATCGCTCTCAAACTGTTATTGTACAACCGCCACCATGCTATGTCTGACCACGCTGTCCCTGTAAGTATATCCCTTCTGCAGCTCCTGCGCGACCGTGCCGGACTCAAACTCCTCACTCTCCGTCTGCATGACTGCATTGTGGAACTCGGGGTTAAATTCCTCCCCAACTGCCGGGATCGGCTTCACATCCAGATTCTCAAGCTCCGTCATAAGCTGCTTGTAAATCATCTGCATGCCCTGCGCAATGGCGCCGTCCTTCTCCTCCTCCGGCACGCTGGCAAGCCCTCTCTCGAAATTGTCCACCACGGGCAGAATCTTTTCGATCACGCTCTTTGCGCCGGTCTCAAACATCGCCGTCTTTTCTTTCTCGGTGCGTTTGCGGAAATTATCAAACTCCGCCATCTGACGCTTCACCCGGTCTTCCAGCTCCTCCACTTTCTCTTTCAGGGCGTCCTGCTTTTTGTCTTTTCTCTTTTTCTCCTTTTTGTCGCTCTTTGCGGCCGTCTCTTCCCCTCCTGCCGAAGGTTCCCCGGCCGGTTCCTCCTGCCCCGCCTCAGCTTCCTGCTGCGGCATTTCGTTCTCTTCCATCTGCTCCATATCTTTTTCCTGTTTATCTCTTTCCTCTGCTGCCACTGTGCTCATCCCTTTCTTTTCAGCCATCTGCTTCTATTTCCATCACTGTTGCTGTTTATCTTTTATACAGATCATCAAGCTGATGTTTTAACAGCCTGAGATTGCTCACCACTTTCTCGTAATCCATTCTCTTTGGGCCTATGATTCCGATGGTGCCCTTCATGCCCTCATCCAGCTCGTAGGTCGCCGTCACGATGCTGCAGTCCTTCATTCCGGCCACCGGCGTCTCGTCACCGATGTAAACCTGTATGCCCGTGTTATTGCCGCCCGAAAGATTATCCTGCACAAGCTCGCTCAAAAGCTGTTTTTCCTCAAAGGTGGTAATCAGTTCGCTGGCGCGCTCGTGATCCGCAAGCTCCGGGTACTTGAAAAAGTTTTTTGTGCCGCTTGTATAGATCTCCAGATCCTCGTCAGCCTTGATCGCCTCCGCCACCGCATCTATGACGCCCGCCACGATCTCGCTGTGGATACCCGCCTGCTGCTTCATGGCTGCAATCATGCCCAGATTGATCTCCTCCAGAGACAGCCCGTTTAAATGGGTGTTGAGAAGAATGTTCAGTTTCAGGAGCGTCTCATCGCTCAGTTCCTCGGAAACCGTGAGCATGGAGTTCTTGATCACATTTCCCTCCACCACAATCACCGCCAGAATCTGTCGTTCATCCACCCTGGAAAGCTGGATAAACTTCAGCTTGCTGTGGTGGTACTGGGGCGCGGAGATCATCGCCGCATACTCGGTATTATTTGCGAGTACCTTGGCCGCCTGCCTGAGAAGGTGATCCATCTTATCTTCCTTCTCCAGAAGCATCTCCTTCATCTCCTCGACTTCCCGTTCCTTCTCCTCCATCATCTTATCCACATAAAAGCGGTAGCCCTTATCGGAAGGAATCCGGCCCGCGGAGGTGTGGGGCTGTAAGATATAGCCCAGCTCCTCCAGATCCGCCATCTCATTCCGAATGGTGGCGGAGCTTAAGTTTAAATCGGTGTACTTGGAGATCGTGCGGCTGCCTACCGGCTCCCCTGTCTCCAGGTAGTTTCGGATGATGGCTTGCAATATGATATATTTTCTTTCGTCCAGCTGCATCCCGTTTCCCTCTTATTTAAGTTGTTAGCACTCAATTGACTAGAGTGCTAACACCTTCTGGTAGTAAGGTATCACTTCTCATTTCCCTTGTCAACATCTGAATGGAAAATATTTATAAAAAAAGTATGAAATCAAAAAGAGCGGCCAGTTTAGCATACCCTAAACCGACCGCCCGCATTCTTTCTGACAGGAATGATTAGATATTAAACTGGCCTTTCTCCTCGCCGTTGATCACATAGTATACAACGCTCTCTTCAGGCTTCACATAAAGCTCTACTTCCTTGAAATCGCCAACCTTCTTTTTCAGATCATACTTCCACACATCCTTGGCAATTTTCACCAGATCCTCTGTGGTGTATGCCTTGCCGGAGAACTGTACATGCACAGTTTCCTTGACCGCCGTCTTTCTCGTCGTGGTGGTCTTGGCTGCCGTCTCTTTCTTCTCCGCCGCAGGTTTTCTGCCCGGCTTCTTTGCTCCGGGTTTTCTGCCGGGTTTCTTCTTCTCTGCCGCAGGCTTCGCAGCCTCCGTCTCTTTTACTTCTGTTTTCGCTGCAGGCGCTGCCACTGATGCCGTCTCTGTCGTTGTATCTGCCGCATTGTTAGCTTCCGATTTTCCAACCGGCTTCCTAGTTTCTGCCATGAGTAATCTCCTTCCCCACTTTCACTAAAACTACTTTTTCATAATTTCGTTCTGTTTGTCAAAATGCCATGCATCCCCGCAAAATATGATGCATGACCCCGATAGATGTATCTTATCTCAATAAAACGGGGCTGTCAACCAACAATCTGTATCAAATAGTTAATTTTTATTATAAAATCATATACGAATTGACATAAAAAAGCGCCGAAACTACCCTGTTTTACAGCCTTACGCCACAGCAAAATACAAAAGCACCAACGCGCCGAGCACAATTCTGTACCAGCCGAAAATTTTGAAATCGTGTTTTTTGATATAGCCCATCAGGAAACGGATCACCGCCACAGACACGGCAAACGCCACCGCCATTCCAACCACCAGGATGACAATCTCCTCCCCCGTAAAGGAAAACCCAAACTTGAGGAGTTTTAGTAAGCTCGCCCCAAGCATAACGGGAATCGCAAGGAAAAAGGTGAACTCCGCCGCCACGGTTCTCGACACGCCGATCAAAAGCGCGCCCACAATGGTTGCGCCGGAACGGGATGTCCCCGGAAACACTGCCGCCAAAAGCTGGAAAATGCCAATCATCAATGCCGTGCGGTATGTGATCGCGCCAAGCTCCGTAATCTTCGGCGTCATCTTCTTATTTCTGTTCTCAATCAATATAAAGGCAACGCCAAATACGATCAGCGCGATGGCAACGCACCAGGGATTGTAAAAGAGCGCATCCAGCACATCGTCAAATGCCAGTCCCACAATGGCTGCCGGAACGCAGGCCACAAGTATTTTAAACCAGAGCACAAAAATATCCTTCCGCACCACCGGCTTCTCCTGAAAGCGGAAGGGAAATATCTTATTCCAGAAAAGCAGAACCACCGCCAGAATCGCCCCGAGCTGTACCACCACCAGAAACATCTCCCAAAAGTCTTCACTCACGTTCAGGGTCACAAACTCGTTTAAAAGAATCATGTGCCCGGTGCTGCTGATGGGGAGCCATTCCGTAATGCCTTCCACAATGCCAAACAGCACCGCCTTTAAAATTTCTATCATTTCCATGCTTATATGTCTCCCTCCTGTTCGCAGTGCCCATGCTCGAAAAGTCTGCGCACTGCCCTGTTTCGCAGTGCCCATGCTCGAAAAGTCTACGACTTTCCTCACTTGCGGGCTTCGCCCTATGCATCCGCAATCTGAAAAAACTGCCAGCAAGCTGTCATTTTTTCATCTTACGTCTGCGCACTGCTCATGCCTGACCCAAATATTCCAGCAGCTCCAGATAGCATTCCTGCGCATCGCGGTAGCCTTCCTCGTAGAGCGCCTTCATCTTTTCCTTATCCTTCTCGATCCTGCCGACCTCACTCTTTCTCTTCGGACGGATCACAAACAGCTCGCCCTTCCTTCTCTGCTCCTCCATATATTGTACGGTAGCGTTGTAGGAAAGATGCCTTTCGCGCATCAGTTCATACACCTTCGGGTAGCGCAGATAGCGGACCTTTGCCAGCGCAAGCTCCGCTCCGGCGGGCTGTCTGACAAAGCCTTCCTCCTTGGTCATAACGACCACATTTTTTCTGTTTCCGTCCTGTATGGACTTTCTGATCGGTATCGAATCGCTGATGCCGCCATCCAGATAGACCTTGTCACCGATTTTTACATTCCGGGATACGAGCGGCAGCGAACTGGAAGCCCTCACTGCCATGAGATCTTCCCGCAGATTTTTAAGCGGCAGATAGGACGGCTCTCCCGTCTCAATATCTGTAGCCACCGCAAAAGCTCTGCCCTCGTATTTCGCCGCCGCGTCATAATCATACGGGTCCAGATAATTCGGAATGAGACTGTAATTCATATCCACCCCGAAAAGATTGCCTGTCGTGAGAAGGCTCCATTTTCCGCAATACTGCTTCATATCCAGATAGTTTACGCTGATGCGGTAAGACCGCCCCCTCTGCCCCGACATAAAATTACACAGATGGCACGCGCCCGCCGACACCCCGTAGCAGTCGGAAAACGCAATCTCCTTATCCATAAAGAAATCCAGTACGCCGGCGGTATAAATTCCTTTCATGCCGCCGCCCTCCAGAACCAGTCCTGCCTGATACATCATAATAGAACTTCCCTTCTCCCGTTTTGCTGCGCGCAGACCGCGCCAAATCAGTACGTCTCTCTCATAAATCTGCGGAACGCTTCCAGAGACCGCTCCACCTTCTCCGTGTCGATACAGTAGGCAATTCTGAAATATCCCTCCACGCCAAAGCTGTCGCTGGGCACCAGAATCAGGTCGTACTTCTTCGCTTTCTCAGAAAATGCCACCGCATCCGGCTCCGGCGATTTCGGAAACATGTAAAAGGTGCCGCCCGGGCGCACGCACTCAAAGCCCAGATCCGTAAGCTCCTTATATAATATGTTCATGTTTGTCTCGTAGACCGAAAGATCCGAAGTCAGATCCAGCACCTCGGCCACGGCAAGCTGAATGATGGAGGGCGGACAGTTGTGCCCCGTCCCTCTGGAAATCTGGCCGCACATCACGCTGATCAGCTCCGCATCCCTGCACTTCGGGTTCACCGCCACATAACCGATCCGCTCTCCCGGCAGGGAAAGGGATTTGGAGAAGGAATAACAGGAAAGCGAGTTATCATAAAACGCGGAAGGATAAGGTGCATCCACACCCGCAAAGACAATCTCCCGGTAAGGCTCGTCAGAAATCAGGAAAATGTCGTGTCCGTACTGCTTCTGTTTCTCCTCCATGATCCGCGCAAGCTCCTTCACGGTCTCCCTGGAGTAAACCATGCCAGAAGGATTGTTGGGCGTGTTGATCAGAACTGCCATCACCTTCTCCGTCAGCATCTCCTCAAACGCCTCAAAATTGATCTGAAAGTTTTCGGTATCCGCAGGCACCACCTTGAGGACCGCTCCCGTCAGATTCACATAGGGCGTATACTCCGGGAAAAAGGGTGCAAAGGTGAGAACCTCGTCCCCCGGCTCCGTCACAACCCGCAGCGCATGGGCGATGGCTCCCGCCGCGCCGGTGGTCATAAAGATATGACTGCCCGTGTAATGCATCCCGAATCTCTTGTTGAGAGAGGCTGCCACCTTATCCCTGACGGACGGAATGCCGAGACTCTGGCTGTACCCGTGCAGCTCCATAGAATCCTTCTCCTGCAGCATCTTTATCATTGTATCCGTAAATGCCTGGGGCACCGGCACGGAAGGATTTCCGAGACTGAAATCAAACACATTCTCATAGCCGATTTCCTTCCCTCTCGCCGCAGCAAACTCCGAGAGCTGGCGGATCACCGATTTTCCCTGTAACATATCCTTATATTTCTGTACAATCATACCTGGCTTTCCCTTTCTTTTTCTTTTGACTTACACCGTATATCTGTGCGTCGGATTTGCAGTCCCGCCTTACTTCACTTCCACAAAATGCAGCAGCCTGCCTTTGAAATCTCCGCTGATCGGCGGTATGTTGATCCCCGCATAGTGCAGCGCATCCCCGCTGTACTCGGTCTGCCGGATCTCCGGCCAGTCCGCTGCGTTCTCAATCACATAAGTTTTCTCAGGGGCCAGCCCCGGAATGCAGATCCGCCTGCTGTGGAAATTAGGCCGGTTCAGCACCTGGACATAAGTGATAAGCGCCTCGCTCTTGTCCTTAGCCACCACCCCATAACAGTCGTAAAAGTGATTGTCCGCATAATGCGCGATACGGTAATAATCGCCCCGGCGCACCAGATCATTATATTTGTGGTACATGGCAACCTGAGCCGGTATCATTTCCCTGTCTGCTTCAGGAATCTTCGTCACGTCCAGTTCATAACCGAAAGTACCCGCCAGCGCCACATAACCTCTCGTCTCAAAGGGCGTTGTCCTTCCCACCGTGTGGTTCGGGCAGTCAGCCACATGCGCCCCCATTGTGGAAAGCGGATAAATGAGCGCCGTGCCCGCCTGAATCGACAGCCGCTCTATGGCGTCCGCATCGTCGGAACACCAGATCTGGGGGCTGTAATAGAGCATACCCGGGTCAAATCTGGCCCCGCCGCCAGAGCAGTTCTCCAAAAGAAGATTCGGGAAATCGGTAATCAGCCGCTCCTGCATCTCATACAGCGCAAGCGTCTGTCTGTGTACCAGCTCTCCCTGTCTGTCCGCCGAAAGACCGAAGCTGCCGTAGTCAGAAAGCTGTCTGTTCATGTCCCACTTCACATACTCGATGTTGGCGCTTCGAAGCACCGCCGCTATCCTGTCATAAATGCAGTCGCGCACTTCCTTTCTGGTCAGGTCGAGCACATACTGGTTTCTGCAAAGGCTTCCCACCCTGCCGGGAATCTGAATGGCCCAGTCGGGATGTTCCCGGTACAGGTCAGAGTCCGGCGAGATCATTTCCGGCTCCACCCAGATGCCGAACTTCATTCCAAGCTTGTTGACCTCATCCACCAGATACTTCAGACCGCCCTCAAGCTTCGACTCATTCACATACCAGTCTCCCAGACTGGTGTTGTCATCATTTCTGCAGCCAAACCAGCCGTCATCCATCACCAGCATTTCTATGCCGAGCGTCGATGCCTGCCTGGCGATGTCCAGAAGCTTCTGTGTATTAAATTCAAAATAAGTAGCCTCCCAGTTGTTGATCAGGATCGGCCGCTTCTTATCCTTATAAGTACCACGGATCAGGTGATTGCGGTACAGCTCATGGAAGTTTCTGGTCATGCCTCCCATTCCCTGCGCTGAATACACGCAGATCACTTCCGGCGCCTGGAAATTCTCACCCGGTTCCAGTTTCCAGCAGAAGTCCTCCGGGTGAATGCCCATGACGGCGCGGATGCTTCCGAACTGACTCTCTTCAATCTGTGCAAGAAAGTTTCCCGAATAGACAAAGTTCATGGCGTAAACATCGCCCGCCTCCTCGGTCGCCGTCCTGCTCTTCCATGCCATAAAAGGATGTTCTTGATGGCTGGATTCCCCGCGCACCGATCCCACGCTCTGCTTTCCTTTCATAATGGGACGGGTCTGGATCGCCCGCTCTCTCGCCCAGGAGCCGTGCAGGGTAATCATCTCGTAATTATCATTGTCCATATCAATGCAGGCGGACAATACCTTCGTCAGATAAACCGCCTCACCGCCGTTGTTGACAATCTTCACACTTCTCGCAATGGCATCCGTGTCCGCAAAAATGCTGTAGGACAAAACCACCAGCAGCTTAAGCGTCCGATCCTCGCAGGTGATCTCCAGCGTCATGCAGGCGTCCTTCTCTCCAAAAGTGGCAGGCAGACCGGCAAGCGCCTCTTTCCCCTCATAAATGCGGTGCGATACATAAGAGAGAGATACCCCTGTATGGCCTTTCACCGTGCGCACCGCCAAGGTGCCGTCCCGGTAATCTCCCAGATTGTGCCCCGTGTACTCCATTGGGAACGTGTCCAAAAAGGCCGTTCTCTCCCTGTTATTTTCTGAGGGAACAAAGGGCGCCTCCCCGGTGCGCATCAGATACGCCAGATCATCCGTGTGAAGTTTCCTGCCGTAATACACATGTCCCAGAAAGTTTTCCTCATCCACCACGCCGATGCAGTAGCTTGTGCCGGGGGTGTCCAGCTTAAATATTCTATTTTTCTCGTTGTAGGTAATATTCATGTTATAATCCTTTCTCCTGTGAAATGAGCGGATCCGCCTGATAACGGTTCCCGTTCCTCAAACAAACGTATTATACACCTAAAGGGAACCGATGTCCCCCATTTTATGATATTTTTATACTTACCTATCCGCTCTTTTATACATCCTCCGCCCAGGCCAGGGCACACCTTACGGCGCGTTTCCACCCTTTCAGGAGCAGTTCTCTCGTTTCCTCCGCCATCGTCACATCGAAACGTTTCCCGAGCTGCCAGTTGGCGCAGATCTCCTCCTTATCTTTCCAGTATCCCACCGAAAGTCCAGCCAGATAGGCCGCTCCCAGAGCCGTGGTCTCAATACAGCTCGGCCGGTGCACGGCCTGTCCCGTGATGTCCGCCTGGAACTGCATCAGAAAATCGTTGGCGCTGGCGCCGCCGTCCACCTTCAGCTCGGCCAGTGGAAGCCCGGCGTCCTCTTCCATCGCCTTCAGCACATCCACAGACTGATATGCAATGGACTCTAACACCGCCCTCACAAAGTGCTCCTTCTGACAGCCTCTCGTAATGCCCACCACAGTGCCCCGCGCGTAAGGATTCCAGTAAGGCGTTCCCATGCCTACAAAGGAGGGCACTACATAGACGCCGTTTGTGTCCGGCACACGCATGGCGTACTTCTCCGAATGCTGGGAAATTTTCATCATCCGCATCTCGTCCCGCATCCACTGTACCGCCGCGCCTGCCACAAACACACTGCCCTCCAGGGCATAATCCGGCCGGACATCACTGCCCGCCGCAATGGTGGTGAGCAGGCCGCTCTCCGAAGCGATCGCGATCCGCCCCGTATTCATCAGAAGAAAACAGCCTGTCCCATATGTGTTTTTCACCTGTCCGGGTTCGAAGCAGCACTGGCCGAAAAGCGCCGCCTGTTGGTCACCTGCCGCTCCGGCAATGGGTACCGGCGCACCGAAAATACTCTTATCGCTCTCACCAAACACCGTGCCCGAAGGTTTCACCTCCGGCAGCATCTGCCCTGGAATCCGCAGCATGGCGAGAAGCTCCTCATCCCATTCCAGCGTGTGGATATTATAAAGCATGGTGCGGGAGGCGTTGGTATAATCCGTTGCGTGAACCGCACCCTTTGTCAGCTTCCAGATCAGCCATGTATCCACCGTTCCGAACAGCAGCTCCCCCCGCTCCGCTCTCTCCCGCGCGCCTTCTATATGATCCAGTATCCAGGCAATCTTACTGCCGGAAAAATATGCGTCCGGCACCAGTCCCGTCTTCGCCCGTATCATTTCCGCACCGCCCTGCGCCTTCAGCCTGTCAATAAATTCCGCCGTCCTCCGGCACTGCCATACAATCGCATTGTACACCGGCTCCCCGGTTTCCCGATCCCACACAATCGTGGTCTCCCGCTGGTTCGTAATGCCGATACCCGCAATCTGCGATACATCCACGCCGATATTTGCCATCGCCTCAATGGCCACCGCAAGCTGGGACGCCCAGATCTCGCGGGGATTGTGCTCCACCCAGCCGGCCTGCGGATAAATCTGGGTAAACTCCTTCTGTGCCATGCTGCATACAGCCCCGCTTCTGTCAAATAAAATACAGCGGGAACTGGTCGTCCCCTGATCCAACGCCATAATATATTTCTGCATAATTACCCCCTGCCAGAGTCGTTTCCTGTGTTTTCCCTTCATGCCGTTTCATTTGAAATAAGTATATACCGGGCGCGTGAGAAAAACAATCTTCCATTTTTGTGAAAAAGGACTATAATAATTCGGGGTGAGCATAATAAGAAAGAGGAAATGATATGAGTATCACAGTCGTATTACAGCAAATGGTTATTATCTTCCTTCTGATCGGCATCGGCATGATTCTTTTCCGCCGCAAAATGCTCTCAGAGGAGGGATCCAAACAAATCTCCGGCCTGATTATCAACGTCACTAATCCGGCCCTTTTAATCTGCTCTGCGCTGGAGGATGGCCCCAAAGCTTCTCTCACCGAGCTGGGCATCGCCTTGGCCGCCTATGCCGTCATTTTTGCCCTTCTGATCGGCATCGGTTTTCTACTCCCCTATATACTCCGGGTACCGAAAAACCTTCACTACGCCTACCAGATGCTGACAGTCTTCGGAAATGTCGGTTTTATTGGCATCCCCCTGTCCTCCGCTGTGCTCGGCAGTGAGTCGCTGATCTTTGTATCCATCTTTAACCTGCTTTTTAACCTGCTGGTTTACACCTTCGGCGTCTCTCTCCTGCAGAGAGCTGCCGCAGGACAGGCCGCCAAAAATACCGTGTCCCCCGCTGCGCACACGCCAAAGGATGCGCCGGCTCCCACAAACCAAAATGGCATCGGACGCCTGCGGAAGCTGGTCAATGCCGGAACCATCTCCGCCGCAGTTACCATCCTTTTTTATCTCGGAAATTTCAATGTTCCTGTCATTGTATCATCCACGCTCTCCTACGCCGGACGTGCGACCACGCTCTTATCCATGCTGGTTCTCGGCGTCTCCGTAGCGCAGATGGCGCCAAAGGACATCTTTTCCCATCCGAAGCTCTATGTGTTTACTCTGCTCCGGCAGATTCTCGTACCCATCGGCTGTGTTTTGCTTATGCGGGGATTTATAGACAATAAACTGATCCTGAATACCATGCTTCTGATGACCGCGGTTCCCGCCGCCAATATGCCTCTCATGCTCGCCAAGCAGATGGACATGGACTCCGATTCCATCTCCCAGGGAATCATCCTGACTACCATTCTGAGTCTTGTAACGGTACCTTTGACCTGCCTCTTCCTTGTCGCGTAGCGGCCATACGGCCGCCCGGGGCGCCGGGAATCCTTTCCTGGCAAAACAGCCCGTCTGTTCTGAACCGTTCTCTTCTTTCGACATAAAATAGAGTAAAACGACACAGGATATGGAATTATGTACTTTTTACTCCTCGCATTACTTCTGTCAGCCCTCCTGGGCTGTATCTTTCTTCAATGCCGGCGGAAAAAAATCATCTGTAAAATCAACTCTATGGACTGCTGTGCCAAATGTTCTCTTTTAAATGAGCTGGTATATTCTTTTGGTTACGATTTCCATTGTGACTGTGGATTCTTTTCCTCCACGGTGGACGCGCCCCAGAGACAGGCCGGATACGCCTGGCTCTACGACTATATGGCGCCCCGTTTTCAGATGGTTTTCGACTCTCTTCCCGTCTATTTCGATTACCGAGGCAGAACCTGGCTTATTGAATTTTGGAAAGGGCAGTACGGCATCAATACCGGGGCGGAAATCGGAATCTACCACGCCGATCATATCATCCCGGAAAGTGACTATAAAAACGCCTGGTTCTCCTGCGCAGAGAACCGTGAAATGCTCGACTGTTCCTTCCGGCTCTGCAGGGACGGGGACGAGTGTGTCTGCAGCTGCGGTCGTCACTGGTGGCTCACTGCATTTCTCGTCGGATCCTTTTCCAAACCCGCCTGCCTCACAATGGAATCATGCATCACTTTCCCAGGCAGGGAAATGCTCGCGGCTTTCGTGGACGGCTTAAAGCGGGCTGGCTGTTCGGAAGACTGCATGTCTGTCAGAGGACTCACCGTCTGCTTTGTCTTCCACAGAGATCACAAAAAATATAACTTCATCACACGGTTCTGGCGCCGTTTCTCCCAGTGGAAAAACAAATGTTTCTGCAAACTGTACCTGTGGGTTACCAGACCTTTCTCCTGTACCGAAGACCGGGTTTTGTATCTGTACTTCTATCTTCCGGCAGCCTTTCGGAAACTTCTCAGACTGCGCAGATTTCATAAGCGCTGTCACAGACAGTACGGCAGGGAGGGCTGACCATGAGCGTCTCTTCGCGGCTTGACCACGCCTTTCAAAACGCCCCTGTCCTGCCTCTTTCAAACCGCTCCCGCTATGTTCTGATGAGCGACTGTCACAGAGGCATGGGAAATTCCTCCGATAATTTTCTGAAAAACCAGCATCTGTATTTTGCCGCGCTGGAACATTACTACAGACAAGGGTTTACCTATATTGAGCTGGGGGATGGGGATGAGCTTTGGGAAAACAGAAACATGAAAAACATCATTGATGTCCACAACAATGTCTTCTGGCTTTTCAAACAGTTTCATCAGGAAAACCGCCTGTATCTTATCTACGGCAATCACGACATCGTGAAGCGGAAGAAGTGCTACCCTGCCAAAAGCTGCGGTACTTATTTCTGTACCCAGTCCCAGCAGATGCAGCCCCTCTTTCCCTCCCTCTCTTTCTATGAGGGAATCATACTCACCACGGACCTGCTGCCAGGCAGCAGGTCTCGTGTATCTCTCTACCTGACGCACGGGCATCAGGCCAGCCTGCTCAACTCTACGCTCTGGCCCCTTTCCCGTTTTCTTGTCCGTTATATCTGGCGGCCCCTTGAAAATCTGGGCATACTGGATCCGACCAGCGCCGCCAAAAATTATCATATTAAAAGTAACTGTGAAATGCGCCTGAACCAATGGGCGGAGGAAAACCACCACATCTTAATTACCGGGCATACGCACCGTCCCATTCTGCCCAATGAACCCGCCCGCTACTATAACACAGGAAGCTGCGTCCACCCGCGCTGCATCACATGCATAGAAATAGAACGCGGTCATATGACCTTAGTAAAATGGAGTATGAACGCCCGCCCCGACAGCATCCTCTATGTGGCGCGGGAGGTGATATCCGGGCCGGTGCCTATACAATCTGCACCTTAATCATATTGGTCGTGCCGGAAATACCGATAGGCACCCCGGAAGTGATGACCGTCAGATCATCCTTCTTTAACAGGCCTTTCTTCTCCGCCGCGGCAATCGCCTTGTCAAAAAGCACATAAGCGTCCTTCTCCTCCTTAATCAGAAGCGGCGTCACACCCCAGGTTAAGGAAAGCTGTCTGCATACCTTCTCCGTGGTGGCACAGCTTATGATGTCGCTCTTGGGACGATAACGGGATATCATCCGCGCGGATCTGCCGGATTTTGTGACTGTCACGATGGCTGTCGCATTCAGATCGAGGGCCGTCGTACACGTCGCATGGCAGATGGCGTCTGTCACATCGGGGGTCGCCTCCCGGTCCAGCAGGAAAAACCGTTTGCGGTAATCCACATCCTGCTCCGTGCGCTCCGCGATCTTAACCATCGTTTTCACCGCTTCCACAGGGTAGGACCCGGCTGCCGTCTCCCCGGAAAGCATGATCGCGCTCGTGCCATCGTAGACGGCATTGGCCACATCTGTCGTCTCCGCCCGGGTAGGTCTGGGGTTCTTTATCATGGACTCCAGCATCTGCGTGGCGGTGATCACCTGCTTGCCTGCACGGTACACTTTCTTTATGATCTCTTTCTGGATCACAGGCACATCTTCATAGGGAATCTCAACACCCATGTCTCCCCTGGCCACCATGACACCGTCGGATACCGCCAGAATGTCGTCAATGTTCGCCACACCCTGGGCATTCTCAATCTTGGATATGATCTTGATATCCTCGCCGCCGTTTTTCTCAAGGAGTTTGCGAAGCTGCAGGATATCTTCCTTTTTCTGCACAAAGGAAGCGGCGATAAAATCCACGTCCTGCTCAATGCCAAAGAGAATATCCTCCCTGTCCTTATCGCTGATATAGGGCATGGACAGATCCACATCCGGCACGTTGACGCCCTTGTGGTTGGATACCACACCGCCGTTGACAACGCGGCAGACGATATCGCTCTTATCCACCTTTTCCACCTTCATCTCAATCAGGCCGTCGTCGATCAGTACGCGCATCCCTACCTCAAGATCCTCATAGAGACGGTTATAAGTTACGCTCACCTTATCCTTCGTTCCCTCTACCTCATCGGCAGTCAGAGTGAAGAGCTGTCCCTCCTCCAGAACAACCTTCCCCTCCTTAAAATTTTTTACACGAACCTCCGGCCCTTTGGTATCGAGCAGGATCGCCACCGGCATGCCCACTTCCTTCCGAAGTTTTTTCACCACGTCCATTCTCCTCTTATGGTCCTCATGGACGCCGTGGGAAAAATTGCACCTGGCAACGTTCATTCCCTCCAGCATCATCTGCCGCAGCACTTCCTCGTTGTCCGTAGAGGGACCAAGGGTACATACAATCTTTGTTTTGCGCATAACTACCTCCGTTAAATAAGTTTTTCTATCCGCCATAATTCCAGCCCTATTCTGTATCAATATAAGGACTTTTTAATTTGACTTAATTGCTCTTGCCATCCTTCCAGTTCTTCCTCTTTCATTCTGAGCTGATAATAAGTTTTTTTCTCTCGCTCAACATACCGTTCACCTACAACTGTACCATGAATAATATCTCCTACATTATACTCAAATATGGTCTTTTTATCTGGCAATTCGCTTATATGAACGCTCCCAAAAGTATTACGATAATCTACAAACTTAACTTTTAAGTAGTTTTCCGACATATCTCTTCCGACTACCGAGCATCTTACCACTTTGCCATTTAAGCTATCCTCTTGTTTTTCATCTGCGTTACCGCAAAGCTTTACGCTCTTATTTAATGCCCGAAGACCATCGTAGCTAAACCCCAATATAAATTCCACCTTTTTATTAATATCTTCCGCTGTAGATTGAATCATCTGACCCGATGGCGAATAAAATACTTCCATATTATAAGCCCTTATCTGAGCACTCCTATCACTTCTATATTTTGAGATTCTTCCTTCAATACAACATGCTTGCTCTTCAATATCTTCCAATGACCTTTTATGGCTTTTACCATTCTTCATCACATATGCATTAATCAGCCTTCCGACGCCCTTTCCCGCGCCTAACCATTCATATATGACTCGATTATTCGGCATATGTGCAGTCTTGTTTTTTAATTGCTCTTGTAAATCAGGTATTACAGATTCGGCCCTAGACGATCCTTCAATAGCTTTAATGCATATTAATACAAAATAATAATAATATGCTTCAAAATTATCTCCCAGCGTTCTCCATGTTCCAAGCTTTTGTATTGCCTCATCTAAGAGAATATCCGAATTATTTTCTTTTGAATATCGCAACGCATTAAACCAAATTCGAATATTTGCCCCATTTGAAGGTTCCTGCTTAATATTTTCTTCCATTAACTTCAACACATTTTCAACATTCTTACAGCTAATTTCCCCACCATCATACAATTGTTTTTCCTTTGCACGCGCAATGAATCTGCGTATTACTGGCTTCTGTTCATCATTTGCCTTCGCCAAATACTCTTCCCACATCAAAACTGTATTTTCAATATTATATAGCATATCCTGCAACGATTCATTACATCGAGTCTCTAGTCTTATTTTATAAAACTCTGTATCTTCCTCAACCTGTATATTTCTAAATCCTTCCATTAAGGTCAGTGCTCTATCGTAATACGACATAAACCAAGATTCTTTATATTGTTTTACAAACTCCTCCGTCGAACATGAATATATTTCTTTTCCAAAATCCACTACAGCAATGCACATTTCTATATCAGAAATGTATCCGGCCACTTTATTATTCGTATTCCTAACTTTTTGAAACAATTCACTTGCCCTTGCTAATTGTTCTTGTATATCAATTATCTTTTCTTCACATAGTTTTTCCTCATTATATTTATGACAATCACACGCGCCTTGAAATAATTTCTGTTCTACATATCGTCTAATGCTCATACCAGAAATATGATATAATAATGAATCATATATTCCTTGTTGCTCCGCCAACTCGACCGCTGCTTTTGCTTCTTGTATGCCTTTCTCATAATTTTTTTCAATATAAGTATAATATCTTGATAAATGTGCTCTAAAATGTGCCTCGTCTGGATATACCTGTACTAATTCCTTAAATATCAAACCAATGCTATTATATTTGGCATTATCTTCAACATTTGACGGAATTACCCGTTTCATGTATTCAATAACTGGAGAAAATTTATTATTCACTAAACTATTTGTGTCCCTAAGGATAAGCAAACTTTTTAAAATATCAATGGTAGAGTCTAAATCATACATAATATTTTGCTTTGAATATTTTATAAATTCTCGAAGAAGTGTAGACAAATTCTCTGCTACTATTTTTCCGCCGACATCACTTTCTGTTCCTATTCTATCTTCAATAATTTCTTCTGCAAAACGCGGATGTCTGATTTTAACAAATTGATTTCGTCCGGCTTCACTGATAGCGATAAGATTTTTGTTAACGTTGTCTTCAAAAATCCCAATAGGATCTTCCTTATCATAGTTTGTCAAAAAATTAATATCAAGTAACTTATTTGCAAATCTGTCAACTAATGAAATATATAGTAAATTTTGTTTATCGTTAGGGGAAATATTAAACATATAGTGTTTAATATAATCTCTTACCCCTTCAAATTTTTCATCAAATGCTTTTAACGCCATAAAGAACGGATATCGTTCAGGCATAATCATAGCCAAGTTTTTTACATCTATTTGTTTTTCCTCATCGATATAAGGCTTCAATTTAGCCAACATATCACTAAACTCACTATCAATTAATACTTTTAAATCGTCATCTGTAGACTTTGCCTTTTTGCCCAAACGTTTTACATATAAGAACACATGCGGCACTGCATTTGCCATCAATTCCCCATTAAATTTTTGCAAATTCTCAACACTGATAAGAGAGCTTTCCACGACAATTAAAATCGACATTCTGACTTGTTTATACATATTTATAATTTGTTTTGGTGAAATTTTTTCATTATATACTGATAATAAGACAACTGGCATTTCTTTACTCAATTCGTATGCGATAAACCTTGCAAGCGTTGTCCCTCCCGCTCCAGGTTCATGCCTTAGTTCAATAATCTTACTAGTTGTTTCAATACTTGCATCCACTATTTCCTTCTTTATTCTCCTGTACTGCCTAATTCTATTTATAGCAAATCCATTTTGAGCTCCATACCAACTTAATACACACCTACCTTGATAAAAAGCCTCTCTATCTTTTTCAATCTCCTCACACTGACTATCTGCTATCCCCAAATATGGTATTTCAAAGCAAGAGTAATCCTCGAGAACTATACCAACTTTTCCATCTTTTCCACAAATACAATATTCGTTCACTAAGATATTTCTGCTAAATAAAGTCGAAAAATTATTTATGCCCTGTGCAAATTCATGTTCTGTCATTGGATAGCATTCCATTATTTCTTTATAAGAATCTTTCAATTCATCAAATTGTACTTCTGACGATAAAAGATATACCTTTAGCTTATCTTCATAAACCGCATCCAATGCCATCAAAATGCTCTCTATACGCTTCATTCTTCCATTTAAAATGATCACCTTAATAGGTTTCGAAAAGCTTTCTCTATAGCGGCTGAAACTTTCAAACAACTGTGCACCATATTTTTGATTCCATTTTCTGTCTGAGTCAGTAACTGATTCGGGAATATCTTCTAAACCATTTGCCAAAAACCAATAAGGTACACTACTAGCCACATTAAACATCGTTTGCTTTGGATTATTAATATCAAAATAATTCGGTTGAATATTATACTCATTTTGATATGCATAAATAAGACCATCCTTGCTCGTACATGCATCAAAATCAATAATTAGTGACCAATTAATATACAATATTCGTCTAAGATTCATCATATCCAAATCCATCTTTTCACAGATCAAGCAATAATTATACCTCGAATTTCTATCCCAAAAATCGCACGCCTGCTGCAGATTCAAATATTCTGGAGCTTGAATGATTTGTATAGGCGGATTTTCATCAATATAAACAACAATATATTTCCTAATTTCCGCATATGAATCCTCAAATTTCGAAACATCAACGTTATTCCCCTGATGCTTATTATCATTATATATGAATTGGTTATTTCTTCGAATTAAACCAAAATTAACACCACTTCCATTCATAGTTGGATCTGCGTATAACTTCATCTGATCATAAAGATATCGTAAATCAACCATTTGCCCATTAGTTTGACGTCCGTTTTCTATAATTTTTACAAGATTATCATGTTCCCTCCATGTCATAACTTTTTCATTGAACAGCGCTCTATAACGCATATTCAAATAACATTTAAGTCCCAATTCAAATGCTTGTTGTAACTTATTCCCCGCAGTGTTTAATTCCTTCTGTGCTTCGATCACATTACCCTCAGCCATCTCAAAATATTTCTTATAGTGCGACTGGCTTTCATTAAATAATGAAATAATTACTTTTTTGTCTTTATAACTATATTTTTTTGACATATATTTTACTCCTTGTTCAACCACACTTTCTGCTATGGGACAATACTTTAATATTGGCTATCCATTAAACATCATCCATATCATTTAAAAATCACTCAAATTTCCATCTTCTGAGAACAATTTTCGATATAGTATTCTCAAACTGAATTGTAAGATTATCCGTCCACAATTACCAGTTTCACCACATTCTGGACAAAAATCCATTCTGGCATGTAAGTATAAATTTTTATAAAAATAATCCGCATCTATCTCTTCTCCCAAACCCATATAAAATCTATCAATTGCGTACTTCATATACATCGTTTCACTTATTTCAAATCTATTCTCGTTATTAGTCACCCGAATTAAATTCTACTAGCTTTTCCCAGTCAATGCTTCCATCTTCCTTACAAAAACCATTAGAAAACTCTCTTACCAATCTATTGGCAGCCTTATTATAGCTTTCTTTATATTCAGCAATATATTGCTCAGGCATAGTGCCCATATAATCAATAATTTTGATATAAAACTCTTCATCTCCTGTCAGCTCTGCCCAGAAACGCTTTCCGGCAAGTTCCTGATACATTTTGGGTTTACCTCTGCCGGAATCACTCTTTTTCCCATAACAATAGCCAATGTATGCTTCATATCTCGCTTTTACCTGTTGTGCTAATTTTGACGCGGCCACAAAGTTCTGTTCCTGCCGTTTCTTACTATCTGCATTAAACACAGATGGGCCGCTTTTTACAGCAATAGCATAAATAGTATTGTTTTCGTCGTCCTGAAGCATAATATCAATACCTTCCGCCAATGCTTTGTTGCCCCCACTGGCGGCTATAGCAATAGGCTCGAAGAAGCAATTCCCAAAAATTGTTTCTTCACTGGAGCTCACAAATGCCGTCAAGACAGAGTCCACTATTTCCGATGCACTCTGCATTGCCTTTGCCCGATATAAATATGGATTTTTTCGTTTCATTACCTTTTGTATATTTAATCTATCAATTTTTTCAATCAAAGTCGTATAAAAAGTTTCCAAAGACAATGCGATTGCCTGAACAACAGCCTGTTCATCATATCTGCTATTTAGCGGCATATAAGTTTCCTCCCATTTCGAGCGCGTCTCTTATCCTGCTATGTACATTTGTTCCTCTAAATCGTTTCGTTTCCACTAGCGCAGCTCCATCAGCCACCGAAAGCACTGCCTTACCAATAGCTTCCGCCATTCCTATCGGTACAGCATTCCCAATTTGTCTATATTTCGACATCGTGGTTCCCGTAAATATCCAACTGTCAGGAAACTGTTGAATTCTAGCATACTCTCTCACACTTAACGGTCTGGTTTGCGTTGGATGACACATCATTGTAGCTTTTTGCGCCGGAGACGTCACCACAGTCGGAGATGGCTGATCATATGAAAGCCTTCTATAAAACCCAACTTTTCCACCACCCGATTCATACGCTCCTCCCATCGCCACAGGAATAACATTTGGCGGCAAATCTCTCCAGTTTCCACCTTCAGGAACCATTTTAAGAAACTGCATACGTTCTTCTGAAAATACCGTGCATTCGCCCTCATCAAATTCCAAATCTGCAATAGCACTTCGAACCGTTTGCCACTGGTATTCCTTATTTTGATGCATTTGAAAGTGTGTTGGAATAGGTAAAAAGATTTCTTCGCTATCGCGGCTCCCTATCAGCACAAATCTTTCTCTGAATTGTGGTACACCATAATTTACAGCATCTAATACACCATACACTGTTTTATATTCCAATTTATTAAACTCTGCCAAAATAACATCTAAAACAGTTCCCAATTTCTGGTTTGGATCATTTTCATCCCTTTCTGACATCGGCATATGTTTGAGCGGTGCAGACATAATTCCTTTTACATTCTCCATCACAAAAAAGCGTGGCCGAATGTAATCTATCATCCGAATAAAATCCATGAACAAGCTACCTCTGGGATCATTAATTCCCAATCGTTTTCCTGCGGTAGAAAAAGGCTGACAGGGTGGACCACCACAAATTAGAAAAGGTTCTCCAACCAATAATCCTGTTAAGTCCAACAGATACTGAGGATCAATTTCTCTGATATCTCCACCCAAAACCTGATGTCCGTTCGCCTGCATAGTTTTAACACAAGAAACATCAAAATCCTGACCTATCGCAATATTCAATCCGGCCTTTTCCAGACCAATGTCCAATCCCATCGCTCCGGAAAACAATGAAATAACATCTCTATTATCCCTATTTTTAATGAAATCAGCATGTTTCTTCATATTACCCATTAAATATTGTCTCCGCTTTCAATATAGAAAGTATTGTAATATATGACAGTACATATTTTTCAGCTATAACTATATAACATAAGTATAAAACGCACAAATTATATCGTCAATCAATTAATTTTCAGACTATACATAAAGAATCGAAAAAATTGGGGAGCAACACCCAAGCCTGCTCCCCAATTCTGTTTTACCTATGTCTTATGAAACTCATTCCATGTTTTAAATCCCCCGGAACGTAAAGCTAAATTCCATCTTCCCGCTCACATCCAGATGATACTCCGGGTGCACCGGCGCACCCCAGCTGTCGTCTCCGCCGACGCCCATCTGCTCCTTCGCCACACGCACCACTGTGTAGTGTACAGGCGGCAGTTCATAAAAATGCCTTGCATTTTCTATCTCATGGGGCGTGTAGGGCAGTGCCGAAAAACTTAAGTCTTCCCCGCTGAAGAGCATGCCCCTTCCACGCATGTCGGTCACTTTCGCCCAGCGCACTTTTGTCTTATTGCCGCATTCCTGGGGCACCAGGTAGGCCGCCATATTGTCCGCCACACGATTGCGGTAAACGCCCAGCTTCGCTCCCTGCTCTTTATCTGTATACGTCTCCTCCGGGCCGTTGCCGTACCACTCCAGACGGTCATAGTCCGCATTCAGTTTAAACAGCACGCCAAACTCCGGCATATCCGAAAGCCCCTCCACCGGGTCATAAGTAAGTGTCGTCTGCACACTGCCGTCCCCGTATACCTTATAATTCAGCTGACAGACCGCTTCCGGCGTTGTCTGCAGGTTATAGAGGTAAGTCACGCTGACATGATCCGCCTCCTCCTTCACAATCGGATTCTCAAAAGCCCTTCCCGGTACATCCAGCTCCCTGCCCATTCCTTTGCCGGTGGCATAAAGGCTTGCCAGCTTCCACTGGCCCTGTCTGCCCGCCATGTTGTTGCCTTCGTCATTGTCTGTAGGAGCGCGCCAGAAATTCGGTCTGGGAACCGTCTCAATCAGTTCCTTTCCCGCATAACAGTAGGACACCAGTCCGAAGGCTGACGATGCGCCTGCCGGCTCCGCAAACAGCACATCAAAGCACTCTCCACGCACACCGACGTTATCGTTGCCCCATATGACAGTGAACGGCTTCTTTTCCTCCGCAGGCGCATCCACTTTTCCGATCACCGCCTGCCCAAAAGCAGTTTCATGCCCGGCTTTTGCCCAAAGGGTATCCTCCTTTAAAAGGAAAGACACCGTCACTGCATACTCTCCCGGCACATCGGGTACGGCAAAGGGCGCCGGATAGGTGCATCTGCTTTCCGGCCCGACAGCAATTCCCGCCAGTTCCTTCTTCTCAACGCTGATGCCGTCCCGCAGAAGTTCTGCCACACATCGGAAGCTGTCTGTGGAGACAAAGAGGTTTTTGTTCCACACTTCAAAGCCGTCTTTTTTCACCGTCACGGCGATGTTCTGATAATTAAACTTCACCGCCTGCATTTTGGGAGAAGCTTCCCGCTCTCCACCGTAGGCTATGCCGTTGCCGCTGAAATTATAGTCTGTCGGCCTCTCGCCGAAATCGCCGCCGTATGCCTGGAACCATTTTCCGTAGCGGTCCTTTTTGTATATGCTCTGATCAATATAGTCCCAGATAAAACCGCCCTGGTAAGCCGAATTTTCCCGGTCCGCCAGCTCGGTGTATTTGTGCATCGCACCGCAGGAATTGCCCATTGCATGGGTATACTCACAGCAGATAAAGGGCTTGCCGTCACCGTTCTCCAAATATTCTTCTATGTCCGCCACCTTCGCATACATACGGCTTTCCATATCGGAAGAATCGTTGTAGCGTCTGTCGTTGAAAACGCCCTCATAGTGCACCAGTCTGGTGTCATCCAACTTGCGGAACAGCTCAGACATCTCATAGATCGTCTCCCCGCCGAAGGATTCGTTTCCCACGGACCAGATCAGTACGGCCGGATGGTTTTTGTCCCTGTGATAGCAGGAGCGTATACGGTCATACATCATCTCCTTCCACTCTGCCTTATCATCGGGCACCACATAGGACATGTCCTTTTTCCCTTTCAGATAAGCGTCCCATGTTCCGTGGGACTCCAGGTTGCTCTCCGCAATCAGATACAGCCCGTAGCGGTCGCACAGCTCATAAAGCCTCTCATCGTCGGGATAGTGGGACGTGCGGATCGCATTGATATTGTTGCGCTTCATGGTCACAACGTCCTTGACCAGCTCTTCATATGAGACATATCTTCCCGATACAGAACTGAAATCGTGGCGGTTCGTCCCCTTGAACACAATGCGTTTCCCGTTCAGAAGCATCCTGCCGTTCTTCATCTCAAACTTGCGGAAACCTACCGGCTGCGACATATACTCTGCCACGCCGCCGTTTTCACCGCAGCACACAATCTCCAACTGGTATAAATAGGGATTCTCCGCGCTCCAGAGCTCCGGCTTTTCCATCATTTCCTCAAACGCAAACTCGCTGTCCTCCCCGGTTTCCATACGCAGCTCTTTTTCAAACAAGGTTGTCCCGCCGTCTTTTAAACAGAATTTGTAAACGCCGTTTCCTTTTATCCTGCCATTCACAGCCAGCTTCGCACGGTCAAAGGTTTCACCCTCGAAAAGCGTCTTTACCGTCAGGTCTTCCACATGCGCAGCGGGAAGCGCATACAGATACACGCTTCTGTAAATGCCGGAAAAGCGGTAAAAATCCTGATCCTCGCACCAGCTTGAGGAAGTCCATTTGTAAACCTGCACTGCCAGCTTGTTTTCTCCATCCTTCAGATAAGACGTGAGATCAAATTCGGAGGGGGTAAAACTGTCCTCGCTGTATCCCACATAGGCGCCGTTACACCATAACGCCATGCCGCTCTCCACACCCTCGAACACGATGCGGATTTCCTTCCCGCGCATACGCTCCGGGACTTCGAAATATTTCACATAGCTTGCCACAGGATTGAACCGCTCAGGGATTTCTCCCGGCAGAATATCCTCCCTGCCGTCCCACGGATACTGTGTGTTGACATACTGCGGGATATCGTATCCCTCCATCTGGATATGGGCCGGCACCCGGATATCGGCCCAGGATCTGCAGTCATACGTTTCCTGCTCAAATCCTTTCACCGCTGAAGCAATATTCACCGCATAGGAAAATTTCCAGACACCGTCCAGCGGCTGTTTCAGACTGCTCTCTCCCCACGCTGCCTCTGCCTCATTCGCGTAAAGGTTGAGAGCCGCATGGGCAGGCAATACATTCTCCTTAAAGAATCCCGGATCTTTTACTTTGTTGTAATCAGATTGCGTCATATTTCGCTCCTTTCTTACTTCGCTATCATTGAAACCATTGTTATAACAAAGGTGCCAAAAGCACCTCAAATGTCCAGATGTTTTTGACACCTTATTGTCGGAAGCAAGCTTTCTCCCGTCTTCCTCATCGTAAATCTGCACGGCTCTCCGCCGTGTGCATTTGCAAAATCGCTGCTCCGCAGCTTTTCTTTTGCTCATGTTCGGGCTTTCGCCCTATAGATTTGCGCTGATGCATCCGTCCGAAAGCAAGCTTTCTCCCGTCTTCCTCACCGTAAATCTGCACGGCTCAATGCCTGCGTCACTTCACTGCGCCGGTGATACCTTCCGCGAATGCATTCTGCAGGCAGAAGAATACGACTGCGGTCGGCAGGGTACAGATCAGCACGGCCAGCATCAGCATACCATAATCCGTCACATAACCCTCTGTCAGATTGGCCACCACCATAGGCATTGTCTGGCTGGTGGAGTCTGTCATAATAACCTTCGGCCAGAGGTAACTGTTCCATGCATTCATAAAAGTGATCGTCATAGCCGCCGCGTAGGTGGAACGCATGGTCGGAATGAACATCTGAAAGAAAATGCGGATTTCAGACAGACCGTCAATTCTTGCCGCCTCCATAATATCATGCGGGAAAGATCTCGCGCTCTGCCGGAACATCATAATCAAAAACGGCGTGGAGATCGTCGGCAGGATAAATCCGATTGTCGTGTTTAACCAGCCAGCCTTCGAGCACATCTGGAACAGGGGAATCATTGTCGCCACAAAAGGCACCATCATCGCCAGAAGAATAATGCTCATCAACAGATCCTTGCCCTTGTCATGGAAAATTTCGAAACCATAACCTGCCAGAGAGCTGACTAAAAGTGACACAATCGTCAGAATAGCCGCATACTTAAAAGAGTTTCCAAAAGCTCTCCCGATATTCTGCGCCGCCAGCAGATTATTTAAGTTTTCCATAAAATAACCACCCGGAATCAGCCGCCCGGAGATAACGTCCGCACTCTTATTTGTCGCCGCGCTTACCATCCAGTACAGCGGGAACACAGAGATAAAGGATACGATACACAAAAATACATACATACCAATTTTTCTCACTTTAGTCACGCTTATCACCTACTTTCATCTGCAGGAATGCCAGGACAGCAACCAGAACCAAAATTAAGAAGGACATTGCAGCCGCATAGCCAAAGTTCGGCACATATTTAAAGGACATATCATATATGTAATGCGACATGGTAATTGATGTATTCGCCGGACCACCGCTTGTCAGGTTGACCGATTCATCGAAGAGCTGCAGCGTTCCGTTCGTGGACATGATCGCTGTCAGCAGGATCGTAGGCTTCAGAAGCGGCACCGTGATCTTAAAGAAAGACTGCACCGCTGACGCACCGTCGATCTTGGCCGCCTCATAGACCGAATACTCAATGTTCTGCAGACCCGACAGGTAGAATACCATATTGTATCCCGTCCACCGCCAGAGCAGCGCAATGATAATGACGATACGCGCGCTTGTCGTGTTCGTCAGGAACGCGTATGGCTGATCTAAAATACCCAGATTCACCAGAAGCAGATTCACTAAACCATTGTTGGCAAACAGGGAACGGAAAATAATTGCGTAAGCAACCAGCGAGGTTGCACAGGGCAGGAAAATCATCGTCCGAAAAAGTCCCTTGAACCGCAGATCCTTATTATTCAGTATGGACGCCAGGATCAACGCCAGAATCAGCATCACCGGCACTTGAATAATCAGATAGAAAAATGTATTTTTAATGGATTGGACAAACACCGTATCCTGGAACATTCTAACGTAATTTGAAATGCCGCTCCATTTCATATTCGCGCCAATACCCGACTTAAATGACAAAAGCAAAGCTCTGAACATTGGCACAAAGCTCATAATGAATATCAAAAAAGCGCCGGGCGCAAGAAATACCCACCCCGTCAGATTCTGTTTTTTGCTAAGCGTCATTTTTTTTGACTTGCTCAAAAAACCCCCTCCTTCTCTACCGTTGGAGTAAAAAAGGGGAACAGCTTACAGAAACTATTCCCCTGTGTTACTTGTTGCTTATTATTACTTTCATTGAGTCTCGCCGTGTCAAGGCCGCTTCCGCCATGCCAGCCGCCAAACCCGCTTCGCGGCTTCGTCGGCTGACGGGCATTCGCCCTATAGATACATGTCAGATCAGCCTTACGAAAGCAAGCTTTCGACGGCTTCTCTGCCATGTATCTGCATGGCTCATTACTGACCCATGTTGAAGTTCACGGTCTGCTCTGCGGTCTGGAGCTCTGTTGCGAGGTCAGCGCCGTTGATGTAGTTCGTAATAGCTGTTGCAACTGCGTTACGAGCTTCGTAGTAGTAAGCGCCTGTGATGTTGGTCGGAACCTTGGTTGCAAAGTCTACGATCTTAGCGGAAACTGCATCGCCGCCGAAGAACTCGTTAGGCTCGCCGTATGCGCTGGAATCACCTGCGGGTGCCCATGTTGCAAGAGCGCCGCTGGGAAGGATGTTGTCATACAGCTCGTTGCTGCCTGCAAATGTGCTTGCAAGGAAGTCACATGCCAGATCAGGATTTGCGCACTTCGTGGTTACTGCCCAGGAAGAACCGCCGTTGTTGGAGTAGTTGGTTGCGCCGGATGCACCTACCAGACTAGGCATATTGGTGATCGCCCAATTACCCTTCTGATCCTCTGCTGTCTGGATGGAAGCCATGATCCAGCATCCATTGATGGTGCCTGCAACGTTACCGCTTACAAAATCACCTACATACTCATCCCAGCTGTTAACCTCGGTAAGTACGCCTGCATCTTTAAGACCCTTGTAAGTCTCCATAACAATCTTTAAGGTTTCATTGTTCACGATGTTAGCCGTTCCGTCCTCGTTAAAGAGGGAAGAGCCTGCGGACTGAAGCATCATCATAATCAGGTCACACTCGCCTGCCTGCATGGAGATGAGGGGCTTGCCCGTTGCTTCCAGAACCTTCTTGCCGTTCTCAAGATACTGGTCAAAGGTGATGTCTGTGAAATCATCAATGGTCAGACCCGCCTGCTCCAGAAGGTCTGTACGATAGCATGCTACAACTGCACCGTTGTCAAAAGGTACGCCGTAGTTCTTGCCGTCGATTACGGAATAAGCTGTCTTACCTGCTGCAAACTGGGAATAATCAATTCCGCTGCTGGTCAGATCCATGCATACATCAGGAAATGCAAGCACGTTTTTCTGGAACGCATTGTCCTGCATCAGGAAGATGTCGGGCAGTGTGCTCAGATCGCCAGAAGTAGCCGCTGTGGTAAGTTTCGTCTGGATGTCGTCCCAAGGAGTCTCAACCACGTTCAGCTTGAAGTTCGGATGATCCTTCTGGTAAACCTTCTCCGCCTCATACATAGCGTTTAAGTTGAAGGCCGGATCCCAGCACCATACCGTCAGTGTCTCATCGCCGCCTGCTGATGCATCTGCTGCCGGAGCTTCCTCTGCTGCGCTGCTGTCTGCCGCCGGAGCTTCCTCCGCCGCACCGCTGTCTGCTGCCGGAGCCGCGGGTGTCTCCGCGGAACCGCCGCCGCATCCAACCAGTGAAAGAACCATTGCAGATGTCAATAAAGCTGCTAAAATCTTTCTTTTCATTTCTGTTTCCTCCCATTCTTCCTTTTTGTGCATATTGTGCACTAACTTTTTCTTTTCCCATCAGTCTACAAATCAGTTTCGTCAATTTGTATATTCATCGCGTGATTTTCGACTGATTGTATATGCATTATAACTCCATATTCCTCTTATGTGTTATCGTTAAAAGGCAAAAAAGATGCAAATTCGACCATGAATCTACATCTTAAACGTTTACGTTGCCGCATTTATCATATTTTATCTGTTTAAAGTTCTGTCTCAGACCATTAACTACCATCCCTTATAAGCGGAAATTTTATAATCCAACAGTTTTGTCTCATAATTCTCCGGGTGGATTTTCCACTGATAGGGCGTAATGTTGAGAACCTTCTTAAAATTTCTGTTGAAGGTGGACACCGACTGAAACCCGCACCTCTCAGCTACCAGCTCCATGCTGTCCGTATGTTTTTTCATATATTCGCAGGCCATCTGCACCCGCACCAGATTCAAATAATCAGAGGGCGTCATGTTCATAATCTTTTGGAACACTCTCCGAAAATGCGTTTCCGACATATGGCTTACCTGCGCCAGATCCCCGATGGTCAGTTCTTCCGCATAATTCGCGCCAATATAATGAAGGGCAAAAGAAATCTGGGAAACACCCCTGCTCTGCTTTCTGACCTTTACCACTTTTCCCTGATTCATGCGGGCAATATTGATAAAAAGTGACAAAAGCAGTCCTTTCACGCTTTCTGCATAAAAATCTTTCTTATAGCGCATCTCATCCATGATGTTCTTGATCAGTTCAGTCATCTCAGGATGAGGCATCGCCTCCACCGCCCATGCACGGTTGTTGATGATCGCGCCCAGATCGTCCGCATAGAGCGGGTCTTCTCTGTATACTTCCCGCAAAAGCGCTTCCACATCGACAAACAGATACTCCCAACGGCTTAAGGAAAAGTGATAGCTGTTCGTATTATGCGGAAAGTTTTTGGGAATGATTGTGAACATATCCGGCTTATAGGATACCGTCTCATCATCCAGCACAACTTCCCCCATCCCGTCATAGCAGTATCCGATTTCCATATAATTGTGAAAGTGCAGGCAGTCCATATCTTCGCCGTAAGGGCGGACCCACGCCTCTCCCAGCAAGGCAATACATGGCTCATTCTGTGGAATTTCATAATAACGAAATTCAATTTCCTGCTTCTTTTTCGCCGCCATATGTAATCTTCCCCCATTCGGACCAACCCGTGTTCATATTTAATAATAGGTAATAAACAATATCTCAATCCTCTCCTATCATATCGTAAGTTTGCCATAAATACAACTCTAAAAGTCCGTTATTCTGTCTGCCGGGCATATTTCCCGGCTCAAAAATAGAACGTCCCCGACGGTGCCGCGCCGGGGACATTCTTTTACAGACATATGCTAATAGGGGATTAAATTTAAAGTATCTTCAGCCAAATCCGCACCACTGCACTCACTCCACATCCTGCAGTGCATCGAAATCCTCTTCGCCAGTGCGGATTTTTACCACCTTATCCACGTTGTAGACGAAAATCTTTCCGTCTCCGATATGCCCCGTATAGAGAGCTTTCTTGGCCGCTTCCACCACCGTATCCACAGGTATTTTGCTGACAACCACTTCAACCTTTACCTTCGGCAGCAAGGTAGCATCCATCTCCACGCCCCTGTATTTTTCACCCGCGCCCTTCTGAATGCCGCAGCCCATCACCTGTGTCACCGTCATGCCTGTCACACCCAGATCGTTCATGGCTTTGCGCAGCTTGTCGTATCTGGACAGCTTCGCAATGATCGCCACTTTATAGATACCCGTAATGGATGCCATCGGTACCTGCGCCACCTTCACCGCGGCATCCTTCTGTATCCGGGATGCCGCATCGTACTCCTCCACGCCGAGACTTGTATTTTCATTCACATCCATAACCATCGCTCCCGACACATCCATAATACTGAAACCGGAGTATGCGGAAGCCAGCCCATGCTCCGCAGTGTCCAGGCCTATGATTTCCTCCTCCTGAGAAGCGCGCAGTCCCACTGTCGCTTTAATCACCAGAAATACAATCGTAATAGTCACAAGCGTCCACGCCGCCACCGAAGCAAAACCGATCATCTGTAGTCCCATCAGTTTCAGACCGCCGCCGTAAAACAGACCCGTAAGCTCCGTGCCGGAAGCGTCTGCTATGGAGTACCCCGGCGCTCTATTTGTCGCAAAAAGACCTACTGCGAGAGTTCCCCAGATACCGTTCATCATATGTACCGCCACCGCGCCCACGGGATCGTCAATCCGCAGCTTATAGTCCAGGAGCCAGACCCCAAATACCACCAGCAGACCTGCTACCGCCCCGATTACAATGGCTCCAAAAGCGTCCGTTACGTCACAGGGCGCAGTGATCGCTACAAGGCCCGCAAGGGACGCATTCAGACACATGGAGACATCGGGCTTTCCGTACCTGATCCATGTAAATACCATGCACACCACCGTTGCCACCGCAGGAGCGATCGTTGTCGTCACAAAAATGGAGCCGAGCTGTTCCACGCTCACAGCCGCCGCACCGTTAAAGCCATACCAGCCAAGCCAGAGGATAAACACACCAAGCGCGCCAAGAGGAAGGCTGTGTCCGGGAAAGGCATTTACCTTAGTAACCCTGCCGCTCTTATCCGTATTGAATTTGCCGATACGGGGTCCCAAAATCTTCGCTCCTACCAGCGCGGAAATGCCGCCTACCATATGAATCGCACAGGAACCCGCAAAGTCATGGAAACCGATCTGCGAAAGCCAGCCGCCGCCCCAGATCCAGTGCGCCTCAATCGGATAAATCAATGCGGATATCACGCCGGAGTAAATACAGTAGCTCAAAAACTTTGTGCGCTCCGCCATCGCCCCGGAAACGATCGTTGCCGTAGTCGCGCAGAACACCAGATTGAATACAAAATTTGACCAGTCGAAACTCTCATAAGCCGTGAAAATGTCAAACCCGGGCCTGCCGATCAGTCCGGCCAGATCCTCGCCAAGCAAAAGACCGAAGCCGATCAGAATAAACATTACTGTACCGATACAGAAATCCATCAAGTTTTTCATAATGATGTTTCCCGCATTCTTGGCTCTGGTAAATCCTGTCTCGACCATCGCAAATCCGGCCTGCATCCAGAACACCAGCGCGGCGCCGATCAGAAACCAGACGCCGAAAATCTGTCCGTTTAAAACCTCCATCATCTCTTCCATAATTTTTCCTCCTCTTCAAAACAATTTGATGCCATGACATGCAGCAGAGCATAAAAGTAAAGGCGCCTTGAGTTTCCTCAAAGCGCCTTTGCTCTTATGTCTTGGATTGTAGCACTGACAGTTTACCATGTCAAGCATTTTTTGTATTATTGTATAAATGTATTTTTGTATACTACGAGAAGGCTTACTCCTTCGCGCTACTTTGAATTTGCTGGCCGTCTTTTCCGAATTGCATCTGCGCAAAAATCACCGCGGCAAACACCAGCACGCACCCCAGAATTTCCCGCCCGGTCATGGTCTCATCCAGGATCAGCATACCCGCAAGCACAGAGAAAACCGACTCCAGACTCATCAGCAGGGACGCTATGGCCGGGTTGATTCCATTCTGCCCAACGATTTGCAGCGTATAGCCCACGCCACAGGACATGACACCCGCATATAACAGCGGAATCCACACATCGATACTCCCGAGTGACTGCAGCCATGCCGCCGGCCCCATCTGCGGCATCTCCACGCCAATCATCGGCACCATTCCCCATGCCCCGCACACAAAAAACTGGATGCAGGCCATGCGCACCCCGTCCACCAGCGGCGAAAAATGGTCTATCACCATGATATGTATGGAAAAACACACAGCGCACAAAAGCACCAGCCCGTCACTGAACTGAAAGGAGAAGCTGTCAGTCAGACAGAGAAAATATAACCCCACAACCGCCACCAGAATACTGATCCAGACATTCCAGCCGCATTTTTTTTTGAAGAAAATACCAAGCACCGGCACCAGAAGAATATAACATGCCGTCAGAAATCCGGCCTTGCCAGCCGTGGTGCCGTAATACATACCCATCTGCTGAAAAGTGCTTGCCACAAACAGCACCAGCCCGCAAAGAGCGCCGCCCAGCGACAGCCTGCGCCTGTCCTGTGCCGACTGCGGCTTTTTGCCAGCCGTGTACCTGTCGAGAAATGGAATCACCGGCAGGAGCACGAGCCCGCCCATAAAGGATCGTATACAGTTAAAGGTATACGGCCCCGCCGATGCGCCGCCCTGTCTCTGCGCCACAAAAGCAACACCCCAGACAAGGGCGGTGAGAAGCAGAAGCATGGAGTTGCGCGCCTTTAAATTTATCGTTGGTTTTTTCATCCTATTCTCCTCCCAAAATTATAATTCTTTCACCAGCAGGAAATGCCTTTTCCCATCCAGCCGTGTCTCCCTGGAAAACGCAAACCCAAGCTTTTTACACAGATTCAGAGATCTCTCATTACCCGGCTGCACGAGCGCCTGCACACGATCCATCAAAAGCGTCTCTCCGGCATAAGCGAGGACTGCGCTGCACACCTCGTATGCGTATCCCTGCCCCTGCCAGGGCACGCCGAACACAAAGCCCAGCTCCGGCAGATCGTAGCCTTCCCGCCAGCTTATCCCGGCTCTGCCAATCACCACGCCGCTCTCCTTTTCCAGCGCGGTCCACATGCCATACCCGTAAAAGGCGTATACTTTCTCTATATAATCTTTTGTGTAAGCGATCTCCTCGTCCCTGTCCGCAAACAGATTTTCCATATACTCGGTAATGGATGGCTCCGCATAAATCTGGTAAAAACTGTCCACATCCCCCACCGTTGTCTCCCGCACGATACAACGTTCTGTTGTTAGTATTTCCCACGGCAGTCCGGCGAAGCGGCGGTACGCCAGATCAAAGGACTCCTCGTCCATCTCCTCCAGGTTTTCCACCGCATAAAGTGCACCGGGAAAGGATTCCTCCCGGTTGTTTTCGTGCAGACAGGGCAGCACATAGCAGCCCTGATCCCGCATGGCAGTGTAGACCTTCGCCTGATCTGTGACATATAAAGGCTGTTCCCATGATGAATGACATATTTTTTTCAACATAGCTATCACTATAACACAATTCTTCCAATCCCACAATTTTTCCTTTACCTCCCCGCCTCTTTCTTATAGAATAGGAGGTAAGTCAATGACAATTTGAGAAAAGAAAGGAACTATCAATATGGCTCAGCAAAATCCAATCGTAACTTTTACTATGGCAGACGGAGGCGTCATCAAGGCAGAATTATATCCCGAAATCGCTCCTGTCTCCGTCAACAACTTTATCAGTCTGATCCAGAAAAATTTTTATGACGGTCTGATCTTTCACAGGGTTATCAAAGGTTTTATGATTCAGGGCGGCGACCCGGAAGGCACAGGCATGGGCGGCCCCGGCTATTCCATCAAAGGGGAATTTAAGCAGAATGGCTTTGAAAATGACTTGAAGCACACGGAGGGCGTTCTCTCTATGGCAAGAAGCATGCAGCCCGACTCCGCAGGCAGCCAGTTTTTCATCATGCACAAGACAAGCCCGCACTTAGACGGCGCTTACGCGGCATTTGGAAAAGTGATTGAGGGGCTGGAACATGTAAATAAAATTGCTGAAACAGCGACCGACTATGAAGACCGGCCGCTGGAAGATCAAGTGATAAAAAGTGTTACCGTTGACACGTTCGGGGTGGAATACCCGGAACCGGAGAAGCTGTAAGAAGCTTTTAAAGAACGGCGGACGGCGGCAGCTCTGCCTTCGTCTCCGTTTTTTCTGTTTCCATGTTCATAACGAGTCTGAGTACAAACACGCCGTCATCATTTTTAAAATCATATTCCCCATCGTACTTCTCGACTGTCCTGATAATGCTGGAAACCCCAACGCCTCCCGTAAATTCACTTACAGGTTTTCCATCCTTCAACGCTGTTTCTCTTCTGCAGGAATTGCGGCAGAAAATAATAAGTTTATTTTTTCTTTTTTTGAGCATCAGGTCAATAAAGCATTCCCGCCCGTCCAGATATTTTTTCACTTCCATACATGCGTAAATTGCATTTTCATAGGCATTGGCAAGAATTGCCACCAGATCAATGCTCGGCATCCCCAGATTCTTTCCAAGCTCTACATCCATGCTGACCTTGATCTGTTCCCGCTCCGCCTTTCTCGTGTAAGCTGACAGCATATTGTTCACCGCTGCATTGGCGCAGATCACCTCCGGCAGCCCCTGATCTGTTTCCCGGTCATACTCCTGCAGATACTGCAGAAGCTCTTCCGTCTGCCCTCTGCGCGCGCACTCCGCAATCACTGCATTGTGATGTCTGATGTCATGCCGAAGCCGCCTGCCGGACTCCACCGATTCTTCCAGAATCTCAATCTGCCGTTCCAAAAGCCTGTAGTTCATCTGTATGAGCTGGTTTTCCCTCTCATACTCCTTCTCACGCCCGACATGCAGATAAAATCGGAAGATAAGAAGCTGCAAGGTCCCTGTCAGGAAAAAATTGATCACGATCTGATAAATTCTCTGAGGTGTCATTTCCCGGTTCAGGGACGGATTTAAAATGTAAGCAATGCCAAGCAGAATGCATATAATCATCAGCGCAATGCTGAACTTATCCGCCTCACTCTCCACATACTCCCCGAAACCCTTTATTGTTTTTTTGACATATTTATTGAGCAGATAAGCAATGAGCCCAATCAGACAAATGCGCGCGAAAATATCCGCCCATACATTGCGGTGAAACAAGAGAATGGAAATCTCCAGCGCACCTACCAGGAAAAAGGCAAGCATGTAAAAGACAAGCGCAAGCTTATAAATAACCACATAAATAGTATCCCTGCTCATAACAGCGGCAAAGACAGCAAAGCAGATATACATGACAAAAGCCACCATCCGAGCACAGCTTTCCCAATCCACCACATACCAGACGCATGCGAGCATAATCAGTACCACAGAAAAACAGGTATAGCAGACAATTGTCTTCTTCCTGTCAAATCTTGATTTTGCCAGCAGGGAGAACAATAAAATGGTTCCTGCAAGGCTGATTGCAAACCGTATAAACGCTATGTATACGGAACCTCCTAACATGTAAAATCCTCTTTTCCAGCCCGACTCATCAGCAAAGATTTTCGGGTTTTATAGCAATATTCTACAATATTTTTTCACTAAAAAAAGCGGCAGGCAGCGATTGTTACCTGACGTTTATTTTCATGTTGTTTTTGGCTGTGAAAAAGATGATTGCGGGGAAAATTTTATGCTATACTAAAGAAAAATGTGCAGTTTTTTTATGTGGAATTTACGCCTGCGGCCAGACCGCGGCTGTGTAAAAATGGGGATAGCTATGTATAACATTCTTATGGTGGATGACGATCTGATGATACTGGAAAACAATAAGACGTATTTTAACGCGATGGGCTATGAAGTTGTCTGTGCGGATACCGCCTCTGCCGCGGAAAAAATTATTTTGTCCAACGCCCTCGACTGCGTCATACTGGACGTTGACCTGCCCGACATGAGCGGCTTCGAGCTCTGCGAAAAAATACGTTCCAAAACAGGCCTTCCCATTGTCTTTCTTTCCGGCTATACCGAGGAAGAAAACCGAATCCGCGGATTGTCGGTGGGCGGGGATGACTATGTGTGCAAGCCCTACAGCTTAAAGGAGCTGGAACTGCGGGTGCAGGCGCGCATCCGCTCCGGCAGGGCCGCCGAGCCTCCCAGAACGCTTACTTTCGGCTCTCTTTCTATCTGTCCTTCCTCCTGCAGTGTCAGCTACGAAGCGAGCTCCGCAGATTTTTCTTCCTATGAATTTGATGTGTTGTATTTTCTCGCAAGACATCCCAATGAAATATACACGCCGGAGCAGATTTATGATTCGGTCTGGAAAGCGCCGATCAACAAGGGACAGAAATCCCTGCAGGTTATTATGGGGCGCATACGCAAAAAGCTATACGATCTCTGCCCCAGCCACGACTATATCCAGACCAAACGTTACAAAGGTTATCTCTTTGTTCCCGAATGGAAATGAGCAAAGCAGACCGCCGCTCCGACAGATGCCGAAAGCAGGACAAACCCGGCTGCTGCGGCCAGATAATTGATCCGGCGGTTTTCAGCGCGCAGCGCCCGCTCACTGATCTGCAAAAAACCATCGCCGTCCGCCTCATAGCCAGATAAGGCGGGAACAGCTTCCTCTTTTTCGGAGATGGAGGGATCACCGGGGTCCATTTCCCCGCCGTTTTGCGCTGGCTCAACCTTTTGCGGATGGTTCCCGCTGCCGTCCACAGCTCCCACATGCTGCCCCTGCCCGGCATTGCCCGCAGAGGATTCTGCATGGATCTGTTGATCCATATCGGCCCCGGAATGATCCGTGATGGAAAACGCCTCGTCTGAGCCACCATGATCCGATGCAGTCTGGCCGGAGCCGCCGTCTCCGCCGTGTGTCTGGTCTTTACCTGCCGGAGGTTTTCGGTTGTCGCCTGCAGAACTGTTTTCACGGTCTGTATCCGTGCCGGGTTCTTCCTCCCCTGCGGATGTGCCGTCTGGTTCTTCCTGCGGTTCATCCGGCGGATTTGTTATGGAAGTGCCGCCGCCCCGGCTGCCGCCTATGTCCTCCTCAGAGTCCAAATCATCCGCCGCATAGCATAGCACATTGGAAAAACGTCTGTCTCCGTTATTGTTCCACTGGAGACGGATATATATATTGGATCTGGAATCCGTATCGTCCCTCTCCCGTTTACAGGCAATATAAAATCCGGCGTCCACTCTCTTCGCGCTTTGCTCTTCGTACAAGAGCCAGTTCTCGCCATCGAAGGAATACTCCGCCATTACCGTGAACGGCAGATTTTCCTCCGGCACTGTGAACCCGCCTTGAAATGTGTACAGACAGCCTCTCGCCGCCGCCGTCACATCCGTGAACGTCAGCGGATAGTCATTATAGACAACCGTGTACACCGCCGGTTCAGCGGATCCTGCGCCCAAATAGGAACCCTGTACTTTGAAACGCCGCCGTTCTTCCTGCTGCTTTTCGGTCCCCTCCAGATTCCACGCTACCGGAACCTGCACATCATTGCTCATCCGTCCCTGGCGGTTGACCGTACAGCTCATTTGCGCAGGAAGCGCCTCGTTCGCCGTCTGCCCACTCTCCACAACAGCGCATAAAAAGCTTTTACTGTACATTACAAAAGGCGTATCCGCATAATGGATGTTCCCAGATATATGGCAGTCGACAGTGACCAGTCCGGCCCCTTCCTCCTGCCATGCAGCATAACGATCACTCTCCACTGAAACGCCCTGCATGGAAAGCAGCCCGTTTTCCGCCACATAAAAGACAGCTTTGTCATTTGATTGGCCCGCGAAGAACAGATGATGGTCACCCGAAATCTCAATCTGTCCAGTCACAGTAATGGTATACCAATCCGTATCAACAAGAATGTCCGGCATATTCGTCATACCGGGATAGAAACTGTAATCCCCATCCAGGACAATATGGTCCGCCAGCTTTACCGTACCGCCTGTGTACTTGTGCGATTCCAGCCAGTCTATCAGGCCCTGGCCCGAGGATACGAATTCTTCCCGTTCCGGCAGCGCAAAAGTCTCCACCTCCACATCAGACGCCGAAGCGCCGCCTGCTTCCGCATCTGCATCGGCCGCCGGAGCATTGCCTGCCTCCGCTTCCGCATCGACCACTGGGGCACCGCCTGCTTCCGCATCTGCATCGGCCGCCGGAGCATTGCCTGCCTCTGCCTCCACATCGACCACTGGGGCACCGCCTGCTTCCGCATCTGCATCGGCCGCCGGGCCTTCGCCCGCTTCCGGCTCCGCATCAGACGCCGGGGCAGCACCTGCTTCCGCCTCCTGACTGACGGACGCCTCCCCGCTTTGCTCAGCTGCTGCTGCAACGGCTGAGTTCATCCCAAAAAGGGAAACTCCTGCTATCATAAACGACAAAAACAAATAGATACACTTATTTTTCATACAGTCCTCCAAATTATGCCCGAAGGAGCAACAATAACCATGAAACAGACTACACTTAAAAAATCTGCGGTTCAGACAATCCTGGCAATCACAGGCGCCCTCGTTTTCAGCCTGCTTGGATTGTCTCTCGTTACCCAATATGATAATAAATATATAACAAAGGCGGCTCCCGCACAAGGAAATCTTTGCATTCTTCCAGAAAAAGGCTACTGTTCTCTCGTAGACGGCTGGGCGTTTTACCCAGATAAACTGCTGTTTTCTGAGGATTTCTCTTCCGGGACATATGCTCATTACAATACATGGGCAGGAGAATATCCCAACCTGTCCCTGTTCCATGAAGACGGGAATCCTTACGGGACCTCGACATGGCGCATACATCTTCGGGGGTCCGGCAATATCCTTCTCTATCTGCAGGAGCCTCTCTGTGCTGCCAGAGTCTATGTGGACGGCATATGTCTGGGCGGAACCGGCGATGTGTCTCCGGGCGCTTACGCTCCTCTGATCAAAGACAGCACCTACGCATTTACCCTTGACGGGGATGCGGAGCTGTTGATCCAGACTGCCAATTATTCCCACTACTACGGCGGAATCTGGTACGCCCCCGTCATAGGGGATGCGGACAGTGTGGGACGTCTCATCGCTTCCCGCATGCTCATCTACGGACTGCTGTTTTTTTCTTCCCTCACGCTCTCCCTGTTCTGTATCGTGCTCTGGGAACGCAGGGAAGGCAACGTCAGGACAGCCACCTTCTACTTCGGCATGTTAAGTCTTTCCTTTGCCCTGCGAATCTGTTATCCCTTCTTACGGTTGTCAGGCATACCGTTTGTGCGCACGCTCTATGCGGTGGAGGACGCTGCCGCCGTATCCGGCATTTACTTTTCCATGCAGATTGCCCTGCTGCTGTTTCTGCCGCAGACAAGCGCCGGTACCATTTCTCAGCGTCTGAAAAAAGCGCTCCGCTTTGTTTCCCTGGGGGCTTGCTGCATTGTCATCGCAGCACCTTTGCTGTTGTTTCCTGCCGTTCCCGGCCTTGTACAGTGGTACGGGCCTTTCATTTCATGGTACAAGGCAGTCATGGCGTTCTTTCTGATCAGTCTGGCTGTCTACGGCGGGCTTATGGGACTGCTTCACACGAAGACCGTTCTCGCCGCCGCTGTCGCAAACGGCGTCTGTCTGATATACAGCGTTCTTTCCATCGGATACTATGAACCGTTTGCCGGCGCTTATCCAGAGGAATACGGTTCCTTCTGCATGGTGGCTGCATTTGCCTTTCTGATGGTGCAGCGCAGCCGGGAGATGTCTGATGAAAACAGGAAGCTCAATTTTCATCTGCAGGAGGAAGTTGCAGAAAAAACGGATCATCTGCGCAGGCTCCTCACCGAGAGAAGCCAGCTGATCTCAGAACTCGGACATGACATGAAATCTCCTCTGACGTCCCTCTCTAACATGGCGCAGATCATACGCCTGAACGATATCATGCTGGATGAGGACACACACCAGCGGATCATTCAGATAGAAGAACAGTGTAATATTTTGGCTGACCGTCTGAAATCCTTTCAGGAGATCGCTGCCCAGACAAGCTCTCCCGCCAAAATGGAACCTCTGCTGCTGAATACCTTTCTCTCAGACTTTTGCCACAGCTGCCGCCCGATTATAGAACTATACGGGCCGAATTTCTTTGAGAAAATAACGCCGCGCCACTGTCATATTATGGCAAACCGCGAACAGCTTTTCCGCGCACTGGAAAACCTTTTGTACAACGCTGCCGACTTTACGCCGCCGGACGGCAAAATAACGCTCTCGCTGACGGCAGACGAGGACTTCGCCTATATTACCGTCTCGGATACGGGCTGCGGCATTTCGGAAAAAGATCTTCCCCATATTTTCCGCCGCTCCTACACAACCCGCAGCGATAAAGGCGGGCAGGGCCTGGGACTTGCCATCACGCGCGCCATTGTTCTGGAACATGCAGGACAAATTGAGGCTGTCTCCCGGGAAGGAGAGGGAACTACATTCACAATCTGTATTCCGACGGTGTCATCCCGCACATCTTTTTAAAGTACCGTGTAAAGTGCGGCAGGCTGTCAAATCCTGCCTGCGCTGCCGCCTGCCCTACCGGGAGTCTTTCTACCCGGAGCAGATACTTGGATCGCTCCAATCGGGCATCCAGCAGCTCGGATTTGGGCGAACGGTTAAAGAACAGCCTGTAATAACTGTAAAACTGGCTCGTCCCCAGATTCGTCAGAGCCGCCATGCTGTCCGCGTCCCACTTCCTGTCAATGTGGGTCAGAATCTCTATTCTCGCTTTCCTGAACTGCTCAAACAGATCAGCGTGTGACCCCGCCCCCTCCGGGAACGTATGCAGTTGTCTGGAAAAAAGAATAAACAGCTGATGCAGAAGCTTATCGGTCTGTTCCTGGTAATAGTCCTGCTTTGTCACGCTCTCCACATAAATTGCCTTGAAAAGTGCATTCATCATGTCGGGATAAGGCAGATAAACGATCCTGTTGACGGGCAGATCGTATGCATCCACAAAGCAGTCGTCATCGGCTGTAAAATGCACAAAGCTGTTCTTAAACCGCCCGACAGCCTGATAAATCTGAGGTTCTCCTGGCGTGTATAGTATGCACGCACCGTCCTCTGCCATCTGCGTTCTGCCTCCCATCTGTACTTTCATGGGCGCCATCAGATAAAGAAAGAGAAAATCTCCGCTGCCTTCGGGGCGGTTGATGATATCGCAGTCAGGGTTAAACCTGTTATAATCGCAGTAACCTGTGTGAAACATGGGAAATCTCCTTTTCCGTATTTTTTCTCAGACATCCGGGACTCATCCGTATCACTCCCTGTCACCTATATTGTATTTCAATATCGGAAGAAAAGTCAAATATGGCGCAAGAAAAGATATGGTTATTTCTGTACCTTTTGCTAAAATATTTTTAAGGTTTTCAAAGCTGTACGGGCAAATCATTACGATAACTGGAGAAAGGAACAGAATATGAAAAAAGCACAGGTTATTATCGACAAAGAATTCATCGTAAGTGAAATTGACAAAAGGGTTTACGGGTCTTTCATCGAGCATCTGGGAAGAGCCGTCTACGAGGGCATCTATCAGCCGGAAAGTCCTTTCGCGGATGAGCAGGGCTTCCGCAAAGATACGCTGGAACTGGTAAAGGAATGCCAGGTGCCCATCGTGCGTTATCCCGGCGGAAATTTTGTGTCCGGCTACCGCTGGGAGGACGGCGTTGGGCCGAAAGATCAGCGCCCCGCCCAGGTTGACCTTGCATGGCAGGTCGTAGAGTCCAACCAGTTTGGTCTCAATGAGTTCGCTGACTGGTCCAAAAAAGCCGGAAGCGAAATTATGATGGCAGTCAATCTGGGAACGAGAGGACTTCAGGAGGCGAAAGAGCTGCTGGAATACTGCAACTTTAAAGGCGGTACTCTGATGAGCGACCTGCGCAGATCCCACGGTTATGAGCAGCCCCACAACATCAAAACCTGGTGTCTCGGCAATGAGATGGACGGCCCCTGGCAGACCGGCCATAAGACAGCCGTGGAGTACGCAAGAATCGCCAGCGAGACAGGAAAAGCCATGAAAATTTTAGATCCTTCCATCGAACTGGTAGCATGCGGCAGCTCCAACTCCCATATGCCTACCTTCGGCGAGTGGGAAGCGACTGTACTGGACGAGTGTTACGACACGGTAGACTACGTTTCCATGCACCAGTACTACGGAAACCGGGATAACGATTCCGCAAACTTCCTCGCAAGCAGCGTGGATCTGGATCAGTTTATCTCGTCTGTCGTTTCCATCTGTGATTATGTGAAAGGCAAACATCACGGCAAGAAAAATATCAACATCTCCCTGGACGAGTGGAATGTCTGGTTCCATTCCGAAGAAGCGGATAAACAGCTTGAGAAGTGGGTGCAGAAGCCTCATCAGCTCGAGGATATCTACAATTTTGAGGACGCTCTGCTGGTGGGCAGTATGCTGATCACCATTCTGCGCCATGCCGACCGCGTAAAAATCGGCTGTCTTGCACAGCTTGTAAACGTGATCGCACCGATTATGACTTCCGACACAGGCGCATGGAGACAGACAATCTTCTATCCTTACATGCATGCGGCCACGCTTGGACAGGGAACCGTTTTAAACACGATCGTAAAATCCCCTGTGTACGAGGCGAAGCAGTATGGCGAAGCTCCCTGTCTCGACTGCGTGGTTGTTGAAAACCCGGAGCGGGAGGAACTGGTTGTCTTTGCGGTCAACAAAGATCTGGACGAGGATATGGAAGTGACCCTGGATCTGCGGCAGTATGCAGACTACCGGGTGCAGGAACACATTGTCATGCACAATGAAGACCTGAAAGCAGTAAACACGGAAGAAAATCCGAACAATGTTGTTCCCGGAATCGGGGGAAACTCAAACGTGGACGGCGGGATCCTGCAGGCTGTCTTTGGAAAAGCGAGCTGGAATGTGATCCGTCTCTCCAGATGACAGGGACCTCGTTCATAATTTATTCATATTTCATTTTAAAAAATTTCATTTTAGAAACATGATTTAGACATTTCTGCCCCGTATACTAAGATCATAAGATACAACACAGCGAGCTGATAACAAAGTTAGCTGATTAATTTAAAACTTTTTCATAATAAATGCCAAGTGAGGGTAACCTTACTTGGCATCCTCCCTTTTCTGGGGAAATATTCCACTTCTCTGCTTATAAAATATCCATGTATACAATTTTTCCTTTTCATCTATTTTTTATTATGGTATACTTGAATACAGCGAAAAGGAGGAAATGTATCATGGTAGAACTGATTACAAATGTGAACAGCGCCGTCAACGGTTTTGTCTGGGGCATCCCCATGTTGGTGCTGCTCGTTGGAACGGGTATTCTGATGACTGCCCTCACCAAATTTTTCCAGTTATCCCACATCGGACACTGGTTTAAAAATACCATAGGCGGTATTTTTCACGACAAACATATTACGAAACACACGGACAAGGAAGACCAGTCCATCTCCCAGTTCCAGTCGCTTTGCACAGCCCTGGCTGCCACCATCGGCACCGGCAATATCGTAGGTGTCGCCAGCGCGCTGATCGCCGGAGGCCCCGGCGCCATCTTCTGGATGTGGATTGTCGCTTTCTTCGGAATGATGACCAACTACTCCGAAAATGTGCTCGGCATATACTACCGGCGCAAAAATGAGAGGGACGAATGGTGCGGCGGCGCCATGTATTATCTGAAGGACGGGCTTGGCTCCTACAAGGGATTTAAGCAGATCGGCGCTGTGCTGGCTGTCCTGTTTTCTATCTTCTGTGTGATGGCGTCTTTCGGCATCGGCAACATGAGCCAGATCAATTCCATCTCCGGCAATATGAAATCGGCTTTCGGCGTTCCTACCTATATAACGGGTATCGCCCTTCTGATCCTCGCCGCCCTTGTTATTGTGGGCGGTCTGAAGCGTATCGCTTCGGTCACGGAAAAACTGGTGCCGTTTATGGCTATCATCTATGTGCTGGGCGCTCTGGTTATCTTCTTTATGAATATTGATCAGTGCGGCGCTATCTTTTCCGCTATCTTTAAGGGCGCGTTCGGCCTGCGCGCGGTAGGCGGCGGTATCGTCGGTTCCGGCATCAAGATGGCTGTCACATGGGGTATGAAGCGCGGCGTATTCTCCAACGAGGCGGGCCTTGGCTCCTCCGTCATGGTGCATTCCAGCTCCAATGTGAAAGAGCCTGTTCGCCAGGGTATGTGGGGTATCTTTGAGGTGTTTGCGGATACGATGATCGTCTGCACGCTGACCGCTTTCGTAGTGCTCTCTTCCGGCCTGGTTGACCTGGAGACCGGCGCAGTGTTGAGCGCCTCCGAAGGTTCAGCCCTGGTGGGAGAAGCTTTCGCCACAAAATTTGGCAGTGCAGGCCCTATGTTTATCGCCATTGCCATCCTGCTGTTCGCGTTCTCCACCGTGCTTGGCTGGAGCCACTACGGCTCTAAAGCGTGGGAGTATCTGTTCGGTACCAAGTCCATGATCGCCTACAAGATCGTGTTCGTTCTGATGATCTATGTGGGCGCAACGATGAATCTCGGGCTTGCATGGGATCTCTCCGACACCTTCAACGGCCTGATGGCGATTCCTAACCTGATCGGTGTCATAAGCCTGTCGCCCATTGTTATGAAGATCACCAGAAACTATGTGGCAAGGGTGCTGAAAAAAGAAGAGATAAAGCCGATGCTCTCCGCGTTCCCGGATATTGAGGATACGCATGCGGAGGAGCTGAAGAAGATGTATCTATAAAAAAATCCCGGTACAGCCATAAAGCCGTACCGGGGTTTTTATATGCCATCCAACAGAATGCCTGCTGCATTCCGTTTCTGCCATTTACGCCTTTCCGTCGGAACCAAGCACATTTTTAATCTTATGCGCAACCATATCCTTCACAGCCTGTCTTGCGGGCTTCAGATACTGGCGGGGATCAAAGTGATCGGGATGCTCCGCGAAGTACTGACGGATGTTGCCGGTCATAGCCAGACGGATATCGGAGTCGATGTTGATCTTACATACGGCAAGCTCTGCTGCCTTACGAAGCTGCTCCTCCGGGATACCTACTGCGTCAGGCATGTTTCCGCCGTACTGGTTCACCATCTTTACGAACTCCTGCGGAACGGAAGAAGAACCGTGAAGCACGATCGGGAAACCGGGCAGTCTCTTGATGCACTCCTCAAGCACGTCGAAACGAAGCGGAGGGGGAACAAGAATGCCGTCTGCATTTCTTGTGCACTGTGCAGCCGTGAACTTGTATGCACCGTGGGAAGTACCGATTGCGATAGCGAGAGAGTCACAGCCTGTCTTATCTACGAACTCCTCCACTTCCTCGGGACGGGTGTAGGACTCTTTGCCAGCCTCTACAACGACCTCGTCCTCAACGCCTGCCAGTGTGCCCAGCTCAGCCTCAACCACTACGCCCTTGTCATGCGCGTACTCAACTACCTGCTTGGTCAGTGCAATGTTGTCCTCGAAAGACTTAGAAGAAGCGTCGATCATAACGGAGGTGAAACCGCCGTCGATACAGGACTTACAAAGCTCGAAGGTGTCCCCGTGATCCAGGTGAAGAGCGATCGGGATCTGGGGATTCTCCGCTACAGCCGCCTCAACCAGCTTCACCAGATAAGTGTGGTTCGCATATGCGCGCGCACCCTTGGAAACCTGCAGGATTACAGGGCTGTTCAGCTCACCGGCAGCTTCAGTAATGCCCTGAACGATCTCCATGTTGTTTACGTTGAAAGCGCCGACTGCGTAACCACCGTCGTAAGCCTTCTTAAACATTTCGGTTGTTGTTACTAATGCCATACTATTTTCTTCCTTTCTATTAAAATTTTTTATTACTTTCCATCATCTGGAATCCAACTTTTATTTTAACAGCCAGTCCTTAGAAAGTCAACAACTCCGCCGCGATGCGGACAGCTTTTGCACAACCTTCCGTCCGCGCTGACAGCCCCTCAATTCGACAATCAGACCATGTCCTGCGGTACCCGTATTTCAAGCGCCTGGTGCCAGCTCTCAACCACCACTGCCTGATGCTCTCCGCCAAACTCTCCGTCCAGCGTCCATGCCACCGGCTCTTCCGACTCCACTTTCAGCTTCTGAGTCGTGAAAGTGTAAATGTGTTCAGATTTTACGCGCTTATCCACAAGTGCGCGGATGATATTGTTGATATCCAGGGGATTTGTCGGCTTACGGATCAGCGTCACCTCAAACAGACCATCGTCCAGCGCCACATTCTGCCCCGTAATGCCGCGGAACCCTCCTACCGAATGGGAGTTGGTCACCATGCCGTAGAGAAATTCTCCCTCAATCACCTCACCGTTACAGGTTATTTTCAACGGATAGGCGCGCACGGACGGAAGGCGTCTGACCCCCTCTATCAGGTAAGCCGCATGGCCAAGCACATTCTTGGTGTCCTGGGGCGTTCCGTAGGACACGTCTGTAAAGATGCCGAACGCCGCCACATAAATAAAAATGCCGCTGTTAAACTTTCCCACGTCGCAGGCGAAAGTCCTGCCGTTCACGACGACATCCGCAGCCTGCAGCATGTTCTTCGGAATTTTCAGACTGTTGGCAAAATCGTTGGTGCTGCCCGCCGGGACATAGCCGACTGGAAGCCGTTCCTCCGATTTCATCATACCTGTCACCACTTCGTCCAGAGTGCCGTCCCCGCCGCTGCAAACCACGATATCGTAACCGGCGCGTCTCTCCTTTACGGCCTTGACTGCATCGCCCGACGCCTGGGTTGGATAGGCCGTCACTTCATACCCGGCTTTCACAAAAGTATCAATGATATCTAACAGATTACTTCTGATCTGCGCCTTGCCCGCTCTGGGATTATAGACAAAAAGCATTTGTTTAGCCATAGACTTCCTCCTGATTTTAGTTTCAATGCCCGCGCTTGATTTCCTGCTGACATAATAAAAAGCTGCCCAGAATCTCATCCGCACACCGCGTCACAGGATTCTGAACAGCCCACACATTATGCCTTATCAAATGTCAATCCTGTCACACCCATTCCTATCTGGTGGTCAGGAACTTCTCGATCTCCGCAACCGCCGACTCCTCATCGGCTCCATCAGCGGTTACCGTAACCTCAGCCCCGCTCTCGAGTCCCATGCTCATCATGCCCATGATACTCTTTGCGTTCACCTTCTTATTCTCGGAACCAAGATACACGGTGCTCTCAAACTGGCTGGCCACCTGAACAAGCATCGCCACCGGCCTTGCCTCAAGGCCCGTCTCCAGTTTGATCTGGATTGACTTCTGAATCATAATATTTTCCTCCTCTTTTCTTTTCGAAGCGTACTGCCTCTTATTATGACCTGATTTTGTCGGCAATTTCACTCAGCCTGCGTAATCTGTGATTCACCCCTGATTTCCCCACAACTGGTTCCAGATATCCCCCCAGCTCCTTTAAAGCCGCATCGGGATATTCCAGCCGAACCTCTGCCATCTGCCGCAGATTGTCCGGCAAATTCTCAAACCCATACCTGTCTCTGATCAGAAGAATATCTTCAATCTGCCTGCCGGCAGCCGTCACCGTCTTGGAGATGTTGGCCGTCTCGCAGTTAACCCTTCTGTTAATTGAATTGCGCATCTCTTTCAGGATTCTCATGTTTTCCAGCTCCATCAGAGATACATGCGCTCCCATCACATTTAGGAGATCCACAATGCCCGCGCCCTCTTTCAGATAGACCACCTGGTATTTCTTTCGCCCAATGATTCTGGCCTCAATCTGAAATTCCGAAAGTACATCCCGGAGCTGCAATGCCTGCGCCTTCTCGTCACAGACAAACTCCAAATGATAACTTTTCCTCGGGTCGCTCATGGAACCCACACTCAGGAATGCGCCGCGCAGCCAGGCTCTTGCACAACAGGAATTTTTAATCAAAAGAGAATTGACCGGGTTGGTTAATGTTATCTTCCCGTCCTCCCCCTCCGCAAGATACAATGCCCTGATCACCCTGCGCTCTGTCCCGTCATCGGGGATCAGCCTCTGCCGGCCCCGCATAACAGTTTCTATATTAAATGTTTTTTTTAGTAATGTAAAGCATTTTCTCGCAACTGCCTCATTTTCCGTATCCAAACAAAGGTGCTGTCCGCCGCTGCAGACACCGCCGTTATACAGCAGGAGCGCCGCCAGCTCCGCAAGCTGGCAATGTCTGGCCGAGCTTACATGGGCCGCAAGTTCTTCTTTTACCGTTCCCGAAAAAGACATATCCCTTCCTCTATTTTGTAACAGTCCGGCGTATGGCCAAACTGCTGCTTACTTATCTACGTCCCGATGATACAGCTTCACGCCGTAAGTGCCGTGATCCTTAAGTCCCTCATTAAGTGCATTGGCGAGCGTCACGCTCCTGTGTTTGCCCCCGGTACAGCCAATGCCGATCACAAGCTGGTGCTTGCCCTCTTTCACATAATTGGGAATCAGAAAGTCAAGCATGTCCGTCAATTTTTGCAGAAAGGCTCCCGCCTCCGGGAAGGACATCACATAATCCTGCACTTCTTTGTCGTTACCCGTCTTATATTTCAGCTCGTCAATATAAAAGGGATTCGGGAGAAAGCGCACATCAAAAACAAGATCAGCGTCCGCCGGAATCCCCTTTTTAAAACCAAATGACAGTATTGTGACAATCAGTGAATTATATTCCTTATTTCTCACAAAAATGTCATCAATTTCTTTCTTAAGTTCCCTTGTCAGAAGATGGGACGTATCAATGATATAATCCGCTTTCTCCCGTATCTCTTTCAGAATTTCCCGTTCTCTGTGGATTCCCTCCTCCACACGGCCCTCCGGGGAAAGCGGGTGCAGCCTTCTGGTCTCCTTATACCGCTTCAAAAGAACGTTGTCTCCCGCCTCCAGAAAAAGCATTTCAAACAGATAACCGTTCTCCTTCAACTGATCCAGAATACGGCGCACGCCTGCGAACGACTGGTCAGCGCGCACATCAAGCCCCAGCGCCACCTTGTTGACTTCGCTTGCGGGCGTTGTAATCAGCTCTGCAAACTTCTCAATCAACGCCACCGGCAGATTATCCACACAGTAAAATCCCAGATCCTCCAACATTTTCATGGCAGTCCGTTTTCCCGAACCGCTCATCCCCGTCACAATCACAAATCTCATGTTAACGTTCTCTCTTCCGAATCATCCGATTCAGCCCTCATTGGCAAAATCGCGGCTTCAACGCTCTCCGCCGCTGCACTCCGGCTGAACTGTTTTTAAAAATCTCCTAAAAAAATAACCTCAGGCTCCAGCCGGACATGAAACCGATCCCGCACGCGCTCCTGTACTTCCTCAATCACTTCCCTGATATCCGCCGCCGACGCACCGCCGGAATTGATGACAAAGCCACAGTGTTTCTCAGACACCTGCGCACCGCCGATGCGGTAGCCACGAAGGCCCGCATCCATGATAAGCTTGCCCGCATAATACCCCTCGGGCCTCTTGAAGGTACTGCCCGCACTCGGATACTCCAGCGGCTGCTTACTCTTGCGCTGCTTCATCAGATCCTCCATCTTCGCCCTAATTTCGTCCTTATTGCCGGGCGTCAGTTTCAAGACTACCCCCAGCACAATGAACGGCCTGTTTCTGATGATGCTGGTGCGATAACCAAATTCCATCGTATCGTTGTCCAGCGTCAGGATTTCTCCCTCTTTGTCCATCACACGGACCATCTGCACGATCTGTTTCATCTCTCCGCCGTAAGCGCCTGCATTCATCACGATACCGCCGCCGATGCTGCCGGGTATCCCCGCGGCAAATTCCATGCCGCTTAAGCCTGCGTCCCTTGCCGCAGACGCCACCTGAGATAGCAGCGCGCCCGCGCCTGCCGCAATATGATCACTCTCCACACGGACTGCACTCAGCCGTGAGCCAAGCTTTACAACAATCCCGCGGTAGCCCTTGTCTCCCACAAGGAGATTGCTGCCATTTCCCAAGATAAAGTATTCCTGCTCTATCCGGCCCAGATAGGAAACAAGCTGTGACAGCTCATCCTTTGTCTCCACTACCGCCATGCACTCCGCCTCACCGCCTACCCGGAACGTGGTATGTCTGTTCATCGGCTCATGGAACAGAAGCCTCTCTTCAGGAACAATCGTCCTGATATAATCATACATTGATGCACTCAAAATTTACTCCCGCTCATTCTTTTATTTATATAATATATCCCTTACAGCTCATACCAATTCTTACAATCGGCAGTCCGCCCCGCCTGGAGAGCAAATCCCGCGGACAGGGTGTGCCGGATCTTCTATAGCAGTAATCTCGCCGCGCCGTAGATGCCCGCATCATTCCCAAGTGTCGCAAGCGCAAAGATCACATTCCGACAGCCGGAAAACGTCGTTTTCTCAAAGGAAGGTTTGATATACTCGAAAAGCACCTCTCCTGCCTTCGACACACCGCCGCCGATCACGAAAATCTCCGGGTTGATAATCCCCGCGATCACGCCCAGGCCCTTGCCCAGATAGTCGCCAAACTGCTTCGCAATCTCTATGGCCAGTTCGTCCCCCGCCTTAACCGCGTCAAACACGGCTTTTGCAGATACCTCACCCGTTCTCAGAACGCTGTCCTTATCGCTCGCCTGTAAAGCCCGGTTCGCAAGTCTGGTGATACCTGTGGCGGATGCATACTCCTCCAGACAGCCAAGGTTTCCGCAGCCGCAGGGTTCCGTCTCGTTATCCTCCACATGAATATGGCCGATCTCGCCGCCCGCGCCCGTTGCGCCCGTCATAATCTCACCGTTTATGATGATGCCGCCGCCTACGCCTGTGCCGAGGGTAACCGCCACCAGGTTCTTATACCCCTGGCCGCCGCCTTTCCACATCTCACCGAGCGCCGCCACATTGGCGTCATTACCGCCCTCCACGCGCATCCCGTCAAGCAGTGCGGTAAGCTCCTCCTTCATGTTCATCTCTTCCCAGCCCAGGTTAACGGCTATGTGCACAATGCCGTTCTTCTCCACAGCCCCCGGCACGCCGATGCCAACGCCGGCAACCTCCTCTGCCGCAATGGATTTCTGCGCCATCTTTTCCTTTATGGCAGCCGCGATGTCGGGAAGAATTTTCTCCCCGCGGTTTTCTGTCCTGGTGGAAATCTCCCATTTCTCCAGTACCTTTCCTTCTATATCAAATAATCCCATTTTAACGCTTGTGCCGCCTACGTCCACCCCAAATACATATTTAGCCATTACTCGTCCTCCTCTCTGCCATGCGCAAGGGAATTCTGCACGCGCTTGTAAAGCTCCTGCGCCGCATTGTAACCCATCTTCTTCTGACGGTGGTTAACCGCCGCAGACTCGCAGATAATTGCCAGATTACGACCCGGTCTGATCGGGATGCTGTGGCACACCACGCGGTTCCCCAGATACTCGGTATATTCCTCCTCCAGGCCCAGGCGGTCGTACTCTTTGTCTTTATCCCAGTCCTCCAGACGGATAACAAGATCTATGTTCTGTGTGTCCCTGACACTTGATGCACCGAAAAGCGCCTTCACATCCACAATGCCGATACCCCGCAGCTCAATGAAGTGCTTTGTGATATCCGGCGCGGAACCGATCAGCGTATCCTCACTCACCCGGCGCAGTTCCACCACATCGTCTGTCACCAGACGGTGTCCTCTCTTAATCAGCTCGAGAGCTGCCTCAGACTTACCGATGCCGCTTTCACCCGTGATCAGAACACCCTCTCCGTAAACGTCCACCAACACGCCGTGCACAGAAATGCAGGGGGCAAGTTTCACATTCAGCCAGCGGATGACCTCAGCCATGCAGGCCGATGTGGCCTTTTTGCTCATCAGAAGCGGCACGCCGTGTTTGACCGCAATCTCTCTGAAAATTTCATTCGGATACAGCTCTCTGCAGAACAGAATACCAGGAAGCGGATTGTTCAGAAGCTTTTCAAAGATCTCCCTCTGTCTGTCCTCATCCATACCATTCATATAGGAGTATTCCACAAATCCGACAATCTGTAGACGCGTTGTCTCAAAATGCTCGAAATATCCTGCCAGCTGCAGCGCAGGCCTGTTAATATCCGGCTGTGTCACCTTGATTTTCGAGATGTCGATTTCCGGCGTCAGGTTCTCCCATTTAAATTTTTCAATTACCTTCAACAGATTAATACTAGCCATAACTCCCTCCTCATTATTGTATTGCGCGGGTTCCGTCCCGTTTATTGCCTACATATGTTTCCAATGGCCTCCTCTACCACTGCGTTTAAACTCTTTCCATGCTCAATCGCATAAATTGCAATATTTCTATGAAGTTCCGGGCTGATCCTGACATTGAATGTTCCTTTATACGGCTGTTCCGGCTCCAAGTTGCGCTCTCTGCAATCCTCCAGATAATCATCAATTACATTTTTGAAATCCTGTTCTAATTCCCGAACCGAGTCCCCTTCATAAGAAAGCAACGATTTTATCCCAACAACTTTTCCGAACAGGCAGTCGTCTTCTTTGGAATACTCCACGGTTCCATTATAATTTTTATAAAAAAGCAAATCACTCATAATAAACCATCCTTTCTCAATTTCTCGATAACCTGTTCCAATATATATCGTTTTAATATACCATTCGGATGCGGCTTATGAAAGTTTATTGTTTCATTGCTTTCGGCTTTGATAAACTTAATTCCGGATCCCGGATTCCCCTGTTTCAATTTATAGCCAAAATATGACAATAATGATTCCATTTCATCAAAAGAAAAATCCTTAGGTAATTTCAGTAATCGTTTTACCAATTTCTCCTTTTTACTCATTCACTTCCCCCTATAGTATAGTGTATCATTTCAATATCGAATATGCAACTAATAATAGTTGCTCACTGGCTTGGTATGATATTATCCTTCAATGAATATAGCAACGTTTATGCATCTCTAATACCCAGTTAAAATGTGCCAAATTTCCGCATTATCTCATATGCTTTGTCACATAAAACTTTATCATTACTTTTCATTACAAATTCTTTACATGTATCTATTAAATTATTGCGATATCCTTTATAACTTGAATCCAGCTCATTATTTAGTCGATCTTGAAAACGATAATATTCTGATCTAATGGTTGGGTGTCTGATACTAAGCGATATATACTTTTTGCACGCTGTAGCCAGTAGTGCAAATCATCTTTCAAAACAGGCTGAAGTTTTTCATAAACTTTAAAAATCAGTCTTCCTGCACCACTTTTTCTTCCAAATAGTTGATTTAATGTATCAAATTGCATTACTTCTTTATATATGCGTTTCTGATCATTGTCACCATTGAGAAAAGCTTTGACAATTCGCAAAATTGCATTTACAGTGTCTTGGCTCTGAAAATTTTGTATTTCTTTTAAAAGAATCAATTTACTATTATGTACAAGTTTCTGAGAGGACTTGCTAATTGAGTTTTCGCCTTTAGAATTATGAATTAATTCTACCAATTTTTGTGCCCTGTCCAAAAAGCGCTTTAATTCACTTTGGCTAATTCCTAAAGAATAGATGTCCTTTGTGTATACTTTATCTTTCACGCATAATATAAGTAGTAATATTTTTTCATTTTCAGTATAACTTTTAGGTAATTGAATAGCACTTAAAACAGGAAGTTTTTGTTCTTTATGTAGTTTTTCCAGATAGTCTAAATTTGTAGAAAATGTATCTCTTTTTACGAAACCAAATGCAGCAGATTGTTCTTTAAAATCCTGGATCTCCTTATCTGAAAATTGATTTTTAATACGCACCTCTTTACAATCAATGACTTCAGATAAATAATTATCACTTTGGTTCACTGCCATTATTATCCTATTATGCTTTTTACATAAAATATCTTCATTGTCACGAATTAGAAAATAGCTTTCTGAAGATAATGCATTGGTATCAAAAACTAATAATGCATTCTCAACTTGACTCAGCAAACGTTGAATTACATCCGGGCTTTCTAACGCTGTGGAAGGAAAGAAAAAAACATTATTTCGGACTTCCTGATCACACAGGAAACTAAGTATAGCTGTTTTTCCGCTAAACCTGCGTCCTACCAGCATAACTAAATTATTGCTTTTTAAGACCTCTTGAATCTCGCTAATACAATCTCGTACTACAAGTAACGATGATCTGTGAAAACAATTTTCTTTCTCATTAAAAAGACGATATCCTCCAAAATATTTTAAATCAGTATCCTCCTCAATTATAGATTTTGGGTTCTTAAATGGATACTCCTTTATTCGCATTCCTACTGCAGCACTTCGATATTCCTTTAAAAAGTCCACATAAAACCTTTCATAATCTTCCACCAAAATAACATCTGTAATTCCATAGTCTTCCAGTGTTATTTCCTCCAATTTATCAGGCTCTTTTTCCCTTAATATAAATCGCGCAGTCTCCTTTTCCTCCCCTTTAACCTGATTATATAAATATTTTAAATCCGGCTCGTTTGATAAACTGCAACCAATAAAAATCATGTTAAAATCACGATATGTATCACAAACACAATCTCTAAAAGACTGATTATGCTCATCATTTAGACTTTTTGTGTACTGATCCATATCGAATACAATGGTAGCTTCCTTATGGTAATATCTGCATTCAAATGCCGCGTCACCATGCAACTTGTATAATGTTTTACTGCTCTCATTCCTGTTCTCTGCATTTAAATATGGCAAAATCGCCTCAAAACAGCCAGTTCTTTCAATAGCATCATCTACGTTAAGCGTCAGCGCATATGGCCATGCTATTTGTTAAAATTCATTTTTTATACTATCCAGCTGAACTTCCGTAAAGTTGGATCTAAAAAAATCTTTATACCGTCCTCTAAGTAAATCTTTTTTATTTAGTTGATTAAAAAGTTTTGCAACATCATTAAACCCTTTATCCGCCAGTTCTTCTTCCGTTATAAAATCTACACAATCCACTATTATTTTCTTCATCATTTTACTTGCTAAATTTCCATCTGGAACTACTCCATTTAATGCCTCCGCCTTCGCACTAAACCCTGCACCAAATACGGGGATCAATTTTTCTTCTGTAAGCTGTTGAATCAATTTAGAAATTCCTTCTTCTTGTCTAATTATGTTCATCTTACTTTTTCTCCCTACTGCAAATCATTTTTTCCTTCACTTTCTTCCGCCCGGAAATACGCATAGATCTGTTTTCCGATATGCTCCGGGATTTCGGGCACCTCGCACAGCTTCTCCACCGATGCCTCCTTTATCTCATGGATGGATCCGAAATGGCGCATCAACGCCTTTCTTCTCGCAGGCCCAACGCCAGGAATTTCATCCAGAGCTGACTTTACCTGCGCCTTCGACCGAAGTGACCGATGATACTCAATGGCAAAGCGGTGGGCTTCATCCTGGATTCTGGTCACCAGCTTAAACCCTTCCGAGCGTGTGTCTATGGGAATCTCCACATTCCGATAATAAAGCCCTCTCGTGCGGTGGTTGTCGTCCTTCACCATACCGCAGACCGGGATGTCCAGATGCAGCTCCTCCAATACCTGCAGCGCAATATTGACCTGCCCTTTGCCGCCGTCCATCAGAAGCAGATCAGGGAATTTGGTAAAGCTCCCGAACGTGTGATCCATCTGCCTGCGGTCCAGATCCTCCTTCTCCTCCATGCCGTGGACAAACCGTCTGGTCAGCACCTCCTTCATGCAGGCATAATCGTCCGGTCCCGACACTGACTGGATGCGGAACTTGCGGTAATCGCTCCGCTTCGCCCGGCCCTTCTCAAAAACTACCATAGAACCCACATTGGCAAATCCGCTTATGTTGGAAATATCAAAGGCCTCCATGCGGCTTGCGTCCTCCAGATCCAAAAGCGCCGCAATCTCCTTCATGGCGCCGATGGTCCGCCCTTCCTCCCTGCGGATGCGCTCCTTGTCCTGACTTAAAATCAGCCTCGCGTTCTGCGCCGCCAGCTCCACCAGCTTTTCCTTCGCTCCCTTTTTCGGCACACGGATATAGACCCGCCCTCCCTTTCTCGCGCTGAGCCATTTCTCCAGAATTTCCGTATCCGCAATTTCCTCCTGCAGCATAAGCTCCTTCGGGATATAGGGTGTTCCCGCATAAAACTGTTTTACAAAATCGAGGAGAATCTGTGCGCTTTCACAGTCCTCCACATGAGTCATATAAAAGTGATCCCTGCCGATCAGCTTGCCGTCACGCACAAAAAACACCTGCACCACCGCGTCATGCTCCTCCAGCGCCAGCGCGATGATATCCTTGTCCTCGCCAGCGGAATCCGTGATCTTCTGTTTCTGCGCAACACTCTTTACACTGTTGTACAGATCGCGGTATCCTGCCGCCTCCTCAAACTCCATATTTTCTGACGCTTCTGTCATTTTTTGTTCCAGTTCACGGAGCATCGGTTTATAATTCCCGTTCAGAAAATCTAACGCCTGATCAATCCGCGCACGGTACTCTTCCTTGCTGATATAGCCCTGGCAGGGCGCAGCGCACTGTTTGATATGGTAATTCAGGCAGGGGCGTTCCAGCCCGATATCCCTGGGCAGCCTGCGGTTACAGGTTTTGAGCTGATAGAGCTTGTTCATCAGGTCGATGGTGTCCTTCACCGCCGCCGCGCTCGTGTATGGCCCAAAGTATCTCGACTTATCCTTCTTCATCTCACGGGAAATAAAAATGCGCGGATATTCCTCCCCCACCGTCACTTTGATATAAGGATACGTCTTGTCATCCTTCAACATGGTGTTGTATTTCGGACTGTATTCCTTAATCAGATTATTTTCTAAAACAAGAGCTTCCAGCTCCGAGTCCGTCACAATATACTCAAACCGCGCAATCTGCTCTACCATCCTGTCTATCTGAGGCCCGCGGCCCACAATCTTGCGAAAGTAGGAGCGCACGCGGTTATGGAGATTTACGGCTTTCCCCACATAGATGATCGTATCGTTACCGTCATGCATCAGATACACGCCCGGAGAATTGGGCAGTTTCTTTAATTCCTCATCGAAATCAAACATACAAGCATCCTCACCATTCTTCTCCCATTATTGTACAGGAGGCGGATAAAGAAAACAAGGCAAAGTCTTTCACAGACTCTGCCTTTTCTTAAACACAACTACTATTTATCTTCAGAAGTATGCCCAGGATCGGGCGCCTGCGAAAACAGGCCTCTGGGACCTGCCGGCTCCCGTATCTGCGCGCCGCCCTGCTGCGGCTGTCCCTGCATCTGCGCTCCGCTCTGCTGTGGCTGTCCCTGCATCTGCATGTCGCTCTGCTGTGGCTGTCCCTGCATCTGCATGCCGCTCTGCTGTGGCTGTCCCTGCATCTGCATGCCGCTCTGCTGCGGCTGTCCCTGCATCTGTCCGCCGTTTTGCTGCCATGCGCCTGCCTCTGGCACCGGGTGAAAATTCGCAGCGTTCTGTGCCCCGGACTGTCCCGCCGGACTCATCATCTCCCGGGCTCCTCCGGCCGCCGCATTCTGCATTTCCGGCTGTACGGCAGGATTCCCCGCACCCGGCATATCCGGCTTTCCGCCATTCTCCTGCGCCTGCTCTGCCTTCTTATCCCCTTTGGCCGCCGCGCCTTCCTCTTCCTCCGAAGGTTCCGGGATTCCCTTCTCCTTGCGGTAAATCTTCATAAACTCCTTGCCCGTGATGGTCTCTTTCTCGATCAGATGCGCCGCCAGCTTATCCATGATCTCGCGGTTTTCTTTCAGAAGCTTCTTCGCTCTCTTATAGCTTTCGTGGAGCAGCTTCATCACCTCAGAATCAATGTCCGCCGCCGTCACATCGGAGCAGGTCAGCGATGCCCTGCCGTCCAGATACTGGCTTTCCACCGTGGCAAGCCCCATCAGGCCAAACTTTTTACTCATGCCAAAGCGGGTAATCATATTTCTTGCAATGCTGGTCGCCTGTTCAATGTCGTTGGCCGCGCCCGTGGTCACCGTGTCAAAGACGATCTCCTCCGCCGCGCGCCCGCCCAGCAGGCCCACCAGCCTGTCGCGAAGCTCCGCCTCGGTATCCAGATACTTTTCCTCCTCCGGCACATGCATGACATAGCCAAGCGCTCCCATCGTGCGGGGCACAATCGTGATCTTCTGTACCGGCTCCGAATTTTTTTGCAATGCGCTCACAAGCGCATGGCCCACCTCGTGGTAAGATACGATCTTGCGCTCTTCCTTGCTCATCACGCGGTCTTTCTTTTCCTTGCCTACGAGCACCTGCTCCACCGCGTCAAAGAGATCTTTCTGGCTCACATACTCCCTGCCCAGCTTCACCGCATTGATAGCCGCCTCGTTGATCATATTCGCAAGGTCGGAGCCAACCGCGCCGGAAGTAGCCAGCGCAATCTCGTTCAAATCCACCGAATCGTCCATCAGCACATCCTTGGAGTGCACCTTTAAAATCTCTACACGGCCTTTCAAATCCGGCTTATCCACAATGATCCGCCTGTCGAAACGGCCCGGACGAAGCAGCGCCTTATCCAGAATTTCCGGCCTGTTGGTAGCCGCCAGAATGATAATGCCCTTTTTCCCGTCGAAACCATCCATCTCTGAAAGAAGCTGGTTCAATGTCTGCTCCCGCTCCTCGTTGCCTCCGCCGTACTTTGTGTCACGACTCCTGCCGATGGCGTCAATCTCGTCTATAAACACAATACAGGGAGCGTTCTTTTCCGCCTCCTTAAAGAGGTCACGGACACGGGACGCACCCACACCCACATACAATTCAATAAAGTCTGAGCCGGACAGGGAAAAGAAAGGCACATGCGCTTCACCTGCCACCGCCTTCGCCAGAAGCGTCTTACCCGTACCGGGAGGCCCCACCAGAAGCGCGCCCTTGGGCAGTCTCGCGCCTATCTTGGAGTATTTTCCGGGATTATGCAGGAAGTCTACCACTTCCACAAGCGACTCCTTCGCCTCATCCTCACCTGCCACATCCTGAAAGGTGATGCCTGTCTCCTTCTGTACATAAGCCTTCGCCGTGCTCTTACCCACGCCCATAGGCCCGCCTTTGCCGCCCATACGCCGGAAAAGAAGGCTCAGAAGCCCCCACATCAGAAGCACCGGGAGAATATAGTAGAGGAGCACCGTCATAATTACACTGGAGCTGTCGGAGACTTCCTTCTTCATCTCCACCTTGTGCTCCAAAAGCCGTTCAGCCAGCTTGTCGTCATCCTCCATCTTACCCGTGTAGTAAGTGCTCACGCCCATACCGTAAGCATAGAGAAATGCAGAATCCTTCTGCTCCGCTTTCGGATAAACCGTGATGCGGTCAGAACCCACCTGCACACTCTTAACCTTTCCATCCTCCACCATCCTCACAAACTCGTTGTAAGAGATCTCCTGGTTGGTGGCTCCTGTCAGCATTTTCATAAACACGCTGACGCACAACAGGGTAATCAGCGCCGCCACCACCAGCATAATCAGACTCTGCCTGCGCGGGTCGCCGCCGCTTCCTCCAGATCCGCCCGGACCACCACCCGAACCTCCGCTGCCGGGACCGCCTGGGCCGGAACCCCCGCCGTTATCATATTGATTTACGTTATCTGCCATGAGGCATCCTCACTTTCATCTTTTTCACATCATAATCTGATTATATTCCAGCAAAAATTATAAATCAATGATGGAATTATGAAATTCTGAACACATGTGTAAAAGAATTATAAAATTTTTTACAATTTTTGACCTTTAGAGTAGATTTTTTCTGTCTTTTCATTGTATAATAAACAGTGTATTGTTTTTGACGGTAACTATTCCGAATCTGTGCATTTTAAGCGAATAGTTACTTTTCGTATTTTAGAAAGGAACGGACAGATGGCAGTAAAATATGTATTCGTCACGGGAGGCGTTGTTTCGGGTCTTGGCAAGGGCATCACGGCGGCATCTCTGGGAAGACTCTTAAAGGCGCGCGGTTACAAGGTGACCATGCAGAAATTTGATCCCTACATCAATATTGATCCGGGTACCATGAACCCGATCCAGCACGGGGAAGTGTTTGTCACTGAGGACGGCACCGAGACTGATCTGGATCTCGGTCATTACGAGCGTTTCATAGATGAAAATCTGGATAAGAACTCCAATGTAACCACAGGCAAAGTTTACTGGTCTGTGCTGCAGAAAGAGCGGCGGGGTGACTACGGCGGCGGCACTGTTCAGGTTATCCCCCATATTACAAACGAAATAAAAAGTAGGTTTTATCGCAATTTTACGGACCAGGAGACCCGCATTGCCATCATTGAAGTGGGCGGCACTGTGGGTGATATTGAAAGCCAGCCCTTTTTGGAGTCCATCCGTCAGTTCCAGCACGAGGTGGGCCGGGAGAATGCAATTCTGATTCATGTGACGCTGATCCCGTACTTAAGCGCCTCCCAGGAGCTGAAAACCAAACCGACCCAGGCCAGTGTCAAAGACCTGCAGGGTATGGGTATCCAGCCGGACATCATTGTCTGCCGGAGCGAGCATCCGCTGGATCAGGGCATCAAGGACAAGATTGCCCTGTTCTGTAACGTGCCAAACAACCGCGTTCTGCAGAATCTCGATGTGGAACATTTATATGAAGCGCCCCTCGCTATGGAAAAGGAGCATCTGGCGCAGGTAGCCTGCGAGTGTCTGAAGCTGGACTGCCCCGAGCCGGATCTGACCGACTGGAAGGCTATGGTGGAATCCCTCCGCACTCCTACCGGCTCCGTTACCGTTGCCCTTGTGGGCAAATATACACAGCTTCACGATGCCTATATCAGCGTGGTGGAAGCCTTGAAGCACGGCGGCATTTCCCACCGCTGCGTGGTGGAGATCAAGTGGGTGGATTCTGAGACTGTCACACAGGACAATGTGGACTCCCTCCTGCACGATGTGAACGGCATTCTGGTTCCCGGCGGCTTCGGCGACCGGGGCATTGAGGGTAAGATCGAGGCCATCACTTACGCCAGAAAACATAACATACCTTTCCTCGGGCTTTGTCTTGGCATGCAGCTGGCCATCGTGGAATTTGCCAGAAATGTGATCGGCTACAACGATGCGCACAGCATCGAGCTGGCGCCTTCCACCACCCATCCTGTCATCGCGCTGATGCCCGATCAGAATGGCGTGGAAGATATCGGCGGTACTCTCCGACTCGGTTCCTATCCCTGTGTGCTGGACAAGTCGTCCAAGGCGTATGCGCTGTACGGTGAGGAGACAATCCACGAAAGGCACAGACACCGCTATGAAGTCAACAACGACTACCGCGCAGTGCTCACGGAAAAGGGTATGCGGCTTTCCGGGCTTTCTCCCGACGGGCGCATCGTAGAAATGTGCGAGCTGGCAGATCATCCCTTCTTTGTGGCGACACAGGCGCACCCGGAATTAAAGTCCCGGCCGAACAGACCCCATCCGCTCTTTAAGGGATTTGTGGAAGCTGCACTGAAATATAAAAACAGTTGAGAATAACGTTGTCGCACTTTCCTATAAAAACAAATGGCATAACCAAGGCTGACGCCCGGTTATGCCATTCTTATTTCTTACATTATGAAATGTGTTTCGCTGTGTACATGCATGATGCATAGCAGGCTCTCAGTTCTCCTCCAGCGCGTTCAGCTTATCCACAATCTCCTGTATATCTGCCATATTCATATCGCCACCGAAGCTGATTGCGCCCCGCAGAGGCGTAAATCCGGCCATAGCTGCACTCATTCCCTCGGATATCGCTTCATTGGCAACACTGCTCTCCGCTTTTCCCTGCTCACCACCAAAAATATCAAGCTTGAGAAGATCCTTCACAATCTCCCTGGCGCGCGGATCTTTGAGCACATCGCCCATAATGGTGTCCGTTGTGTACACAAAAGGAATTTTCACAGTGGATTCCACCGTAACCTCTTTCGTCAGTACAATATCGCGGGAAGACCTGCCGATCATAATGTCGAAAGCTCCTGTCTCCACATGCCAGTCCTGAAGCTTTACACTATAGTAAGCAAACGCTCTTTTATCCAGGGTAAAGGTCACCGTCTTCGTCTCTCCCGGTGCGAGTTCCACCTTCTCAAAGCCTCTCAGCTCCTTCAAAGGACGGATCACCGTGCTCTCCTTATCCGCCACATAGAGCTGCACCACTTCCTTACCCGCCATATTGCCTGTGTTCGTCACATCCACAGATACCGTCATAACATCGGTGTCCTTCATCTGATCCTTATCCGTAGTCAGGTTGGCATACTCGTATGTCGTATAGGAAAGGCCGTGTCCGAAGGGGAACAGCACATCCATTTTCTTCTTATCATAATAGCGGTAGCCCACAAAAATACCTTCCCGGTACTCTACCTTGTCTTTTTCCCCGATGTAGAAGAGGAAAGAAGGGTTATCTTCCAGTTTGAGAGGAAATGACTCCGGCAGCTTCGCGCTGGGATTCACCTTTCCAAACAGAATATCGCAGACTGCTCCGCCTACCGCCTGACCGCCGAGATACGCCTCCACGATGCCTTTCACCTCGTTCACCCAGGGCATCTCCACGGGAGAACCGTTGTGCAGCACCACGATCGTGTTTGGCTGAACCGCCGCAACCTTTGATATCAACTCATTCTGACAATCCGGCATCCGCATGTGCTCCCGGTCAAATCCTTCTGATTCAAAAGCGTCTGGCAGTCCCGCAAAGATTACCGCCGCCTTCGCATTCTTCGCTGTCTCCACCGCCTCTGCAAGCAGCTTCTCGTCCGTCCTGTCCTCTTTGTCATCAAATCCCTGCGCATACGTCACATGACCCATGCCCTCCACTGCGTCTAACGCCGAAGTGACCTTGTGGCTGTTGATATGTGAGCTGCCGCCGCCCTGATAACGGGGCGTCTTCGCATATTTTCCGATAAATGCAATGTCGTCTTGCTCAGAAAGGGGCAGTACACCCTCATTTTTTAACAGTACAATCGTTTCCTGCGCCACTTTCCGCGCCATCTCATGGTCTTTATCCCGGTCAAAGACCGCGTTCTTATCTCTGTTTTCCTCGTAGCGGAATACAATATTCAAAATACGCGCCACCGCCGTATCCAGCACTTTTTCAGGCAGTTCCCCGCTCTGTACGGCGCCAACGATCAGCCTGTCATTCGCCCCGTGCGAAGAAGGCATCTCCAGATCAAGCCCAGCCTGCAGATCCTTCACGCGGCTGTTAACCGCGCCCCAGTCACTCATCACATACCCGTCAAAGCCCCACTCATCACGGAGTACCTCCGTCAGATATTTGTGGTTCTCCGCCGCATAAGTGCCATTGATTTTATTGTAGGAACACATCACCGTCCAGGGCTTCTCCTTTTTCACCGGGCCCTCAAAGGCCGCCAGATAAATCTCATGCAGAGATCTCTCACCAATCTTGGAATCCGATGACATTCTTCTGGTCTCCTGATTGTTTCCCAGAAAATGTTTGATGCTGGTTCCCACATTTTTGCTCTGCACACCGTGAATCAATGCTCCCGCCATCTCACTCGCAACAAGCGGATCCTCGGAATAGTATTCAAAGTTACGTCCACAAAGAGGGGATCTCTTAATGTTCACTGCCGGACCGAGAATCACGCTTACCCCCTCTGCCTGGCACTCTTCTCCCAGCGTCTCCCCCATCTGCTGTATCAGCTCTCTGTTAAATGAAGCCGCCGTGCCGCATCCTGCCGGAAAACATACCGCTTTGATACTGTCGTTGACCCCTAAGTGGTCGCCCTCCTGATCCTGCTTGCGCAGACCGTGCGGTCCGTCCGACACCATGCTGGCGGGAATCCCCAACCGCTCCACCGCCTCCGTGTGCCAGAAATCGGCCCCCGAACACATAGATGCCTTTTCCTCCAGCGTCATCTGTGAAACGATCTCCTTGATTTTTTCTGCTGTCATGCCATCCTCCATTCTGCAGTCTGCTTTAAGCTGCACACATTTACCGGGCAGTTTCTGCACCTTCTCCACAGCATTAAAAAACCGCCCCTGTTATCTTCTAAGTGTAACATGACAGGGCGCGGCTTCCAATAGGTTTTTTATAGATTTTCCATTCAATGATCCTGCGGTTCATCCGTCCAAGCTCCCCTCACAGCCGCAGCAGGACGCTGTCTATACTTTATATCAAGTCTGAAACCCCTGTCATCCTGTTGAAAAACGGATCTTCCACCTGTAGTCCCGCAAAGTTCTTATCCAGCACATCAAAGCTGTGTACAAGTGCCAGAAAACGCTCGTCCATTTTCCGATCTATCTCTACCGCCTTTTCTGGACACAGTTTCAGATATGTCTCAAAATAATCGAAAATTCCATCCTGCGCCTCCAGCACACACTGGATGTCCTCCTTCGTTCTCGTCTCCTGCGCATAACACGGCTCCCCTTTTTCATCAAATTCCCTGACCGACGGCATAGGTGACGTCAGCATCGTTTCCAGAATATAGTAATTCTCATATATTTCGCTGTCTTCTGTTTCTTCCTTATCATAAAAAGGCACGATATCCAGTCCCTTATCCCGCATATATTCTCTTTCCAACTGCAGAAAATACAGCCCTTTGAGATGGTTTTCAACCAGTCTCTGCATATACATCTGGCTTGTTCCTTTTGCCACAAAATCAAAGAAGGCGATATCTCCCCCCAGTATCGGCAGTCCTGCCATATAGGTATGGTAATTTTTCCTGTTTTCGCCTGCCCTTTGCAAAATGACCGGCGCGTAATCTACTATGCTCCCAGCCGTCTTCCTTTCTTCTCCTGTGTTTTGTTTTACGTCAATGCCAAAGCGTTCTTCCAGTTCTTTTTCTACCGTCCCGCTGAATTTCATTCCGCCGACATATTTGATATCCTCCTCATTTTCCACGCCGGCACGGATGGCCGCCGTCCGCGATGTCAGAAAGTAAACGGAGGAGCTGTCCCCCCGCATTGTGTCGTACATTTTCTTGATCAGATATCCGTCTCTTGCGCAGAGCCATACATTTGACAGCCCGTACTTTTGCACCTGTTCCTCGAACCAGATCACAAAATCGCTGATGATCGGCGCAAAAAGCAGATAACCGAGATCGAAGGCCGTTTTGATGGCAATTTTCTGCTCATTCGCCTCAAACTGGAATGGGCTGTTAAAGAGCTTCGCAGCAAACATCCCTATCTTAATTCGGTTGGAGATTCCCTCCATACTATCCCAAAGTCCAAGATAACCTGTCATTTCCAGCAGGTCTGTGCCGCTGCAGATCTGACAGGCGGCAATTCCGTGTCTTTTTGCACTCTCTATATCCGCGGCAGAATCGTCACCGATATGAAGGATCTTTTTTCCGCCTGTCCGCTCCTTGAGTTTCTCAAAAAGCGCTTCCGTTTTAGCCGTTTTATATTCGCAGGATGCAAAAATATCCCCCCAGAATCCTATCCCGCATTTTTCCAACATCCGGGAAAGCTGCTCTCTCGAATAAAACGTGTCCGATACGATAAAGATTTCCTTTCCTTTTCTATGTATCTCTTCGCAGAAATCACACATTTCCCGGCGCGGGACAAGCAGGTCGTAATCTGTCTGCCATTCCAGCTCTGCCAGTTCTTCCGGCACGATCCCTGCGGCAGCATATGTATTTTTCATGTAAGTATAGATTTCAACAAGCCCAGGCGCCCCGGACTTTGCCAGAAACTTTTCGCTGGCCAGTCTCTTCCCGCTGAACTCCTCGATAACAATGCCCTTCTCTCTTAACCGACAGTCAACGATATCAAAAATATCCGTTGGAAATAACGTCCTCCTCATAACCAGCGTATCAAACAGGTCAATGCTCAACACATCCCTTTTGTCAGCCTCTTCCATCAGATGAGCGCGGGATATTCCGTCTGCGGCATGAAACTGGTATTTTGCGGTCTTCATGCTGCACAGATTTTTACCTCTCACGTCGATCAGATCTATCTGATTCTCCATGCATACCGCACCGATCCGCTTTACGATAGCCCTGCAGGAACCAGGGCGCGCCACAACAAGAATCAGTTTCACCCCACAGTCTATGGCATACTGCAATGAAATAATGGGCTTATGATATAGCCCGCCTTCTTCTTTATACCCGTCAAGCAGCCCTATGATCTGAAAATCCTGACCCGCCTCATTCAGCACCCGCTCTGTTTCCGTCCCCAGTCCGTAAACCGCGATTTTCTCCTCTTTATAAGGATTTAATATTTTTATGAAATCAGTCATAGCATCCCCCGGCACCATCTGGACAGTACCCCTGTTTCTATTTTATAACAGTTCTCTTACTCTTCTCTCAAAAACAGTCATCGAAAACTGTTTCTCATAAACCCCGCGCGCCCGCTCTCCCATATCAGCCAGTCTTCCCCGGTGTTCCACACACCAGCGGATCTTCTCCGAAAGCTCCTGCACATCCCCGCTGTGAAACACCAGGCCGTCCCTTCCCGGCTCTATACAGGACGCCGTGCCCGTGGCGTCCGATACAATGCACGCTGTCCTGTGCATCATCGCTTCCGCCGCCACCGTGGGCATGGGATCCTCCCTGGACGGGCAGATCATCATATCCGCCCGGTTTAAGATCTCATGGATGCCGGATCTGTCCATCGTCCCGCTCATAACGATTTCCGGGATCTCCGCTATGGTTTCCCTGATCTCCTGCGCCATGCGGGACGTATTCTGCCCCACCAGATAAAAAACTGCCTGCTCCCGGATGCCGGCAGGCAGGTCCCGGACTGCCTCCACCAGTATGTCCTGTCCCTTTCTGGCCTCTATGTATCCTATGGTCACAAAGCATACCTTCTCATGGTCCCTCTGTTTCCTGTCACCTTCCGCCTCATCGGCCACCCCGTAGACCAGGTTTTCAATCGCTGCGTCCGGCAGGAACCGGAGCATCGCCTCCCGGGAGACCGGCCCCACCCCGCAGAAGCGCAGGTTTTCCCGCCTGATCCCCGCAAGCAGCGCCGGATCCGCTCCGTCATAGAAAAAGGCCGAGTCATGGAGCCACCATAACACGGGCACTTCCACATCCCGCTCAGATAAAAAGACATGGAAACCGATCGTATTGCACACAATTCTGGAAAACCCTGCCGTCCACTGCGCCTCACGCATGGTTTCAATCTGCAGGTTCACATCCACAATGACAGGAATCCCTTCCGCAAGCAGGGTCTCCCGCAGCGGCCCGTCCAGCATCGAGGCAAACACCGCCTGCTCCCCCATGCCGCGCAGCGTGACCGCCATATGATACAGTGCGATGGCCGGTCCTCCCAGCGTGAGGTCGCTGGACAAAAGCAGGGTGCAGTCCGCCTTCTCCACCCTTTCCGCCCCGCCGAAATACTGTACCGGCTTCTTGTATGCCCCCGCCAGTCCCCGCTCCGTCCGGCAGATCAGTTTATGCAGGTCATAGAAATGATAGATCCGCCCTTCCGGCACCCCGAGTTCCATGAGCTGCTGTTTCATCGCCTTCACATAGAAGCTCAGGATCACCACTGCATCGTAGGCAAGCTTCACCCCCTCTTCCGGGGAAAGAATCTTTATCCCGTCCAGACAGGTGTTCTGTTTATCCGGCGCATTATCCAAAAGCGCGGCGGTCTCCTCTTTTGCAAACCACTTCTTATAGCGGCTGTAATACTCTCCTGTGCCAAATATCAGATATTTCATGCCCTTCCCCTCAATCCCTGTATGTGCCTGCATCCTTCAAAAAGCTGATGATAATCAGAAGCATTACCATTCCGATCGGAAAAGCCGCGATAATGCTTACCGACTGCAGGTTATTCATGGAGCTTTCCGAAAAAGAAAGCGCCGCCGGCAGCAGAATTAAAAGAATGCACCACATCAGTTCCACTAATCTGTGCGGCATCTGCCCATTCTCCAGTTTATGATAGCTGTAGCACGATCCGATAAACGCGATGGAATCAAATGACGTTGCGTAAAACGCTATCATGGTGAGCAGTAATAAAAGCAGGACTAACGGCGCACCCGGCATCGTGTTTATGATCGAAATAATAATCTGGTAAAGATCCCCTGTCTGCTCATATATGGCAACAAAGTCCGCCTCTCCCGACACCTGCAGGCCCAGCGAATAGTTTCCCAGGATGATGAAGCTGACAACCGTTGAACCCGTTCCGAAAAGATATCCGCCCAGAATCGTCTGGCGTATGGTCCTGCCTTCAGAAATATTTCCTATAAAGAACGGTGTTGCCACACACCATACCATCCAGTATGCCCAGTAAAAAATCGTCCAGTTCTGTGGAAAGGAGGTTACCCGCTGCGGATCCGTAAAGGTGGCCAGTTCCCAGAAATGCTGCATCATCCTGCCAAGTGCGGCAGTTCCCGTCTCGATGATATATTTCGTTTCCCCGCCGAATACCAGAACAAAAAGCAGCAGCCCGAAAAACATGTAAATACACGTTTTTGCCAGATAGTTAATCCCTTTAAAGCCATGCAGCAGGGAATAGGTATAGATGATACAGGTCACAATCAATATGGCAATCGTTACCGCCGTCCTGTTCAAATCCGCATGAAAAAGTTCATTCATCACACTTGCCATCAGCGGTGTGGCCAGGCTGAAGGTAGTCGCTGTACCTGCCAGTAATGCAAACACTGCCAGAAGATCAATCAGCCTTCCCCCCAGGCCATCGGTATGTTTTCCGAGAAGGGGACGGCAGGCCTCCGAATATCTCTGCCGCTCCCGTTTGCGGACATGGAGCATAAACCCGAATGCCACCGCCAGAACGAGATAGAATCCCCACGGAATCAGACTCCAGTGAAAAAGCGGGTATACACCTGCCCAGTCCTGTACGCTTCCCAGCTCCGCAATATGCGGATCAGCCGCATACAAAATCCACTCAGAAAAGGAGTAGAACAGGATATCGGCTGCAAGGCCGGCAGTAAACATCATGGCTCCCCACGAGAAAAAAGAATACTTCGGGCCTTCTTTCTTTTCCCCCAGCACAATATCCCCGTATTTTGATGCCGCCAGATAAATGGACAGCAGGAAAACAGCCAGTCCGATCAGCAGATAGTATACGCCGAACGTATCTCCCAGAAGATATCTTATTTTCCCAAGCGCCGCATTAGACTGTTCAGGCATGAAGAAAAAACAGATACTCAGCATAATAATGCAGCTTAAGGGAAACAGCGTAATGAGCCAGTCAATCTGCCCTTTTTCCTTTCCCCTCTTTTCTCCGTTCCGAAACCGCATTTGTAATCACCCTCATCCCTCACAAATATTTTTTATAGCTTTCATCCAGCGCAATCAGCTCATCCAGGCTGTCAACCTCTGTCACATCTCCCCGCTCCATCTCGTATATGCCGAGCCTGTATTCCGCCGGATAGCGGAACATGGCAATGTCATCCCAGTACAGCCCCCTGCTCTCTGCTCTGCCAAACTCTCTTTCCAGATGCGCCGCCAGTTTTCTCCCATCTTCCGCATTCCAGCGGGAAATACTGTAAAGCTGCCACCCGCGCTCTCCCCCGTCCCTGCTGCAGCCTGCCACAACCCCGTCACGCACTGTCATCAGCCATTCGTCCGTGTGCCCCTCAGTCCATACCGCATGATAGCCGGAATAACCAAAATACGGCTGCAGCACGGCCGGATTGCGGATCAGCTGGTCCCCGTCCAGAATCATTACATCTTCTATATAATCTCTTGCCACATAGAGGGATGATATATTATTGCATGCAGAATAGTAAGGATTCTCAATCAGCTTTAATCCGGGATATTCCTCCTCCAGGCACCCAAACTGTTCCTTTAAATAGCCTGTCACGACATAAATTTCTGTTATCCCATTCCCGCGCAGGCCCTGGATCGCCGTATCAATCAGCCGGACCCCGTTTATCCTCACCAGCGGCTTCGGCGTATGCAGCGTGACCGGCTTCATACGTTCCCCGGCGCCTGCGGCCATGATAATGGCTCTCTTCACCTTATTCATCATCATCCCTCAGTTCATCCTGTACGATCTGATAATATTCCCTGGCGTACTGGTACTGCCTCACTGCATACTCACCAAAGGCAATCCCCAGTTTATATTTGTATTCACACCAGTTGCTCCACAAAAGGCCGCAGGCCGAAATATAGGCATAAATCTTTATTCTGGTTTCCCTGCTGCATCCTTCCGTAAAATATGCCTCGATCAGCCTGTCTGCCTGCTGTCTGTCATAAAAGGAATAGACACAGAACATGGCAATATCCACATGCGGATCCTGCATGCCCGCATACTCCCAGTCAATCAGGCGTATCTCTTCCCTTCCCGATCCATCCGTTACAAAAAGGAAATTGTCTGAAACCGCATCTATGTGCGTCAATACTTTTCTCTCCGTGTGAGCCTCTATATATTCCCTCAGACTAAAGGTCTGTTCTTTCACCTTTTGATAGTCGCTGTATACGGAAGGCCTGCCTTCCCGCAGGGATTCATAAAATGCAATCTGTCCGAAAAGATCGAACTGCCGCTCAACAGCCAGCCCCAGTTCGTGAAACGCCCTCAGCTTTTTCATGCATTTTTGTGTGTCATCCATGTCAGATGCATCGCAGCACCGTGCGCCTTCAAAAAAGCGTGTCACTTTATAACCGTTTACCGGATCCATAAATACAATCTCGTCCCCGATCCCTTTTCCTTCAATGGCTTCATATACCGCCGCCTCACCCTTTCTGTCAATAAGCAGATCCGTACCTTCCCCCGGAATCCGGACGATGTACTTTCCGCTGGCACAGGTGACCAGAAAAGAGTGGTTTGTCATCCCCTTTTTCAGCGCCTCTATCTTTGTAATCTCATTTTCCTTTATATGAAGTGCCTTTTTAACTATATTGATCGTATCTATTTTCTTATCTCCTTGCCTGCCTTTTCTTCCAGAAATCCTTCCATTCTTTCCGGCTTCCCGCCGGCCCGTCTATCATTTTCTCGAGCCGGCTGGTTCATGCATTTCTCCCTATTGTTCAAATTCTGTGGGGAATGAGTACCCCCTGCGCTTTTTCTCCACAACCACCATCGAGTCGTAATAATGGCATGCCTTTACATATTCCGCATATGGCGGCAGCATATCCACTTTATTCGGATTAATAAATTGACTGTTCACACAATCTGCAAAGTTTTTACTATACTCAATAAAAGAATCCTCTTTCAAATACTCTCCCCCATATCTGGGCGAATAGCAGCACTGGCAGTCCTCACACATGTATATGCCGCCTTCCTTCAGCAGCGGGAACAACGTTTCAAACGATATGATCATGTGTTCCATAATAC